>CP152408.1:4536388-5184444 GCA_038961845.1 Xylophilus sp. GW821-FHT01B05
ACCTTGACCGCATAGCCATCGACCACGGTGTAGCTGGCGATGAAGGCGCCGGTGGCCAGGCCATAGATCAAGCCCTTGTGCACGCGCTCGCGGCGCGCCGGGTCATGCGCCGCGCGCAGCAGCGCCGGGCCACCCGCGATCAAGAACACGCCAACTGCCACGCCGACAATGCCTACGGCCCCCAACGCCGACAGATGCTCACCCAACAGCACGATGGCCACGGTAGAGGACAACAGCGGCCCCGAGCCGCGCGCCATCGGGTAGACCACGGTCAGGTCGGCACGCCGGTAGCCGCGCAGCAGGGTCACGTAATACAGCACATGCAACACGCCGCTAATCGTGACAAAAGCCCATTCAGTCCAGCCCCACTGCCCCACCACGCCGCGCCCAACCCACCAGCCGACGGGTGCCCAGAACAGCATCATCACCACGCTGGTGAAGAAGGCAAAGCGCGAATCACCGCCCGCCTTCTTGGCGGCGATGTTCCAGCTGGCATGGATCAGGCCCGCCAGAATGACGAGCGCAAAAGCGGTTAGCGACACCTCGGCGGTGTCCTATCAGTCAGCACCGCTCAGCAGGGGCGTCCGCCGATGGAGGCGGTGGCCATCAGCTCTTCCAACAGCGCCAGCGAGGCACTGCCAGGCACCGCATACGGGTCCAGCTCAGGCTTCTCGGAGTACTTGAGGACGATGGAGGCGTTGAGCCGCGACAGGTTGACCTGCCCCATGGTCCAGCCACCAAAGCGGCGCTCGCTGATTTCCTCGAACAGCAGCAGCTCCACGTCCTGGTGGCGCGCATCGCGCAGGATGGTGCCGTACAGCGCATTCACCGCCGTGCGGCTGCCCTCGATGGCCTGCAGGAAGATGCCGCGGCCATAGCACAGGATGCCGGTAATGCCCGTGGCCGGGTTGTGCTCGCGCGACTTGGCCAGGATGGACTCGATCGCCGCGGGCGAGGTGTCCACGGCACGGCTGGCATAGAGCAGGCGGACTAGCATTTCAGTTTTTCCGAGGGATCAGCGACAGGAATTCGCGCCGCAGATTGGCGTCTTTCAGGAACACACCGCGCATCACGGAGTTGATCATCTTGCTGTCCATTTCCTTCACGCCGCGCCAGGACATGCAGTAGTGGCTGGCCTCCATGACGATGGCCAGTCCGTCGGGCTGGGTCTTGTCCATAATCAGGTCGGCCAGTTGCACCACGGCCTCTTCCTGGATCTGCGGGCGACCCATGACCCAATCCACCAGCCGCGCGTACTTGGACAGGCCAATGACGTTGGTGTGCTCGTTGGGCATGACGCCGATCCAGATCTTGCCCATCACCGGGCAGAAATGGTGGCTGCAGGCGCTGCGCACCGTGATCGGGCCGACGATCATCAGCTCGTTCAGGCGCTCGGCGTTGGGGAATTCGGTGATGGGCGGCGCCCCCACATAGCGGCCGCGGAACACCTCATTGATGTACATCTTGGCCACGCGGCGCGCGGTGTTGCGGGTGTTGTGGTCAGACGCGGTGTCGATCACCATGCTGTCGAGTACGCCGCGCATCTTGTGCTCGACCTCGTCCAGCAGCTTCTCCAGCTCGCCCGGCTCGATGAATTCCGAGATGTTGTCGTTGGCATTGAAGCGTTGCTTCGCCGCGGCGATGCGCTCGCGGATCTTGACCGACACCGGAACGCCCTCGTCGAGGTCTCCGGCAGGGGGTATGGCTGGATTCATGGGAGCAGCGGCCTTCTTCAACATCCGGGCATGGTAGCAGTGACGGGATAACATTGCCTTCCCTCCGGCGTGGGCACCGAAATTGCTGCAATTTGCAGCGGCCCTGCCGCCCAGCCCACCCACGCCATGGCCCCCGCTCTGCAGAATATTTCCGAATGCCAGGCACTGGTCATTGACAACAACCTGGTGTCGCGCGGCATCCTGGTGTCGCAGCTGCGCGAGTACGGCATTGGCAAGGTGACGCAGTGCCACCGCGTGCTGGAGGCACGGGCCCGGCTGGAGCTGACGCAGTTCGACTTCGTGCTGTGCGAGCAGCGCTTCGGCGACGACGGCTATTCAGGCCAGGCCTTGCTGGACGACCTGCGGCGCGCACAGTTACTGCCCTTCTCCACCGTCTTCTTCATGGTGACCGGCGAGGCTTCCTATGCCAGCGTGGCCGAGGCGGCGGAGTCCGCACTCGACGGCTATCTGCTCAAGCCCTTCACCGCTGCTGCGCTGTTCGAACGGCTGAATGCGGCCCGGCTGCGCAAGGCCCACCTGCAGCCGATCTTCGCCGCCATCGAGGCTCAGGACTTCGACCGCGCCGCACAGCTGTGCCTGCAGTGCTTCGACAAGCGCGCGCCCTACTGGCTCTATGCGGCGCGCATCGGCACCGAGCTGCTGCTGCGCCTGGGCCGGCACGACGAGGCGCATGCGCTGTGCAAGGCGGTCATCCGGGCCAAGGCGCTGCCCTGGGCCAAACTGGGCGTGGCGCGGGTTCAGATCGAATCGGGCCAGACGGTCAAAGCCCTCAGCACGCTGGAGCGACTGCTGGGCGAGGACAACGGCTTTGCCGACGCCTACGACGTGATGGGTGCCGCACAGGTCGAGCTCGGCCGCTTCGATGAGGCCCTGGAAACCTACCGCACCGCGGCCGAACTCACGCCCGACTCGGTGGTGCGGCTGCAGAAGCACGGGATGATGGCCTACTACCTTGGCGACCGGGCCACGGCCGGCCGCGTGCTGGCCCGTGCCGCGACACTGGGCGCCGGCTCCAAGATGTTTGACCCGCAATCCCTGGTGTTGCTGGCTTTTGCCTCGTTCCAGGACAAGGACCGCAAGGCGCTGGATCGCTGCATTACAGACTTCCAGCGCCTGCAGGAGCGCCAACCCGAAGACCTGCGGCTGCAGCGCTTCCGCGAGGTGGTGGGTTGCCTGCAACTGATCCATTCGCGCCAGGTGGGCGCTGCGGTCGCATCCGTGCGCGCTCTGGTAGCCACCATGCGCCGCCCCGACTTCGACTTCGAGGCCGCCTGCAACCTCGCAGGCCTGCTGTCCGTGCTGGTCAGCACCTCGGTCGAACTGCCGGACAGCACCGACTGGGTGCGCACCCTGGGCCTGCGCTATGCCAGCTCACGCGGCCTGGGCGAACTGCTGGCCACCGCCTGCGTGGCCCATGCGCCACATGCGGACTTGCTGCGCCAATGCCACCTGCAGATCAACCAGATGGCCGAAGGCGCCATGGCCCTGAGCCTGGCCGGTCGGCCGCAGGATGCTGTGCGCAGCCTGCAGCAGGCGGCGCAGGCCACGCTCAACGGCAAGCTCGCCGACCTTGCCCAGCAAGTCCTGGCCCGGCACCGCGCCCGCATTCCTGACGCGGCGACGCTGCAGGCCGGCATCGCCGAACTGCGCAGCAACTGCGGTACACCGCCGCGCCGCGCCACACTGACCCAGGACCGCCGGCAGCCAGGCGGCCTGACGCTGCGTGTGGCGACCGAGCTGCCCGCACTGTCACCGGCGGTAGGCTAAGCAAAACGCGGCAGCATCAGGATCGCCTCCGCATTCGAGGGTGAAAAGCAGCGGTCCGCCGCCGCGCGATAAGGCAGCCACTCAAAATCCGTGTGCTCACGCGGTGCCAGGCGCACCGGCGTGCCGGCCGGCACGCGCAGGCCAAACAGGTGCTCGGTGTTGTGCGTGACCTCCGGCGCATAGCGGTGGCGCCACTGCGGGTAGATCGGGTAGACGTTCTCCAGTTGCCAATCGGTTAGCACGCAGCCCGTGCCCAGGGCGGCAATGCCTGTTTCCTCGGCCACCTCGCGGATCGCCGTTTCGCGGAAATCCTCCTGCAGATGATCCTTGCTGCCGGTGACCGACTGCCAGTGCTCGCCAGCGTCAGTGCGGCGGATCAGCAGCACGTCCAGAGCGGCGGTATGGATCACCACCAGCACGGACTGCGGGAGTTTGAATGGGCGAGGAGCTTGCATAGGCGAGGCAGAGAGCGAAAAAAAGGCACCCGAAGGTGCCTTTTCTACAGGACGGCGCAATATTACGCGGCCGCCACCGGGTTGCGCAGCTTGATGTGCAGCTCGCGCAATTGCTTCTCGTCGACCACGCTCGGCGCCTGGGTCAGCAGGCACTGGGCACGCTGGGTCTTGGGGAAGGCGATCACGTCGCGGATCGACTCGGCCTTGGTCATCAGGGTGACGATGCGGTCCAGGCCGAAGGCCAGACCACCGTGCGGCGGCGCGCCGTACTGCAGTGCGTCGAGCAGGAAGCCGAACTTCTCCTGTGCTTCGTCGGGCGTGATCTTGAGCGCGTCGAACACCTTCTTCTGCACGTCGGCACGGTGGATACGGACCGAGCCGCCACCCATTTCCCAGCCGTTCAGGACCATGTCGTAGCCCTTGGAGATGCATTTGCCCGGATCGGTCACCATCCAGTCCTCATGGCCGTCCTTGGGGGCGGTGAAGGGGTGGTGCACGGCGTTCCAGCGGTCGGCTTCGTCGTCGTACTCGAACATCGGGAAGTCCACCACCCACAGCGGTGCCCAACGGTCTTCGAACAGGCCGTTCTTCTTGCCGAACTCGCTGTGGCCGATCTTGATGCGCAGCGCGCCGATGGCGTCGTTGACGACTTTTTCCTTGTCGGCACCAAAGAACAGTAGGTCGCCGTCCTGTGCGCCAGTACGCTTGAGGATCTCGGCAATCGCCTTGTCGTGGATGTTCTTCACGATCGGCGACTGCAGGCCATCGCGGCCCTTGGCCAGTTCATTGACCTTGATGTAGGCCAGGCCCTTGGCGCCGTAGATCTTGACGAATTCAGTGTAGGCGTCGATTTCGCCACGGCTCAGGCCGCCGACCTCGCGCGCGCCGCCGGGCACGCGCAGGGCCACCACGCGGCCGCCCTTCATGTTGGCGGCGCCCGAGAAGACCTTGAAGTCGACATCGCCCATGACATCGGTCAGCTCGGTGAATTCGAGCTTGACGCGCAGGTCCGGCTTGTCGGAACCGAAGCGGTGCGCGGCATCCTGGTAGGTCATGATCGGGAATTCGCCCAGATCCACGCCCAACGTGTTCTTGAACACCTTGACGATCATTTCCTGGAACAGCTCGCGGATGTCCTCTTCCGTCAGAAACGAGGTCTCGATATCGATCTGCGTGAATTCCGGCTGGCGGTCGGCGCGCAGGTCTTCGTCGCGGAAGCACTTGGTGATCTGGTAGTAGCGGTCAAAGCCCGACACCATCAGCAATTGCTTGAACAGCTGGGGCGACTGCGGCAGCGCAAAGAAATGGCCGTCATGCACGCGGCTGGGCACCAGGTAGTCGCGCGCCCCTTCAGGTGTGCTCTTGGTCAGCATCGGCGTCTCGATGTCGATGAAGCCGTGGCCGTCCAGGAACTTGCGCACCTCCATCGCCACCTTGTAGCGCAGCATGAGGTTGTTCTGCATGTAGGGGCGGCGCAGGTCCAGCACGCGATGGGTCAGGCGCGTGGTTTCGCTCAGGTTCTCGTCGTCGATCTGGAACGGCGGCGTGACGGAGGCGTTCAGCACCACCAGCTCATGCGCCAGCACTTCGATCTTGCCGCTCTTCAGGCCATCGTTGACGGTGCCAGCCGGGCGCTCGCGCACGATGCCCTTGATCTGCACGCAGAACTCGTTGCGGACTTCTTCGGCGACCTTGAAGGTCTCGGCACGGTCCGGGTCGCACACCACCTGCACATAACCTTCGCGGTCGCGCAGGTCGATGAAGATGACACCGCCATGGTCGCGGCGGCGGTTCACCCAGCCGCAGAGGGTGACGGTTTGGCCCAGGAGGGCTTCGGTCACAAGACCGCAGTAGTGGGAGCGCATAGCCATAGTGAGATTCCGGCGCCGTCGCGGCGCGTTACGTTACTTGGGTTGAGACGGGCCGACAGGCACGACCACGCCCATGGACACGATGTACTTGAGCGCGGCATCGACGCTCATGTCCAGTTCGATGCAGTCGCTGCGCCGCAGCATGACGAAATAGCCGCCGGTGGGGTTCGGCGTGGTGGGCACATAGACGCTCAGGAAATCGTCGCGCAGGTAGGTGGCAACATCGCCGCCTGGTGAACCGGTGACAAAGCCCACCGTCCACACGCCCTCGCGCGGCCACTGCACCAGCACCGCAGTGCGAAAGGCATTGCCGCTCTCGGAGAACAGCGTGTCCGACACCTGCTTGACGCTGGTGTAGATCGAGCGCACCACCGGGATGCGGCCAAGCACCGAGTCACCCCAGCGCACCAACTGCTTGCCGACGAAGTTGCTGGTGACAGCACCGACCACCAGCAGGATCAGCAGCGTCAACACCACGCCAAAACCGGGAATGTGAAAGCCCAGCAAACGGTCGGGATGCCAGGTGGCCGGCAGGATCAGCAGCGTCTGATCCAGCGTGCCGACGATCCAGTCGAGCACCCAGATGGTGATCGCCAGCGGCACGATGACCAGCAGGCCCGCAAACAACCATTTGCGCAAGGCAGTCATCCAGTCCGCCTTAGCTGTCGCCGCCGCCGCTGCTGGGCGCAGGCGCAGGGGTTGCAGCAGCCGCTGGAGCCGCCGCCGGGGCGTCGGCCTTGGGTGCCGCAGCAGCGCCCTCGGGCTTGGCTGCGTCGGCCGGCTTGTCGCCGCCACTCTTGCCAGCACCGGCCTTGTTGCCGTCGCGGAAGTCGGTCACGTACCAACCCGAGCCCTTGAGCTGAAAACCCGCAGCCGTCACCTGCTTGCGAAACGTGTCAGCGCCGCAGGACGGGCAGACCGTGAGCGGCGCGTCCGACATCTTCTGCAGTGCATCCTTGCTGAACCCGCAGGACTCGCATTTGTAGGCGTAAAGGGGCATGACAGTGGGGTAAAAACCGAAAATCAATAGTTGGCCGGGCCGGCCAACAAAACCCTCGATTATAGGCGGCGCCCCTATGCCTGCCGTCGTCAGTGCATCCCTTCCACCGGAAGGTGCGGCCGGTGGGCATTGCGCAGCAGTTGCGGCGCCAGCGAACCCGCCAGCATGCCGACCAGGGCCGCCAGCACGCCCGCCAGTTGGGCCGGGAACACTTCGCCCAAGGGCGTGGCCATCCCGACCACCCAGGCCAGCAGCCCCAAGACGATGGACAGTACCGCCCCCTGGGTGGTGGCGCGCTTCCAGTACAGGCCAAAAACCAGCGGCACAAAGGCCCCGACCAGAGTGACCTGATAGGCACCAGACACCATCTCATAGATGGGCGTGCCTTCCATGAAGATGGCGTAGGCCAGCACACAGCAGCTGAAGATCAGCACGGTGATGCGCATGGTGCGCAGGTTCTCGCGGTCCGAGCGGCCGGGGCGGAACTGGCGCCAGATGTTCTCAGTGAAGGTCACGCTGGGCGCCAGCAAGGTGGCCGAGGCGGTGGACTTGATGGCCGACAGCAGCGCACCGAAAAAGAGCACCTGCATCACGAAGGGCATTTTCTGCAGCACCAGCGTGGGCAGCACTTTCTGCGGATCTTCCTTGAGCAACGCCTGGGCCTGCTCCGGCATGATCAGCAGCGCGCTTGCCACCAGGAACATGGGCACGAAGGCAAACAGGATGTAGCAGACGCCGCCGATCACCGGGCCGCGGGTGGCTGCGTACTCGCCGTTGGCCGACATCACGCGCTGGAACACGTCCTGCTGCGGTATCGAGCCCAGCATCATGGTGATGGCTGCGGCAAAGAAGAAGATGATGTCGTGCAGGCGCGGCTCGGGCCAGAAGCGGAACAAGTCCCGGCTCATGGCAAATTCCACCACCTTGTCGGCGCCGCCGGCCATGCGGCCGGCAAACACCGCCAGGATCGCCAGGCCGGCGACCAGGATGATCATCTGCATGAAATCGGTGATGGCCACCGACCACATGCCGCCAAAGAGCGTGTAAGCCAGGATGGACACCACCCCGATCACCATGCCCAGCGGTATGGGAATGGCGCCGGCCGACAACACATTGAACACCAGCCCCAGCGCCGTGACCTGGGCCGACACCCAGCCCAGGTAGCTGAGCATGATGATCAGCGAGCACACCACTTCCACGCCGCGGCCGTAGCGCTCACGGTAGTAGTCGCTGATGGTCAGCAGCGACATGCGGTAGAGCTTGGCGGCAAAGAACACGCCGACCAGGATCAGGCAGGTGCCGGCACCAAACGGGTCCTCGATGACGCCATTGAGCCCACCATCAATGAACTTGGCCGGGATGCCCAACACCGTCTCAGACCCGAACCAGGTAGCAAAGGTGGTGGTGACGATCATCGCCAGCGGCAGATGCCGGCCGGCTACGGCGAAGTCCGCCGTGTTCTTGACGCGCCTGGCAGCCAGCAGCCCGATGCCGATGGTGACCAGCAGATAGAGAAAAACCAGGCTCAGCAGCACAACGCGTCCTTGGACAAAAGCGCGGATTATGAAAGGGGCGGCTAAAAGGAGAAGAGGCCTACAGGATCCTGTGCCACGCCAGCAACAGCGTGGCCAGCAAAGCCAATACAAGTACCGTGCCACCCAACACCAGCACCCACAGCAGGCGGTTGGTGCGCTGCTGGGCGCGCAGCAGCGCCTCCAGGTCCCGCCGCTGGCGCTCGTCCGCCGGGTGGCGGTGCAGGTACTCGTAGAACAGGCGCGGGAGCTCGGGCAGCATCTTGGCGTAGCGCGGCGCCTGCTCCCTCAGCTGCTTAAAAAGCTTCTTCGGGCCGATCTGGTCGATCATCCATTTCTCAAGAAATGGCTTGGCCGTACTCCACAAGTCAAGCTCCGGGTCGAGCTGGCGGCCCAGGCCTTCGATGTTGAGCAGCGTCTTCTGCAGCAGCACCAGTTGCGGCTGGATCTCTACCTGGAAGCGGCGCGAGGTCTGGAACAGGCGCATCAGCACCATGCCCAGCGACAAGTCCTTGAGCGGGCGGTCAAAGTAAGGCTCGCAGACGGCGCGGATGGCGGACTCCAGCTCATCCACCCGCGTATCGGGCGGCACCCAGCCAGACTCCACGTGCAACTCAGCCACGCGCTTGTAGTCGCGGCGGAAGAAGGCGGTGAAGTTCTGCGCCAGGTACTCTTTGTCGAACTCGGTCAGCGTGCCGACAATGCCAAAGTCCAGCAGCACATAGCTGCCGAAGTGCTCAGGCTCCAGGCTGATCTGGATGTTGCCCGGGTGCATGTCGGCATGGAAGAAGCCGTCGCGAAACACCTGGGTGAAGAAGATGGTGACGCCATCGCGGGCCAGCTTCTTGATGTCCACCCCGGCCGCGCGCAAGCGCTCGATCTGGTTGATCGGCACGCCCTTCATGCGCTCCATCACCATCACATCGGGATGGCAGAAGTCCCAGAAGATCTCGGGGATACGCACCAGATCGACATCGGTCATGTTGCGCCGCAACTGAGCAGCGTTGGCCGCCTCGCGGACGAAGTCCAGCTCGTCGTGCAGGTACTTGTTGAATTCGCCCACCACCTCACGCGGCTTCAGGCGCTTGCCATCGGCCGACAGGCTCTCGACCCAGCGTGCCATCATGGCCATCAGCGACAGGTCTTTCTCAATAGCCGGCAGCATGCCCGGGCGGCGCACCTTGACGGCCACCTCGCGCTCGCGGCCTTCGCTGTCGAGCAGCGTGGCGAAATGCACCTGGGCGATCGAGGCACTGGCCACCGGCACCTGCTCAAAGCTGGTGAAGATCTCGCTGAGCGGCCGGCGGAACGCGCGCTCGATGGTCGCCACGGCTACCTCGGCGGGAAACGGCGGCACCCGGTCCTGCAGGTGCGCCAGTTCGTCGGCGATGTCGGTAGGCATCAGGTCGCGCCGGGTCGACAGCACCTGGCCGAACTTCACGAAGATCGGCCCCAGATGCTCCAGCGCCTCACGCAGGCGTTGCCCGCGCGGCACATCAAAGCTGCGGCCGAAGGTGACAACACGGGTCACGCGGCGCAGCCAGGGCTGGCTGAAGCTCGTCAGGACCAGTTCATCAAGGCCGTGGCGCAAGACCACCCAGAGAATGTAGGCACCCCGGAAAAAGCGCCTCATGGTGCGGGCGGAGCTCCATCCGCCGGAGCACTGTCGCCACGGCGCTTGGCGACGAACTGCCGCAACGCCCCACCGGCCTGGCGCACCAGGCGCATGACGTTGTGGGCGGGCGCATCACCGATCACGCGCGCCAGGTCTTCCTCGATGTCCCAGCGCAGGTTGTCCGCCAGCCAGTTGATTTCGGCGGCGAGCTGTACATCGCCTTCGATGCGCACGGCCGGCTTCTCGCTGCGCAATGCCGCCTGCGCCAAAGTGAAGGGGGAGTCGTCAGTAACGGTCAGGGTGAGGTCGGGCACCGCGCCATCGGGCGCCCGATCCAGCAGGCCAGCCGGAGTGAACGACAGGCGCAGGGTGAAGCGGCGCCATTGGACCAGCGCCACGCGGCCCTTCTGGCGCGCCAGGCGCGCCATGGCCTCGGGCTCTTGTTGCAGTACGTGGTTGAGGAACAGCACGGCGCGGTGCTGGACCTCATCCACCAGCCACGAGGGCGGCTGCAGATTTGCGCCGATCCGCTGGACGAATCCATCCAAAAACGAAAAAGGGGACTGTGGTGTAGCCATAGTCCCCGATTATGAAGCCCACCCCAGGCCTCGCGCACTGCGTGTCGCTGCGCCAACCCCCTTCGAGGGGGCGACACCGGCGGACCGGCAAAGCCGGATCCGCGGTGTCCTTGGGCTGGGCGAGCTTCGCTCGCCTACTGCAGTGCCTGGACGCCAGCGACCAGCCAGCCGGAGCTGCCGCTCTTGGGCTTGCTCATGTTCCACACTTCGCGGAACGGGCTTGGGCCGGCCGAGGGTTCTTCGCGGATCATGCCGGAGAACTCTACGCTGGCCAGGTAGCCATCGCTCACTTCTTCGATGCCCAGCAGTTGGGCTTCGAGCATCACGACATCGGTCTTGTTGGTCGCGCCGCCGATGTGCTGCTCGCGATCCGCCAACTGGGTGCGGATCTCGCTCAGCATGCTGTCGGTCATCATGGAGCGCAGCGAGCTGATGTCGGAGCGGTCCCAGGCGTCTTGCAGCGTGACGAAGTTGCGCTTGGCGGCCGTCAGGAAGCCATCGGCATCGAAACCGGCCGGCACCCCCCAGGACTGCGAACCGCTGAGTGCAGAAGCCGAAGCCGCTGCGCCACCCAAGGCCGAGCCGATCATGGAGCCAGACTCGGCACCCGCCGGGCGGGCGTCGAAGGCCGTTGCCTGGTTTTCCCAGGGGCGGGCCGAGGCGTCGTTGCCGATCTTGGCCGGGTTGTACTGGCGCGGTGCGTCAGGCACCGGTGCCGGGCCCGCAGTTGCGCCCTGGAAGGCGAAGGGCGATGCACCACCACCATTGCCCTGCCCCTGGCTGTTGCGACGCGCACGCATCACCATGCCGACCACACCCATCACCACCAGGCCCAGCAGCAGGAACATCAGCACCTGACCGAAAGCGCCGCCCAGGCCGAGCGAGTGCGCGAGCCAGGCCAGGCCCAGGCCTGCGGCCAAACCGCCCAGCATGCCAGCCCAGGGCTTGCGCGGGGCCGCGGCGGCCGCGCCTGCGCCAGCGGGGGCTGCCGGTGCAGCCTGCGACGGCGCCGCATTCTGGGTACCTGCCGGCGGTGTGCGCACGGCTTCACGCTGCGTCACGTTGCTGGACTGGCGCCCCACCGAGCTGCCGCCCCCCATGCGACGCGCTTCTGCGTCGAAACTGCCCAGCAGCAACGCGGCTACCAGCACAGCTGACCAAATTTTCACCATATTGCTCTCCTTGTTATGGGATACATGCCAATGCCGTGCGCCTGCGCGCGGCTCAGCACTTGATTCCAACATGCAAGGCGGCCACGCCGCCGGTCATGTTGTGATAGTCCACATGGCCAAAGCCGCTTTTCTGCATCAGCTGTTTGAGTTCTTGTTGACCTGGGTGCATGCGGATCGATTCGGCCAGGTAGCGGTAGCTGGCGTCATCGCCCGCCACCAGCTTGCCCAGCCGCGGCAGCACGCTGAAGGAGTACCAGTCATAGACCTTCTCCAGCGGCTTTGCCACTTTTGAGAACTCCAGCACCAGCAGCTTGCCGCCGGGCTTGAGTACGCGACACATCTCGGCCAGCGCCTGGTCCTTGTGCGTCATGTTGCGCAGGCCAAAGGCCACGCTGACCAGATCGAAATGCTGGTCGGGAAAGGGAAGCTGCTCTGCATCGCAGACCGCCGTGGGCAGCACCACGCCCGCATCCAGCAGCCGGTTGCGGCCGGTGGAGAGCATGGCGGCGTTGATGTCGGTGTGCACCACACGGCCGCTGCGGCCGACTTTTTTGGAGAAGGCCAGGGCCAGGTCGCCAGTGCCACCAGCGATGTCGAGCACCTGCTGGCCTTCGCGCACGTTGGCCACCATGACGGTGTAGGCCTTCCACGCGCGGTGCAGGCCACCGGACATCAGATCGTTCATCACGTCGTACTTGGGCGCAACCGAGTCGAAGACGCTGCGCACCTTGCGCGCTTTTTCCTGCTCTTCAACTGACTCAAATCCGAAATGCGTGGTGCTCATAGATGCGATGCTAGGAGGGAAAGGGTGAACCGTAGGCGAGAGCCCCGCCATGCCGACGGGGCATCGCGGGTAGTATTTTTAAAAGAAAAACCGCCAAAACCCAGGCTGTACGCCGGCTATTAGCTATATATTTTATAGCAACCAGATGTTGCAAGCGGGCCTGCTGCGCGCACGCGGTGTGCCGCAATTCAGCCGTGGCTGCTGCAGCCCGCACCGCCGCGCTGCGGCATGGGCGCATCGCGATCCACACCGGCGGCGGCCAGACGCGCCTCGTAGCCGGCCCAACGCTCGGCCTGCTGCGCGCCCAGCTCATAGAGGTAGGCCCAGGTGTAGATGCCGGTGCTGTGGCCGTCGCTGAAGGTGGGCTGGACCGCGTAGTTACCGACCGGCTCCAGCGCGGTAATGCCGACCTCGCGCTTGCCGGTCTGCAGCGTCTCCTGGCCCGGCCCGTGGCCCTGCACTTCGGCCGAGGGCGAGAACACGCGCAGCAGCTCGAACGGCAGCCGGAAGTGCGCGCCATCAGAGAAGACCACCTCCAGCACGCGCGACGCGCCGTGCAAAGTGATGGCTTCTGGCGTGGCGCCGCCTGCAGTCAATCCGGCCATGTGCATGCTCCCGTCAAGACAAAGGGCTGATCATGCCCCGACAGCCTGCGCTGCCGACAGGCGCGCCGCGATGGCGGCATCGACCGCAGGCAGGCGCCGTGCCAACGCGGCCTCGTGCGCCGTGTCGCGTGGCCGCACCGGCGGCGCCCAGACGGAGCCAGGGAAATGGCTGTCGTCCTCAAAGCGCGCAATGATGTGCCAGTGCAGATGCGGCACCAGGTTGCCCAGCGCCGCCAGATTGACCTTGGCCGGCCGCAGCTCGCGGCGCAGCACCTGCTCAACTGCGGCCACCGCTTCCATGCAGAGGAAGCGGTCTTCCACCGACAGGTCAGAGAACTCGGCCACGTGCTCCTGCCAGACCAGCCGGTAAAAGGCCGGGAAGCCGAACTCATCGGCCCGGATCACACGGAACTTGGGACCGCTCCAGACCAGCGTGCCGCCGTGGCCTTCGCACAGCGGGCAACTCATACCAGCACCCGCTCAATGCCGCCCTGGTTGGCGGCTGCCACGTACTGCGGCATCCATTCTTCGCCCAGGATCTGGCGCGCCATCTCGACCACGATGTAATCGGCTTCTAGCAAGCCGTTGTTCAGGTCGTTGCCGTAGCGGGTCAGGCCTTGCAGGCAGCTTGGGCAACTGGTGAGGATCTTGACGTTGGACTCGGCCGGCAGATCAGCCTTGATGCGCAAGGCGGCTTCGTCCTTCTTCAGCTCCTCTTCCTTGCGGAAGCGGATCTGGGTCGAGATGTCGGGCCGGGTCACACCCAGCGTGCCGGATTCGCCGCAGCAGCGCTCGCTCTTGAGCACGTTGTCGCCCACCAGGGCCTTCACGGTCTTCATCGGGTCCTGCAGCTTCATGGGCGTGTGGCAGGGATCGTGGTACAGGTAGGCGTCCTTGCCGGCCAGGGTGATGCCCTTTTCCAGCAAATATTCGTGGATGTCGATGATGCGGCAGCCCGGGAATATCTTGTCGAACTCATAGCCCTGCAACTGGTCGTAGCAGGTGCCGCAGCTCACCACCACGGTCTTGATGTCCAGGTAGTTGAGCGTGTTGGCTACGCGGTGGAACAGCACTCGGTTGTCGGTGATGATCTTGTCGGCCGCATCGAACTGGCCGCTGCCCTTTTGCGGGTAGCCGCAGCACAGGTAGCCCGGCGGCAGCACGGTCTGCACGCCCGCATGCCAGAGCATGGCCTGCGTGGCCAGCCCAACCTGGCTGAACAGGCGCTCGGAGCCGCAGCCGGGGAAATAGAACACCGCCTCGGTCTCGGCCGTGGTGGCCTGCGGGTTGCGGATGATGGGGACGTAGTCGCGGTCCTCGATATCCAGCAGCGCACGCGCCGTCTTCTTGGGCAGGCCGCCCGGCATCTTCTTGTTGATGAAGTGGATCACCTGCTCTTTCAGCGGAGCCTTGCCCACCGTGGCCGGTGGGTGCGCGGTCTGCTTGCGAGCCAGGCTGCCCAGCAGCTTGTTGGCGGCGCGCTGGGCCTTGAAGCCCACGCCCACCATGGCGCCGCGCATGAACTTGATGGTCTCGGGGTTGGTCGCGTTCAGGAAGAACATGGCCGCGGCATTGCCGGGGCGGAAAGTCTTCTGGCCCATCTTGCGCAGCAGGTTGCGCATGTTCATGGACACGTCGCCGAAGTCGATCTTCACCGGGCAGGGCGACAGGCACTTGTGGCAGACCGTGCAGTGGTCGGCCACGTCCTCGAACTCCTGCCAGTGCTTGATGCTGACGCCGCGCCGGGTCTGTTCCTCATACAGGAAGGCCTCGACCAGCAGCGAGGTCGCCAGGATCTTGTTGCGCGGGCTGTAGAGCAGGTTGGCGCGCGGCACGTGCGTGGCGCACACCGGCTTGCACTTGCCGCAGCGCAGGCAGTCCTTGACCGAGTCGGCGATGGCGCCGATGTCGCTCTGCTGCATGATCAGCGACTCGTGGCCCATGAGCCCGAAGCTGGGCGTGTAGGCATGGCTCAGGTCGGCATGGCGTGCACCTACGGCACTGTTGCGCAGCAGCTTGCCCTTGTTGAAGCGGCCTTCCGGGTCGACCCGGGCCTTGTAGTCAGTGAAGGGCTGCAGCTCTTCGTCGGTGAGGAATTCGAGCTTGGTGATGCCAATGCCGTGCTCGCCCGAGATCACGCCATCCAGGCTGCGCGCCAGCACCATGATGCGGGCCACCGCCTCGTGCGCGGTCTGCAGCATGTCGTAGTCGTCGCTGTTGACCGGCAGGTTGGTGTGCACATTGCCGTCGCCGGCGTGCATGTGCAGCGCCACCCAGACGCGGCCCTTGAGCACGCGCTGGTGGATGGCATTGACCTCGTCCAGCAACGGCAAAAATTCACCCCCGCCAAAGATCTTCTGCAGCGGCTGGCGGATCTGTACCTTCCAGCTCGCGCGCAGGCTGTGGTCCTGCAACTGCGGGAACAGCGCCTCCACGTCCTGCAGCCAGCCGGCCCATTGCGCCCGCACTTCCTGCAGCAGCGCCACGGCCTGGGCCACGCGGTCTTCCAGCAGCTCGGCCGAGGGAATGTCGTTGGCGTCGTCGCTCTTGCCCAACGGCAGCTTGCCGCGCGCGAAGAAGTCTTCCAGCGCGTCGCAGAGCTTCAACTTGTTGCGCAGGCTCAGCTCGATGTTGATGCGCTCGATACCGTCGGTGTACTCGGCCATGCGCGGCAGCGGGATCACCACGTCTTCATTGATCTTGAAGGCGTTGGTGTGCTTGCTGATGGCGGCCGTGCGCTTGCGGTCCAGCCAGAACTTCTTGCGCGCCTCGGGGCTGATGGCGATGAAGCCTTCGCCGCTGCGCGAGTTGGCGATGCGCACCACCTCGGAGGTGGCGCGCGCCACGTCGTCGGCGTTGTCGCCACTGATGTCGCCAAACAGCACCATCTTCGGCAAGCCACCGTGCTTCTTCGACTTGGTGGCGTAGCCAACCGCCTTCAGGTAGCGGTCGTCCAGATGCTCCAGGCCGGCCAGCAGCACGCCCGAGCGCTTCTGCTCGGCGAACATGAAGTCCTTGATCTCGACGATGCTGGGCACTGCGTCCTTGGCATTGCCAAAGAACTCCAGGCACACCGTGCGGGTGTGCTGCGGCATGCGGTGCACGATCCAGCGGCCACTGGTGATCAGGCCATCGCAGCCTTCCTTCTGGATGCCGGGCAGGCCCGACAGGAACTTGTCGGTCACGTCCTTGCCCAGGCCTTCCTTGCGGAAAGTCTTGCCGGGGATGTCCAGGCGCTCGGTGCGGATCGGCGTCTTGCCGTCGGCCTCGAAGTAGCGCAGCTCGAAGCTGGCCATTTCGGCGTCATGGATCTTGCCCAGGTTGTGGCCGATGCGGGTGACTTCCAGCCACTGCGCATCAGGCGTGACCATGCGCCAGGACGCCAGGTTGTCCAGCGCCGTGCCCCACAGCACAGCCTTCTTGCCGCCGGCGTTCATGGCGATGTTGCCGCCCACGCAAGAGGCTTCGGCCGAGGTCGGGTCGACCGCAAACACAAAGCCCGCGCGCTCGGCCGCGTCGGCCACGCGCTGGGTGACCACGCCGGCCTCGGTCCAGATGGTGGGTACGGGCTGGTCCAGGCCGGGCAGCGAGACCATCTCGACCTCGGTCATGGCCTCCAGCTTTTCGGTGTTGATGACCGCGCTCTTCCAGGTCAGCGGGATCGCGCCGCCGGTATAGCCGGTGCCGCCGCCGCGCGGGATGATGGTCAGGCCCAGCTCGATGCAGCCCTTGACCATGCCGGCCATTTCAGCCTCGGTGTCGGGACAGAGCACGACAAAGGGATATTCCACGCGCCAGTCGGTGGCGTCGGTGACGTGGGCCACGCGCGACAGCCCGTCGAACTTGATGTTGTCCTTGGCCGTGAGCCGGCCCAGGCTGCGCTGCGCCTGACGGCGCAGATCGGCCACGGCTGCAAATTCCGCATCAAAGCTGCGGATGGCGCCCTCGACCAAGCCCAGCAGCTCCACCACCACAGCATCGCGCTGCGCGTCGGCGCCCGGCGTGCGGCGCTTGCCGACCTCGGCCAGACGGTGCCGCAACGCATCCACCAACTGGCGCCGGCGCTTGGGGTTGTCCAGCAGGTCGTCCTGCAGGTAGGGATTGCGCTGCACCACCCAGATGTCGCCCAGCACCTCATACAGCATGCGGGCGGATCGCCCGGTCTGCCGCTCGCCGCGCAACTGCAGCAGCACCTCCCAGGCGCGCTCGCCCAGCAGGCGAATCACGATCTCGCGGTCGGAAAACGAGGTGTAGTTGTAGGGGATCTCGCGCAGTCGCGCAGGCCCTTCGGCCTGTGACAACAGCGCCGCCAGGGCAGTGGGAGCATTCATCGGGGGATTACCTGGGGTGGGCGCAGCATGCGCCCATGGGCCTCGGGAGCGGGATTTTAACGGTTCGGCCGGGTAGACGCAGGCGGAACCATCTGGTAGACGCCCGTGCCCCGGCAGACGCCGAAAACCGCCCCCTTTGCGTCAGTGGCGTGAGCGTGGCGCCTCGGCGGTCTCAGCCGTGGCCGAGGCACGCCATATCTCCTCGAACGCCTGCTGGACGTCGAGCGCAAAGCGCGCTCCGTCAAACAGCGGCGATGCGCAGACCCTTTCCCGCATGCCGGCGCGCAGGGCAATAAGTGCAGGCAGATCCAGCGCCAAAGCAACGGCTCGCTCCTCGTACTGAGCCAGATCGTCCACCACCCACTGGGACAGTCCCGCCGCCGCCATGAGGCCCGCCCCCTGGCGGGACACCATGCTGTGCCCACGCAAAGTCAGGGTCGGGACGCCCATCCAGAGGGCCTCGCATGTGGTGGTTCCACCTGGGAATGGAAAGGTGTCCAGCACCAGGTCAACGTGGCGATAGGCTTCGAGATAGCCAATCCGGTCCTGGCCTGCGCTCAAATTCAGTTGCGCTGGCGGCAAGCCCAGCGCTGACCACCGCTCCCGCATGGCGGCACAAGCGCCGGCATCGGCAAAGGTCGCATGCTGCCAGCGCAAACGCGCGGTTGGCACCCTCGCCATGATGCGAGCCCAGGTCTGCAGTACGAGATCGCTCACTTTGGACAAGGGCTGAAAGCACCCATAGGTCACATGGCCGGCGGTCTCGGCCGGCGAAGGCGCTGCCTCGACCGCCGTCAACGGTGGGGAGAAGCAGAGCCGGGTATGCGGCAGCCGGTGCACGCGCTCCGTGAAATGCCACTCATCCTCGGCCGGCACGCTGACGGGGTCTGCCAGTACCACGTCCATCTCCGGCAGCCCAGTCGTGGCGAAATATCCTAGCCACGCGACCTGTACCGGAGCCGGCTTATAGGCAAAAACCGGAAGCCTTCCATGGCCGCTGTGCCCCGTGAGATCGACCAGAATATGTATGCCGTCCTCATGGATCCGGCGCGCAGCCAGGACATCGTCACCTGCGGGCAGGAGTTGCCACGATGCCATGGAAGACCGCAACTCGCGCGTGTAGTCATCCTCGAAAGGCATGGTTGCGTAGCCATGACACTCCACGCGCGCCGGGTCGAGGTGCCTCAGCCACGCGAGCAGGAAGAAAGTGACCGGATGATTCCTGAAGTCGCCTGAGACAAATCCCACGCGCAGCGGCCCCCGCAAGGGCACGCCGGCCGAGACAGCCCAGTGTCGATAGCGCGAAGCGGCTGCCGTGGCCGACACCATCTGGCCGTAGCTGCGAGCCAGTGCTAAAGCCTCTGCGCGCGCCAATGGGCCGTACTCCAGCACGAACAGCAGATTGCCGAGATACAGCGGATTTTCCGGCGCACAGCGAACGGCTTCGTGCGCCGCCGCCACGGCGGCGTCCCAATTCCCCAGGCGCAACTCGGCATAGCTAAGCGAGGATGCCGCCTCGGCGCTATCCGCCTGCAGTGCCAGGGAATGGCGCAGCAACTCCCGGCCCTGCAGCAACCGGTGTTGCAGCAACTGGGCATGGCCGAGACGACGAAGCAGGTCTGGATTCTGCGGCTCCACGCGTGCAAGCTGCTGCAGGTGGAGTTCGGCTTCGCGCCCTCTTTCGAGGTCAAGCAGCATCAGGCCGTAGTTGTAGTGCGCATTCAGGTGGTGTGCATCCAGGCGCAAGG
The DNA here is from genome assembly GCA_038961845.1 of Xylophilus sp. GW821-FHT01B05. Classification (NCBI taxonomy): domain Bacteria; kingdom Pseudomonadati; phylum Pseudomonadota; class Betaproteobacteria; order Burkholderiales; genus Xylophilus; species Xylophilus sp. GW821-FHT01B05. Next base: position 4,555,583 of record CP152408.1, read on the forward strand.
CGGCTTGGTAACTCTCCTCCGCCTCGGCCCATTGCCCCAACGCGTACTGGATGTTGCCAAGGTTGCTGAACAACTCAGCCTTCGGCGGCATCACCGCCACCGCCTGCAGTTGGGCGCGCAGCGCATCCTGCAGCCGCTTGGCCGCTTTGTGTGCCGCAGCCGACAGCATCCAGCCCAGGCCGTGTTGCGGATAGCGACCTGTGAATGCCTCAGCCAAAGGGAGCATCTGCTCCAGTTGCCCGGCCCGGAACAGCGCCACCATCGCCTCGACTTCGCTGGCAGAAGGGGGCGCCGCGGCGCTCACAAACAGCCTCCGGGCCAAGCACCAGGCATCAGAACAGCACCCGGCTGCGGATGGTGCCCGGCACCTGCAGCAGCTTCTCCAGCGCCAGGTCGGACGAGGCCGCGTCGATGTCGGTCACGACATAGCCGACCTTGTCATTGGTCTGCAGGTACTGCGAGGCGATGTTGATGTTGTTGTCGGAGAAGATCTTGTTGATCTCCGACAGCACGCCCGGCACGTTGCGGTGGATGTGCAGCAGGCGGTGCTTGCCGCCATGGGCCGGCAGCGCCACTTCGGGGAAGTTGACGGACGAGGTCGAGGTACCGTTGTCGCTGTACTTGACCAGCTTCTCGGCCACTTCCAGGCCGATGTTGGCCTGCGCCTCCATGGTCGAGCCGCCGATGTGCGGCGTGAGGATGACGTTGTCCAGCCCGCGCAGGGGCGAGTTGAACTCTTCCTTGTTGCTGCCTGGCTCGACCGGGAACACGTCGATGGCCGCGCCCAGCAGCTTCTTCTCACGCAGTGCCTCGGCCAGGGCCTCGATCCGCACCACGGTGCCGCGCGAGGCATTGATCAGGATGCCGCCTGGCTTGATGGCGGCGATTTCTTCCTCGCCGATCATCCATTGCGTGGCTTGCGTCTCGGGCACGTGCAGGGTGACGATATCGCTCTGCGCCATCAGCTCTTTGAGCGAGTGGATCTGGCGCGCATTGCCCAGCGGCAGCTTGGTCACCACGTCGAAGAAGGCGACCTTCATGCCCAGCGCCTCAGCCAGCACCGACAGCTGGGTGCCGATCGAGCCATAGCCGACGATGCCCAGCGTCTTGCCACGGATCTCATAAGAGTTGATGGCCGACTTGAGCCAGCCGCCACGGTGCGCCAGCGCGTTCTTTTCGGGGATACCGCGCAGCAGCAGGATGGCCTCGGCCAGCACCAGTTCGGCCACTGAACGGGTATTGGAATACGGCGCGTTGAACACCGCCACGCCGCGCTCGCGCGCCGCGTTCAGGTCGACCTGGTTGGTGCCGATGCAGAAGCAGCCCACGGCCACCAGCTTGGGCGCATGGGCAAAGATGTCGGCGGTGAGCTGGGTCTGCGAGCGGATGCCGATGAAGTGCACATCGGCCAGCTTGGCCTTCAGTTCTTCACCCTGCAAAGCCTTGGGCAGGGTTTCTATCTGTGTGTAGCCTGCCTGGCGCAGCACCTCGCTGGCGGATGCGTGCACGCCCTCGAGCAACAGGAACTTGATCTTGCTTTTGTCCAGGGAGGTCTTGGTCATGGTGAGTGAGCAGCAACCCGTTGATGGGTCACGTAAGGGTCACGGAAAACAGGGCGCAGATGCTAGCATGGTGCGTCGCAGCAAAGGCGCTGCGCGGGAATGCCCATCACGGCATAACGGTCCCCCAAAAATGGCACGGAAAGGGTTTCCCCGCTTTCTGTTTCGCCGACACTTTCACACAATGACACGCACGTGTCACAGGTGCAGTCAACGATGCCGCACCTGTCTGTCTTAATTCTTGAGGAGCTCCCTTTATGAAGTTCATGCGCTTCGCCTCGGTTGCGGCGCTGGCCACGGCCATGGCCGCCCCAGCCCTTGCCCAGACCGAGATCCAATGGTGGCACTCCATGACCGCCGTCAACGGCGAGTGGGTCAATGACCTGGCCAAGCAGTTCAACGAGAGCCAGAAGGAATACAAGATCGTCCCGACCTTCAAAGGCACGTATGACGAATCGATGACGGCCTCCATCGCCGCCTTCCGCGCCGGCAACGCGCCGCACATCCTGCAGGTGTTCGAAGTGGGCACCGCCACCATGATGGCCAGCAAGGGCGCCATCATTCCCGTGGGCCAGGTCATGAAGGACGCGGGCGAGAAGTTCGACCCCAGCGCCTACATCCCCGCCGTGGCCGGCTACTACACCGCCCCCAACGGCCAGATGCTGAGCTTCCCCTTCAACAGCTCGACCACCATCTTCTATTTCAACAAGGACGCCTTCAAGGCGGCCGGCCTGCCCACCGACAAGGCACCCTCGACCTGGCCTGAAGTGGTGGCCGCGGCCGCCAAGCTCAAGGCGAGCGGCCACAAGTGCCCGTTCACCACCGCCTGGCAGAACTGGACCCAGCTCGAGAGCTTCTCGGCCTGGCACAACGTGGAGTTCGCCAGCAAGGCCAACGGCCTGCAGGGCCTGGACGCACGCCTGAAGGTCGACTCGCCGCTGCACCAGCGCCACATCGAGAACCTGGCCAGCATGGCCAAGCAGGGCCTGTTCATCTACAAGGGCCGCGGCAACGTGCCCGAGGCCTCGTTCGTGTCGGGCGAGTGCGCCATGATCAACACCTCGTCCGGCTTCTATGGCAACGTGGCCAAGAACGCCAAGTTCGCCTACGGCCTGGCGCCCCTGCCCTACTACCCGGACGTGCCCGGCGCACCGCAGAACACCGTGATCGGCGGCGCCAGCCTGTGGGTCATGTCGGGCAAGAAGGCCGCCGAGTACAAGGGCGTGGCCAAGTTCTTCAGTTTCATCTCGACGCCTGAAGTGCAGTCTGCCAGCCACAAGCGCACGGGCTACCTGCCTGTGACCACGGCCTCGTACAAGCTCACCGAAGACTCGGGCTTCTACAAGCAGAACCCCGGCACCGACGTGGCCGTGACGCAGATGATCCGCAAGGTCACCGACAAGAGCCGCGGCATCCGCCTGGGCAATTACGTGCAGATCCGCGCCATCGAGGACGAAGAGCTCGAACAGGTCTGGAACGGCAAGAAGACGGCCAAGGAAGCCCTGGACGCCATCGTGGCCCGTGGCAACGAACAACTGGAACGCTTCCAGAAGGCAAACAAGAACTGACGATTGAAGCTCGGGCCTGCGTGTCCGGCTAATATCGCCCGCCCACGCTCACTCTTGTAGAAGAGTGAGCCCGGCGGGATTTTTATGTAGAGGGGTTCGAGGGGTTCATGGAAAAACGCGTCTTCTTTCGCTCGGGCTGGCTGCCCTGGCTGCTGCTGACACCGCAGATGGCGGTGATCCTGGTGTTTTTCTTCTGGCCGGCGGGGCAGGCCATCCTGCAGTCGCTGCAGCAGCAAGACGCGTTCGGTACGTCGGTCGAGTTTGTCGGGCTCGACAATTTCAGGCACTTGATCAGCGACTCAAGCTATGCCGCGTCGTTCAAGACGACGGCCGTGTTCTCGGTGCTGGTGGCCGGCATCGGCATCAGCCTGTCGCTCGTGCTGGCCGTGTTTGCCGACCGCATCACGCGCGGCGGCACCTTCTACAAGACCATGCTGATCGTGCCCTACGCCGTGGCGCCCGCCGTGGCGGCCGTGCTGTGGGTCTTCATGTTCTCGCCCTCGTTGGGCGTGGTGGCCTATGCACTGGGCAAGATCGGCATCAACTGGAACCACCTGCTCGACTCCGGCCACGCCATGACGCTGATCGTCATGGCCTCGGTCTGGAAGCAGATTTCCTACAACTTCCTGTTCTTCCTGGCGGGCCTGCAGTCCATCCCCAAGTCGCTGATCGAGGCCGCCGCCATCGACGGCGCGCGCCCGTGGCGCCGCTTCTGGACGGTGCAGTTCCCGCTGCTGTCGCCCACCACTTTCTTCCTGTTGGTGATCAACGTGGTCTACGCCTTCTTCGACACCTTCGCGATCGTCGATGCGGCCACCCAGGGCGGCCCGGGCCAGGACACCACCATCCTGGTCTACAAGGTCTACCACGACGGCTTCAAGAGCCTGGACCTCGGCGGCTCAGCCGCGCAGTCGGTCGTGCTGATGGTGATCGTGGTGGCACTGACCGTCATCCAGTTCCGCTACGTCGAGAAGAAGGTCCAGTACTGATGAAACAGCAGAAAAACAAACTCGACGGGGTGCAACATGGTTGAAAGACGCGGCACCCAGGGCATCCTGGCCCATGTGGTGATGATCCTGGGCGTATTCATCGTCGCCTTCCCCCTGTACCTGGCCTTCGTGGCCTCCACGCACACCGCGCAGGAGATCGTGCAGGCGCCCATGCCGCTGCTCCCGGGCACGAACATGTGGGACAGCTACAAGGGCGCGCTCTTCGGGCGCGAAACCAGCGCGGGCTCCAACGCCCCGGTGGCGCACATGATGTGGGTGAGCTTCGTGACGGCGATGGTGATCGCCATCGGCAAGATCTCGATCTCGCTGCTGTCGGCTTTTGCCATCGTGTACTTCCGCTTTCCGTTCAAGAAGATCTGCTTCTGGGCCATCTTCGTGACGCTGATGCTGCCGGTGGAGGTGCGCATCCTGCCCACCTACAAGGTGCTATCAGACCTGAACATGCTGAACTCGTACGCGGGCCTCACGGTGCCGCTGATCGCGTCGGCCACAGCCACCTTTTTGTTCCGTCAGTTCTTCATGACCGTGCCGGACGAGCTCACCGAGGCCTCGCGCATGGACGGCGCAAGCCCCATGCGCTTCTTCTTCGACGTGCTGCTGCCGCTGTCGAAGACCTCGATTGCGGCGCTGTTCGTGATCCAGTTCATCTACGGCTGGAACCAGTACCTCTGGCCGCTGCTGGCCACCACCAGCGAGGACATGTACCCGGTTGTGGTCGGCATCAAACGCATGATCGCCGGCGGCGACGGGCAGAACGAATGGAACGTCGTCATGGCCACCGCCATTCTCGCGATGCTGCCACCCGCGCTGGTGGTGATCCTGATGCAAAAGTGGTTCGTCAAGGGCCTCGTGGACACTGAAAAATAGGCTCGCCCCCAGGCTGCGCGCACTTCGTGTCGCTACGCCCTCCCCCTACCGGGGGCAACACCAGCGGCCCGGCAAAGCCGGTTCCGCGGTGTTCCTGAAAAATATCGGAGAACTCGAATAAACATGGCTGCACTTTCCTTACGCAACGTCATCAAGCGCTACGGCCACGGGCCCAAAGCCAACCAGGTCATCCACGGCGTGAACGCCGAGATCGCCGACCATGAGTTCATCGTGATCGTGGGCCCCTCGGGCTGCGGCAAGTCGACGCTGCTGCGCATGGTGGCAGGCCTGGAAGAAATCTCCTCCGGCGAGATCGCCATCGGCAACAAGGTGGTGAACCAGCTCGAACCCTCCGAGCGCGACATCGCCATGGTGTTCCAGAACTACGCGCTGTACCCGCACATGACGGTCTTCGACAACATGGCCTATGGCCTGAAGATCGCCAAGGTGCCGGTGCCCGAGATCAAGGTGCGCGTCGACAAGGCCGCCAAGATCCTGGAGCTGGGCCACCTGCTCGAGCGCAAGCCGCGCGAGCTGTCGGGCGGCCAGCGCCAGCGCGTGGCCATGGGCCGTGCCATCGTGCGCCAGCCGCAGGTGTTCTTGTTCGACGAGCCACTGTCCAACCTCGACGCCAAGCTGCGCGCCCAGACCCGCCTGGAGATCCAGAAGCTGCACCGCGAACTGGGCATTACCTCGCTCTTCGTCACCCACGACCAGGTCGAGGCCATGACCCTGGCCCAGCGCATGATCGTGATGAACGGCGGCGTGATGGAGCAGTTCGGCACGCCCGAAGAGGTCTACCACCAGCCCGCCTCGGCCTTCGTTGCGAGCTTCATCGGCTCGCCGCCAATGAACCTGCTCAAGCACGCGCCTGGCAGCCGCCCCGACGCCACCCTGGGCGTGCGCCCAGAGCACCTGGACATCGTCGAAGCCGGCACGCCCGGTGCCTGGGCGGTGCACGTGGACTCGGTCGAGCTGCTGGGAGCCGAGCGCCTGGTCTACGGCCACCTGGGCGAAGACGCCCTGATCGTGCGCGTCGAAGAAGGCCTGCACGCCCCCACGCCCAACAGCACCCTGCACGTACTGCCGCGCAGCGAGCGCCTGCATTGGTTCGACGCGACCACGGGCAAGCGGATGTGAGCGCCGCCGCGCCCGCCGCGCTCCTGCACGCCACCATCCCCGTCCTGGCCTCGCTGGACCTGAATGAGAGCGCGGCCTTCTATGCTGATCGGCTGGGTTTCGCCGCCCGCCTGCGCACCGAGGACTACCTCATCCTGGCGCGCGAGGGCTGCGAGCTGCACTTCTGGCGCTGCAGCGAGCGCCACATCGCAGAGAACACCTCGTGCTACGTACGCGGCGACACGCGCGCGCTGCATGCCGACTTCGCCGCACGCGGGCTGAACGTAGAGCCCCCGCGCGAGCAGCCCTGGGGCATGCGCGAGCTGTACGTGATCGACCCACACGGCAACCTGCTCAAGTTCGGAGAAGAGATATAAAACACCCCCTGAGTCGCCTTCGGCGCCGTCCCCCTGCAGGGGGACGACACCAGTGGCCTGGCAAAGCCAGTTCCACGGCGTCTGCGGGCGCGGCCTGCTCCGCGGCCATCGGACGAGTCAGCTTGCGCCGGCTCCATACCCTGCAGGCATCGCTTCCATTGATCGCTCACTGACATGACCGCCACCGCCCCCACCGCTTCCCTTTCCGGCTGGCCCTACCCGCGCTGGATCGCCCACCGTGGCGCCGGCAAGCTCGCGCCCGAGAACACGCTGGCCGCGTTCCGGGCCGGGGCGCAGCACGGCTACCGCATGTTCGAATGCGACGTGAAGCTCAGCGCCGACGGCGTGCCCTTTCTGTTGCACGACGCCACGCTGCAGCGCACCACCGACGGCCACGGCACGGCCGGCGAGCAGCCCTGGTCCGTGCTGGCGCAGCGCGACGCCGGTAGTTGGCACTCGCGTGCCCATGCGGGCGAGCCGCTGCCCAGCTTCGAGAACATCGCCCGCTACTGCCTGCGCAACGGCTTTCATCTCAACATAGAGATCAAGCCCACGCCCGGCGTCGAGCGCCTGACCGGCGAGGTGGTGGCGCAGCACGCCGCGCGCCTGTGGCAGGGCACGGCCGTGCCGCCACTGCTCACCTCCTTCCAGCCCGAATCACTGGCCGGCGCCCGGCACAGCGCCCCGGCGCTGCCGCGCGGCCTGCTGCTCGATACCCTGCGTGACGGCTGGCTGGACGAAGCCCAGGCACTGGGCTGCGTGGCCGTGGTCTGCAACCACGCGCTGTGGGACCTTGCCACCGTCACCGCGGCCAAGGCCGCCGGGCTGCGCACGCTGTCCTATACCGTCAATGACGCCTGGGCGGCGGAGCGGCTGATGGCGCTGGGGACGGATGGGGTCATTACGGATCGGGTCGATCTGTTCACGCCCGCTTAGTCAACGGCGCCAACCCCGGCGCAGCACCCATTCGCTGCTGGCCAGCGCCAGCACCAGCGCGGCCCAGGTCAGCATGCTGCCGTCCTGCCCGCTCAGCACCAGCCCGGCCACCAGTACCACGATGCCGACGGCCACATGCACCGCCAGCCGGCCCGGCCACGCCATGCGGCTGGGGCCCGGCGCCACGAAGCGGCCCAGCAGCAGCATGCCCAGCGCCATCCAGAGCGCGGGGGCGACGAAGTTCAGCAGATGGTCGAGGGTTTGGGGCAAAGACATGGGGGCATTCACGACGCGTGGCCATAACCGTTCGCATTCAGCGCGATAGCGAAGGGTAATCCCCCGGTACGGCCACAAATTTTATAATCCGCGGATGGCAGTCTGGGCTTTAGGCATCAATCACAACACTGCGCCGCTCGATCTGCGCGGCCGGTTTGCCTTTGCGCTCGACCAGATCGCGCCCACGCTGCAAGGCCTGCGCGGCTCGTTTCCCAGCCGGCACCCGGCCATTGAAGCGGCCATCATCTCCACCTGCAACCGCACCGAAATCTACTGCGCGGGCGAGCACCAGGCGCTGGACCACACCCTTGGCTGGCTGGCCCAGACCGGTGGTGTAACGCCTGCGCTGCTGCAGTCGCATGCCTACGCGCTGGAAGACGGCACGGCCGCGCGCCATGCCTTCCGCGTGGCCAGCGGCCTGGATTCCATGGTGCTGGGCGAGCCGCAGATCCTGGGCCAGATGAAGGACGCCATACGTGCCGCCGAAGGCGCCGGCGCGCTGGGCAGCACGCTCAACCAGTTGTTCCAGCGCTCGTTCTCGGTCGCCAAGGAAGTGCGCAGCTCTACCGAGATCGGAGCGCATTCCATCAGCATGGCCGCCGCCGCGGTGCGCCTGGCCGGCCAGCTGTTCGAAGACCTGGCCAAGATCCGCGTGCTGTTTGTGGGTGCGGGCGAAATGATCGAACTGGCCGCCACCCATTTCGCGGCCAAAAACCCCAAATCCATCGCCATTGCCAACCGCACGGTGGAACGCGGCGAGGCGCTCGCCGCCCGTTTTGGCGGCGAGGTGATGCGCCTGGGCGACCTGCCCGAGCGCCTGCATGAATTCGACGCAGTGGTGAGCTGCACCGCCAGCACCCTGCCCATCATTGGCCTGGGCGCGGTCGAGCGTGCGCTCAAGCGCCGCAAGCACCGCCCCATGTTCATGGTGGACCTGGCCGTGCCGCGCGATATCGAGCCCGAGGTCAAGGCCCTGGAAGACGTCTACCTCTACACCGTGGACGACCTGGCCAGCGTGGTGCAGACCGCGCAGGCCAACCGCCAGGCCGCCGTGGCGCAGGCCGAGGCCATCATCGACGCCGGCGTGCAGAGCTTCATGCACTGGATGGACCAGCGCGACCCGGTCAAGGGCAGCGTGCCCTTGATCCGCCAGCTGCATGCCCAGGCCGACACCTGGCGCAGCGCCGAGATCGCCCGCGCACGCAAGCTGCTGGCGCGCGGCGAAGACGTGGACGCCGTGCTGGAGGCGCTGTCGCGCGGCCTCACGCAGAAGATGCTGCACGGCGCCATTGCCGAGCTGCATGCGGGTGATGCCGAGCAGCGCGAGCAGACGGCGGATTCGATCAGCCGCTTCTTCCTGCGCGGCAAGCCCTGATCTTGGCCAAAAGTGCCTCTAGCCCAAGCGCAGTCTGGGCTTATAGCTATCAATTAGATAGCTATTGAATCTGCCTGCCAATCACTTCTGGTACTGCGCGAGGTTCTTCTCGTTCTTGCCCTGGATGTACCCAGATCGCTGGGATCCATGACCGGCGCGCTTGCGTACCTGCAGGCCGCCGGATGAGGGGGAAGCCATCAGACGGCGGAGAGTTCTGCAGCGCGCTGGCGGGCGGCCTGCGTGGCACGCGTCACCAGTTCGCGCAACACGCCGCCTTGCTCAAACACGGCAATGGCGACGGCGGTGGTGCCCTTGGGCGAGGTCACGGCATGGCGCAGCGCGGCAAAGTCCGCGCCGGGCTGATGCTGCAGTGCGGCGGCGCCCCAGGCGGTGTCTGCCGCCAGTTGGCGCGCCAGCGCCTGCGGCAGGCCCAGCGCAGTGCCGGCCTCGGCCAGCGCCTCGCTGAACAAGTGGTAATAGGCCGGACCGCTGCCGCTGATGGCAGTCACCATGTCCAACTGCACTTCTGCGTCCAGCCAGTGCACGCTGCCCACGGTGGCGAACAATGCATCCAGGCGCTTGCGCAAGGCGGCATCCACGGCCGGCCCGGCAAACAGCCCGGTGCAGCCTGCGCGCAGCAGCGCCGGCGTATTGGGCATGGCGCGCACCACCGGCACACCGGCCGGCAACGCGGCCGACAGCGTGGCAAGGGTGACGCCCGCGGCAACACTCACCAGCGCGGCCGAACCCCAGCACGCCGCCGGCAGCGCGCGCAGCGCCTGCTGCGCCAGCGCGGGCTTGACGGCCAGCACCACCAGATCGAAGCCAGCCGCGACCTGCTCCGCAGGCAGCGCGTCAATGCTCGGGTAGCGGCCTGGCTCCGCTGCAGCGGCCGGGTCTACGGCCAACAACTCGGCCACGCGACCGCTCTCGCGCCAGGCATTGCCCAGGGCGCTTCCCATGTGGCCGTAGCCAAGGAACAGGACTCTCATGGTTTGCATCTCTCCCGGGCTTAGCCCACGGTCATCAAATTGGCATTGCCGCCCGCGGCGGCGGTGTTCACGCTCAGGCTGCGCTCTATCAGCAGGCGCTCCAGCACGATGCCGGTGGCGCCCGGCGCCAGCCCCTGCAGGCCGACGATGGGGCCGGGCCGCCCGGACAAGGCCTGGGCCACGCCGCGCAACTGGTCTGAGTCGCCGTGGTGGATCACCGCGTCGAACAAGGCCTGCGGCGCACGCCAGTCGTCGGTGAAATCGATGGCTGCGCGCACCGGCTCGGGCAACTGCGCATGCAGCGCGCGGTGCGATGCATCGGCCGGCCAGAGCGCACGCGCGCCCACGGCCAGCACCGCCGCCAATTGGCACAGGCGGTCGCCCTCCTCCGCCGCCAGGCACAGCACGGCATCGCGCCCACACAGGCTGTAGACGTTGCGCTCGCCAGTGGGGCCATCCAGCACGCGGCGCTGGCCGCTGGGTGTCTGCTGGCCAAAGCGCTCGCACACCTCGGCCAATGCGGCGCGTGCGCTGCCATGGCACCACTGCTGCAGCGCCGCCAGGGCCTGGCGCCGTGGCAGGCCAGGAATGACAGCCTCGCCCTCTATCTGCGCCAGCGCGGTGCCAGGGCCCATGGCCGTGCCTTCGGGCCGGCTGGCCAGCAGGCGCAGCAGGTACAGCGGGCCGCCGGCCTTGGGGCCGGTGCCCGACAGGCCTTCGCCGCCAAAGGGCTGCACGCCGACCACCGCGCCCACCATGTTGCGGTTGACATAGAGGTTGCCGACATGGGCGCGCGCGGCGATGCGCTGGATGGTTTCGTCAATGCGCGAGTGCACGCCCAGCGTCAGGCCAAAGCCGGTGGCGTTGATGCGGTCGATCAGCGCATCGAGCCCCGGGCGCGCGTAGCGCAGCACATGCAGCACCGGGCCAAACACTTCTTTGTGCAGCTCGTCGATGCTGTCGATCTCGATCAGCGTGGGCGGCACGTAGGTGCCGTGCGCGGTGTCGCTGTCGATGCGTGCGATCTGGTGCACCGCGTGGCCCTTGGCGCGCATGGCCTCGATGTGGGCCAGCAGGGCGTCGCGTGCCTCGGCATCGATCACCGGGCCTACGTCCACCCGCAGGCGCTCGGGGTTGCCCAGCGTGAGTTCGGCCATGGCGCCCTGCAGCATCTCCAGCGTGCGCTCTGCTATGTCTTCTTGCACGCACAACACGCGCAGGGCCGAGCAGCGCTGGCCGGCGCTGTCGAAGGCCGAGGCGAGCACGTCGTTGACCACCTGCTCCACCAGCGCAGAAGAGTCGACCACCATGGCGTTCTGGCCACCGGTCTCGGCGATCAGCGGCACCGGCTGGCCCAGGTCGTCGAGCCGGCCGGCCACGGCGCGCTGCAGGATGCGCGCAACCTGGGTCGAGCCGGTGAAGAGCACGCCGCGCACGCGCGGGTCGGCCACCAGCGCGGCGCCTACGGTCTCGCCCGGGCCGGGCAGCAGTTGCAGCGCGCCGGGCGGCAGGCCCGCGCCCTGCAGCAGGCGCACGGCCTCGGCGGCGATCAGCGGGGTTTGCTCGGCCGGCTTGGCCAGCACCGTGTTGCCGGCGGCCAGCGCAGCCGCCACCTGCCCCACAAAGATGGCCAGCGGAAAATTCCACGGGCTGATGCAGACCACGGGGCCGAGCGGGCGGTGCGCCTCGTTGCTGAAATCCGCGCGCACCTGGGCCGCGTAGTAGCGCAAGAAATCCACCGCCTCGCGCACCTCACCCACAGCATTGGCCAGGGTCTTGCCGGCCTCGCGCACCAACAGGCCCAGCAGTTGCTGCATCTGCGCCTCTAGCGCATCGGCGGCGCGCTCCAGCATGCCGGCGCGCTCGGCCGGCGGGGTGGCCTGCCAGATCTCGAAGGCGTCTTGCGCAGCCTGCAGCGCGCGGGTGATGTCATCAGGGGTTGCGTCTTGCACCTGGCCGACGATGTCGGCATGGCGCGCCGGGTTGCGCACCGGCTGCCAGGGGCCATCAGCCACCGGCACGGCCAGCAGCGGCGCGGCGCGCCAGTCGCGCGCGGCGCTTTGCAGCAGCGCGCTGGAGAGCGAGCCCAGCCGCTGCTCGTTGGCCAGATCCAGGCCCAGCGAGTTGCTGCGGCCCGGGTAGAGCGCGCCCGGCAAGGGAATGCGTGGGTGCGGCAGGCCGATGCGGCCCTCTTGCACGGCCGTGGCCTCTACCACCGCGACCGGGTCTGCCACCAGCGTGTCGATGGACAAGCTGCGGTCCGCCACGCGGTTGACGAAGGAGGTGTTGGCGCCGTTCTCCAGCAGGCGGCGCACCAGGTAGGCCAGCAGCGTCTCGTGGCTGCCCACCGGGGCGTAGATGCGGCACGGCCGGTTGAGATGGCCCTCACCCTTGTCCACCACCTGGTCGTACAGCGGCTCGCCCATGCCGTGCAGGCACTGGAACTCGTACTGGCCTTCGTAGTAGTTCTGGCCCGCCATTTGGTAGATGGCGGCCAGCGTGTGCGCGTTGTGGGTGGCGAACTGCGGGTACACCGCCTCGGGCGCGGCCAGCAGCTTGCGGGCGCAGGCCAGGTAGGCAACGTCGGTATGCGCCTTGCGCGTGTAGACGGGGTAGTCCTCCAGGCCGTCTACCTGGGCGCGCTTGATTTCGCTGTCCCAGTAGGCGCCCTTGACCAGGCGCACCATCAGCCGGTGGCGGCTGCGCCGCGCCAGGTCGATCAGCCAGGCAATGACGTCCCCGCAGCGCTTCTGGTAGGCCTGGATGACAAAGCCTATGCCGTTCCAGCCGGCCAGCGTGGGCGCGTGGCACAGGCGCTCCAGCAGGTCGAGCGACAGCTCCAGCCGGTCGGCCTCTTCGGCGTCGATGTTCAGGCCGATGTCGTAGCTGCGCGCCAGCTCGGTCAGGGCCAGCAGGCGCGGGTACAGCTCGTCCATCACGCGGGCGTGCTGGGCACGGCTGTAGCGCGGGTGCAGGGCCGACAGCTTGATGGAGATGCCCGGGCCGCGATAAATGCCGGCACCGGCCGCCGCGCGGCCGATGGCGTGGATGGCCTGCTCATAAGAGGCCATGTAGCGCTGCGCGTCGGCGTCGGTGAGCGCGGCCTCGCCCAGCATGTCGTAGGAGTAGCGAAAGCCCCGGGCCTCGCGCTTGCCGGCATTGGCCAGCGCCTTGCCTATGGTCTCGCCGGTGACGAACTGCTCGCCCATCAGGCGCATGGCCATGTCCACGCCCTTGCGGATCAGCGGCTCGCCGCCACGCGTCAGCACGCGGCCAAGCGCGGTGCTCAGGCCCGACTCGTTGTGCGTGGCGACCAGCTTGCCCGTGAACATCAAACCCCAGGTAGCCGCATTGACGAACAGCGATGCGCTCTTGCCCAGGTGCGGCTGCCAGTTGCCGGTGCTGAGCTTGTCGCGGATCAGTGCGTCGCGCGTGGCGCGGTCGGGGATGCGCAGCAGCGCCTCGGCCAGGCACATCAGCGCCACGCCCTCTTGCGAAGACAAAGAAAACTCCTGCAGCAGCCCCTGCACCAGCGCCGCCTTGCCCACGCCCTGGTGGGCGCGCAGGCCTTCGCTGAGCCGGCAGGCCAGTTGGTGCGCAGTGCTTGCCATGGCGGCGGGCAGGCGCGCCTCGGGCAGCAGCATCGCTACCTGCTCGGGCTCGGGCCGGCGCCAGGCGGCGGTGATGGCGGCGCGCAGCACGCTCTGCGGCATCACCTGCTCGGCAAAGTCGAGGAAGGGCTGGGCCGGGGCGTCGGGCGGCGGCGGTGCATCGTCCCCGGCGGCGTCTGCCGGTGCCAGGGCGCGCCCCGGCAGCTCGCCACGCTCGAACGCCTCCAGGTAGAGGTGGATGGACTGCTTGATGAGCCAGTGCGGCGTGCGGTCTATGGCTTTGGCTGCGGATTTGATGCGCTCGCGGACGCTTTCGTCCAGCTTGACGCCGAGGGTGACCTGGGACATGTTTTTGAGGGGCGAAGGCGTTGACGGTGGGCGCGATGCTAGTGGCACCACCGCAAAGGTGCAACCTTTTTCTAAAAAATCTCTTAAGGTTGCACCTTTATCAAACTTCCCAATGAAATCATGGCCGAACCCAAGCAATACGGCAGTCGCAATGCACCGATATGGTGATATTAAAAATCCATGATTCTGAAAAAGGTGCAACCCTCACATGCACCTCCGCGATACGGGCTTGCGGCAGCGCTCCCGCGCCGGCGCGGCTCTCGCGGATAATTGCACCCGGCCGGCGCTTGCCGGCCTACCGATACGCCCCGCACCGCCATGGCGCGGGGCGCCGCCTTCTGCCGAAGGGCGCGCCTGCCGGTGCGCCCCAGCCCCCAGCCCCGTGAAAACCTTCCTGCGCCACCAGCTCGACCGCTACGCCGTCCGTCTCGAAGAACTCGACTTCCTGCTCTCGCGCGAGGACATCATGGCCGACATGGAGCAGTACCGCGTGCTCTCGCGCGAGCATGCCGAGGTGACCCAGGTGGCCGGCCGCTACGCCCGCTTCAAGCAGCGCGAGGCCGACCTGGAAGGCGCGCGCGGCATGCTCGGCGACCCCGACATGGCCGAGATGGCGCAAGAAGAAATCGCCGGCGCCGAGGCCGAGCTGCTGCAGCTGGAAGACGAGCTGCAGCGCCTGCTGCTGCCCAAGGACCCGGACGACGCGCGCAACGCGTTCATGGAAATCCGCGCCGGCACCGGCGGCGATGAATCGGCCCTGTTTGCCGGCGACCTGGCGCGCATGTACACCCGCTACTACGAGCGCGCCGGCTGGCGCTGCGAAGTGGTCAGCGCCAACGAGAGCGAGCTGGGCGGCTACAAGGAAATCGTGTTCCGCATCGTTGGCGACAACGTCTATGGCCGGCTGCGCTTTGAATCCGGCGGCCACCGCGTGCAGCGCGTGCCCGCCACCGAAACCCAGGGCCGCATCCACACCAGCGCCTGCACCGTGGCCGTGCTGCCCGAGCCAGACGAGACCGTGGCCGTGCAGATCAACCCGGCCGACCTGCGCATCGACACCTACCGCGCCAGCGGCGCCGGCGGCCAGCACATCAACAAGACCGACTCGGCCGTGCGCATCACGCACATCCCGACCGGCATCGTGGCCGAATGCCAGGACGACCGCAGCCAGCACCGCAACAAGGCCAAGGCGCTGCAGGTGCTGTCTGCGCGCATCCAAGAGAAAGAGCGCAGCGAGCAAGCCGCCAAGGATGCCGCCATGCGCAAGGGCCTGATCGGCAGCGGCGACCGCAGCGACCGCATCCGCACCTACAACTTCCCGCAGGGGCGCTTTACCGACCACCGCATCAACCTCACTCTGTACAAGCTGCTGTTCATCATGGAAGGCGACCTGGGCGAGGTGCTGGACGCGCTGCAACACGCCCGCGAGGCCGAGCAACTGGCCGAGCTGGAAGTGGGCGCGGGCGGCTGAAATATCGCAAGCACCCCACTTTCCACACCGTTCGGGCTGATCCACACCGTTCGGGCTGATCCACACCGTTCGGGCTGAGCCACACCGTTCGGGCTGAGCCTGTCGAAGCCTTGCCACTCGTCACCCGGCCCTTCGACAGGCTCAGGGCGAACGGCGAAAAATATCAGTTAAATAGGCCTCCAGCCCAAGTACCACCTGGACTTATAGCTATCAAATGAGTAGTACCACAGTCGCACAGCTAAGCATTGCCCAGGCCCTGCAGGCCGCCGGCGCCTTGGGCCTGGAGCGGCTCGACGCGCAACTGCTGCTGCTGCACGCACTGGGCCGCCCGGCGCACGAGCGCGCCTGGCTGCTGGCGCACGACACCGACCTGCTCGCCGCCCCGGTACAAATCCAGCTGCGCGACCTGTGCAGCCGCCGCGCCGCCGGCGAGCCGCTGGCTTACCTGGTGGGTGAGAAGGAATTCTTCGGCCTGCCGCTGGCGGTCGATGCCCGCGTGCTGGTGCCGCGCCCCGATACCGAAACCCTGGTGGAGTGGGCACTGGAGCGCCTGGCCGGCCAGCCCGCGCCCACCGTGCTGGACCTGGGCACCGGCAGCGGCGCCATCGCGCTGGCGCTGCAGCATGCGCGGCCAGACGCCCAAGTCACCGCCGTAGACGCCAGCGCCGGCGCGCTCGAGGTGGCACGCGGCAACGCGGCACGGCTGGGCCTGCCGGTGCGCTTTCTGCAAGGCGACTGGTGCGCGGCGCTGGATAGTGCCGAGCGCTACGACCTGATCGCCTCCAACCCGCCCTATATCGCAGTGGCAGATGGCCACCTGGCCGCCCTGGTGCACGAGCCGCTGTCGGCCCTGGCCGCCGGCGCCGACGGGCTGGACGACCTGCGCCGCATCATCACCCAGGCCCCGGCCCACCTCGCGGCGGGCGGCTGGCTGCTGCTGGAGCACGGCTGGGACCAGGCCGCTTTGGTGCGCGAACTGTTGCAGGCAGCGGGCTTTGCCGAAGTACAAAGCCGCAAGGACTTGGCCGGCATAGAACGCTGCTCCGGCGGACTTTTGCCATCCCACCGATAATTGCGCCCGCAGCGGCCGGGCGATTCCGGCTGCCATCCCCATGAAGGAGAGACCCATGAGTGACGCCCAACAACGCATCGACGCCCTCGTCAAATCCAACGACGTGCTGCTTTTCATGAAGGGCAGCGCCAGCTTTCCGATGTGCGGCTTCTCGGGCCGCGCCATCCAGGTGCTGAAGGCCTGCGGCGTGGACGCCAAGGCGATCAAGACCGTCAACGTGCTGGACGACGATGGCATCCGCCAGGGCATCAAGGAATACAGCCACTGGCCGACCATCCCGCAGCTCTACGTCAAGGGCGAGTTCATCGGCGGCTCGGACATCATGATGGAGATGTACGAGTCCGGCGAACTGCAAAAGGTGCTGGCCGGCAACGCGGCCTAAGCCCCCGCTGATTCCGCGCGCGGCGCGGTCGCCTGATAAGGGCGACCGCGCCGTTGCTTTTTGGGCGGTCAAGGTGCGGTAAAGAAACGGCATTTGATGGACGCCTGGCACGGCTTGTGCTCGAATGAAGGTGTCGCTTTCTCGACGAAACAAAGGAGTGCCAGATGGAATCCCGTAGTCTCGTCCCGCAGTCCTCGTCCCCCTTCCCCCTGCCTATCGCGCAGGTCCGCAGCGTGTTCGACCCAGCCGAGGTTGAACGCCGCCTTGGCAAGCTGCAGCACGCAGGCGACCCCCGAGAGCACGAAAGCCTGCGCAGCACCTACGAGCGCATGCTGGAGCGTGGCCCCGAGCGCTTCCAGGTCAAGCCCGCCGGCATCCCCGACATGGCCGCGCTCTACGACGATCTGCCCAACTTCACCGAGGTACTCGACGACGTGCGCCGCCACGTCGCGCTCGCGCAAGACAGCCGCGACGGCCTGGAGGTCACGCCCATGCTGCTGCTGGGCCCGCCCGGCATCGGCAAGACGCATTTCGCCAAGCACCTGGCCGACCTGATCGGCACCGGCATGAACCTGGTGCCCATGGGCTCGATGACCGCCGGCTGGCTGCTGTCGGGCTCGGCCTCGCAGTGGAAGGGCGCGCGCCCCGGCAAGGTGTTCGAGGCACTGATAGATGGCACCTACGCCAACCCGGTGATCGTGGTGGATGAGATCGACAAGGCCAACTGCGACGCGCAATACGACCCGCTGGGCGCGCTCTACAGCCTGCTCGAGCACGACACCGCCAGCGCCTTCGTCGACGAATTCGCCGAGGTCGCCATAGACGCCAGCCAGGTGCTGTGGATCACCACCGCCAACGACGCGCGCGGCATCCCCGACCCCATCCTCAACCGCATGAACGTGTTCGAGGTGCTGCCGCCCTCGCCCGAGCAGGCGCGCCACATCGCCCTGCGCCTGTACCAGACCATCCGCGCCAGCCACGACTGGGGCAGCCGCTTCGACGAGGCGCCGCAAGAAGAGGTACTGGAGCGCCTGGCCGCCCTGGCCCCGCGCGAAATGCGCCGCGCGCTGATGGTGGCCTTTGGCAACGCGCGCCTGGATGGCCGGGCCGAGCTGCGCGGCGATGATCTGCCGCGTGCGGGGGATAGGCGTAGTCGGATTGGGTTCATGCAGTAGGCAACAGCCGGCCCCCACCCCACCCCTCCCCCAGCGGGGGAGGGAGTAATGCAAGGGCCGAGCGCAGCGATGGCCCGACTGGCTGTCCCGGGTCCCCTCTGTGGCGTTGAGGAGCGCAGGAGTCGGCAGGTTGCCCGTAGCGCAGCGAAGGGACGGCGAGGACTGTTTGAGCGCAGCGAGTTCCGCAGCCGCCTGCCGACTCCGAGCACCGCAAAGCAGTCCGGCAACGCCGGACCGCCACAGTGGGGTCGCCCTTTCTTTGGTGACTTTCTTTCGGCGACGCGAAAGAAAGTTACTCGCCCGCCGGGGCGAACTCCCGGCACCCGCCGCCAGCAAGGCAAGCAGCCGCCCCATCAAAAAGCAAGCACCCTACACTCCCGCTGTAGCCCCAGCGGCGCCCCACCCGCCTTCATGACCCTGACCACCAGCCTGCTCCTGATCGCCGCGCTCATCGCCGCCAGCGCCTTCTTCTCCATCGCCGAGATCTCGCTGGCCGCCTCGCGCCGCTTGCGCCTGCGCCAGATGGCCGACGAGGGCGATGCGCGGGCCGAGCGCGTCATGCGCATCCAGGAGCAGCCCGGGCCTTACTTCACCGTGGCCCAGATCGGGCAGAACGCCATCGCCATCCTGGGCGGCATCGTCGGTGAAGGCGCGCTGAGCCCGGCCTTCACCGCGCTGTTCTCGCTGGGCCTGGGCTCTGCGGCGGCGGAGACGGCGGGCTTTCTGGCCTCGTTCTTCATCGTCACCTCTTTCTTCATCCTGTTTGCCGACCTGTTCCCCAAGCGGCTGGCCATGACCGCGCCCGAGCGCCTGGCGGTGCGCACCGCGCGCCCCATGCAGCTGCTGCAGTCGCTGCTGCGGCCGCTGATCTGGGTCTACAGCAAGGGCGCGGATGGGCTGTTCAGCCTGTTCGGCCTGCCGCTGCAGCGCGACGACCGCATCACCTCCGCCGACATCCTGGCCATGACCGAGGCCGGCGCGCTGGCCGGCGTGCTGGCCGCGCGCGAGCAGCAGGTGATCGCCAATGTGTTCGAGCTGGACACCCGCACCGTTGCCAGTGCCATGTCGCAGCGCGACCGCATCGCCTACTTTCTGCGCGACGACCCAGACGCGGTGGTCCGCGCGCGCATCGCCGCCGAGCCCTTCTCTACCTACCCGGTGTGCGAGGGCGACATCGACCACGTGGTGGGCTACGTAGACGCCAAGGATTTGTTCCAGCGCGTGCTCAACAACCAGCCCATATCGCTGGCCGACAACGCCCTGGTGCGCAAGGTGCTGATCGTGCCCGACAGCCTGACCCTGGCCGAGGTGCTGGACCAGTTCCGCCTGGTGGGCGAGGACTTTGCCGTCATCGTCAACGAGTACAGCCTGGTGGTGGGCGTGGTCACGCTCAACGACGTCATGAGCACCGTCATGGGCGACCTGATATCGCCGCTGGACGAAGAGCAGATCGTGCGGCGCGACGAGAACTCCTGGCTGATCGACGGCGTCACCCCCATCCAGGACGTGCTGCGCGCACTGGACCTGGAATCCCTGCCGCACGAAGGCGACTACGAGACTCTGGCCGGCTTCCTCATGGTCATGCTGCGCCGCGTCCCGCGCCGCACCGACAGCGTGACCTGGGGCGGCTACAAGTTCGAGGTGCTGGACGTGGACAGCTACCGCATCGACCAGGTGATGGTGGCGCGTGTGGGCAGCGCGCCTGCGGCGGCGGAACCGTCAGAAAAACTCACACTCTCAAGCGACACCAAAAGATCAAGCCCAGATGGCTAGCGGGCTCTTGAGCATTCGCTTTTTTGCATTATTGAGTTAATTGCACGAAGCCCGGCCTTGCCATCGATCCAACGATTGATACGCCCCCCATTCACCTTGCGCCTGCGCACACCAGCTCAGGCAATCGCAAGCGTCAGATGCCCGATAGGCTCGGCCGCGGGCCGGACTTGCACCCACCCTCGCGATCTCCAAATACCAATTGAACGACACGAAATCAACATAGGTCGCCAATTCAGCAAAATCAGAACATGTTTCGTTGACGCGTTGTCGACTGCGACATAAGCTCTTTACCTGTCGATAAAACAGGGTTTTTGCATCATGACAGACGCTGCCGCCGGCTGGCGCCCCGAGCTGCCCCACAACCAGTTGCCCACGCTGCCCCCCACGCACGAGCTGGAGAGCCGGGCGGTGCTCAAGGCTTGCATAGAAGCCCGCGTCGCACTGGCCGAGCTCAAGCAGGCCGCCGAACTCATCCCCAACCAAGCGATGTTGATCAACACCATCCCGCTGCTGGAAGCCAAAGACAGCTCGGAGATTGAGAACATCGTCACCACCACCGACCACCTGTTTCAGTACGCGCAGGGCCACGACAACGCCGACCCCGCCACCAAAGAGGCGCTGCGCTACCGCACCGCGCTGCACCAAGGCTTTGAGTCGCTCAAGGCGCGGCCACTGTGCACCGCAACCGCCGTGGACGTTTGCCGCACCCTCAAGGGCGTGGACATGGACATTCGCCGCACCCCGGGCACCCAGCTCGCCAACGACCGCACCGGGGAAGTGATCTACACCCCGCCCGAAGGCGAAACCCGCTTGCGCGGCATGCTCGCCAACTGGGAGCGCTTTCTGCACAACCAGACCGAGCTCGACCCATTGATCCGCATGGCCGTCGGCCACTACCAGTTCGAAGCCATCCACCCGTTCACCGACGGCAATGGCCGTACCGGCCGCGTGCTCAACATCCTCTATTTGATTCAAGAAGAGCTGCTGAACCTGCCCATCCTGTACCTCAGCCGCCATGTGATTGCCCACAAGGCCGACTACTACCGCCTGCTGCTCAGCGTCACCCGCGACGGCGCCTGGGAGCCCTGGCTGATCTTCATGCTGCAGGCCGTGGCTGAGACGTCCAGATGGACCACCGGCAAGATCGCCGCCATCCGCGCGCTGGCCGAGCACACCACCGAACACGTGCGCACGCGCCTGCCCAAGATCTACACCCGCGAGCTGGTGGATGTGATCTTTGAGCAGCCCTATTGCCGCATCGGCAACCTGGTGGACAAAGGCATTGCGCAGCGCCAGGCCGCCTCCCGCTACCTGCACGACCTAGCCACCTTGGGCGTACTGCGCGAAATGCCTTTGGGCAAAGAGAAGCTCTTCATACATCCCAAGCTGATGCAACTGCTCACCCGTGACAACAACCAGTTCCAGCCTTACGCCTGAAAGCGCCGGCAGCGCCCATGCCCTCACATATCCCCACGGCACCGCCACAAGCCGTCAAAAAAACTCACTAATTAAATCCCTGAAAAATTTAGAGCCCAGGCAACACCTGGGCATTGACCCACCACCCCATTTCAATCATTGAGTTAATTGCACACAAAGAATAGCGACGGGAAGCCAGGCGTCTTCCCACCGCCCACGGCCATGCAGTAGCCTTTGCCTCCACGGCCGGCCTCTCCGGCCTGAAAGGGCGCAGCCATGGCGGACAAGATTCTGGTGTTCTACGGCTCCTACCGCGCCGACCGCATGGGCATACGCCTGGCGGATTACCTGGTCGCCAGCCTGCAGGCGCGCGGCGCTGCCGCCGAGCTGGTGGACGCCAAGGCCGTCAACCTGCCCATGCTGGACCGCATGTACAAGGAATACCCCAAGGGCAGCGCGCCTGCGGCCATGGAGGCACTGGCCGAGAAGATCCGCAGCGCAGACGCCTTTGTCTTCGTCACCGGCGAATACAACTGGGGCCCGCAGCCCGGCCTGAAGAACCTCACCGACCATTACCTGGAGGAATGGTTCTGGCGCCCCGCCGCCATCGCCAGCTATTCGGCCGGCCGCTTCTCGGGCGTGCGCTCGGGCACGGCCTGGCACTCGATCCTGTCGGAGATGGGCATGGTGGTGATCTCCAGCGCGCTGGCCGTGGGGCCTATTGCGCAGACGCTGGATGTCGGTGGTAAGCCTACGGGCAGCGCTGGCGAGGCGCTGGAGCGCGCCTTTGGGCGCTTTGCGGATGATCTGGCTTGGTGGAGCGAGGCGGCGCGGGTGCAGCGGGGGCGTGGGGCTGTGCCGTATTGAGGGGACCGGTCCATGACCAGGCCGGTCAACGGCGGCCGCCGTTGAACTAGTGTCGCGTCAAGCGTGAGGTGAAGGATGGGTGCGAAGGCATCGGCGTGCAGCGCAAGGCGCAGGCCGCAGCCCAGGCTTTACGCCTGGGCAAGGGCTGCAACGCAGCGATGCGCGGCGAGGGCAAGCGCACACCGGCAGATCATGCTTGACGCGACACTAGCCCCTGCTCTTCTTCTCCACATGTCCGCCGGAGCTGCGGCGCGCATCCTTGAGCAGCAACAGCAACTGCTGCTCGCGGACAGGTGAGGGCTCGAAACCAAATCGAAGATAGAAGCGCTCGGCGTCTTCATCGATGGGATGGGTCAACAGGGCGCGGACGCCGGCCTGATCGGCAATGGCAAGCGTGCGCCGGATGGCATCCTGGAGCAGGCCAACACCAATGCCCCGCCCTTGATCCGAGGCCGACACCGCAAGCCTGGCCAGAATGATCACCGGGATGGGGAACGCCCCCATGCCCTTGCGCACACGATCAGGCGCCTCCAGCGTATCGATCTGCCCCACCGTCAAACTGAAGTAGCCCGCTACGCGTGCACCTTCCGCGACCACGTAGGTCTTGACCGAGCCGCTGGCCTGCGCCTGGCGCGCGTGCCGTGCCAACCAATCGTTGAGTGCCGGCTTGCCGCAGTCGAACGCGTCCAGTCGATGGCTGGCATCCAGCGCCTGTGGCGCCGCGAGTGCCATCAGGCTTTCCAGGGAGCGCGTCGCGAGAACAGGTCCTTCAAGCCAGGATTGTCTTGCTCAGGTCGATCCAACAGCGACAGCAAAGCCTGAGATTGACCACCGGTCACCAGGAACAGCCGCTGATCGAGCAAGGTCTGCTCGGCCGCCTGATAGGCGCTGTCCAGGATGAATTCCGTCATCGATTTATTGCTGACCTCGGCCGCGCGGCGCAGTACGGTCTCCTGCTGCGGCGTCGCACGCAGTCCCAGGCGAGCAGAACGGGTGGCGGTGGCCATGGCAAATCCTCTCATCAATGCAGATCATGTTAGTACAAATGACGTACAAACACAAAAGCTCTTGATCGTTCGCACGAACCGGGGATTGGCACTGGACGGTGCATGTACGACTGAAGTTTTCGTGTCACCGCCATCCGCGAAGAAGATGGCCATTTTGTGGTGGAGCACACGAGCTTCGATTTCGCGGTGGACTTCAGCCGCAGGGTGAACAACCGCATCCACACCCAGTTCGCCAGAAGAAAGGAGGTGGATGGATTCATCAGAAACGTGCTGCGACCCGGCATGAAATGCCGCGAGGTGGATGAGGCCGAATACAAATCCCTCCACGAGGTCTTGATGGCCAAGTCCATGTACATGAAGCGCAGCAAGGGCCGGGTTCAGACGCTCTCGGAATCATGGGACGATGGGAATCCCAAGCTGCCGTAGAAACGCAGATTCACCTCCAGCGCTCAACGCAAGCCATGGCCAACCCGGCAACTCACTCACATGCCCAATAGCGAACACCTGCCAGCCAATGTCGTTCCAATTCTTGAAGCGACCTCGAAGAGTCCCCTCGTTGCCGCGGGCACACCGTTGGAGCTATGGCGAGCCGCGAATCATCGGACGTGGGTCGCGTCATTTACCGAGCTTGGTATCGCCCTCTTCAATTCCGACCTTGACGAGTCCACGCTGCCGCACGGCTATGCGCTTGTCGCCTACCTCTTTGATTGGGAAACCCAGTGCCAATTCGATGGTTGGGACGCTCTCGATAATCGCTCGAACACGCTGCATCGCGTCATCGCCGGCTACGAAGAAGTGGGGCTCAGCGGCGAAGCCCGGGCTCTGGCGCGAGCCTTTTCCGCGTGGAACGAATCCGGCGGTGACCACACAGCCACCTCGGAAGCCTACGATGAGGTATCCCATGAATACACCGTCGACCTGGACCGCCTTGATTTTCTTGCTTGCTACTTCGTAGATCACGCGGACCGGTTGTTTTATGCCGGCGGCACGACATAGATACATGCCCAAACATGGCAAATACCTACCGCTTCGGCGTCCTTGGCTACCTACTCATCGGCGCAGTCTGCGGCCTCTTCTTCATCGCCTGCGCGGTGGGCGCATTCCTGGCGCAGCAGTACCCGCCGATCGCCATATTCGCCGTCTTCATCCTCATGGGCCTGTACATGGTGGCCAGCGCCGGGAGCTTCGAGATCTCCGACAAGGCCGTGACCCATCGCAACCTCTTCGGCACCTTCCGCATGGCCTGGGCTGAGGTTCGCAAGGTGGAGCTGGGAACGCAGGGCGCCATCATTCTTCACGGCGAAAACAAGCGCTTTGCGCTGGCGCCGCCCGGCTATTGGTCAGGCAGGCAGAAGACCGAAGCCTTGGCGCTGTTGCGCAAGGCAGTCGAGCGAAGCGGCGCCATCCGCTATTCGAGCTATGCCGCCGATTTCAAGATCCACCGCAATGTCCGGGCCCCTGCGGGGCAGGACTGAGGCGGCCTGCCTGGATCGCGTGACGCTTGCTGAGGGCCGCGCCCTAGCCCCGGTCCCACCGCCAAACCGCAGCCGCCACATCGATCTTCTTCGGGATCAACTGCTGCGCAAAGAAGGTGTCCGCCACCTGCTGCTGCACCGCGATCAGCGCATCAGACAAGGGCTGCACGCCATAGCGGGTGCGGCGCTGCCAGGTTTCCACCACCTCTACCGGCAGGCCCAGTTGCGGGGCCAGCAGTTCTGCCACGGCGCGGTGGTTGGCGCTGGCCCAGGCGCCGGTTTTGGCAAGGACTTCGAGCACGGCGGCTACCGTTTTGGGGTGGGCGTCGACGAAGCTGCGTGAGGCTTCGTAGAAGGCGTTGGGGCGCAGCAGGCCGTTGGAGTAGTCGGCCAGCACGCGCGCCTGGGCGGCTTGCTGGATGGCGGCCAGGTAGGGGTCCCAGATGGCCCAGGCGTCTACCCGGCGTGATTCAAACGCGGCGCGCGCGTCAGCCGGGGGCAGGTAGATGGGCTGGACGTCAGACAGCTTTAAGCCGACCTTCTCCAGCGCGGCGACCAGCAAAAAGTTGGCGCTAGAGCCCTTTTGCACGGCCACGCGCTTGCCGCGCAGGTCGGCGGCGTTGCGCAGGGGCGAATCGGGCAGCGCAACGATGCCTTCGATGGAAGGGCCCGTGGGCTCGGCGCCGATGTAGACCAGGCCTATGCCTGCGGCCTGGGCAAAGATGGGTGGCGGCGCGCCGGTGTAGCCGATGTCCACGCTGCCGGCGTTGAGCGCCTCCAGCAGTTGCGGGCCGGCCGGGAACTCGTGCCAGGTCACGGCCCAGCCCTGCGGGGCCAGTTCCTTCTCCAGCGAGCCCTGCACCTTGAGCACGCCCAGCAGGCCGCCGCCCTTCTGGAAGCCCACGCGTAGCGTCTGCTTGGCCGCCTGGGCGAAGGCGCCTGCGCCAGCAGCCAGCGCAATGGCGGCGGTGCCGGCCTGCAGCAGGCGGCGGCGATGGGGGGAAGGCGGTTGGTGCGTGGGCATGGCTCGGTCCTGCGTCATGAAGACAAAGAACACGACGGTAGCCAGCGCCGGCTATGCGGCCAACGAAGTAATGCGCGACTGCTTATGCGCGCAGCGAGCAAGCTCAGGCTGCCAGCGCATCCACCGGCAGCACCAACCCACCACAAGCCTGCCCAATCCAGCGGCTGATGGCCGCGTCGTCCAGCGTGCGCAGCGCCTGGAAGGCCTCTTGCGCTTCGGGGTGGCGGCGGCGCAGCAGGTTCAGCCACTGCTTCAGCCGCCCGGCGCGCTGGCGCGTGGGCAGGCGGGTGCAGACCAGGTCCCAGAAGGCGGCGATCTGCGGCAGCAGTGCATGCCAGGGCACGGCGGCGGGCGCGGTGGTGTCGCCATCGGCCGCGCGGATGGCCCAGGCCAGGCCTGGGTCGGCGACGATGCCGCGGCCCAGCATGAGGGCGCTGCCACCAGAGAGTTCGCGGCAGCGCTGGGCGTCGGCCACGGTCCAGATCTCGCCGTTGGCGACGACGGGGATGGACACGGCCGCGCGGATCGCCGGGATGCATTCCCAATAGGCGGGCGGGCGGTAGCCGTCGTTCTTGGTGCGCGCGTGCACGACCAGTTCGCTGGCACCGCCCTCGGCCAGGGCGCGGGCGCACTCCACGGCATGCCGGCCGTCGCGCACGCCCAGGCGCATCTTGGCCGACACCGGCAGCGCAGCCGGCACGGCGCGCCGCACGGCAGCGACGATGGCGTAAAGCTGCTCGGGCGTGTCCAGCAACATGGCGCCGCCGCCGTGGCGGTTGACGATCTTGGCCGGGCAGCCAAAGTTGAGGTCTATGCCATCGGGCCCCAGCCGCGCCACTGCGGCGGCGTTGTCGGCCAGGCAAGATGGATCAGAGCCCAGCAGTTGCGGGCGCACCGGCACGCCAGCGGGTGTGCGGCCGCCGTGCAATAGCTCGGGCACGTAGCGCACAAACACGCGGTCGGGCAGCAGCATGTCGGTGATGCGGATGAACTCGGACACGCAGCGGTCCACCCCGCCAACGCGCGTGAGGATGTCGCGCAGCACGAAGTCAAGAAGCCCCTCCATGGGGGCCAGCAGCAAAGGGGCAGAGCGGTGCATGGGGCCGCTATTGTGCCGTGGGCTCAACTACCAAATTGATAGCTACAAGCCCAGGCAGGACCTGGGCTAGAGTCATTTTTAACCAATATTCCCTGCGGAATTGCGCTAAGCGCCCCGCTGGCAGGCCGCGCGCAATGCCTGGGCAAACAAGGCATCTGCCGCGCGCCCGGCGTGCTCGGCCCGCTGAAACAGGCCGATCGGCGGCAGCGTCCAGCCAAAGCGGTGCGGCACGATGGCCACGCCGGCGATGCGCACCAGCTCTTCGGCGATGTCGGCCGGCACGATGGAAACCGCCCGCTCGTTGGCCGCGATCAGCTCACCGATCAGCTTGGACGACAAGGTCTCGACCACAGGCGACGGCGGCGCCACGCTGGCGCGCAGAAAAACGTCGGTGATCTGCTCGCGCATGGGCGTCTGGCGCGCGCCCAGCACCCAGTCGAGCCCGGCCAGCTCGGCCCACACCAGCGGCCGGCGCGCCAGCCGCGCGGACAAGCGCCGGTGCGCGATCAGGCGCGGCTCCTGCTGGTAGAGCACCTCGTGCAGCAGGCCGTCCATGGCCAGCACGGCGGAAGTGCGGCCAATGACGCAGTCCAGCTCGTGCTCGCGCAGCCGCACCAGCAGGTGGTCGCTGGTGCCCTCGTGGATGCTGACGGTGACCGGCTGGCCCTGCGGCCGCGTGGCCTTGATGGCATCGGCCAGCAGGCGCCCCGGCACGAAGGGGATGACACCCACCTGCAGGTGCGCAGCGCGCCCGCTGCCGGCGGCCTCCATGTCGCGCACCCAGTGGCCCAGGTCCTGCAGCATGGCCTGGGCGCGCGACAGCGCCACCTCGCCCAGCGGCGTGGGCGCCATGCCGCGCGCCGAGCGCACGAACAGCGGCGCGCCAAACATGGCCTCCAGCTCGGCCAGCGCATGGGTGACGGCCGGCTGGCTGGTGGCCATGTGCTGCGCCACGCGGGTGAGCGAGCCGTGCTCGCGTATCAGTTGCAGCAGCACCAGGTGGCGCATCTTCAGGCGCATCGTGCTGGGGCTGCTGACGGCGTCGGGAGTGGCGCTGCTGGTGTCGGCCGTGCCGCGGCTGTTGGCGCGCTAGTTCATGCAGATACCGTTCGCCTTGAGCTTGTCGAAAGGCTCTCCTGAGCCCGCCGAAGGGGCCCCGTCCTAAGAACTATCCCTTTCAAGGTCTTTGAGATATCCCTGCGCTGTGAGCCTTGCAGGCGGCGGGTGCCGGGAGTTCGCCCCGGCGGGCGAGTAACTTTCTCTTGAGTCGCCAAGAGAAAGTCACCAAAGAGAAGGCGACCCCACTGTGGCGGTCCGGCTTTGCCGGACTGCTTTGCAGTGCTCGGATTCAGCAGGCGGCTGCGGAACTCGCCTTCGGCTCAGACAGTCCTCGCCGTCCCTTCGCTTCGCTGCGGGCAACCTGCCGATTCCTCCGCTCCTCAACGCCACAGAGGGGACCCCGGGACAGCCACACGGGCCATCGCTGCGCTCGGCCCGGTATTGCTCCCTCCCCCGCCGAAGGCGGCCCGTCCTAAGAACCATCCCTTTCAAGGTCTTTGAGATATCCCTGCGCTGTGTGCCTTGCTGGCGGCGGGTGCCGGGAGTTCGCCCCGGCGGGCGAGTAACTTTCTCTTGTGTCGCCAAGAGAAAGTCACCAAAGAGAAGGCGACCCCACTGTGGCGGTCCGGCTTTGCCGGACTGCTCTGCGGTGCTCAGAGTCAGCAGGCGGCTGCGGAACTCGCTGCGCTCAAACAGTCCTCGCCGTCCCTTCGCTGCGCTACGGGCAACCTGCCGATTCCTGCGCTCCTCAACGCCACAGAGGGGACCCGGGACTGCCAGTCGGGCCATCGCTACGCTCGGCCTGAGATTGGATGTTGGGCTGTTTGGTTTTTGGCGGTTCGGCTGTCGCCCGCCGGGGCGAGTCCCGGCTCCGGAACTCAGCAAGACATCAGAACTACCGAACAGATCACAAGCCCTTGAAAGGGAGGCTCAGCCCGAACGGCTCTTGTCGAATGAACACACTTGGCATCAGTCCCCCGCCCGCTGCGGCGCATGGCGCGGCAGGCGCAGCACAAACACGGCGCCGCCGCCCGGCGCGTTCTCTGCGTGCAGCGTGCCGCCCAGCAGGTCGACCACGGTCTGGTGGACGATGTGCAGGCCCAGCCCGGTGCCGCCCGCATGCCGGCGCGTGGTGAAGAAGGGGTCGAAGATGCGCGGCAGTTGCGCCTCGGGGATGCCGCTGCCGTCGTCGGCAAAGCGCAGCAGCACGTGCTCGGCGCCGTCGGCCAGGGCCTGCAGCGTGATGCAGCCGCGCGTGCGGTCTTCAAAGGCGTGCAGCAGGGCGTTCTCCAGCAGGTTGGAGACCACCTGCTCCAGCGGGCCGGGGTAGCTGTCCATCTCCAGGCCCGGCGCCAATTGCAGCCGCAGCGCGATGCGGCCATCCGGCGGCCAGTGCTGCAGCCGCGGGTCGGCATCCGTGACGATCTGCGCCAGGTCGAACACGCGGCGCTGCATGCTGGCGCGGTCCACCGCCACCTGCTTGAAGCGCTGCACCAGCGCGGCGGCGCGGCGCACGGCCTCGCGCACCGTCTCCAGGCCCGCGCCGCCGGCCTGCACGTAGTGCTCCAGGTCGGAGCGGCGCAGGCCCTGCTGCAGGCGCTGCGCGAGCTGGTCCAGCTCTTGCCGCGCGGTGCTGAGCGCCAGCGTGGCGCTGCCCAGCGGCGTGTTCAGCTCATGCGCCACGCCGGCCACCATCAGGCCAAGCGAGGACAGGCGCTCGGCGCGCGTCAGGTCGGCCTGCATGCTGTGCAGGTTGTCGTTGGCCTCGGTCAAGGCGCGGTTGGCCGCGCGCAGCTCGCGCGTGTGGCGGGCCTCGGCGCGCATGCTGCGCGCCAGTTGCAGCGCCAGCAGCAGGGCCACCGCCAGCACGGCGGCCATGGCGGCGGCCAGCGGCTGCTTCCAGCGCCAGCCGGCTTCGGATTCGGCCTCGGGGTCGACCCGCGCCAGCAGGCGCAGCTTCAGGTCGTCCTGCGGGCCGGACTGGCCGCTGGGCACGCCCGGGTCGCGCGCCACGTCCAGCCGGCGAAAGGCCCAGCGGGCCTCGCCTTGCTGGAACAGCCCGTCCGCACGCTGCTGCATCGCCTGCCACAGCGCGGGCTCGGTGTCGGCCAACAGGCCGCGCCCCTCGCGCGCCGGCCCGGGGCCGCTGATCCAGTGCCCGTCCTGGTGCACCAGGTAGAGGTCGATGTGCTGGGCGTGGCCCACAGCGGCCAGCCGGTCGAGCAGCTCGGCGGCCTGCAGCTCCAGCACCACCACGCCGCGCAGCGTGGTTTCGTCGTAGACCGGCGCGGCCACGCGCAGCACCGGCTGCGGCGGCTGCACGGCGGCGCCCTCGGCATCGCGGCGCAGGTCAAAGCCAGAGAAATAGACATCGCCCGCGGGCAGGTGGCTGGCGCGGTCGAATTCGGTGTCGCCGCCCGCGTCGCGCAGCCCGGCCGCCGGCACCAGGCGCGGGCCGGCGCCAGTGCCCTGCTCCACCCGCAACCGCTCGCGGCCGTCGGCATCCATCCAGTGCAGCCGGCCGTAGCCGCTGGCGCCACGGGCAAAGGCCAGCATCAGCCGTGCGCTGTCGGTGCCGCTGCGCAGCGCGCCCGCGCCGGCATCCAGCGCCGCCAGCTCGGACAAGAAGCGCGCATCGCGCCGCAGGCCGTCGGCTGCGCGGGCCAGGGCGCGCGCGGCTTCTTCCAGGGTTTCGACGCGGGCGCGCCGCAGCGGGCCCTGGAACACCTCGTCCATCTGGGTCCACAGCAGGGGAAAGCCTATGCCCATGGCCAGCAGCCAGGGCAGCAGCAACAGCGTCAGCCGCCAATAGCGCCAGCGCCGGCGGGCGGGCGGTGGGGCTGGCACCACTCAAGCCGCCCGCAGGCGCTCTATGAAGGCCGGCAGCGGCTCGGGCCGCGCAAAGTAATAGCCCTGCGCCAGGCCGCAGCCGCGCTCGCGCAGCCACTCGGCCTGGGCCGCGTTCTCTACGCCTTCGGCCAGCACTTTCAGGCCCAGGTGCGCGCCCAGGCCGATCACCATGGCAGCGATCGGTGCGCGCCGCGCCGGCGCCTCTTGCTCGCCGATCTCCTGGATGAAGCTGCGGTCCACCTTGAGCATGGTCAGCGGCAAATCCTGCAGGTAGGCCAGCGAGGAATGGCCGGTGCCGAAGTCATCGACGGCAATACGAAAACCCAGGCCGCGCAGTTGCTGCAGCACGGCGATGTTGGCCTGGTGGTCGCCCATCATGGCGGACTCGGTGATCTCCAGCTCCAGCCGCTGCGGCGCGATGCCGTGCAGTGCTAGCAGGCCGGTGATCTCGGACACAAAGCTGCGCCGCGCCAGTTGCAGCGCCGACACATTGACCGCCACCGACACCTGCGCAAAGCCGGCCTGGGCCAGCGCCACCAGCGCGCGGCAGGCCAGGCCTATCACCAGCCGGCCCAGGTGCACCACCTGGCCGCTGGCCTCGGCCACCGGCACGAACTGGGCCGGCGGCACGCGCGTGCCGTCGGGCTGCGTCCAGCGTGCCAGCGCCTCGGCGCCGACGATGGCGCCGGTGGCCAGGTCGATCTGCGGCTGCAGCTCGATGGACAGCTGCTCGTCCTGCAGCCCCTGGTAGAGCTGGCGCGACAGGGTGAAGTGCCGGTCGGTCTCGCGCTCCATGCCGGGCCAGTAGTCCACCAGTTGCCGCAGGCCCTGCGCCCGCGCGCGGCGCAGCAGCAGCATGCCGGCGGCCATGGCGCCGCGCGCGCCGCCCCGGTAGCTGTCGAGGTCCATGCGCGCGGCATACATGCCGATGAAGGGCGGTAATTGGTCGTCGTCCGGGTCGGCCGACTCCAGCGATTCGATGCGGGCCTCGTCCACCATGGCGGCCGGCCCGACGATGCCAAAGGTGTCGTCGTGCAGCCGCGCCACCATGCACGGCGGCGGGAACACGCTGCAGAGGTGCCGCGCCATGCGCTGCAGCATCAGGTCGCCCTGCTCTATGCCCAGCGACAGGCAGCCCTGCGAGTACTGGTTCAGGTCCACCAGCAGCAGCATGCGGTCGCGCGGCCCCTGCATGTCCAGGATGGTGTCGACGCAGCGCATCAGCGCATTGGCATTGGGCAGGGACAGCTGGCTGTCTTCCAGCGCCATGCGGTTGAGCTGGCTGGTCAGCGAGACATTGATCAGCCCGGACTGGATGTTGGTGCAGAACACGCCCAGCAGCTCGCGCTCGGTCTCGTCCAGCCGTTGCCGCGTGGCCAGGTAGACGGCCGCCTGCGGGCTGTTGGCGGTGGCCGGGAAGAACAGCACCTGGCTGGTCTCGGTCTCTACCGTGGCCTGTTGCGACAGGCTTTGCAGCAGCAGATCACGGATCGGCGCATCGGCAAAGCTCTGCAGCCGGTGCGAGATGGCCGACGCAAAGCGGCCCGCCGCGCCCACCACCCAAGCCTTGTGCGGGTCGCCCGCATCCGTGCCCGAAGCCTGCACGCAGACCACGCCCTCCGGGTCCAGCCCCAGCAGGCGCGACAGCTCGCGAATCACGTGCTCGGAGAACTCCTCCAGGTTGCGCGCGCGGTTGAGCGAATTGCTGGCCTCGACGATGGTCTGCAGCCCCTGCCGCGCGCGGTTGAGCGCATGGATCTGCTCCCAGGCGCGCAGGTTGCCGGTGAGGATGCCGTGCAGGCGCTCGTGCGTGAGCTCGGTCTTGAGCCAGTAGTCGTTGATGTCCAGCGTGTCGAGCGACTTCTTGAGCGAACTCATGCCCGGCTGGCCGGTGAGCAGCACGATGCGCACCTCGGAGTTGCCCAGCAGCTCGCGCACGCTGCGCACCAGCCGCAGGCCGGCGTCGTCGGTCTCCATCACCACGTCGAGGATGACCACCGCCACATCGGGCTGCGCTGCCAGGATGCGCGCGGCTTCGGTCGCCGACTGCGCGCTCTGCAGGCGCACCGGGTGGTCCTGATAGCGGAAACCGGTCAGCGCCTGGTGCAGCGCCTGCTGGAACTGCAGGTCGTCATCGACGGTGAGGATGGTCAGGTGCCCGGCCGCGGAAGAGGCGGCGCCATCCGCGCGCTCCCCTTGCACTTCCGGAGCAAACACGAAGTCGTCTTCTGCCTGGCCCATGCCGCATCCTTGTGCGCCGCGGGAATGCGACGCCGTTACATTGTGATGCGACTCTCGAACAGAAGTAAAGCGAGCCTCAAAAAGTAACCGGCATCAAGCCGCAGGCGCCGAATCCGCAAACCGCCATTTGGCCTGGGCCCCGAACACCGCATCGGGATAGGGCGAACGCCCCCGGCTGCCGTTGTAGCGGCCCAGCGCCATGAACAGGTCGCCGCGCTCGCGGTCCAGGTAATGGCGCAGGATCACGCAGCCAAAGCGCAGGTTGGTCTGCATGTGGAACAGCCCGCCCGGGTCGCCATCGCCGATGCTGCGGGTCCAGAACGGCATCACCTGCATGTAGCCGCGCGCGCCCACGCTGCTGACGGCAAATTTGCGGAAATTGCTCTCGACCTGCACCAGGCCCAGCACCAGCGACACATCCAGCCCGGCGCGCCGCGCCTCATACCAGATGGTGCGCAGGAATTCGATGCGCGAGTCGCGGTCCGGCACCTTAGGCTGCAGGCGCTGCGCCATGGTGGCCAGCCAGCGCAGATAGGCCATGTGGGAAGCGGTGTCGGCGAATTCAGGCACCGGCGGCGCCTGCTGCGCGATGGCCGAACTGAGCGCGGTGCGCACCGAGTCCGCCAGCGGCTCCTCCAGCTGGGAGCCGGCCCTTGCGAACTCCGAAAATGATAGCGCCATGCCGGCGCCCGGCAAGGACATCAGCCACTTTCGGCGTGAAACTCCGACGCGCGGCCGCATCATGCCGTCAGCCGGCCCTTCAGGTGGGCAAAGACGTCGGCCAGGGCCAGCTTGCTGGCTTCGGTGTCGCGGCGGTGTTGGTACTCGACCTGGCCTTCCTTCAGGCCACGGTCAGACAGCACCACGCGGTGCGGCACGCCGATCAGTTCCCAGTCGGCAAACATGGCACCGGGGCGCTCGCCGCGGTCGTCCAGCAGCACGTCGACGCCAGCGGCCAGCAGGTCTTCATAGAGCTTCTCGGCGGCGGCCTTGACCTCGGCGCTGCGGTCCATGCCGATCGGGCAGATCACCACGGTGAAGGGCGCCAGCGCATCCGGCCAGATGATGCCGCGCTCGTCATGGTTCTGCTCGATGGCGGCGGCCGGCAGGCGGGTGATGCCAATGCCGTAGCAGCCCATCTCAAAGTGGCGCGGCTTGCCCGACTCGTCGAGGAAGGTGGCGTCCATCGCCTTGCTGTACTTGGTGCCCAGGTAGAACACGTGGCCCACCTCGATGCCGCGCTCGATCGCCAGCACGCCCTTGCCGTCGGGCGAAGGGTCACCGGCCACAACGTTGCGGATGTCGGCGACCAGATCGGGCTCGGGCAGGTCGCGGCCCCAGTTGACGCCTGTCATGTGGAAGTCGGGCTCGTTGGCGCCACAGATCCAGTCGGCCATCAGCGCGACTTCGCGGTCGGCCACGATCTTGACCGGCTGCAGCAGCTTCAGCGGGCCGAGGTAGCCAGGCTTGCAGCCGAAGTGCGACTCGATCTCGGCCACGGTGGCAAAGCGGAAGCCCGCCTCCATGCCCGGCAGCTTGCTGGCCTTGACTTCGTTCAGGTCATGGTCGCCGCGCAGCAGCAACAGCCAGATCTGCACCTTGACGATGTTGCCGGCGTCGTCGAGCTGCTCGGTGGCCAGCACCAGCGACTTCACCGTGCTGGTCAGCGGCACGCCCAGCAAGGCGGCCACATCGGCGCAGGTGCTCTTGCCCGGCGTCGGCGTCTTCACCAGCGCTTGCACGGCAGCCGCGCGCGGGCCAGCGGGCGCCAGGGCCTCGGCCTTTTCCATATTGGCGGCGTAGTCGCTGTTCGGGCTGTAGACGATGGCGTCCTCGCCGGTGGCGGCGATCACCTGGAACTCCTGGCTCAGGTCGCCGCCGATGGCGCCGCTATCAGCCGCCACGGCGCGATAGCGCAGGCCAAAACGGTCGAAGATGCGGCGGTAGGCATCGGCCATAACCTTGTAGCTGTCCTTGGCAGCCTCGGGGCTGCGGTCGAAGCTGTAGGCGTCCTTCATGATGAATTCACGCCCGCGCATCAGGCCAAAGCGCGGGCGGCGCTCGTCGCGGAACTTGGTCTGGATCTGGTAGAGGTTCTTCGGCAACTGCTTGTAGCTGCGCAGCTCCTGGCGGGCGATGTCGGTCGCCACCTCTTCGCTGGTCGGCTGGACGACAAAGTCGCGCTCATGCCGGTCCTTGATGCGCAGCAGCTCGGGGCCCATCTTCTCGAAGCGGCCGGTTTCCTGCCAGAGCTCGGCCGGCTGCACCACGGGCATGGCGCACTCCACCGAGCCGGCGCGGTTCATTTCCTCGCGCACGATGGCCTCGACCTTGCGGATCACGCGCAAGCCCATCGGCATATAGGTATAGATGCCAGCGCCCAGCTTCTTGATCATGCCGGCGCGCATCATCAGGCGGTGGCTGGCCACCTCGGCGTCGGCGGGGGCTTCCTTGAGCGTGGAAACGAAGAATCTGGAGGCTTTCATCGGGCAGGGCAGCGGGCGTTGGAGGCAGAGGAAGGGACCGACGGAAAGAGCGGATTCGCAGGGAAGCCAGCCGTCGGCGCCGAGTCCCTTGTAGCGCGCGAGGCCGCGTGCATAATGGACTCAGTTTAAAAATTTGGGGTTTGATTATGCTCGACCGGGACGGGTTCAGGCCCAACGTCGGCATCATCCTGCTCAACCAGAGAAACCAGGTGTTCTGGGGCAAGCGCATCCGGACCCACAGCTGGCAGTTCCCTCAAGGTGGCATCGACCGGGGCGAAACACCCGAACAAGCGATGTTCCGTGAACTGCACGAGGAAGTGGGCCTGCATCCGGAGCATGTGCGCATCATGGCCCGCACCCGAGACTGGTTGCGCTACGAGGTGCCTGACCGGTACATACGCCGCGACGCGCGCGGCCACTACAAAGGCCAGAAGCAAATCTGGTTCCTGCTGCAACTGGTCGGCCACGACTGGGACCTGAACCTGCGCGCCACCAACCACCCCGAGTTCGACGCCTGGCGTTGGAACGACTACTGGGTGCCGCTGGACGTGGTGGTGGAGTTCAAGCGTGGCGTCTATGAAACCGCCCTCACCGAGCTCTCGCGCTTCCTGCCGCGCCAGGAACAGCGCAACCGCTACCTGCGCAGCAGCATGCGCGCGTCGCACGGCGGCGAGATGGAACTCCCGCTCTCCGCGCCATTCGAACTGCCTCCGGGCGCGACCTTCGAGCCCGACCCGAACGTCGGCATGGCCGAACTGCAGAACAATGCCAAGAATGTGCCCCATGCCCCGCGCTGACTTCCGCCCCACCGCCGCCTTGCTGGCCTGCACCGCAGCATTGCTGTTGCTCGCGGGCCCGGCGACCGCCGGCTTGCTGATGGACAGCGAGAACCAGCCACCGGAACTGCCGACACCGCCCGCGCCAGACTTTCGCACCACGCAACTGTTGCCCATCCCCATGACCGGCGCCACGACGATCCGCATCGGCGTCGACCCCAGCACCATCACAATTGGCAAGGACGGCATCGTGCGCTACGTCGCCGTTGCCAGCAGTGCCACGGGCAACGCCACGTCGGCCATGTACGAAGGCATTCGCTGCAGCACGGCCGAGGTCAAGCTCTACGCCCGGCACTACGCCGACAGCGGCTGGCGGCCCGTCGAGGAACCCAGCTGGGTGTCGCTGTACGAAGGCCGGGTGCGCTATTCACTGGCCATCGCCAAAGCCGGCGTTTGCCAGGATGCATCAGCCAACGGCAGCCCCGCGCAGATCATCCGCAGCATGCGCAACGACCCGCTCTACACCACACCTTGAGGCTGGCAGAGCCGGCTCTGCCGCGCTCGCCTCAGCGCACGACGATCAGGTTGTCGCGGTGCACCATCTCAGGCTCGGCGGCGTAGCCCAGCAGCTTTTCGATCTCGCCCGAGGCCTTGCGGCATAGCAGGCGTGCCTCGGCGCTGGCGTAATTGGCCAGCCCGCGCGCTACTTCCTGGCCAGCGGCGTCGCGCACCGCGATCACGTCGCCACGCGAAAACTCGCCCTCCACCGCCACCATGCCGATTGGCAGCAGGCTCTTGCCTTCATCGCGCAGCTTGGCGACGGCGCCGGCATCGACGGTGACCGCGCCGCGCAGCTGCAGGTGGTCGGCAATCCACTGCTTGCGCGCCTGCTGCTTCTGCGTTTGCGCCACCAGCAAGGTGCCGATGGATTCGCCCGCCACCAAACGCAACAGCGCGTCGGGCTCACGCCCCCAGGCAATCACGGTGGAGGCACCCGAGCCCGCAGCGCGCTTGGCCGCCAGGATCTTGGTCAGCATGCCGCCGCGGCCGATCGAGCTGCCCGCACCGCCGGCCATGGCCTCCAGTGCCGGGTCGCCCGCGCGCGCCTCATGCACGAACTGCGCCGCCGGGTCCTTGCGCGGGTCGGCGGTGTAGAGGCCCTTCTGGTCGGTGAGGATCACCAGCACATCGGCCTCGACCAGGTTGGCGACCAGCGCACCCAGGGTGTCGTTGTCGCCAAACTTGATCTCGTCGTTGACGACGGTGTCGTTCTCGTTGATGACCGGCACCACGCCCAGGCGCAGCAGCGTGAGCAACGTGGAGCGCGCGTTCAGGTAGCGCTCGCGGTCGGCCAGGTCGGCGTGGGTCAGCAGCACCTGGGCGCTGCCAACGCCGTTCTCGCGCAGTTTGGTCTCGTACATCTGGGCCAGGCCCATCTGGCCCACGGCTGCCGCCGCCTGCAGCTCGTGGATGGCGTGCGGCCGGGTGGCCCAGCCCAGGCGCTTCATGCCCTCGGCGATGGCGCCGCTGGAGACCATCACGACCTCGCGCTTGGGCGTACCGTCGGTGCCGCCCAACAGCGCCGCCAACTGCCGACACCATTCGCCGATCGCGGCTTCGTCCAGTCCGCGCCCCTCGTTCGTCACCAGGCTGGAGCCCACCTTGACCACGATGCGGCGCGCGTTGCGCAGGGGACTGGAAACGTTTTCTAGTGTCATTTTGGTCTGAAGCCCAGGCCCTGCGCCGGCTTTTAGCTACTAATTAAATAGCAAACAAGAATACTGTCACTCCGCCGCATCACCGACAAAACGCGGATCGACGTCCACCGGCGGCTGGCTGGCGATCTGCTCGGCCTGCACGTGGCGGAAGATGGCCTGCACCAGCGGCTCGCAGCCTTCACGCGTAAGCGCCGATATCTCGAACACCGGCCCTTTCCACTTGAAGCGCTTGACGAAGTCCTTGACCCGCGCGGCGCGCTCTTCCTCGGGCACCATGTCGAGCTTGTTGAGCACCAGCCAGCGCGGCTTCTCGTGCAGCGCGGCGTCGTACTTCTTCAGCTCGCCGACGATGGCCTTGGCCTGCACCACCGGGTCCACGTTGTCGTCAAACGGCGCCAGGTCCACCACGTGCAGCAGCAGGCGGGTGCGCTGCAAATGGCGCAGGAACAAATGGCCCAGGCCGGCGCCTTCAGAGGCACCTTCGATCAGGCCCGGGATGTCGGCGATCACAAAGCTCTGCTCGGGCCCGACGCGCACCACGCCCAGGTTGGGGTGCAGCGTGGTGAAGGGGTAATCGGCGATCTTCGGCCGGGCATTGGACACGGCCGCGATCAAGGTGGACTTGCCTGCGTTCGGCATGCCCAGCAGGCCGACATCGGCCAGCACCTTGAGTTCGAGCTTGAGGCTCTTCTTCTCGCCCGGCCAGCCGGGCGTCTTCTGCCGCGGCGCACGGTTGATCGCGCTCTTGAAACGCATGTTGCCAAAGCCACCGTCGCCGCCCTTGGCGATCGTGATGACCTCGCCCGGCACCAGCAGCTCATACAGCACCTCGCCGGTCTCGGCGTCGGTGAAGATGGTGCCCACCGGCACTTTCAGCGTGATGTCGGAGCCGGCCGCGCCAAACATGTCGGAGCCCATGCCGTGCTCGCCGCGCTTGGCCTCGTGCCGACGCGAATAACGGAAGTCGACCAGGGTATTGAGGTTGACGTCGGCCACGGCAAACACATGGCCGCCCCGACCACCGTCGCCGCCATTGGGGCCGCCGAACTCCTTGTACTTCTCGTGCCGGAAGGACACGCAGCCATTGCCTCCGTCGCCGGCGGCCACGTCGATATAGGCTTCGTCAACGAATTTCATGGATGCTCCAGTCTACAAAGGATGCGGCGAGCGGGCGCCGCGCCAGAAAGCACGAATCCCCGGCAAAGCGGGGACCGCACAAAACAAGAAGCCCCGACCATGCGGGGCTTCGTGAGGTCGGAAACGACGGCTTAGGCAGCCGGCGTCACGGTGACCGTGTGCTTGCTCATTGCACCCTTGAAGCCGAACGACACGTGGCCGTCAACCAGGGCGAACAAGGTGTGGTCCTTGCCCACGCCGACATTGGTGCCGGGGTGGAACTTGGTACCGCGCTGGCGCACGATGATGGCACCGGCAGTGATCAACTCACCACCAAAAGCCTTCACGCCAAGCATCTTTGGCTTGGAATCGCGCCCATTTCGCGTAGAGCCGCCGCCTTTTTTCTGTGCCATGACCTAGCTCCTTAGCCGGCGATCGCGCCAATGTGCAGTTCGGTGAACTGCTGGCGATGGCCTTGACGTTTCTGGTAGTGCTTACGACGGCGCATCTTGAAGATGCTGACCTTGTCGTGCTTGCCGTGCGACACGACAGTTGCCGTGACGGTTGCGCCGGACACCAGGGGCGTGCCAACCTTCAGTTCAGCGCCGTTTCCGACAGCCAAAACCTGGTCAATCACGATTTCCTGGCCTACGTCCGCAGCAATCTGTTCTACTTTAATTTTTTCGCCGGAAGCAACGCGATACTGCTTGCCACCGGTTTTTATGACCGCGTACATGTAAACCTCTTTAGACTCTGTGAAGAGTTGAGTTCTGCAGACGGATTTCTGCAGAGCCCGAGATTATAGCATTCCTTGCCCAGCCTGCCTATTTCGCAGGCATGACGCCCTGCCAGGCAGGCCGGACGCACCGGGGGCCTTCCTATAATTGCGCGAGCTTTTCCGCCCGCCCTAGCAGCCCCTCCGCCTTGACCGCCCTCGCCTCCCCACCCGCCGCCGCGACCACGGCCGACACACTCGCCCTCATTGCCGACGACATGCGCGAGGTTGACGCGGTCATCGCCCGCCGGCTCGACTCCGGCGTGCCGCTGGTCGGCGAGGTCTCCCGCTACATCATTGCAGCCGGCGGCAAGCGACTGCGCCCGGCGCTGCTGCTGCTGGTCTGCGGCGCACTGCAGTGCCGCGATGCGCAGCGCTTCAACCTGGCGGCCGTGGTGGAATTCATCCACACCGCCACGCTGCTGCACGACGACGTGGTGGACGACTCCACGCTGCGCCGCGGCCGCCCCACTGCCAACGAAGTCTTTGGCAACCCGGCCAGCGTGCTGGTGGGCGACTTCCTCTACTCGCGCGCCTTCCAGATGATGGTGGACGCGGGCGAGATGCGCATCATGCAGATCCTGGCCGACGCCACCAACGTCATCTCCGAGGGCGAGGTGCTGCAGCTCATGAACATGCACGACCCCGACCTCGACGAGGCCGGCTACCTGCGTGTGATCCGCTCCAAAACGGCCAAGCTGTTCGAGGCCAGCGCGCGCCTGGGCGCCATCGTTGCGCGCGCCCCCACCGAGGTCGAAGAAGCCTGTGCCACCTACGGCCAGGCACTGGGCACGGCCTTCCAGGTGATCGACGATCTGCTCGACTACGACGGCGACACCAGCGTCATGGGCAAGAACCTGGGCGACGACCTGCGCGAAGGCAAGACCACGCTGCCCCTGATCATCGCCATGCAGCGCGGCACGCCGGCACAGGCTGCTGCGGTGCGCGCGGCCATCGAATCCAGCGGCGAAGGCGACCTGGCCCCCATCGTCGCCATCGTGCGCGAGACCGGCGCCCTCACCGCCACGCGCGAGGCCGCAGCAGCCGAAGCACAGCGCGCCATCGACGCCATTGCCGGCCTGCCGCAGAATCCGCACACCAAAGGTTTGCTACAATTAGCGGCTCAGCTTTTGACACGCCGGTCTTAAGAACGGCCTCTAAAAGCAGCGAGATTCGGGGTGTAGCTTAGCCTGGTAGAGCGCTACGTTCGGGACGTAGAGGCCGGAGGTTCGAATCCTCTCACCCCGACCAGATTTCATAGTCCATCAAGGACTTGCTGAAGCCGCGGACTCCGCGGCTTTTGTGTTTCTGCAAGCACCTCAACCAATTCGATGAGTGTTGATTGGGTCGTCAAGCTTGGCAGACGCCATCGTGCCCTACCTGTGTGCGAGAGAGCATCAACTCGATTTGAAAAGTATCGGTTCAAAATCGAGCTGATAAAACACGATCAGCTCGATTTCGCTAAAATCAGCTCGCAAACATCGAGCTGATTTATGCCCTACAACGACCGTCTGACATCCGATGCAGTGCTGCTCGCCATGGCGGCCTTGGCGTCCGTTGGGCACGAACCCGTCTCCTCGACCCAGCTGGTTGAAGCTACCGGCTCAAGCCCGGCTGCCGTCAAGCGCATGCTCTCCAAGCTAGTGGGGGCGGGACACGTCGAGGTCATCGGTAAGGCTCGCGCTACCCGATACCGACGCCTGGCAACGAGCGTCCCTGTTGCCCTTGGCAGGGCCGCCATTCAGTCAACAGCCAGCGCAGCCACAAGCCGGCCCGCGCCGACGTGGCGCACGATGAGCTTGGAACTCAGGCAGCAACTGACATTGCCACTGGCGGCCCGCGCACCGGTCACATACCGTCGCGAATTCGTCGACAACTACAAGCCCAACGAGACCTTCCTGCTGCCGCACAAGCTTGCCGAGGAACTCACTGCGCTTGGTCGCCTCCCAGGACAACTGCCGGCGGGCACCTACATCCGCAAGGTTCTGGAGCAACTGCTCATCGACCTGTCATGGTCGTCATCCCATCTCGAGGGCAACCGCTACACGCTGCTGGACACCGAGGAGCTCTTCAAGAGCGGTGCAGCGGCCACGGACAGCGACGCGGTCATGCTGCTCAATCACAGGGCAGCCATTGAGTTCCTCGTGGATGCCGTCCCGACCCAGGGGCTCAGTGCCGGACTTGTTCGCAACCTGCACGCGGTGCTGATGCAAGACCTGCTGGCGGAGGTCGGGGCCCTCGGGAGCATCCGCGAAAAGGTGGTCAACATCAGTGGCACCACCTACGTCCCAACCCAGGTTCCTGCGGTGCTGCAGGAGATGTTCGAACGCATCATCTCAACAGCCCAGCACGTCAAGAACCCGTTGGAGGCGGCCTTCTTCCTCTGGGTCAACCTCGCATATCTGCAGCCCTTCGAGGATGGGAACAAGCGGGTGAGCCGGCTTGCGGCCAATGTCCCGCTGATGCTCTACAACCAGGCTCCGCTGTCATTTCTCGACGTCGACCGAGAGGACTATGCACTGGCCATGATGGGTGTCTACGAGTCCTGCAACGTCTCCATGGCGGTGGACCTCTTCGAGTGGACGTATCGGCGCTCCCAGGCCAAGTACAGGGTCGTACAAGAGTCCATGGGCTCGCCAGACCCTTTCCGCATCAAGTACCGCGAGGCGCTGAACGAGGCGATAGGCTTGGTGGTTCGAAGCCGCACGCCTGTAGCGAAAGCGCTGGCCGGACTGGAGTTGCCCGCAGAGGATGCGCCGAGATTTCAGCAATTGCTTGCCCAGGAACTCAATGCGCTGGCCGTCTTCAATTGCGCGCGCTACCGGCTGGGCATCAAGGAAACGCAGGCCTGGATTGACGAAGGGCGCCCTCAGGGCTAGCGCAGGCCCTTGCCCGCGCTAGCCTGCGCTTAGCGCGCCAGCAACT
The DNA here is from genome assembly GCA_038961845.1 of Xylophilus sp. GW821-FHT01B05. Lineage (NCBI taxonomy): Bacteria > Pseudomonadati > Pseudomonadota > Betaproteobacteria > Burkholderiales > Xylophilus > Xylophilus sp. GW821-FHT01B05. Next base: position 4,598,328 of record CP152408.1, read on the forward strand.
GGTTCAGCTTTTGCTGCGCGTACTCCTCATTGGTCGTGCCGTCCGGTGCCTTGGCACCCCAGAAATCGGCGTTCCACTTGATGGCCTTTTTCTCGAACTCGGGGCTGTTGGTCCAGTAGTCGCGCAGCTTCGGGTCTGCGGCGGCGTAGACGCGCGGCGACGGCAGCGCCACGCTGGTGACTTCGGCCACGCGGGCGGCGCGCTCGGCGTCGAGGCGGTAGGACAGCAGCTTCAGGGCCGCGTCATAGTGCGGCGCGTCCTTGGGAATGGAGAAGAAGTCGTAGTAGGTGAAGGACTGGTCCCGGGTCAGCTCCAGCGGCGCGTTGGCATCCTCCCTCTTCAGCCGCGCGATCGGGCCGGTATAGGACAGGCAGGCCGAGGCCTCGCCATCCAGCAGCAGTTGCGGCGCCTGCGAGTTGGTCTGCCACCACTTGATGACATGCGGCTTGATCTCGGCGATCTTGCGCAGTGCGCGGTCGAAGTCGACCGGGTAGAGCTTGTCGGGCGCGACGCCGTCGGCCAGCAGGGCCGACTCGAAGACAAAGCGCGACCAGGCCGGCAGGCAGCGCTTGCCGGGGAAGTCCTTCACGTTCCAGAAATCGGCCCAGGTCTTGGGGTATTTCTTGGATGGAAAGGCTTCCTTGTTGTAGACCAGTGCCACGCCAATCACCTGCAGCGCCACGCCCTTGGGGCGCACCGCCTCCTTGGGCAGCGAGGCCACGGTCTTCTGCGCCTCGGGCGAGAGCTTGCTGTAGTCGATGTCCGCAAGATAGGGCGCGAGCTGGCCCACCTCCTGATCGAAGATGAAGGCCAGGTCCCACTCGGTGCGCTTGGCCTCGGCCTGGGCCTTGATGCGCGGGCCGCCGCGGGCCTCTTGCACGGTCAGCACCTTGATGCCGGTTTCCTTGGTGAACGGGTCGTACACCAGGCGGCGCAGGTTCTCGCCATAGGTGCCGCCCGGGTCCTGCATCACGACCTCTTTGGACTGGCTCCAGGCTGCGCCCGCGCCGCAGGCAGCACCCAGGGCAAGTGCCAGGGCCAGCAAGCTGTGCAGGGGGCGCGGCGGCCGCGCGGGCTTTGGCTTCTTCATGTGGAATCCTTCAGGTTGGTAGAACAAGGTGGCGCAGCGCATCAGCGCCGCGCACGGGCGCCCCAGGCGGAGCGCCAGAAAAGCAGGCCGGCGACGATCAGCGCCACCTCGAAGGTGGCCACTACCGCCGGCACGGGGTCGAGCTTGTAGTTGACGTTGCCCCACAGCCGCAGCGGCAAGGTGGTCATGCGCGAGCCACTGAGAAACATCGACAGCACCAGGTCGTCGAACGAGTGCAGAAAGGCAAAGAACGACGCAGCGCCCAGCCCCGGCCGGATGGCCGGCAGCGTGACGAACCAGAACACGCGCCAGGGCGCGGCGCCATGCACGGCGGCCGCCAGCTCCTGCCGCCGGTCCACCGCCTGCAGGCTGGCCGCGACGATCACCAGCACCAGCGGGATGCCGCCGATGGCATGCGCCGCCGCCAGCCCGCCCACGCTGCCGACCAGGTCGGCCCGCAGGAACAGGCTGTAGAGCGACAGGCCCAGCACCACGCCCGGCACGATCAGCGGGCTCACCAAAAAGGTCATCCACACCGATTTGCCCGGCAGCGACGAACGCACCAGGCCCAGCGCCGCAGTGGTGCCCAACACCACGGACAGCACCGTGGCCAGCGACGCCACGGCAACCGAGGTGCCCAGCGATGACATCCAGGCCGGATCGGCGAAGAACTTCTCATACCAGCGCAGCGAAAAGGACGGCGGCGGAAAGCGCATGTAGGCCGCGCTGCTGAACGAGATCAAGGCGGCAATCGCAATGGGCAGCAGCAGGGTGGCATAGGCAATGGCCGCCAGGGACAGCGAGACCAGCCGTCCAAACAGCGGCGGCACCCGGCCCAGCGCGCGCAGCAGCGGCCAGCCGATCCATTCGGCGCACTGCACCAGTACGGCGGCGCGCAGGCGGGTGAGCGGGCCAGGCACGGCATCCGCCGCCGCGCCTTTCGACACCACGCGCTGCCCACCCCAGATGAACTCAAAACCAAGGAACCGCCCCGCCACCACGACCACCAGCAGCGTGACCGCCAGCAGCACCGCCGCCAACGCCTGCAGGAAGCCGCCACTGGCCAGGAAGTCAGCCTGCTGCGTGATGTGCATGGCAAACATCTGGTCCGCCGGCCCGCCCAGCAAGGCCGGCGTGATGAAGAAGCCAAGTGCAGAGATAAATACCAGCAGCGTGCCGGCCAGCAGGCCTGGCAGCGTCTGCGGGAACAGCACGCGCCAGAACACTGCCAGCGGCCCGGCGCCACTGGCGGTGGCCGCGCGCAGCACCAAGGGATCGACACGCGCCAGGCTGCCCGTCACCGTCAGCACCATCAGCGGCAGCAGCACGGCGCTGATGGATACCAGCACGGAACCACGGTTGAAGATCAGCGGCAGCGGCGCATCCGTCAGGCCCAGCGCCAGCAGGAATTTGTTGATAGGCCCATTGCGCCCCAGCAGCACCATCCAGGAATAGGTGCGGATCAACACCGAGATGAAATACGGCAGCACGACGGCCGCCGTCAGCACCAGGCGCCAGTTACCGCGCGCGCGGTGGATCAGCAGCGCGGTCGGGTAGCCGAAGACGGCGCAAAGTGCTGCCACCGTCGCCGCGATGCCAAAGGTGCGCAGCAGCGACTCCCAGTACAGCGGCACGGCAAACACGCGCTCGTAGTAGGACAGGCCTGCCCCCTCGGCCACGCTCAGCCGCAGCAGGTCCAGCAGCGGCAGCACATAGAAGAACGCAAAGAAGGCCAGCACCGGCAGCAGCAGCCATGCCGGGCTGCTCAGCTGCCAGCGACGCACGCCCGGTGCGCCGCGCAACACGGCACTCACGCCAGCACCCAGGCGTCGCGTGCCTGCCAGGCCACGTGCACCGGCTGGCCCAGGGTGGGCCCTTGCGCATCGAGGGGATCAAGGCAGCGCACCTGCAGCAGCTCGCCCGACGGCAAGCGCGCATCGATGCGCAAGATCTCGCCCAGGAACACGGTGGACTCCACCGTTGCGGCCAGCGCGCCCGGCGTATGCGGGGCGACCAGCGCAATGCGCTCGGGCCGCACCAGCACCTTGACCTCGGCGCCCACCAGCGGCGCCCGGTCTGCATGCTGGGCCTCGAACACATGGCCCGCACGGCTGCGCAGCAGCACACCCTGCGGCTGCACTTGCAGCACGCGGGCATCGATCAGGTTGGACTCGCCCACAAAGCGCGCAACAAAGGCGCTGTCTGGCTCGCGGTAGAGCTTGGCGGCAGTATCGAGTTGCACGATGCGCCCCTGGTCCAGCACGGCAATGCGGTCGCTCAGCGCCAGCGCCTCGCCCTGGTCATGCGTGACGAAGACGATGGTGGTGCCCAGCGTGCGGTGCAGCGCGCGGATCTCCAGCTGGATGGTCTCGCGCAGGCGGCGGTCGAGCGCGCTGAGCGGCTCATCCATCAGCACCACGCGCGGCCGGCGCACGATGGCGCGCGCAATCGCCACGCGCTGCTGCTGGCCACCGCTCAGCTCTGCGGGCTTGCGTGCGGCGTAAGTGCCCATGTGCAGCAGCTCCAGCGTCTCATTCACACGCTGCGCGCTCTCGGCACGGCCAAGGCCGGCCATGCGCAGCGGGAAGGCCACGTTCTGCGCCACCGTCATGTGCGGGAACAGCGCGTAGTGCTGGAACACCATGCCAAAGCCGCGCTGGTGTGCCGGCAGATCGCGCACCGACTTCCCATCCACCAGCACATCACCCGCATCGATAGGCGCAAAGCCGGCGATGGCGCCCAGCAAGGTCGTCTTGCCGCTGCCGCTCGGGCCCAGCAGGGTCAAAAATTCGCCGGGCTCAATCGTCAGATCGATGCCGTCGATGGCGATATGCCGGCCAAAGCGGCGGCTCACGCCCTGCACGGTGATCTGGCTGCCAAAGGCTGCGGCGGAAGGGCTGGCGCGAAACGCGGAGGCCCCGGCTGCAGCGAAGGGTGACGACTCGTGGGACAAGGGATGCGGGGCCGCAATGGAACTCATGACATCGAGCGCGGGGGCAAGCAGGTACCCCTTGAGCGCTACGCAAAGCCTGCAACAGTAGGCCCTGGCCCGCCGTACACCAAGGATGCATTCCAAGGATCGATATGCGCAAAACACGCGGCCCACCGGCGCGTGCCTTATGTGCGCAACGGATATGCCGATGCGCATTTGTTCGTCGCCTTGCACTGCCGCCAAACCTAGAGTGCACGTCCCTGTCGACTTGCTTTCCGAGGAGCTTGCATGCGTCCCGCTTTCCGTGCTTTTCTCTCACGTCCCCTCATCGCCCTGCTGTTGCTGGCCGGCACCGTCCATGCTGCAGAAGTCCGCATTGGCTTCATGCCCGGCCCCTACCGCGATGCCTTCAGCCAAGGCATAGAGCCGCAGTTGCAGAAGCTCGGCTACACCGTCAAGTACGTGGAATTCAGCCAGGGCGTGCAGCCCAACGACGCGGTAGAGCGCGGCCAGATCGACGCCAACATCTTTCAGCACACGCTCTTCCTGAACGCCACCAACCAGCGCCAGGGCTTTGACCTGGTGCCCATCGTGCATGTGCCCACGCCCCCCATGGGCCTGTACTCGCAGCGCTACAAGCGCCTGGACGCGGTGCCGGACGGCGCCACCATCACCCTGCCGGCCGACCCGGTGAACGCGGCGCGCGCACTCAACATCCTGGCCGCCATCGGCTGGGTGCAGTTGAAGCCCAACGTGAGCCCGCTCAATGTGTCTGAGCGCGACATCGCGGCCAATCCCAAGCGCCTGCGCCTGGTGGCGCTGGATGCCGCGCAGGCACCGCGCTCGCTGGCCGATGCCGACCTGGCCGCCGTACAGGGCAACTTCGCCGTGGCCTTTGGCCTGAAGCTGACCGAAGCGCTCAAGCTCGAAGACATGACGCTGCCCTACGTGAACGTGGTGGCGGTCAAGCGCGGCAACGAGAACGCGGCCTTTGCAAAAGACATCGTGGCGGCCTACCGCTCGGCCGATTTCCAGCGCTTCTTCAAGGCCAACCCGGTCTGGTCGGGCTATCGCCTGCCCGACTACTTCACACCGTGAACCATCCAAGAACGTGAGCACCAACCCGCCCCTCGTCATTGCCAGCCAGCTTGGCAACAGCTTCAACCAGGCCTTGCGCACAGAGTTTCCGCAGGCTGCCGTGCATGCCGTGGGCCGCGGCGTGCCGCAGGATCTGCCGGCCGACACCAAGGTGCTGGTGGCCTTGCCGATGTGGGCACAAGTGCAGTCGCCCGTGCCCGCCGGCTGGCCGCACGCGCTGCAATGGGTGCAGCTGGCCGCCGTGGGCGTTGACGGCTACCCCGACTGGCTGCTGCGCGGCACGCCGGTCAGCGCGGCGCGCGGCACAGCGTCGCTGCTCGTCGCCGAGTACGCGCTGGCGGCGATCTTTGCCGCTGCCAAGGACTTTCCCGGCCTGTGGATTCGTGATGCCGCGCAGTGGCAATTGCGCCCAACAGGAAGCGTGTCCGGCGCCACGCTGGGGCTGTACGGCTGGGGCAGCATCGCCCAGTTGCTGGCCCAGCGTGCGCTGGCGTTGGGCATGCGTGTGCTTGCACTGCGGCGCAGCGATGCACCGCTGGGCCTGCCCGGCGTGCAACGCGCGGCCGACCTGCAAGAGCTGCTACGCGCAAGCGACCACCTGGTGCTGGCCGCGCCCGCAACGCCAGACACACGCAAAGTGATAGACCGCGCAGCCTTGCTGCAGGCCCGGCCGGGCCTGCACCTGGTCAACGTCGCGCGCGGCAGCCTGGTCGACCAGGCCGCGCTGCTGGAGTCGCTGGATGCCGGCCGGCTGTCACGTGCCACGCTGGACGTGACCGACCCCGAGCCCCTGCCGGCAGGCCATGCGCTCTACCAGCACCCGAAGGTCTTCCTGTCGCCGCACACCAGCGCGATTTCACCGGACTCTGAGCAGGCGCTGCTGCGGCTACTGCTGCGCAACCTGGCGCGCTGGCAGCGCGGCGAGGCACTGGAGCACGCACTGGACCTGGCGCGCGGCTACTAGCGCCAAAACCCATGGAATTTCAAAAAAGATAGCTATAAGCCCAGGTCCAGCCTGGGCTACAGCCACTTTTTACTAAAAATTGCTGCCGCCTACTGCAGGAAGGTCGGCTTGGCATAGCCCTGGAAGCGGGTATCAACCACGGCCTTGAATTCCTTCGAGCGATAGGCCTCGACCAAATCCCGGGCCCACGGCGCATCCTTGTCCGCACGCTTGACGGCCACCACGTTCAGGTAGTGGTCGGGCGTCTTCTCCAGGGACACGGCCTCGGTCAGCTTCAGGCCGGATGAGATCGCGAAGTTGCCATTGATGATGGCGTACTCGGTATCGCCCAGTGAGCGCGGCAGTTGCGCGGCTTCGAGCGGGATGAACTTGAGCTTGCGCGGGTTCTCGGCAATGTCCTTTTCTGATGCGCGGATCGGGTCGATGCCGGTCTTGAGCGTCAGCAACTGGTTCTGCTCCAGCAGCACCAGCGCACGCGCCAGGTTGCTCGGGTCATTGGGCAGGGTGACGCGGTCGCCCTCCTTGGCCTCGGCCAGCGTCTTGCGCTTGGTCGAGTACACGCCCAGCGGCGCAATCGGCCCCTGCACCAGCTCGACAATGTCGAGCTTCTGGTCTGCCGAGAACTTCTTCAGGTAGACCAAGTGCTGGAAGAAGTTGGCATCCAGCGAGCCCTGGGCCAGCGCCAGATTGGGCTGCACATAGTCGTTGAATTCAACCAGCTTCACCTTGTAGCCCTTCTTCTCCAGGATGGGCACGATGCCGAACTTGAGCTGGTCGATGTTGGAGCCGGCGGTGCCGCCGATCACCAGGTCCTTCTTGTCGACAGACTGGGCCTGCAGCGGCAGGCTGCCCAGCGCCAGCAGGGCGACGGACAGTGCAATGGCGGAGCGGCGAAGCAAAGCGTTTTTCATGGCAATTACGGTGGTTACAGGGAATAAAGCTCAGCGCTTGTCCAGGCGGCGCGCAGCGGCGTTGCCGACAAACTGAAGGATCTGCACCAGCACGACAAGCAGCGCCACGGTCAGCACCATCACATCGGTCTGGAAGCGGTAGTAGCCATAGCGGATGGCCAGGTCGCCGATGCCGCCGCCGCCCACCACGCCGGCCACGGCCGAGTACGAGAGAAAGCTCACCGCCAGCACCGTCAGCGCCAGCACCAGGCCAGAGCGCGACTCGACCACCAGCACGCGCCAGACGATCTGCAGCTCGGTGGCGCCCATGGCGTGGGCCGCCTCGATCACGCCGCGCGGCACTTCGCGCAGGCACTGGTCCACCAGCCGCGCGAAGTACGGGATGGCCGCAAACGACAGCGGCACCGCCGCCGCCAGCGGCCCGATCGAGGTCCCCGCAATGACCCGCGTGAAGGGCACCAGGGCCACCAGCAAGATGATGAACGGGAAGGAACGCACGGTGTTCACCACCCAGTTCAGCACGTGGAACACCGGCTTGTTGTCCAGCGACTGGCCGGGCCCCAGCAGGAACAGCAGCACGCCCAGCGGGCCGCCGATCAGCACGGCGGCCGACAGGCCTATGGCCAGCATCATGAAGGTCTGGCCGGTGGCCAGCCACAGCTCCGGCAGGATGGCCGCAATGTTCTCAGGCATAGGCCACCTCACGTGCGTGTGCTTGGTTCGACGCGGATTGCGCCGAAGCTTCGCGGGCATCGCGCTCGCGGCGGCGCACCAGCGCGTCAATCTCGCGGCCCAGCGCGGTCTTGCGCTCAGGCCCGGGTTCGTCAACGTCGAACTGTTCGATCAAGTGCCCCTGCTCCAGCACCGCCACGCGGCGGCACAGCACCTCGACCACCGACAGTTCGTGCGTAACGATGACGATCGTGACGCCGATCTTCTGGTTGATGTCGCGCAGCGTCTCCAGCAGCGAGCGCGTGGTTTCGCTATCCAGCGCCGACGTGGGCTCGTCGCACAGCAGCACCTGCGGCCGCGGCGCCAGCGCACGGGCAATGGCCACGCGCTGCTTCTGCCCGCCAGACAGTTGCGCCGGGTAGCTGTCCACCTTCTCGTCCAGGCCTACCAGTTGCAAGCATTCGCGCACGCGCGCATCGATCTCGGCACGCGAGTGGCGGCCGTGGATCTTCAAGGGGAAGGCCACGTTGCCAAACACCGTGGCGTTCTGGATCAGGTTGAACTGCTGGAAGATCATGCCGATGTTCTGGCGCGTGTCGCGCAGCTCGCGGCGCGACAGCGTGGTGAGGTCGCGCCCGCCGACAAAGACCTTGCCCGCATCGGGCCGCTCCAGCAGGTTGATCAGGCGCAGCAGCGTGGACTTGCCCGCGCCGCTCTTGCCGATCAGGCCAAACACATCGCCCTCGCCGATCTCCAGCGACAGCGAGCGCACGGCGTCGAACACCTCGCCATTGGGCAGGGCAAAGGATTTCTGCACGCCCTCCAGCCGGATGAGCGGCGGCGCGTGCACGGATGCGGAACTGGTCTGGGTCATGGCGGCATGGGCCTTGGCCCGCACGGTGCGGGGCACGAGGCCGTTAAAGCTGCCCAGTATGGAAAGCAGCCTGCGCAAACGGAACGAACAAATAGCGCACTGCTTATGCGCTTTTCGAGTACCCGCCCCGGACGCAGTGGGCCCATACGGGTTTGCAATCATGGTGAGAACAAGGCGCGAAGCCGCAGACAGTGCTTCAGCACGGCAAGGCGAAGCAACGCCGTTATCGCCTTGATTGCGAAGCCGTGTCAGCCGTAACCGTAAGGGTTTGGCACCTCACCCGCCAGCAACCAGGCACCAATGCCCTGGTGCCGGTAGTCCAGCGGGTCATGCAGCGTGTGCACGCGCACATTGCGCCAGAAGCGGTCCAGGCCATGGCGCGAGGCCGTGGCGCGCGCGCCGACCAGCTCAAAGATCTGCGCCGTCAGGTGCAACGAGACCCGTGCCGCCTGGGTACGCGCCGATGCGATGCGGATGGCCAGCGTGGCCCGCTGCTCGGCCGTCAACGCCGCGCCCAAATCCCAGGCCTGCTGGAAGGCGGCATGGGTCTGGTCCGACAGCGCAATGGCAGCCTGCAGGCTGGCCCACAGCTCGCCCGCACGCAATTGCAGCATGCGGTCGTCCTGCGCCCGCTCCACGCCAGCCATGGGCCAGGGCTGGGTCTGCTCGCGCGTGAAGTCCACCGCCGCGCGCAGGGCGCCGACTGCATTGCCCAGGTAGATCTCGGTCAGCACCACCTGGCCGATCAGGTTGCGCAGGGTCGCATGCGGGCTCGATGCCACGCCCGGCGGCCCCAGCACCTCATCAGCGGCGATCTGGACCTTGTCGAAGGAGACGTTGCCGCTGTCGGTCTGGCGCTGGCCCATGTTGTCCCAGTCGCCGTGCACGTGCACACCAGCGCGCGAGGTCGGGATCACGGCGAACAGGCGGTCGGTCGGCTCAGGGCCCAGCGATACGGAGATATTGAGCACGTCGGAGTCGCTCGCGCCCGAGCAAAAGCCCTTGGTGCCGTTGAGCACCAGGCCATCGGGCGTGCGCGTGGCCACCAGGCGCGTGTCCCGCGCATTGACCGCATTGCCCCAGAACCAGCGCTCGCGCACCGTGGCACCCAACAGGCGCGCCTGTTGTTCAGGCGACGCAAACAGCAGCACGCTGGCCACCTGCAGGTGCTGAAAGCCGAACAGGTGCGCAAGCGAACTATCAGCCTCGGCCAGGCGGCGCAGGATGCGGAAGATCAGCGGCCAACTGGCGCCTTGCCCACCCAGGGCCGGCGGGATCGCCAGCGTGAGCAGCCCGCTGTCGCGCAGCAGTTTGCGCTCCGCCAATGCGGTGCCGCCGGCGCGGTCGCGTTCCACGGCGGTGGCGGCGAGGGCGGCGGCGGTCGACAAGACCACCTCCGTCAGGCCGCCGAAGTCTTCGGTGAAAGGATCGGAGGAAAGAAGGGCGGAAGTCAAAGACACGGGACAGGGCCGGCCGGCAAGGCGGCAAAGTGGGATGGCAGCTAGCTGCCGGGCGAAGCCGCCGAGTCTAGAAAGCCCCCTGTCCCGGGGAAAGACGCGTTTCAACTATGCATATACGCAACACGGCTGCCCGCCCTGCTCCGCAGCCCCCTGCCCGCGCGAAGCGAGCAAATACTGGCACGTAAAGGCATGCTGGGCCGCCATTGTCCAGAGGACATGCGATGGTAGGATGCATTTTTTTACCATTGCCCCGCCGGACCTGATGGCTGCCGTCGACGTACCCTCCAAAGACTCCGCCCCCATAGCCCTGCCGGGTCTCGGCAAGACCCTGGTCGCAGCCGGCATGCTGGAGCAAAAGCGCGCGGAAGAGCTCTACCGCCGCTCCCAGACGACACGCACCAGCTTCATCGCAGAGCTCACGGGTTCGGGCGCGGTATCGCCCTCCGAGCTGGCGCACGCCATGTCCGCCGCCTTCGGCGCGCCGCTGCTGGACCTGTCGGCCATCGACCCGCTGCGCCTGCCGCGCGAGCTGCTGGACACCAAAATCTGCCAGTCCTACCGCGTGGTGGTGCTGAGCAAGCGCAGCAACCGTCTGATTGTTGCCACAGCCGACCCGACCGACCAGGAAGCCGCAGAAAAGATCAAGTTCTCGACCCAGATGGGCGTGGACTGGGTGATCGCCGAATACGACAAGCTCTCCAAGCTGGTCGAGGCGCAGGCGCCAAGCGAGGCCGACAAGTTCGACGCCATGGGCAGCACGGACTTCCAGTTCGACGCCGAGGTGCAGGAAGACACGCCGGTCGACACCCTCGCCTCCGAGGTGGAAGACGCACCCATCGTCAAGTTTTTGCAGAAGATGCTGCTGGAAGCCTTCCACATGCGCGCATCCGATCTGCACTTCGAGCCCTACGAGCACAGCTACCGGGTGCGTCTTCGCATCGACGGCGAGCTGCGCGAGCACGCCTCGCCGCCGATCGCCATCAAAGACAAGCTGGCGTCGCGCATCAAGGTGATCTCGCGGCTGGACATCTCCGAGAAACGCGTGCCGCAGGACGGCCGCATGAAGCTCAAGGTCGGGCCCGACCGGGTGATCGACTTCCGCGTCAGCACCCTGCCCACGCTGTTTGGCGAGAAGATCGTGATCCGTATCCTGGACCCGAGCAGCGCCAAGCTCGGCATCGATGCGCTGGGCTACGAGCCTGAAGAAAAAGCACGGCTGATGCACGCCATCAGCCGCCCCTACGGCATGGTGCTGGTGACCGGGCCGACGGGCTCGGGCAAGACGGTGTCGCTCTACACCTGCCTGAACCTGCTGAACCAGCCGGGCGTGAACATCGCCACCGCAGAAGACCCCTCGGAAATCAACCTGCCGGGCGTCAACCAGGTCAACGTCAACGAGAAGGCCGGGCTGACCTTTGCCGTGGCGCTCAAATCCTTTCTGCGGCAGGACCCGGACATCATCATGGTCGGCGAAATCCGCGACCTGGAAACCGCCGACATCTCGATCAAGGCCGCGCAAACGGGCCACCTGGTGCTGTCCACGCTGCACACCAACGACGCCCCGACCACGCTCACACGCATGCGCAATATGGGCATTGCGCCCTTCAACATTGCCTCCAGCGTGATCCTGATCACCGCGCAGCGGCTGGCTCGCCGGCTGTGCCCGCAGTGCAAGCAACCGGCCGACATTCCGCGCGCCGCGCTGCTGGAGGCCGGCTTCAAGGAAGAGCAGCTCGACGGCAGCTGGAAGCCCTACCGGCCGGTGGGCTGCTCGGCCTGCAACAACGGCTACAAGGGCCGCGTCGGCATCTACCAGGTGATGCCCATCTCGGACGCCATCCAGGCCATCATCCTGCGCGACGGCAGCGCACCGGAAATCGCCGCACAGGCCCGTGCCGAGGGCGTGCGCTCGTTGCGCGAATCGGGCCTGCACAAGGTGCAGCAGGGACTGACCTCGCTTGAGGAAGTGCTTGCCGTGAGCAACGAGTAAAAACCACACAAAACGGTACCAACCGGGGGCGATATGGCGACAGCTGCGTCGAGGGATCTCAAGGAATTCGTCTTCGAATGGGAGGGCAAGGACCGCCAGGGCAAGATCGTGCGCGGGGAAATCCGCGCGGGCGGCGAGAACCAGGTGCAGGCCACGCTGCGGCGCCAGGGCGTGCTGCCGACCAAGATCAAGAAGCGGCGCCTGCGCTCGGGCAAGCGGATCAAGCCCAAGGACATCGCCATCTTCACCCGGCAGCTCGCCACCATGATGAAGGCCGGCGTGCCGCTGCTGCAGTCCTTTGACATCGTCGGCCGTGGCAACACCAATGCCAGCGTGACCAAGCTGCTCAACGAGATACGCGCCGACGTGGAAACCGGCAGCTCGCTGTCGTCGGCCTTCCGCAAGCACCCGATGTACTTCGACAGCCTCTACTGCAACCTGGTGGAGGCCGGCGAAGCCGCCGGTATCCTGGAGGCGCTGCTGGACCGGCTGGCCACCTACATGGAGAAGACCGAGGCGATCAAATCCAAGATCAAGTCGGCGCTGATGTACCCGACCTCGGTGCTGATCGTGGCCTTCGTGGTGGTCGCGGTGATCATGATCTTCGTGATCCCGGCCTTCAAGGAAGTGTTCACCTCATTCGGCGCCGACCTGCCGGCGCCCACGCTGTTCGTGATCGCGCTCAGCGAGTTCTTCGTCTCTTACTGGTGGCTGATCTTTGGCGGCCTGTTTGGCGGTATCTACTTCTTCTTCCAGGCCTGGAAGCGCAACGAGAAAATGCAGCGCACCATGGATCGGCTGCTGCTGAAGGTGCCGGTCTTCGGGAAGCTGATTGAAAAATCCTGCGTCGCGCGCTGGACCCGCACGCTCTCCACCATGTTCGCCGCCGGCGTGCCGCTGGTCGAGGCGCTGGATTCGGTGGGCGGCGCTTCGGGCAACTCGGTCTACGCGATCGCAACAGAGCGCATCCAGCAGGAAGTCTCCACCGGCACCAGCCTCACGGCGGCCATGGGCAATGCCAATATCTTCCCGTCCATGGTGATCCAGATGTGCGCCATCGGCGAGGAATCTGGCTCCATCGACCACATGCTGGGCAAGGCTGCGGATTTTTATGAAGAAGAGGTAGATGAGATGGTCAAGGGACTCTCCAGCCTGATGGAGCCGATCATCATCGTGTTCCTGGGCACGCTGATCGGGGGCATCGTGGTGTCGATGTACCTGCCCATCTTCAAGCTCGGCCAGGTCGTCTGATGGGTGTGTCACCAGAGATCGACGCCGCGCTGGCCGGCCTGCTGGGCCTGTTGATCGGCAGCTTTTTGAACGTGGTCATCCACCGCCTGCCGCGCATGATGGAGCGCCAGTGGGCAGAGGAATGCGCGGCCATTGCCGCCGGCGACGATGCAGCCGCGGCGCCGGCCGCGCCGGCCGAGGAAGCCTTCAACCTCATCGTGCCGCGCTCGCGCTGCCCGTCCTGCGGCCATGGCATCCGCTGGTACGAAAACCTGCCGGTGCTGAGCTGGCTGGCGCTGCGCGGCCGCTGCTCGGCCTGCAAGACGCCGATCAGCGTGCGCTACCCGCTGGTCGAGCTGGCCACTGGCGCGCTGTTCGCCTTCTGCGTCTGGCGCTGGGGCGTGACGCCCGTGGGCGGCGCCTGGTGCGCCTTCTCAGCGGCCCTGCTGACGCTGGCGCTGATCGATTGGGACACCACCCTGCTGCCTGACGACATCACGCTGCCCCTGCTCTGGGTCGGTCTGATCGCCGCCGTACTGGGCTGGACCAGCGTGCCCCTAGCCAGCGCCGTGTGGGGCGCGGTTGCCGGCTACCTCTCGCTGTGGCTCATCTACTGGGCCTTCAAGCTGCTGACCGGCAAGGAAGGCATGGGCTATGGCGACTTCAAGCTGTTTGCGGCGCTGGGCGCCTGGTTCGGCTGGCAGGCGCTGGTGCCGCTGATTCTGGTCGCCTCCATCGTCGGAGCCGTGATCGGCATTGCCATGAAGCTGCGCAGCAGCCTGCGCGAAGGCGGCTACGTGCCCTTCGGCCCCTTCCTGGCCGCAGCAGGCCTGAGCGGCATGGCCTTCGGGCCGGAATGGGCGCTGCGCCTCATCGGTCTCTGACGCCCGGCACCGGCATATGCGCAAGCTCGGCCTGACCGGCGGTATCGGCAGCGGCAAGAGCACGGTGGCCGGGCTGCTGGCCGGGCATGGGGCGGTGGTCATCGATGCCGATGCCCTGTCCCGCGCCACGACCGCGCCTGGTGGCGCTGCCATGCCGCAGATCGCCCAGGCCTTCGGGGCGGACTTCATACAAGCGGACGGCGCACTGGACCGCACCCGCATGCGCGCCCTGGCTTTCTCCGACGCCAGCGCGCGGCAGCGGCTGGAGGCCATCGTGCATCCGCTGGTAAGACAGGCAACTGAAAACCTGACGGCCGAGGCCGCCCGCGCAGGCGCGCGCTGGGTGGTGCACGACGTGCCGCTGCTGGTGGAGTCCCGCCGCTGGGCGGGCCAAGTCGACCGGGTGCTGGTGGTGGATTGCCGCCCGGAAACCCAGATAGCACGCGTCATGGCGCGCAGCGGCATGACCGAGGAGGCCGTGCGCCAGGTGATCGCCGCGCAGGCCAGCCGGCCAGAGCGCCTGCGTGCAGCCGACATCGTGGTCTACAACGACGACTGCACCCTGGCCGAACTGGCTGTAACGCTGGGCCTGATGGCCGCAAACTTGGGACTATGATGGCCAGCGTGATTCTTTACGAATATCCCTTCAACGAACGTATCCGGACCTACCTGCGACTTGAGCAGCTGTTCCGCCGCCTTGGCGAACTGGTCCCGCGCGAGCACCCGCTGGACCACCACTACGCGCTCGCCTCTGTGTTCGAAATCATGGATGTCGCGGCCCGCGCGGACCTCAAGTCCGATGTGCTGAAGGATCTGGAAAAGCAAAAGCACCAGCTCGATGCCTACCGCGGCAATCCCTCGATCGCCGAAGGCGTGCTCGATGGCGTGATCGCGCAGATAGACCATTGCTTCGAGGCGCTCAACCACCAAACCGGCAAGGCCGGAATGGCGCTCACCGAGAACGATTTCTTGATGAGCATCCGCAGCCGCATCGGCATCCCGGGCGGCACCTGCGGCTTTGACTTGCCGGCCTACTACGCCTGGCAGCACCGCAGCGCCGCCGAGCGCAGCGCCGAGATCAGCGGCTGGGTCTCCACCCTGGCGCCGCTGGCAGAGTCGGTCTACCTGCTGCTCCAGCTGCTGCGCGATTCAGGCCTGCCGCAAAAGGTAATGACCCAGCACGGCCAGTTCCAGCAGACCCTGCCGCAGGGCCGCAGCTTCCAGTTGCTGCGCCTGCGCATCGACCCGGCAACTGGCGTGGTGCCCGAGATCAGCGGCAACCGGCTGATGGTGTCGGTACGCCTGATGCGCCACGAAGCCGACGGCCGGCTGCGCGCCTCGAATGATGACGCGGGCTTTGAGCTCACCCTTTGTTCATGATGAGTCACGACCCAACGGTATACGCACGTCCGCAATCCGGCGAGCGCGTGGTCGCCTGCCCGCAATGCCGCGGCGATAGCGTCTATTCACCACGCAACCCATTCCGCCCTTTTTGCAGCGCGCGTTGCAAGGGTGTGGACTTTGGCGCCTGGGCCAGCGAGGAATTCCGCATGCCGAGCGAGACGCCGCCCGAAGACGAGCACTACGGCGATCCGCGACTGCAATAGGCACTTTATGAGGGAAATAGGGCTCTAGCCCTTACCCCGCCTGGGCTATTAGCTATTATTTTAATAGCAAACAACCCCACAAGCCATTCAAGGCAGCGTGTGCGTAGGCCCGCTGAAGCCGCGCTCTTGCGCCATCCAGGCCAGCACCGGATAGGCGCCTGGCAGTACCGGCGCCACCTTCAAGGGCAGCTGCTCCCAGGACATCTGCTGGCCTTCGCGCATCTCGAACTCGCCCTCCCAGCTATGGACGCGGCACCAGTGCAGGCGCACCAGCGCATGAGGGTAGTCGTGCTCGGTCACCTTCCAGACCTCGGCCGGCCCGATGGTGACGCCCAGCTCTTCGATCAGCTCGCGGCGCAGCGCCTGCTCCACCGTCTCGCCGGCTTCGAGCTTGCCGCCGGGGAACTCCCAGTAGCCCGCATAGGGCTTGCCCGCGGGCCGGCTGCTGATCAGCATGGCGCCGTCCGGGCGCAGCAGGATGCCCACCGCAACTTCAGTGTGGGTGCGTGTAGTGGTGCCCATCTCAGTTATCCATGGCACGGATGCCAAAGGTCGCGGAACAGGCCATGCCAGAACATCCGCGGAACTGGCTTTGCCAGGCCGCAGGATGCGCCCCCTCGCAGGGGGGAGGCGAAGACGCGAAGCGCGTAGCCTGGGGGTGTTTCATTCCATACGCCCCGCATAGTCACGTGCGAACTGGTAGGCGACGCGGCCGCTGCGCGAGCCGCGCTCCAGCGCCCACACCAATGCCTCCGAGCGGGCCGCCGCGATCGCGGCTTCGGACACGGCAAAGTGACGCAGCCACTGACCGGTGATGGTCAGGTATTCGTCCTGGGTGAACGGGTAGAAACTGACCCACAGGCCAAAGCGCTCGGACAGCGAAATCTTCTCTTCCACCACCTCGCCCGGATGGATCTCGCCCTCGGCGGAGGTGGTGTACGTGAGGTTGTCCTTCATGTGCTCGGGCAGCAGATGACGGCGGTTGCTGGTGGCGTAGATCAGCACATTGGGTGTGGCCGCGGCAATGGAGCCATCCAGGATGGACTTCATGGCCTTGTAGCCCGGCTCGCCGTCCTCGAAGCTCAGGTCGTCGCAGAAGACGACGAACTTCTCGGGCCGCGCAGAGACGATGTCCACGATGTCGGGCAGATCGGTCAGGTCCGCCTTGTCGACCTCGATCAGGCGCAGGCCCTGCGGCGCAAAGGCGTTGAGGCAGGCCTTGATCAGCGAGGACTTGCCGGTGCCGCGCGCGCCCGTCAGCAGCACGTTGTTGGCCGGGCGGCCTTCGACGAACTGGCGCGTGTTGCGCGCTATCTTTTCCTTCTGCGCATCGATCTCACGCAACTCATCCAGCCCCAGCGCCGCCACATGGCGCACCGGCTCCAGCCGCCCCACACCATTGCCGCGCTTGCGGTAGCGCCAGGCAATAGCCCCAGTCCAGTCCGGCTCGGACAAAGGCTGCGGCAGCACCGCCTCCAGCCGCGTCAGCAACTGCTCGGCATGCGCCATCAGGTGTTCGAATTTTTCGTTCAAGCTCGGTTCTCCATCACAACGCAAAAGCATTCACGGGGCGTCTTGCCTTCATGCCAAGAACACCACGGAACTGGCTTTGCCAGGCCGTAGGTGTTGCCCCCGGCGAGGGGGTTGGCGAAGACACGAAGTGCGAAGCCTGGGGGAGCGCTAGGACCGATAATCGGCGTTGATACTCACATAGTCATGGCTGAAATCGCAGGTCCAGACCGTGTCGGCGGCATCGCCGCGGCCCAGGCCGACGCGCACCGTGATTTCGCTTTGCTTCATGACGCGCTGGCCGTCTTCCTCGCGATACGCCGGGTTGCGGCCACCACGCGTGGCCACGTGCACGTCGTCCAGGTGCAGCTCGATGCCGGTCTGGTCCAGGTCGGCAATGCCGGCATAGCCGACTGCCGCCAGGATGCGGCCCAGGTTCGGGTCGCTGGCGTAGAAGGCGGTCTTCACCAGCGGCGAATGGGCGATGGCATAGGCCACCTGGCGACACTCGTCGCCGGTCTTGCCACCTTCGACGCGCACGGTGATGAACTTGGTCGCGCCCTCGCCGTCGCGCACGATGGCCTGCGCCAATTGCTGCGCCACGCCCAGCATCGCTGCCTGCAGTGCCTGCCCTTCGGCGCTGGCCAGCGACTCGATGCTGGCGTGGCCGGCCTTGTTGGTCGCCACGACGATGAAGGAGTCGTTGGTAGAGGTGTCACCGTCAATCGTCACGCGGTTGAAGGAGCCATCGGCCAGCAGCTTCGCCAACTGCTGCAGCACCGCCGGCGCCACCTTGGCATCGGTCGCCAAAAAGCCCAGCATGGTGGCCATGTTGGGGCGGATCATGCCCGCGCCCTTGCTGATGCCGGTGATCTTGACGGTAGCGCCACCCACCGTGGCCTGGGCGCTGAAGGCCTTGGGCAGGGTGTCGGTGGTCATGATGCCCTCGGCCGCACGGGCCCAGTGCGCTGCTTGCGCGTCGGCAATCGCGGCGGGCAGGCCGGCGGCGATGCGGTCGACGGGCAGCGGCTCCATGATGACGCCGGTCGAGAAGGGCAGCACCTGCTCGGGCGCAATGCCCAGCAACTGGGCCGCCGCCGTGCAGGTGGCCTGGGCACGCGCCAGGCCGTCTTCACCGGTGCCGGCATTGGCATTGCCGGTATTGATCACCATGGCGCGAATGGCGCTGCTGCCTTGCAGGTGCTCACGGCAGATCTGCACCGGCGCCGCACAAAAGCGGTTCTGCGTGAACACGCCGGCCACGCTGGCACCTTCGTCCAGCAGGAAGACGGTCAGGTCCTTGCGATTGGCCTTGCGGATGCCGGCCTCTGCGACGCCGATACGCACACCGTCAATGGCATGCAGGGCGCCGGCGTCCGGCGCGGAAAGATTCACGGGCATGGTGTTTGCGTTTTCTCTACGGGGTCGATCGGCTTCGGATCAATGTCCGCGTGCGGTACGAAGGTGCCAAAGGCCGCGGAGCAGGCCCTGCGCGAACCGCCGCGGAACCGGCTTTGCCGGGCCGCTGGCGGTGCCCTCCTTCGACAAGCTCAGGACAGGCTCTGCCAGGGGGTTGGCGAAGCGACACGCAGTGCGCGAAGCCTGGGGGTGTTTCACGACAACTGGCCGTGGCAGCTCTTGAATTTTTTTCCGCTGCCACAAGGGCAAGGATCGTTGCGGCCCACGCGCGGGACTTCGCCCGTAGCCAGGGCAGCGGCAGCAGCCAGCGGCAAGCGGCCGTTGGAGGCGGGTACGACCTCGACCTCACCGGTTTCGGTCGGCGCTTGGTAGGACACATTGGAGATCGCCTCGGCCCGGCTTTCCATGGCCTCGGCCGCCTCGCCGACCTGTTCGCGCGACTGGATCTGCACCGTCATCAGCGACTTGGTGACCTCGGCCTTGACCGCATCCAGCAACTGGCTGAACAGCTCGAAGGCCTCGCGCTTGTATTCCTGCTTGGGCTGCTTCTGCGCATAGCCGCGCAGGTGAATGCCCTGGCGCAGGTAGTCGAGCGCGGCCAGGTGCTCACGCCAGTGCGAGTCGATGCTTTGCAGCAGCACCACACGCTCGAACTGCGTGAACTGCTCGCCGCCAACGATGGCAACCTTGGCTTCGAAGCTGGAGTTGGCGGCTGCCAGCACCTTTTCCAGAATGTCTTCGTCGGTGATCGCGCTGGAGGCCTCGACCTCGGCCGTCAGCGGCAAGGACAGACGCCAGTCCTCGTCCAGCGTCTTCTCCAGCGCCGGCAGGTCCCACTGCTCTTCCACCGACTCGGCCGGCACGTACTGGCGCACCAGGTCGGTGAAGGTGCTCTGGCGCAGGCCATTGATCTGCGGCGAGAGATCTTGCGCGTCGAGGATTTCATTGCGCTGCTGGTAGATCACCTTGCGCTGGTCGTTGGAGACGTCGTCGTACTCCAGCAACTGCTTGCGCACGTCGAAGTTGCGCGCCTCGACCTTGCGCTGCGCGCTCTCGATGCTGCGGGTGACGATGCCGGCCTCGATGGCTTCGCCCTCGGGCATCTTCAGGCGATCCATGATGGCCTTGACCCGGTCGCCCGCGAAGATGCGCATCAGCGAATCATCCAGGCTCAGGAAGAAGCGCGAGGAGCCCGGATCGCCCTGGCGGCCGGAGCGGCCGCGCAACTGGTTGTCGATGCGGCGCGACTCGTGGCGCTCGGTGGCGATGATGCGCAGGCCGCCCTGGGCGGTGACGAAGGCATGGTCCTTCTCCCACTGCGCACGGGCCTCGGCGACGCGCTGCTGCTTGGCGGCCTCGTCCAGGGACTCGTCCGCCTCGATGGCGTGCAGCATCTTCTCCAGGCTGCCGCCCAGCACGATGTCGGTGCCGCGGCCCGCCATGTTGGTGGCAATGGTGATCATCTTGGGCCGGCCGGCCTGGGCGACGATGTCGGCCTCGCGTGCGTGCTGCTTGGCATTGAGCACCTGGTGCGGCAGCTTCTCGCGCTCCAGCAGTTGGGCGATGATTTCGGAGTTCTCGATGGACGTGGTGCCCACCAGCACCGGCTGGCCGCGCTCGTAGCATTCGCGGATGTCCTGAATCGCCGCCTCGTACTTTTCCTTGGTGGTCTTGTAGACGCGGTCGAGCTGGTCGGTGCGCTTGCTGATCCGATTCGGCGGCACGACGATGGTTTCCAGGCCGTAGATTTCCTGGAACTCGTAGGCCTCGGTATCGGCCGTGCCGGTCATGCCCGACAGCTTGCCGTACAGGCGGAAGTAGTTCTGGAAGGTGATGGAGGCCAGCGTCTGGTTCTCGGCCTGGATGTCCACGCCTTCCTTGGCTTCCACGGCCTGGTGCAGGCCTTCGCTCCAGCGACGGCCTGCCATGAGGCGGCCGGTGAACTCGTCGACGATGACGATCTCGCCGTTCTGCACCACGTAGTGCTGGTCGCGGTGGTACAGATGCGCCGCGCGCAGCGCCGCGTACAGGTGGTGCATCAGCGAGATGTTGGACGGGTCGTACAGCGACGCGCCTTCGGGCAGCAGGCCTTGCGATGCCAGGATGCGCTCGGCGCTCTCGTGACCCTGCTCGGTCAGGAACACCTGGCGGCTCTTCTCGTCGATGGTGAAGTCGCCGGGCTTGGTCACGCCCTCGCCGGTGCGCGGGTCGGCCTCGCCCTCCTGGCGCACCAGCAGTGGCACCACGCTGTTCATGGCGATGTAGGTGGCGGTGTGGTCCTCGGCCTGGCCGCTGATGATCAGCGGCGTACGGGCTTCGTCGATCAGGATCGAGTCCACCTCGTCGACGATGGCGTAGTTGAGCCCGCGCTGCACGCGGTCGCCCACCTCGTAGACCATGTTGTCGCGCAGGTAGTCGAAGCCGTATTCGTTGTTGGTGCCGTAGGTGATGTCGGAACCGTAGGCGGCCTGCTTGTCTTCGCGCGGCAGGTTGGGCAGGTTGATGCCCACCGTCAGGCCCAGGAAGTTGTAGAGCCGCGCCATCCACTCGGCGTCGCGCTGCGCGAGGTAGTCGTTGACCGTCACCACATGCACGCCCTTGCCGGTCAGCGCATTGAGGTAGACCGGCAGCGTGGCGGTCAGCGTCTTGCCTTCGCCGGTGCGCATTTCCGCGACCTTGCCGTTGTGCAGCGCCATGCCGCCCAGCAGCTGCACGTCGAAATGCCGCATCTTCATCACCCGCTTGGAGCCTTCGCGCACCACGGCAAAGGCTTCCGGCAGCAGTTTGTCGAGCGCTTCGCCGCCTGCCACCCGTTGCCGGAACTCGTCGGTCTTCGCACGGAGCTGGGCATCGTCGAGCTTCTCCAGCTCGGGCTCCAACGCATTGATGCGGGCCACGACGACCCGGTACTGCTTGAGCAGACGATCGTTACGGCTGCCGAAGAGTTTGGTGAGAAAGTTGGTGGCCATGCATGCGGGACCGCCCCACCGCCACGTCTTGCACGCGCGGGACGATCCATCCTCAGGAGTTGTGAAGTGAAATCCGGAAGCGCGCTGCACACCCAGGTGTGCAGCGACGCTGCCGCGTCGACCAAACCGGAGATTTTAGCGTTGCTGAATCAGGCAAGGCGCGTCCCGGATAATCGCGCCTCGACCCAGCGGCTTCTCTGCAGGCGCATTCGCCCCCATCCGACCCCATGCACCGACGCCACCAAGCCATTCCACTGCTGCAAGCCGCCCGCGAGGCCCCTACCCTGGCGCGCCTGACCGCGCTGGCGCGCGACTCGGGCGAGCGCCTGCGCCAGATCGAGGCCCTGATCCCGTCGGGCCTGCGCGCAACGGTAAAGCCCGGCCCCATCGACGGCGACAGCTGGTGCCTGCTGGTGGACAGCAATGCGGCCGCCGCCAAGCTGCGGCAACTGCTGCCGGCCCTGATGGCGCATCTGCGCAGCAAGGGCTGGGCCGTGCAGACGATCCGGCTCAAGGTGCAGGGCCGGCGCAGCTGATAAAGAAAAAGCCCGGCTGCATATCCATGCATCCGGGCTTTTGTTTGGTGCCGATTATCGGAATCGAACTGATGACCTACCGCTTACAAGGCGGTTGCTCTACCAACTGAGCTAAATCGGCGAAGACAGGATTCTAGCTGCGGCTACTTCACTCGTTTGAGCGAAGGGCGCGGGCCGCTGGTCGGCGGCGGGCGGGGCGGCTCGTCCTGCGGGCCATCGCCTTCGGCGGGCGCCGGCTCCGACTCATCCACCGCCACCAGTTGCACCACACGCTGGTCACCGCCGGCGGCCGGAGCGGCCTCATCGGCGGCGGCCATGGTCGACGGCTCCAGCGGCACACCCTCCATCGGCTCGGGATCGGCCGTCATCGGGAATGCCATGCCCTGGCCGTTTTCCCGCGCGTAGACCGCCATGACGCGGCTCACCGGCACCATGATCTCGCGCGAGGTGCCGGCAAAGCGGGCCTTGAACTCGATGAAATCATTGCCCAGCTGCAGTCCGCTGGTGGCGTCGTAGCTGATGTTGAGCACGATCTCGCCGTTCTTCACGTACTCGCGCGGGACCTGGACCGCCTCGTCCACGCGCACGGCGACATAGGGCGTAAAGCCGTTGTCTGTGCACCACTCATAGAGTGCGCGGATGAGGTAGGGCCGGGTCGAAGTCGATTCCAGGGCGTTCATCACAGACCCCTCTTACTTGCGCATCACCTTCTCGGACGGCGTCAGCGCCTCGATATAGGCCGGGCGCGAGAAGATGCGCTCGGCATACTTCAGCAGCGGTGCAGCGTTCTTGCTGAGGTCGATGCCGTAGTAATCCAGGCGCCACAGCAGCGGCGCGATGGCGACGTCGAGCATGGAGAAGTTGTCGCCCAGCATGTACTTGTTCTTGAGGAACACCGGGGCGAGCTGCGTGAGGCGGTCACGGATGTGCGAGCGGGCCTTTTCCAGCGCCTTTTCGTTGCCCTTGGTGGCACGCGACTCAAGCACATTGACGTGCACGAACAGTTCCTTCTCGAAGTTGAGCAAGAACAGGCGCACGCGGGCGCGATCGACCGGGTCGCCGGGCATCAGTTGCGGATGCGGGAAGCGCTCGTCGATGTACTCGTTGATGATGTTCGACTCGTACAGGATCAGGTCGCGCTCGACCAGGATGGGCACCTGGCCGTAGGGGTTCATCACGCTGATGTCTTCGGGCTTGTTGTAGAGATCGACATCGCGGATCTCAAAGTCCATGCCTTTCTCGAACAACACGAAGCGGCAGCGGTGGGAGAAGGGGCAGGTGGTTCCCGAGTAAAGCACCATCATGGTGGAAGGCTCCTAAAAATCGAAGGAGTGGGCGGTGTCTTGCACTCCCACTCCAGAAAATGCCAACGCGCGGGGGAAACCCGCGCGCGGCTGTACGTCTTGCAATACGGCGCCTACCGGACGTCCTTCCAGTAGGCGGCGTTCAAGCGCCACGCAATGAAAGTGAAGACCCCCAGGAACAGCAGCACCCAGACGCCCACCCGCATGCGGGTGTTCTGCGCCGGCTCTCCCATCCACTGCAGATAGCTCACCAGATCACCAACCGACTGCTCGAACTGCAGCGGCGACAGCGTACCGGGCTTGACCTGCTCCCAACCCGTGAAGACCTGGGTGGCGTGGCCATGTTCCTCGCGCTCGGTGTAAACCGGACGGCGCTCGCCCTGCAGCTCCCACAGCGGGTTGGGCATGCCGACATTCGGGAATGCCAGGTTGTTCCAGCCGGTGGGGCGCGTGTCGTCGCGGTAGAAGGTGCGCAAGAAGGTGTAGAGATAGTCAGGACCGGTACCGCCGTGGCCGGCGCGAGAGCGCGCAATCACGGTGAGATCGGGGGGATTGTCGCCGAACCACTCCTTGGCCTGTTTCGGATCGATCGCGGCCTTCATGGTTTCGCCCACCTTGTCGGTGGCAAACAGCAGGTTGTCCTTGATCTGTTTCTCGGTCAGGCCGATGTCCTGCAGGCGGTTGTAGCGCATGAAAGCCGCAGAGTGGCAGCTCAGGCAGTAGTTGACGAAGATCTTGGCGCCGTTCTGCAGCGCCTGCAGGTCATTGGTCTTGTTGGGCGCCTTGTCCCAGGCAAGGCCGCCGCCTTCTGCATGCGCGCCAGCGACCAAGCCGCCCGCCACAGCAAGCGCCAGGAGGATTTTTTTTGCGTATCCCGTGATGTTCATCGTGGTTCTCTCGTGGCTCGGGCTCAGTGCGCAGCGAAGGTGACACGGTCGGGCACCGGCTTGGGCTCACCCAAGCGGCTCCACCAGGGCATCAGCAGGAAGAAGCCGAAGTAGAACAGCGTACCCACTTGCGAGACGCGCTCGCCCAGGGGCGACGGCGGTTGCACGCCCAGGTAGGCCAGCACCACGAAGTTGACAACAAAGATGCCGTACAGGTACTTGTGCCAGCTTGGACGGTAGCGGATCGACTTGACCGGGCTGTGGTCCAGCCAGGGCAGGAAGAACAGGATGATGACGGCGCCACCCATGACCAGCACGCCCCAGAACTTGGCGTCGATATTCAGCATCATGGCGACCGCGCCCAGCGCGACCAGCACGATCAGGCCCTTGAAGAAGAGCGCCAGCTTGCTCTTGATGGCGGTGAAGACAGCGGCACCCAGCACACAGGCGATCAACGCATACATCATCTCGCCGGTGATGGCGCGCAGCATCGAATAGAAGGGCGTGAAGTACCAGACCGGAGCGATGTGATTGGGCGTCTTCAGCGAGTCGGCCGGGATGAAGTTGTTGTACTCCAGGAAGTAGCCGCCGAACTCGGGCGCGAAGAAGATGACGGCGGTGAACACCATCAGGAACACGCTCACGCCGAAGATGTCATGCACCGTGTAGTAAGGGTGGAAAGGGATGCCGTCCAGCGGAATGCCCTTGGCGTCCTTGTACTTCTTGATCTCGACGCCGTCCGGGTTGTTGGAGCCCACTTCGTGCAGTGCGATGATGTGCGCCACGACCAGGCCCAGCAGCACCAGCGGCACCGCGATCACGTGGAAGCTGAAGAAGCGGTTGAGCGTGGCATCCGACACCACATAGTCGCCGCGGATCAGCAGCGCCAGATCCGGGCCGACGAAGGGAATGGCCGAGAACAGGTTCACGATCACCTGGGCGCCCCAATAGGACATCTGGCCCCAGGGCAGCAGGTAGCCCATGAAGGCCTCGGCCATCAGGCACAGGAAGATCGCGCAGCCGAAGATCCAGACCAGCTCGCGCGGCTTGCGGTAAGAACCGTAGAGCAGGCCGCGGAACATGTGCAGGTAGACAACGACGAAGAAGGCCGATGCCCCCGTGGAGTGCATGTAGCGGATCAGCCAGCCCCAGGGCACGTCACGCATGATGTACTCGACCGAGGCGAAGGCCAGCGTCGCGTCGGGCTTGTAGTGCATCACCAGGAAGATGCCGGTGACGATCTGGATGACCAGCACCAGCAGCGCGAGCGAGCCGAACACGTACCAGAAGTTGAAGTTCTTCGGCGCGTAGTACTCGCTCATGTGCTCCTTGTAGAGCTTGGAGGCCGGGAACCGGTTGTCGACCCAGTTCAGCAGCTTCGCGCTCACAGGAGCATTCGGGGATATTTCGTGGAAATCAGCCATGTCCGTCGTCTCCTCAGGCCTGCTTCTTGTCTTCGCCTATCAGCAGGCGAGTGTCGGACAGGTACATGTGCGGCGGCACCGGAAGGTTGTCCGGTGCGGGCTTGTTCTTGAACACCCGGCCCGCCAGGTCGAAGGTCGAGCCGTGGCAGGGACAGAGCCAGCCGCCTGGCCAGTCGGCCGGCAGCGAGGGCTGCGGACCGGCCTGGAACTTATCGGTGGGAGAGCAACCCAAGTGGGTGCAGATGCCAATGACCACCAAGACTTCCGGCTTGATTGAGCGATGCTCGTTGCGGGCGTACTCGGGTGTGAATTCTTCCGGATGCCGTGCAGACTGGGGATCCGCCAATTCACCGTCGTGCTTGGGCAGGTCGGCCAGCTCTTCGGCTGTGCGCTTGACGATCCAGACCGGCTTGCCCCGCCATTCCACGGTGATCTTCTCGCCGGCCTTGAGGCCTGCAATGTCGACTTCCACTGCAGCTCCGGCGGCCTTGGCCTTCTCGGAGGGCTGGAATGTGCTGACAAAGGGTATGGCCGTTGCCACACCACCCACAGCACCGACACAGGTCGATGCAATCAGCCACGTCCGCTTGCCGCTGTCGACCCGGCGCGGGCCGTCGACTAGAGATTCACTCATGGAAATCCTTGATGATCATCGCTTGATTGGGGTCAACCGATGATTGTAGCGGAGCGTTTCAGGCCCGTTCAAGGCTCGTAAGGGAGTGCATCCCCGGGTGGTGAAGCCCCTCAGACGCTGCGATACTCGCGCCCTTCATCCACGCGCGGCAGGAGGTCGACACCATGGGAATGATGCAGGAATTCAAGAGTTTCGCCATGAAGGGCAACGTCGTCGACCTCGCGGTTGGCGTCATCATCGGCGCGGCCTTCGGCAAGATCGTCGACTCGCTGGTCAGCGACGTCATCATGCCGGTGGTGGGGCTGGTGTTCGGCAAGCTCGACTTCTCCAGCATGTTCGTGGTGCTGGGCCAGATCCCCGAGGGCGTGCCACGCGCCCTGGCCGACCTGAAGAAGGCCGGCGTGCCCGTGCTGGCCTATGGCAACTTCATTACCGTGGCAGTCAACTTCATCATCCTGGCTTTCGTGATCTTCATCATGATCAAGCAGATCAACCGCCTGCAGCGCAAGGAAGTGCCGCCGCCTGCCGCACCGCCGGAAGACACCGTGCTGCTGCGCGAGATCCGCGACAGCCTGCGCCGTCCACTCTGATTTTTATAGCTAGAAGCCCAGGCCACGCCTGGGCTAAAGCCACTTTTCCTTAAAATCAGGCCGCCAGCACGCGCGCCATGCGAATGGCGGCGAGCAAGCTCGACGGGTCGGCCTGGCCGGTGCCGGCGATATCGAAGGCGGTGCCATGGTCCGGGCTGGTGCGCACCAGCGGCAGGCCCAGCGTCACGTTCACGCCCTGCTCCACACCCAGGTACTTGACGGGGATCAAGCCCTGGTCGTGGTACATGGCAATGACCGCGTCGAACTCACCAGTGCGGGCCCGCATGAAGACCGTGTCTGGTGCGTAGGGGCCACGCGCATTGATGCCCTCGGCCTGCGCGGCGGCGATGGCCGGGGCGATGTGCAGCAACTCCTCACGGCCGAACAGGCCGCCCTCCCCCGCATGCGGATTCAAACCGGCTACCGCCAGGCGTGGCGCTCGGCCCAGCACGCGCAGCAGCGCTGCATGGGCGATGCGCAGTGTCTGCAGCACGTTCTGCTCTGTGACCGCCTCGATCGCGTCGCGCAGCGACATATGGATGCTGACCAGCACGGTACGCAGTTCGTCGTTGGCCAGCATCATGCGCACCGGCACCTCGGCCACGCTGCGGCCCAGGTGCAGCGCGGCCTCGGCCTGCAGCAGTTCGGTGTGGCCGGGAAAGGGCTCGCCCGCCGCGTGCAGGGCTTCCTTGTGCAGCGGCGCCGTGGCCAGGGCCGCGATCTCGCCGCGCAAGGCGGCCTGCGCAGCCCAGCGCACGCTGGCCGCTGCCTGGCGTCCGGCCTCGGCCGAGATTTGGCCAAAGGCCACGGCACTACGCGCCTGCACCACCGGCAGCACCGGGATGCAGCGCGGCGGCGCCTGCAAGGCCTCGCCCACATTCGCCAGCACCGCCACCGGCAGCGCCGGGCCGGCGCCGCAAACAACGGCGGCGGCCCGGCGCAGCACGGCCACGTCGCCTACGACAAAACAGCCGTGCAACTCCGGCGAGTTGTCGCGGTAGAGCATGGCGATGGTTTCCGGCCCGATGCCGGCCGGGTCGCCCGCAGTGATCGCAAGCGGCTTCATGCGGGGTTGTCGATATCGATGAAGCTGTGGCGCAGCCCCAACTCCTGGGCCACCTGCGCCGCCACGGCCGGCGCGCCGTAACGCTCGCTGGCATGGTGGCCACAGGCAATGAAGGCCACGCCCAGCTCGCGCGCATAGTGGGCCTGCGGCTCGGAGATCTCGCCGGTGATGAAGGCGTCGGCACCGGCCGCGATGGCCGCCTCGAAGTAGCCCTGGGCGCCGCCGGTGCACCAGGCCACGCGGCGGATCGGGCCCCGGCCCGGATCGACCAGCACCACCGGCCGCTCTACCGCACGCTCGACGTGGCGCGCCAGCGCTTCGGCGTCGGCAAAGTCGGCTGTGCCGACACAGCCCAGCGACTGCTCGCCAAACCAGGCGTCGGCCACCAGGCCCAGCCGCGCGCCCAACTGGGCGTTGTTGCCCAACGTGGGGTGCGCATCCAGCGGCAAATGGTAGGCAAACAAGCTGATGTCATGCGCCAGCAGCAAGGCCAGCCGCTGCTTGAGCCAGCCGGTGACGCGGCCGTCGTGGCCGCGCCAGAACAGGCCGTGGTGGACGAACAGGGCGTCGGCACCCGCATCGATGGCGGCCTCGATCAGCGCCCGGCTGGCGGTCACGCCCGACACGATATGGCCGATGCGCGCTCGCCCCTCCACCTGCAGGCCATTGGGGCCGTAGTCCTTGAAACGTTCGGGTGCCAGCAGTTCGTCGAAGCGGCGCAGAAGCGCGCTGCGGTCAACCGCGCCGGCAGCGGTGCGGGATGTGTCCATGCCGCCATTTTCCGCCACGGCTGCGCTGGCCTGCGCCATCGGCGAGAATCTGGCCCCGCCTCCGGCACTTTCCGCCTCCGCCCTCGGGCCCTTCATGAAACGTATCTGGCTGCTGTTTTCCCAGACCGTCACCGTCCTTCTGGCGGCGTACTTTGTCATTGCCGTGCTCAAGCCCGACTGGCTGGGCCGGCCCTCCTTCCGTGGCGGCGTGGTGTCGCTGCTGGAAGCCCCGGCCACGCCGCAGGCACCGCCGGAGCCCGGCAGCCTGGCGGCGGCCGCCAAGAAGGCGTCGCCAGCGGTGGTGAGCATCAGCACCAGCACCACGCCACGCAACCCGCGCAACAACGACCCCTGGTTCCAGTTCTTCTTTGGCGACCAGGCCAACCGCCCGCAGACCGGCCTGGGCAGCGGCGTGATCGTGAGCCCCGACGGCTACATCCTCACCAACAACCACGTGGTCGAAGGCGCTGACCAGATCGAGGTCATGCTCAACGACGGCCGACATGCCAGTGCCAAGGTCATTGGCACCGACCCGGACACCGACCTGGCCGTGCTCAAGATTGCGCTCGACCGGCTGCCGGTGATCGTGCTGGGCAACTCGGATCAATTGCTGGTGGGTGACAAGGTGCTGGCCATTGGCAACCCTTTTGGCGTCGGCCAGACCGTGACCAGCGGCATCGTCAGCGCGCTGGGGCGCAACCAGTTGGGCATCAACACCTTCGAGAACTTCATCCAGACCGATGCGGCGATCAACCCCGGCAACTCGGGCGGCGCGCTGACCGACGTCAACGGCAACCTGCTGGGCATCAACACCGCGATCTATTCGCGCTCGGGCGGCAGCATGGGTATTGGCTTTGCCATCCCCGTGTCCACCGCCAAGCAGGTGCTGGAGGGCATCGTCACCGACGGCCAGGTGCGGCGCGGCTGGATCGGCGTGGAGCCGAACGAGCTGTCACCGGAGCTGGCGGAAACCTTCGGTGTGAAGGCCGCGCAGGGCGTCATCATCACCGGCGTGCTGCAGGCCGCCCCCGCCGCGCATGCCGGCATACGGCCGGGCGACGTGATCGTGCAGGTCGGTGACAAGGCCGTGGGCAGCGTCGCCGAGATGATGACGGCGGTGGCCGCGCTCAAGCCCGGCAGCGCAGCGCCCTTCACGCTGCTGCGTGGGGACGAAAAACTCACAGTGGACGTGACTCCCGGCACGCGCCCGCGCAGCGTCACCCCACGGAACTGACAGCGGCCCAGGGCCGCCCGAAACCGATTGCAGCACCAGTGCCCGCAAGGGCGCATCAGGGGCTTCCCTGCTCGGGCCGGCGACCCCGACGTATAGAATTTGCGCCCATTAGTAACAGATTTCCAAAGGATTCTTCAATGCGTCAAGCCTCATTCAAGAGCCCGTTGCTGGCCCTGCTTGCTGCCGCGGGCCTGGCCACGGCCGCCCAGGCCGCCGACCTCAAGATTGGCGTCGCCGAAGCCCTGTCGGGCGGTGCCGCCCAGTACGGCAGCGCCATCCGCAACGGCTTCCAACTGGCTGCGGACGAGATCAATGCCGCCGGTGGCATCAACGGCGACAAGCTGGTGCTGGTGGTGGAAGACGAGCAAGGCAAGAAGGAAGAAGCCATCAACGTCTTCAAGAAACTGATCTTCCAGGACAAGGTGCTGATGGTGTTCGGCCCGACGCTGTCCAACTCGGCCCAGGCCGCCGACCCGATCGCGCAGGCCGCCAAGACCGTGGCCTTTGGCACCTCCAACACGGCCGACGGCATCACCTCGATCGGTGACTACGTGTTCCGCAACTCGGTCACCGAAGCCGACGTGCTGCCCGAGACCATCAAGATGGCGGTCAAGAAGGCTGGCGTGAAGAAGGTCGCGGTGCTCTACGGCAACGATGACGTGTTCACCAAGAGCGGCTACGACAACTTCAAGAAGGCCCTGGAAGACCTGAAGATCCCGGTCACCACGACCGAAACCTTCGCCAAGGGCGACGTGGACTTCAAGGCCCAGCTGACCAAGATCAAGGCCAGCAACCCTGACGCCATCGTGCTGTCGGCCCTGCTCGCCGAAGGCGCACCGATCATGGTGCAGGCGCGCCAGATCGGCCTGAACGTGCCGATCATTGGCGGCAACGGCATGAACTCGACCAAGATCTTCGATCTGGCCAAGGACAAGTCCGACGGCCTGTACGTGGGCAGCCCCTGGTCCTCCAGCAACGACACGCCGGAAAACGCCAAGTTCATCAAGGCCTACACCGCCAAGTACAACGGCGCGCCCGACCAGTTCGCGGCACAGGCCTACGACGCGCTCTACATTGCCGCTCAGGCCATCAAGCAAGTGAAGTTCTCGGGTAAGCTGCCGGCCGACCGCGCAGCGCTGCGCGACGCGCTGCCCAAGGTGAAGTGGACCGGTGCCACCGGCGCCTTCGAATTCCGCCGCGCCACCGACAAGGCTGGCAAGCCCGCCGGCTACGACGCGCAGCAAACGCCCATCGTCAGCGTGACCAAGGGCAACCAGTTCGTGATCGAGAAGTAGGCACGCACGGAGAGGTTTTTTCCCCTCCCAGCAGACGGCGCGGCACCCCGCGCCGTCTTTTGCTTTTTGCAACGCGCTATCCGCGCACCATCCGGAAACCACGACCGTGCTTGAACAGCAGCTCTTCAATGCCTTATCGCTCGGGTGCGTCTACGCGCTCTTTGCGCTGGGCTTCACTCTCATCTTCGGCGTGCTTGGCGTCATCAACCTGTCGCATGGCGCAGTCTTCATGGTCGGCGCCTATGCCGCAGTGGAAGCCATGACACAGCTGCACCTGCCGCTGTGGGCAGGCCTGCTTTTCAGCTTCATGTTCTGCGGACTGCTGGGGCTGCTGATCGACGTGCTGGTGCTCAAGCCGCTGCGCGCGCGCAATGCGCCCCACCTGATCCCGATGATCGCCACCATTGGCGTGGCCATCATCCTGAACAACGGCGTGCAGGGCATTTTTGGCGCGGAGAACGTGCGCTTCCCCTCGGGCGCCGTGTCGGACGACTCCATCACCTTCGCCGGCCTGCACCTGACCTCGGTCGAGCTGGGCATCATCCTGCTGTCCTTCGCGCTGATGGCGGTGCTGATGGTGGCCCTGAAAAAGACCCAGCTCGGCCGCGCGCTGCGTGCCATTGCCGAGTCGCCCAAGGCGGCCTACCTGCTGGGCATCAACGTCGAAGGCCTGTTCTACCTGACCTCCTTTGCCGCTGCCGGCCTGGGCGGCGTGGCCGGCGTGCTGATCGGCCTGTATTCCAACGCCGTGTTCCCGCTGATGGGCCAGCCGATCCTGCACAAGGGCATCGCGGTCATCATCCTGGGCGGCATGGGCGATATCCGCGGCGCCATGCTGGGCGGCCTGTTCCTGGGCTTTGCCGAGGTGCTGTCGGTAGCCTACATCGGCTCCAACATGCGCGATGCAGTTGCCTTTGGCCTGCTGTTCCTGGTGCTGCTGCTGCGTCCCAAGGGCCTGTTCGGTACCTTGCAAGAGCGCAAGGTGTAAGGGGCCGCACATGGAATGGTTTGACAACTTCTGGGCGATCTACAGCAACCTGGTGCTCACGCTGGGCACCAATGCCTTGCTGGCGCTTTCGATCTACCTCACGCTCTCGTGCGGCATGCTGGCCATGGCCAACGCCGCCTTCATGGGCATTGGCGCCTACACCTCGGCCCTGATCACGATGAACCTGGGCTTGCCCTACCCGGTGGCCCTGGCCGCCGGCATGGCGGCGCCCGGGCTGATGGCCTTCATCATCGGCAAGCCGACGCTGCGGCTGTCGGGCGTGTACCTGGCGATGGCCACGCTGGCCTTTGGCGAAGTGGTGCGCATCGTGGTGCTCAACGCCGAGTCGCTGACCGGCGGCGCGCTGGGCCTGAACGGCATCCCGCAGTCCACCGAGTGGTGGCACGTGGCGCTGGCGCTGGCGCTGACCCTGGCCGTGCTGTGGCGCCTGCGCCGCTCGCGCGTGGGCCGCGCCTTCGAGGCCATCAAGGAAGACGAGACCGCGGCCGGCCTGATGGGCATCGACGTGGGCGCACACAAGATGCTGGCCTTTGTGCTGGGCGCGATGATTGCCGGCCTGGCCGGCACGCTCAACGCCCACCTGACCTTCTTCATCGGCCCCAATGAATACGGTTTTGACCGTGGCGTCGACATCCTCACCATGGCCATCCTGGGCGGCATCAACAGCCTGTTCGGCCCGGTCTTTGGCGGCCTGCTGCTGACGGTGCTGCCCGAGGCGCTGCGCGGCTTCAAGGACTTCCGCCTGGTGGTCAACGGCTTCATCCTGGTGCTGATCGTGCTGTTCCTGCCCAAGGGCGTCTGGGATCCGGCGCGCTTCCGGCAATGGTTCTCGCGCAAGGGGGCCGCAGCATGAGCAAGACAGCCTCCATTTCGCTGGAAATGCAGTCGGTGTCGCGCCACTTCGGTGGCCTGAAGGTGCTGCAGGATGTGAACCTGGCGATCCCGCAGGGCGGCATCTTTGGCCTGATCGGGCCCAACGGTGCGGGCAAGACCACGGTCTTCAACCTGATCACCGGCCTGCTACCGCCCACCAGCGGCACGATCCGCTTCAACGGCCAGGATCTGGCCGGGCGCAAGCCGCACCAGATCACCCGCCTGGGCCTGGGCCGCACCTTCCAGAACATCCGCCTGTTCAAGGAGATGAGCCTGCTGCAGAACGTGATGGTGGGCATGCATGCCCACCTGGGCTACGGCGCCTTTGGCCTGCTGGCCAGCTCGGGCCTGTTCCGCAGCGAAGAGCGGCGCGCCCGCGAGCGCGCGCGCGAGCTGCTGTCCTGGGTCAAGCTGGACCACAAGGCGCACGAGACGGCAGACAACCTCTCTTACGGCGAGCAGCGCAAGCTGGAGCTGGCGCGGGCGCTGGCCACCGAGCCCAAGCTGCTGCTGCTGGACGAGCCGGTCGCCGGCATGAACAGCAGCGAGAAGACCGAGCTGATGCACGAGATCCAGAACATCAGTGCACGCGGCTACACCATTTTCATGATCGAGCACGACATGCGATTCGTCATGGGCCTGTGCCAGGAGATAGCCGTGCTGAATTTCGGGCGCATCATCGCGCAGGGCGGGCCGGAGGCGATCCGCACCAACCCGCAGGTGATCGAGGCCTACCTGGGCCGCGAGGACGACGAGCCGGTGAGCGAAGCGGCGCAGGGAGCGCAAGCATGAGCGGCGCCCCACTGCTGAAGGTCGAGGACCTGAAGGTTTCCTACGGCCACATCGAAGCCGTCAAGGGCATCGACTTCGAGCTGCGCGAAGGCGAGATCACCACGCTGGTGGGCGCCAATGGCGCGGGTAAGTCGACCACGCTGCTGGCCCTGTCCGGGCTGGTGAAGAAGGCCGCCGGCCGCATCAGCTTCGACGGCCGCGACCTGAGCGGCATGGCACCGCACCGCATCGTGCAAAGCGGCGTGGTGCAGGTGGCCGAAGGCCGCGCCACGCTGACCACGCTCACCGTGCGCGAGAACCTGGAGCTGGGCGCCTACACGCGCCGCGACGGCCATGCCCAGCGCCTGCGCGACCTGGACTATGTCTACGGCCTGTTCCCCCGCCTGGCCGAGCGCGCCGACGGCCTGGCCGGCAACCTGTCGGGCGGCGAGCAGCAGATGCTGGCCATTGGCCGCGCCTTGATGGCCAAGCCGCGCGTGCTGCTGCTGGACGAACCCTCGATGGGCCTGGCGCCGATCATCGTGCAGGACATCTTCCGCACGCTGCGCACCATCAATCAGGCCGGGCTGACCATCTTCCTGGTCGAACAGAACGTGCGCCAGGCACTGAAGATCGCCGACCGCGGCTACGTCATTGAAACCGGCCACATCGTGCTGGCCGACTCGGGCAAGGCCTTGCTGGGCAACCCCAAGGTGCAGGAAGCCTATCTGGGCAGCTGAGCCTGAACGGCTGAAACGACAAAGCCCGTCCTGGACGGGCTTTGTCGTTTCTGGGTGCATTTTCAAGGGAAAAGTGGCCAAATCCCAGGCTGTACCTTGGCTTGTAGCTATATATTAAGTAGCACTTCTTCCTGCTGCCAGCACACCAGGATTCGGCCTCACAGCCCGCCTTCTTCGCCCCTCTCCAGAGCCCGGCCGCTCAACTTGCGCCGGCGCCGCAATCGCGCTCCGCCACCGCCCGGCCTCCGGCGTAAATGCCTGTCCGGCCTTTGCCGCGCCCTCTCCTCACCATCCCTTACAGCAAACGACCCTGCTCACAGGCACCGTGGATCACCTCGGGATTCTCCCATTGCCCCACCAAAAACAATCGCAATACACTCACTTCAAGTGATATGCGATTTATTGGCACGAAATTCGCAAGCACTGGATCAAGGATTCGGGAGCCCCCTGGCTCTCACTCAAATGGTGCAAAGATGACTCTGATCGACCAGTTGATTGCCGCATTGGGAACAGGTGCCGTCGTCACGGCCACCGCCGAACTCGACGGATTTACCGAAGACTGGCGCGGGCGCTACCGCGGGCCGGCGAGCTGCGTGGTGCTGCCGTCCAGCACGGCCCAGGTGTCGGCAGTCGTCCGGCTGTGTGCCGCCGCAGGCGTGCCGGTACTGCCGCAGGGGGGCAACACCAGTTTGTGCGGCGGCGCAGTGCCTGATGAGAAGGGCATCGCGCCGGTCATCGTCAACCTCGCGCGCATGCGCAAGGTGCGCTCGGTCGACGCGGCCAACAATTCCATGGAAGTCGAAGCCGGCTGCGTGCTCGCCGTGGTTCAGCAAACCGCCATCGATGCCGACCGGCTCTACCCGATCAGCCTTGGCGCCGAAGGCTCTTGCCAGATCGGCGGCACGATTGCCACCAACGCCGGTGGCACCGGCGTGCTGCGCTACGGCAATACGCGCGACAACGTGCTGGGCCTGGAGGTGGTGCTGCCCGATGGCGAGGTCTGGAACGGCCTCTACACCCTGCGCAAGAACAACACCGGGCTTGATCTCAAGCATCTGTTCATAGGCTCGGAAGGCACGATGGGGATCGTGACGGCCGCCACGCTCAAGCTGCACCCATTGCCCAAGGCGCATGCCGTGGCCTGGCTGGCGCCGCCCAGCCCGGCGGCAGCCTTGGCGATCCTGGGCCTGCTGCAATCCGCCTGCGGCGCCAGCCTGTCGGCCTTCGAGATGATCGACGCCAACCAGTTGCGCATCGTGGTCGAGCAATTGCCCAACCGGCGCAACCCGCTGTCGGAAATGCATCCCTGGCATGTGCTGGTGGAACTGTCGGACACCGGCGCCGAATCCGTGCTGGAAGCCGCCTTGCAGCAAGTGTTGGAGCAAGCCTCCGAGCAAGGCCTGCTGCTGGACGCGGTGCTGGCCAGCAGCGGCGCGCAGCGCGCCGCCATGTGGGAGATCCGGCACAGCGTGTCGGAAGCCAACAAGAAGGCCGGCGTCGGCTTGACCACAGACAGCGCGGTGCCGGTGTCGGCCGTGCCGGAGTTCATCACCCGCGCCACCGCTGCCGTGCACGAAATCGTGCCCGGGCTGCCGATCGTCATCGTGGCCCATCTGGGCGACGGCAACGTTCACTTCATCCCCTTCTTCAGCTTCGAGGCCTGGGCCGCGCTGCCAGACCGCGAGGCCATGGGCCAGCGCATGCGGCACTGCGTAAACGACGTAGCGCACAGCCTGCATGGCACCTTCAGCGCAGAGCACGGCGTGGGCCGCACACTGCTGCAGGAAATGGCGCACTACAAGTCGCCGGTCGAGCTCTCGATGATGCGCCGCATCAAGCAGGCCTTCGACCCGGCCCACTCGTTCAACCCGGGTCGCCTGCTGCCCGATGCCGGCCGCCCGGCGCATTCCTGATCTCGGTTCCTGCGTTCCCCAACTTTCTCTCACTGAAGGAGTTCGACATGCATCCACTGCCCAGCTGCAATTTGTCCCGCCGCAAGGCCCTCAAAGCCACCGCTGCCGGCGTGGTTGCGGTCGCTGCGCCAGCCATCTGGACGCCAGCACGCGCCGCCAGCAAACGCATCGTCGTGCGCGACGACGGCGGCGTCTACAGCCAGGCCTATGCGGCGGCCTTCTACAAGCCCTTCACCGAGAAGACCGGCATCCAGGTCGTGCCCGTGCAGGCCAATGCCGAGCCCACCGCCCAGATCAAGAGCATGGTCGAGACCGGCAACTACACCTGGGACATGGCCAAGATCAGCCAGCCGGCCATCCTGCTGCTGACCAGCGGCAGCAAGATCTACCTGGAAAAGCACGGGGTCGAGTCAGACCCGAACGTGGCCACCATTCCCGCGCAGTACATGTCGCCCTACGGCGTCGGCACCAACGTCTACACCACGGTGCTGGCCTACCGCAATGCCGCCTTCAAGGGACGCAAGGCACCCAATTCGTGGGCGGATTTCTGGAACGTCAAGGACTTCCCCGGCCGCCGCTCGATCCGCAAACACCCCTTCGACACCATCGAGGAAGCGCTGATGGCCGACGGCGTAGCACCAGGCCAGGTCTATCCGGCCAACCTCGACCGCGCCTTCGCCAGCCTGGACAAGATCAAGCCCAAGGTGGATGTCTGGTGGAACTCCGGCGCCCAGGTCGAGCAAATGCTGATGTCCGGCGAGGTCGACATGGTGGCCACCTGGGTCTCGCGCCCGCAGCAGGCCATGGCCAAGGGCGCTGACGTATCCATCGTCTGGAACCAGAACCTCTGGGGCGTGGACAGCTGGTCCATCCTGGCCGGCACGCCGAACGCCGATGCCTGCCGCGAGTTCATCCGCTTCGCGTCAGACCCTAAACGCCAGGCCATCCAGGCCGAGTTCTTTCCGGCTGGCTTCACGCAGCCGTCGGCCTTCAACTACGTCAAGCCCGAGATGGCGAAGAACAGCCCGACCAGCCCCGACAACATCAAGAACGGCCTGCAGATCAATGCGCGCTACTGGCTCGACAACCAGGCCGCGGTGATCGAGCGCTTCAACGGCTGGGTGCTGGCCTGAACACGCAACCATGCCTTCGTCCAACCTGAGCATCTCCGGGCTGTGCAAGCGCTACGGCGACTTCACCGCGCTGGCCCCCACCAACCTCGAAGTCGCCAACGGCGAGTTCCTCACGCTGCTGGGCCCTTCGGGGTCGGGCAAGACCACCTTGCTGAGCCTGATCGCCGGCCTGTCGCAGCCCGATGCCGGAGAGATGCGGATCAATGGCGTGGACGTGACCTACAGCGCCCCCTATGAGCGCGACATCGGCATGGTGTTCCAGAACTACGCGCTGTTCCCGCACATGACGGTGGAGGACAACATCGCCTTCCCGCTCAAGATGCGCGGCGTCGGCGCGGCCCAGGCGCGCAAGCAGGCGCACGAGGCGCTCGACATGGTGCGTCTGCCGCAAACGGCCAAGCGCTTTCCGAAGGAGCTTTCCGGCGGGCAGCAGCAGCGCATCGCCCTGGCGCGCTGCATGGTCTATCGGCCGTCGATCATCCTGATGGACGAGCCGCTGGGCGCACTCGACAAGAAGCTTCGCGACCACATGCAGCTGGAGATCAAGCGCATCCACCGCGAGCTGGGCACCACCATCGTGTACGTGACGCACGACCAGGAAGAGGCGATGACCATGTCCGACCGCATCTGCCTGATGAACGGCGGGCGCATCGAGCAACTGGGCACGCCGGCCGACCTGTACTTCCGTCCACGCACGCTCTTCGTGGCCGACTTCCTTGGTGAATCCAATCTGCTCGAAGCCACGGTGGCCGACGTGCAAGCCGACGGCGTCACGCTGGCGCTGGACCAGGGGCGCGTACAGGCAGGCGCTGCATCCTGCGGCGCGGCGCTGGCGCCGGGGCAGAAGGTGCGCGTGCTGGTGCGCCCACAGAACCTGAGCGTGCAGCACGCCACGGGTGACGCAGCAGGCCTGTCGGCACAGGTACTTGACGTGACGATCACCGGTGGCCTGACCAAGCTCTACCTGGGCGCCCCCTTTGCCGGCGATGTACCCATCACCGTCGCCCTG
This sequence comes from Xylophilus sp. GW821-FHT01B05, assembly GCA_038961845.1. Classification (NCBI taxonomy): domain Bacteria; kingdom Pseudomonadati; phylum Pseudomonadota; class Betaproteobacteria; order Burkholderiales; genus Xylophilus; species Xylophilus sp. GW821-FHT01B05. The sequence continues at coordinate 4,637,125 of CP152408.1, forward strand.
CCGACCTCGCAGCAGAGCACTATCTACCGCGTAGGCGAAACGCTGTCGCTGCATTGGCAGGCCGCCGACGCGGTGGCGATCGCGGAGTAGCCGATGCAAGCCGCATCTTCTTCCGCCGTCCGCCACGCGCGCCGCGCGACGCGGCGCAACGTGCTGCTCGGCGCCCCGCTGCTGCTGCTCTTGCTGGCGCTGCTGGTCTACCCCGTGGCGCAGTTGCTGCTGCTGAGCATCTACAAGGACGGTGCGCTGAGCCTCGCGTCCTACCGCCAGCTGTTCGTGTCATCGGTCTATGTCAACGTGCTGCTGATCACGCTGAAGATCTCGGCCTGGACCACCTTGTTCGCGGTGCTGGCGGGCTACCCGGTGGCCTACCTGATCTCTTCGCTGCCGCAGCAGAAGAAGAGCCGGCTGCTGTTCTGGGTGCTGCTTTCGTTCTGGAGCAGTTTCCTGGTGCGCGCCTTCGCCTGGATCGTGCTGCTCGGGCGCAACGGCGTCGTCAACCAGTTGCTGCTGGCGCTCGGCATCGTCGACGCGCCGGTGAGCCTGCTCTACAGCTTCGGCAGCACGCTGGTCGGCATGGTGCATGCGCTGATGCCGCTAGCCGTGCTGACCATGCTGTCGGTGATGGAGAACATCGACCGCAACCTGCCGCGCGCCGCGCTCACCCTCGGGGCGCGGCCGGGCGCGGCCTTCTGGCGCGTGTACTTTCCGCTCTCGCTGCCGGGTGTCGCCGCGGCGGCCATCATGGTGTTTGTCACGGCCATCGGCTTCTTCGTCTTCCCCGCGCTGCTGGGCGGCCGGCGCGAGACCATGGTCACCCAGATCATCATCGACCAGGTGCAGCAGACACTGAACTGGGGCTTCGCCGGCGCGGTCTCGGTGCTGCTGCTGGTGGTGGTGCTGGCGGTGTTCGCGCTCTACGACCGCTTGCTCGGCCTGTCGACCATGACGGGCAGTGCGAGCGAGCGCGCCAAACCCGTGGCAGCGTCAGGCTGGTCGCACGCGGCGGGCGAGGCCGTGCTCGCGGCGCTGGCCTGGGCAACAGACAAACTCGCCGCACTGGTGCCGCGCCGCAAGCGCCGCCGCGCCAGCGAGCCGGGCCAGTCGCGCGGCATGTACATCACGGTCCTGCTCTTGCTGGCATTCCTGAGCGTGCCCACCATTCTGATGATCCCCTTGTCGTTCAGCAGCGGATCGGGACTGAACTGGCCACCGCAGGGCTTCTCGCTGCAGTGGTACCAGCAGATGTTCGAGTCACCCTTGTGGATGCAGGCGATCACGCGCTCGCTGGTGATCGGCATCGGTGCCGGCCTGCTGTCGATGCTGATAGGCACGCCCGCGGCCTTCCTGCTGGCGCGTTCGCAGATGCGCGGCAAGTCGCTGATGCTGGCCTTTGTGCTGTCGCCGATCATCGTGCCGCGCATGATCATCGCCGTCGGCATGTTCTACCTGTTCGCGCGCATCGGGCTCGTCGGCACCCTGTTTGGCCTGATCCTCGGCCATACGGTGATCTGCGTTCCGTATGTCGTGATGACCATGATGGCGGTGCTGCGCAACTACGACACCCGGCTCGATCTGGCGGCGCAGAGCCTGGGTGCGCGGCCATGGCAAACGCTGCGCCATGTGACCTTCCCGATCCTGAGGGCGGGCCTGCTGTCGTCCTTCCTGTTTGCCTTTGCCACGTCCTTCGACGAGCTGACGATCTCGCTCTTTGCTTCCGGTGGCCTCAACTCCACGTTGCCCAAGCAGTTCTGGGACGAAGTCACGCTGCAGATCTCACCCGTGATCGCTGCCGTGTCGACCTGCCTCTTTGTCTTCGTCGCGGCCTTGATCTGGATTGCGGACCGCCTGCGCCGCCGCAGCCTGGCGCGATGAGCGCCGCACGCAACTTCTCTCCCTCTCACTGAAAGGTCTCCCATGGACGCAACCCGCTTGCGCGGCGTATTGCCCGCAATCCCCACGCCCGTCAACGACGACGACAGCATCAACGTGGCTGCCACCCAGACATTGATCGCCTACCTGCTGAAGCAGGGCATCGATGGCCTGGTGCCGCTGGGCGGTACCGGCGAGTACGGCGCCCTGTCGCGCACTGAGCGCGTGAAGATGGCCCGCACCTGCGTGGACGCCGTAGGCGGCAAAGTCCCGGTGATCCCCGGTGTGCTGGACCCCGGCTTTCACGATGCGCTGCAGGCCGGCCAGGCCTTCGCCGACGTGGGCGTGGATGCGCTAATGGTGCTCACGCCCTACTACACCACGCCCACCCAGGCCGGCGTGCGTGACTACTTCCTGCGCTACGCCGATGCTTCGCCGTTGCCGATCCTGATCTATGAGATCCCCTACCGCACGCGGGTGGCGATCGACCCAGAGATCCTGCACGAGCTGTCGCGCCACGAGCGCATCATCGGCATGAAGGCCTGCAATACCGACATGTACCACTTCCTGCGCGTCATGGCCGGCGTGGACGACTCCTTCGCGGTGCTCAGCGGCGAAGACTCGCTGTTCCCCCTGCACCTGGCGGCCGGCGCGCGCGGCGGCATCGTGGTGACGGCAAGCATGCTGCCGCGGGCATGGCAGGCGATCTATGAGCTGGCAGTCGCCGGCCACACTGCGCAGGCGCTTGCCGCCCATCGCAAGCTCATTCCACTGATGAACATGGCCTTCGCGGAGACCAATCCCGGCCCGCTCAAGTCGGTGATGGACCTGATCGGCGTCGATGCGCCCACGCTGCTCGATCCGTTGGTGCCGCCAGCCGCCGCGCTGCAGGCGCGCCTGCATGCCGAGATGGCGGCGCAGATGGCCGTGTCCGAAGGCCTGCGCTGAGCGCCCACGTGCTGCCCGCTGTTCGAGACTACCGCGCACTTGCGCGCCGCCGCCTGTCCCGCCTGGCCTTCGACTACCTCGAAGGCGGGGCCGAGGATGGGCGTGCGCTGGACCGCAACCTCAACGCCTATGCGCAGCTGACTTTCAGCCCGCGCATCCTGCGCGACGTGAGCACGGTCGACCCGTCAGTCACGCTGTTTGGCCGCAGGCAGAGCTTTCCCGCCATCGTCGGGCCGACCGGCCTCAATGGCCTGTACTGGCCGCGCGCCGAAGAAGCCCTGGCCTGCGCCGCGCACGCGGCCGGCCTGCCGTTTGCCATGTCCACGGCCTCGACCTCGCTGCTGGAGGACGTGCGCGCAGCCACCCCCGGCGACCTGTGGCTGCAGCTCTACGTGCAGCAGGACCGGCGCATCGCCGAGGCCATGATGCAGCGCGCCCAGGCGCTGGACTTCTCCACGCTGATGGTCACCGTCGACACCGTGGTCCACGGCAAGCGCGACCACGACGTGCGCAACGGCTTCAAGATGCCGCTGCGCCTGAGCCCCAGGCTGCTGCTCGACCTGGCCGCGCACCCGCGCTGGTGCGCGCGCATGCTGCGCCAAGGGGGCTCGCCGCAGTTGGTGAACCTGGCCCGCAGCGCCGGTGCGGCCGTCAACATCGGGCGCCAAGCGGCCACGCTGAGCCGGCAGATGGACATGGCGCTCACCTGGGACAGCATCGCCTGGCTGCGCGCGCACTGGCGCGGCCGCGTGCTGGTCAAGGGCGTGTTGTCGGTGGCGGACGCGGTGCTGGCGATGCAGCATGGCGTGGACGGCGTGGTCCTGTCCAACCACGGCGGGCGCCAGTTGGAGGGCGCGCCCAGTCCGCTCGACATCCTGCCCGCGGTGGTGGATGCCGTGGGCCCGTCGCTCGACGTGTTTGTGGACGGCGGCGTGCGCCGCGGCAGCGACATCGCCAAGGCACGCGCACTCGGCGCAAAGGCCGTGCTGCTGGGCCGCGCGCCGCTCTACGGCTTGGCGGCCACCGGCCCGCAGGGCGTGGCCGACGTGCTGCAGATCCTGCGCGAGGAATTCGAGATCACACTGCGCCTGCTGGGCGTGCCGCAAGCCGAAGCGTTGGATGCCACGGCCCTGTCCGACGACAGTCGGCCGCCTCTTCAGCCAAGGTAGTTGGCGAACTTGGACTTGGAGATCGAGGTGGCGGCCACATGCACATGCGGCACCAGCTCTTCCTCGGCCCGGGCAACCGTCCAGCGCGTGGTCGGCACCGAGATGTTGATCGCGGCCACGGCCATGCCGCGGTGGTCGGTGATCGGCGCCGCCACCGAGATGTCGCCCAGCACCGTCTCGTTCATCACGATGGCGTAGCCCTTCTCGGCCATCGATTGCACCCGGGCCAGCAGCTTCTCGGGGTTGACTTCGGTGAAAGGCGTGATCGGCACCAGCGGCGTTTTCTGCAGGATCTCCACGCGCTGCTCCAGAGAAAAGCGCGACAGGATGGCATTGCCCGATGCGGTGAAAAAAGCGGGCAGCCGTGCGCCCACATTGAAATCGACGTTGACCAGATGGCGCCCGTGAAAGCGCGCCACGAACACGATGTCCGAGCCGTCAAGCTCCTGCAGGTTGGTGGTCTCGCCCAGCGTCCGGCTCAGTTCCAGCAAGTAGGGCGAGGCCTTGTCGACCAGCTCGTTGGCATGCAGGTAGTTGTAGGAAAGCTGCAGCACCTTGGACGTCAGCCCGTAGTGGCGCGACTCCGGCATGCGTTGCAGGTAGCCAAGCTGCTCCAGCGTGTAGACCGCGCGCTGCGCTGCGCTGCGGTCCAGCTCAGCTGCCCGGGCGATGTCGGCCAGTGTCATGTGCCGCTGCGCGCCGTTGAAGGCCTGCAACACCTGAAACGCCTTTTCCGTCGAGCCGATGAAGAGAGAAGAGGCGCGCTGCGCTTCAGAGACTGACGCAGGCCGTTCGGCCTTGGGGGCGTGTGGCACTCGGGCGCCTGAGTTCGCTGACATGTGGGGGTCCGGCGCGGGACTTGAACGTAAGTTGAAGAGCCGGACAGACCGGCCAACAAGTTTAGCCGACCTGATTCGCCAGAAGTGGCGCGCGGCCATCTCCCTGATGGCCCCACGCAGATCACGGGTGCATTTTCAAGCCAAAAGCGCCTCTAGCCCATACCACGCCTGGGCTATTAGCTATATATTTAATAGCACTCACTCAAGGCTTGGCTGCGTCACTGGCCGCATCTGCCTCTGCGTCCTCGGGCGCCTTGGTGTGCTTGATGAAGATGCGGGCGCCCCAGATGCCGACCTCGTACAAGATGCACATGGGGATGGCCAGCGACAGCTGCGACACCACATCGGGCGGCGTGACCACCGCGGCCACGATGAAGGCCCCGACCACGAAGTAGCCGCGGAAGGCCTTGAGCTTCTCAATGCTCACAAAGCCCAGGCGCGCCAGCACGATGACCACGATCGGCACCTCAAAAGCAATGCCAAAGGCCAGGAACATGGTGAGCACGAAGCTCAGGTACTCCTCTATGTCTGGCGCCGGCGTGATGCTCTTGGGCGCAAAGGCCTGGATGAAGGCAAACACCTTGCCGAACACGAAGAAGTAGCAAAAGCCCACGCCAACGAAGAACAGCAGCGTGCTGGAGACCACCAGCGGCAGCACCAGCTTCTTCTCATGCAGGTAGAGGCCAGGCGCAATGAAGGCCCAGACCTGGTAGAGCACCACCGGCAGCGCCACCAGGAAGGCCGCCATGAAGAGAATCTTCAGCGGCACCATGAAAGGCGAGATGACCGAAGTGGCGATCAGCGTGGCGCCGCGCGGCAGGTGCGCCACCAGCGGCATGGCCAGCAGGTCGTACAGCTCGCCCGGGCCAGGAAAGAAGAACAGCACCGCTGCAGCAATGCCGACCGCGATGGCCGACTTGACCAACCGGTCGCGCAGCTCCATGAGGTGCTCGACAAAGGGCTGCTCGGTGCCGGCGAGTTCGTCGTCGCGGGAGGATTCGGACATGGGGAGTGGTTCTTGACCCGGGCGTGCCCGAAGCGTGGGGAAAATCAGTTGACTTTATGCGGCCGGTAGCGAGCGACGCGCGCCGCCCCCGACAGCGCCTTGGTGCGCACGCCGGTGCGCGCCTTGTACCACTGCGGAACGGCGCCCTGCTTGATGCGCCAGTTCTTCTTGGGACGCCGGTACTCGGGGTACAGCGGCTCAACGTCGGCCGACAGGCCCGACACGCTGCTGTCAGCGTCCGACGACCAGGACTTCTGGAAATCGCTGGCCTGCGTCTGGATGGACTGCCCGACGTCGCGGGCTGCGCCCTCGACCGTGTCCTTCATCTTGCGCAGCTCATCGAGCTCCATCGAGCGGTTGACCTCGGCCTTGACGTCGGCGACATAGCGCTGTGCCTTGCCGAGCAGCATGCCCACGGTACGGGCCACGCGGGGCAGCTTCTCGGGGCCGATGACGATCAGCGCGACAGCGCCGATCAGCGCCATCTTGGAAAGACCGATATCGATCACGGGTGCGGATGCGGCGACGCGCTCAGGAACGGGTCTTGGCTTCGACGTCGATCGTGGCCTTGTCGGCCGTCAACGGCGTAGCGCCGTCGGCAACCTGGCCTGACGCAGGCGCGTCGGCCGAGCCGTCTTTCATGCCGTCCTTGAAGCCCTTGACGGCGCCGCCCAGGTCGGAGCCCATGTTCTTCAGCTTCTTGGTGCCGAACACCATGACCACGATCAGCAGCACGATCAGCCAGTGCCAGATGGAAAAGGAACCCATGGATTTCTCCTAATGTGAGGATTGGATTTTAGTGGCGAGGAACAGGTTCCCCCGCCCTTGGCCGAACGGTATCAACCTTTGAGCCAGGGACGGGGGCCGCCCATGACGTGGATGTGGAGATGGTGCACTTCCTGGCCGCCCTCCGCGCCCGTGTTGACCACGATGCGAAAGCCCCCTTCCGGGTAGGGGTTGCAGCCCTGCTCAGCCGCCAGCCGAGGCGCCAACGCCATCAGCCGCCCCAGCATGGGAGCATCTTCCGGGCCCACCTGCTCCATCGAGGGGATGTGGCGCTTGGGCACCATCAGGAAATGCACCGGCGCCCAGGGCGCGATGTCGTGAAACACCAGGACTTCGTCGTCCTCATACACCTTGCGCGAGGGGATCTTGCCCTCGACGATCTTGCAGAAAATGCAGTTGGGGTCGGAATGCGTCTCAGAAGGCACCGGCAGGCTCCATAGGTCGGCGGCTGTTCATACGCACCATGCCATACACGATGCGGTAGAGGAACCAGAAGGAAATCAGCGCCCAGGCGATCCAGCCCGGGAAGATAAACAGCAGCCACAGCGGCAGCGTGACCAGGTAGAGCACACCAGCCCACAGCACCGAGCGGATGCGCCAGCGGAAGTGCGACTCCTGCCAGGTGCCAACCGCGTCGTCGCGCTTGACCAGGTCGATCACCAGCGCCACCAGCAGCAGCGCGATGGAGGCCTGCGCCGTGGGCACCACGGCGGCCACCGCCACGATCAGATGCAGGATGTAACTGACCCAGCCGACGGTCGTCAGCGAATCGTTGTTGGCGACGGCATAGGGGGGACGGTCAGGTTCCACGGGGCCTCCTTGCGGCAGCAGTGTCAGGAGCGCGGCGTTTCCGCCGCCTCGCGGGCCTGCACCTTGCGCAGGGCTTTTTCCTCGATGCCGCTGGTGCCCTCGCGGCGCTCCAGCTCGGCGACAACGTCGGCCGGGGAGCAGCCAAAGTGGGCCAGGGCCACCATGCTGTGGAACCAGAGGTCGGCCACCTCGTTGACCAGGGTTTGCCGCAGCTCGGGCGTCAGGCCGCCGTGCTCGGCGTCCTTGGCGGCCATCACGACCTCGGTGGCTTCCTCGCCGATCTTCTTCAGGAAGGCGTCGGGGCCCTTGTGCAACAGGCGCGCCACATAGCTGGCCGTGGGATCGCCGCCGTTGGCCGCCTTGCGGCTTTCGATGACGGCGGCCAGGCGCGCCAGGGCGTCGGTGGAAGAGGTGCTCATGCGCTTACTTGTAGATGGATTCCGGGTCTTTCAAGACCGGATCGACCGCCGTCCAGGCGCCGTTCTTCAGCACGCTGAAGAAGCAGCTGTGGCGGCCGGTGTGGCAGGCAATGCCCGGCTCGTGGCCGAGCTGGGTGACTTTGAGCAAGACCACGTCGTTGTCGCAGTCCAGGCGGATCTCATGCACGGTCTGCACGTGGCCGGATTCCTCGCCCTTGAACCACAGGCGATTGCGCGAGCGGCTGAAGTACACCGCACGGCCCAGCTCAGCCGTCTTCTGCAGGGCTTCGCGGTTCATCCAGGCAAACATCAGCACGTCGTTCGTGCCTTGCTCCTGGGCGATCACCGGCACCAGGCCCTGGGCGTCCCATTTCACGTCTTCTAACCAATTCATGGCGTGGATTGTGCGCGATGTGAAAGAGCGGCCCGCACGGCACGTGCTACGCGTTTACCCATGGAATGATAGAAAAATATCTTTTCACCATGATTTTATGAGAAAATTTTCTCAAATCATCATTCCCACGACTACGCCGTGCCCCTCCCTCCCCCTCCTGCAGGCGAAGAAACCCTGTCGATTGCCCAGCGCATCATCCGGGCCCGGCCCACGCTGACGCGCTCGCACCAGAAGATCGCCGACTACGTGCTGGCGCATCCGCTGCAGGTGGCCACGGTGCCGGTGGATGAGCTGGCGGCGACGGTCGAGGTGTCCATTGCCACGGCCAACCGCTTCGCCCGTGCGGTGGGGCTGGAGGGCTATGCCCAGTTGCGCGCCGAGCTGGTGCGCGGCTTCGGCGCCATGCTGGCGCCGGTCGAGAAGCTGCGCAGCCGCCTGGCGGCCCCCTCTACCGTGGCCGAGGTGTTTGCCGCCACGCTGGACGAGTCGCGCCGCAACATTGAGGCCACGCGCAATGCGCTGGACATTGCCTCCTGCGAGCGTGCGGTCGAGGCGGTGCTGGGTGCGCGCCGCATCTATATCGCCGGGTTTGGCGCCAGCGGCTGGCTGGGCGGCCTGCTGCAGCGCGGCATAGACCCCTATTGCGACAACGTGCAGTTGCTGGCCGGGATTGCCGGCTCGTCCTACGGCGGGCGGCTGCTGCCGCGCATGACGCCGCAAGACCTGATGGTGGCCATCTCTTTCCCGCGCTACATCACCGATACCGTCTACCTGGCGCGCGAAGCCAGCCGCCGCGGGGTGCCGGTGCTGGCCGTGACCGACGGCCCAGCGTCGCCGCTGGCGCCGCTGGCCGGCATTTGCCTGTATGCGTTTACCGACAACCAGTACGCGGCCAATTCAGAGTCCAGCGCGCTGGCGCTGATCGAGGCGCTGTCCAGCGCCGTGGCGCACCGCGCCGCCAAATCCCTGCAATCGGCCGCGCGCCTGACCGAGGCGGTGCTGCCCTGGCTGCACGACGACGCTGCCCCCACAGCCGGGGCGCTGCGTGGCGGCCTTAGCCCGCGCAAGACACCATGAGTACCACCGCCCTCCCCGTCATCGCCATCCACGGCGGTGCCGGCACCCTGACCCGCGCCGCCATGGATGCCACGCAAGAGGCGGCCTACCACGCAGCCCTGCGGCAGATCCTGCAGGCCGCCCAGCAATTGCTGGCGGCCGGCGGCAGCGCACTGGATGCGGTCACGCTGGCGGTCGAGCTGCTGGAGGACTGCCCCTTCTTCAACGCCGGCCACGGCGCAGTCTTTACCCGCGCGCAAACCCATGAGCTGGATGCCGCCGTGATGGAAGGCCGCGGCCTGCGCGCCGGTGCCGTAGCCGCCGTGGCCCGCATTCGCCACCCGGTGCATGCCGCGCGGGCGGTGCTGGAGCACGGCGAGCACGTGCTGCTGGCCGGCGCCGGTGCCGAGGCCTTTGCCGCCGAGCGCGGGCTGGCGCTGGTCGATCCGTCTTATTTCTCGACCGCTGCGCGCCTGGCCCAACTGGAGCGCGCACTGGCCACGCAGTCGGGCGCGGTGCTGGACCATGACGGCGCCGCGCTTGCCGCCCCGGCCCGCGCGCCGCTGGATGAAGACCGCAAATTCGGCACCGTGGGCGCCGTCGCGCTGGATGCGCGCGGGCACCTGGCAGCGGCCACCTCCACCGGCGGCATGACCGCCAAGCGCGTGGGCCGCATCGGCGACTCGCCACTGATCGGCGCCGGCACCTATGCCGACGACCGCAGCGCCGCCGTGTCCTGCACCGGCAGCGGCGAGATGTTCATCCGCGTCGCGGCCGCCTACGACGTCTGCGCGCGCATGGCCTATGGCGACGCCTCGCTGCAGGCGGCCACGCATGCCGTGGTGCATGAAGCCCTGCCGGCCATTGGCGGGCGCGGCGGCCTGATCGCGGTAGACCGCCACGGCAACCTCGCCCTGCCCTTCAATACCGAAGGCATGTACCGCGGCTTTGCCCGTGCGGGGGAAGCCCCGCAGACCGCCATCTTCGGCTGATGGCCGCCCTCCTTTTCCCTGAACGCTTCGATCGAGCCGCCATGCCAGCCTCTCCCTCCTTCCCGCTGAACCTGCCGGATGGCCGTGTCCTCTCGGTCAATGACCTGACGGTGCGCTTCAGCAGTTCCGAGCGCACCGTGGACGCGGTCAAGCGCCTGTCCTTCCATGTAGACCGCGGCGAGACGCTGGCCGTGGTGGGTGAATCGGGCTCTGGCAAATCGGTGACTTCGCTGGCGCTGATGCGGCTGGTGGAACATGGCGGCGGGCGCATCGTGGGCGGCAGCATGGCCTTGCGGCGCCGCAACGGCGAGGTGCTGGACCTGGTGCCGGCGCGCAACGCGACCATGCGCAGCATCCGCGGCGCCGACATCGCCATGATCTTCCAGGAGCCGATGACCTCGCTCAACCCGGTGTTCACCGCGGGCGACCAGATCGCCGAGGCGATCCGCGTGCACCAGGGCAAGTCGTCCTCTGCGGCGCGCGCCGAGGCGCTGCGCATGCTGGAGCTGGTGCGCATCCCCGAGGCGCGCAACGTGCTCGACCGCTTCCCGCACCAGCTCTCGGGCGGCATGCGCCAGCGCGTGATGATTGCCATGGCGCTGTCATGCAAGCCGCAACTACTGATTGCCGACGAGCCCACCACCGCGCTGGACGTGACGATCCAGGCGCAAATCCTGCAACTAATCCGCGAGCTGCAGACCGAGATGCAGATGGGCGTGGTCTTCATCACCCACGACATGGGCGTGGTGGCCGAAGTGGCCGACCGCGTGCTGGTGATGTACCGCGGCGACAAGGTGGAAGAAGGCAGTGCCGACACCGTCTTTGCCGCGCCGCAGCACCCCTATACCCGCGCCCTGCTGTCGGCCGTGCCGCGCCTGGGCGCCATGCAGGGCACCGACCTGCCGGCCAAGTTCGCGTTGCTGCGCACCGAGGCCGCTGGCGCCACCGGGGCCGTGCCGGCGCCCGAGGCACCGGTGCAGCAAGACACCGTGCGCGCCGGCAGCGCCCCGATCCTGCGCGTGCGCGACCTGGTCACGCGTTTTGACGTGCGCAGCGGCCTGCTGGGCCGGGTGCAGCGCCGCGTGCATGCGGTGGAGAAGATCAGCTTTGACCTGTACCCAGGCGAGACGCTGGCGCTGGTGGGCGAATCCGGCTGCGGCAAGTCGACCACCGGGCGCTCGCTGCTGCGCCTGGTCGAGAGCCAATCTGGCGCCATCGAATTCGGCGGCCGCAATATCCGCGAGCTGCCCACGCGCGAGCTGCAAAGCCTGCGCCGCGACATCCAGTTCATCTTCCAGGACCCGTTTGCCTCGCTCGATCCGCGCGTCACCGTGGGCTTCTCGATCATGGAGCCGCTGCTGATCCACCGCATCGCCAAGGGCGCCGAGGCGCAGCAGCGGGTGGACTGGCTGCTGGAGAAGGTCGGCCTGCCGCGCGACGTGGCGCAGCGCTACCCGCACGAGTTCTCGGGCGGGCAGCGCCAGCGCATCGCCATTGCGCGTGCACTGGCGCTCAACCCCAAGGTGGTGGTGGCGGATGAGTCGGTGTCGGCGCTGGACGTGTCGATCCAGGCGCAGATCGTCAACCTCATGCTGGATCTGCAGCGCGAGCTGGGCGTGGCCTTTCTTTTCATCTCGCACGACATGGCCGTGGTCGAGCGCGTGAGCCACCGCGTAGCGGTGATGTACCTGGGCCAGATCGTCGAGATCGGCCCGCGCCGCGCCGTGTTCGAGAACCCGCAGCACGCCTACACCCGCAAGCTGATGGCCGCCGTGCCGGTGGCCGACCCGTCGCGCCGGCACAAGCCGCGCGCGCTGCTGGAAGGCGAGATCCCAAGCCCGATCCGCGCGATTGGCGACGAGCCCCTGGTCGCGCCGCTGGTACAGGTCGGCCCCGACCATTTCGTGGCGCGCCATGCGGTCGCCGGCATGGTCTGACGTTTTCATCCCGTTCCTCCCCACCCCTCCCCACAGGAGTCTTCACCATGACGCAATCCCTCCCCCGCCTGCGATGGGCATCGGCCCTGCTGGGTCTTGCAGCGCTTGCTGCTTCGGTCAATGTGCTGGCCGCACAGGACGTGGTGCTGGCCATCGGCGGCCAGCCCGAGACGCTGGACCCCTACAACACCAACACCACGCTGACCACCGCGGTCACCAAGACCTTCTACGAAGGCCTGTTCCAGTTCGACAAGGACCTGAAGGCGCAGCCGGTGCTGGCCTCGGGCTACGAGGTGTCGAAGGATGGCCTGGTCTACACCATCAAGCTGCGTACGGGCGTGAAGTTCCATGACGGCACCGACTTCAACGCCGAGGCGGTCAAGTTCGTGCTGGAGCGAGTGCTGGACCAGAACAACAAGCTGCTGCGCTACAACCAGTTCAACCGCGTGAGCAAGGTCGAGGCCGTCAACCCCGGTACCGTGCGCATCACGCTGAAGGAGCCCTTTGGCCCCTTCATCAACTCGCTGGCCCATGCCTCGGCCGCAATGATCTCGCCGACCGCGCTGAAGAAGTGGGGCAACAAGGACATCGCCTTCCACCCGGTGGGTACCGGCCCGTTCGAGTTTGTCGAGTGGAAGCAGACCGAATCCATCAAGGGCAAGAAGTTCGACGGCTACTGGAAGAAGGGCTACCCCAAGGTCGATTCCGTGACCTGGAAGCCGGTGCTGGAGAACAACACCCGCGCCGCCATGCTGCAGACCGGCGAGGCCGATTTTGCCTACCCCGTGCCTTTTGAGCAGGCCGAGCTGCTGAAGAAGAACGCCAAGCTCGACGTGGTGGCAACGCCCTCGATCATCGTCAACTTCCTGGCATTCAACATGCTGCAGAAGCCGTATGACAACGCCAAGGTGCGCGAAGCCATTGGCTATGCCATCAACAAGGATGCGCTCGCCAAGGTCGCCTTTGGCGGCTATGCCTTCCCATCCGTGGGCGTGGTACCGCAGGGCATCCAGTTTGCCGAGAAGATGGAGCCCATCCCCTACGACGTGAAGAAGGCGAAACAGCTGCTCACGGAGGCTGGCTACCCCAACGGCTTCGAATCGACGCTTTGGAGCGCCTACAACACGACCTCTGCTCAAAAGACCATCCAGTTCGTGCAGCAACAGCTCGCCCAGATTGGCATCAAGCTACAGGTGCAGGCGCTGGAAGTGGGCCAACGTGCCGAATGGGTGGATTCCTGGCCCGACCCGGCCACCGCCAAGGTGCGCATGTACTACACCCGCTGGTCGTCTTCGACCGGTGAGGCCGACTGGGCGCTGCGCCCGCTGTTTGCCTCGGAAGCCTGGGCGCCCAAGCTCAACAACATGTCCTTCTACAAAAACGACGTGGTGGACAGCAGCATCGCCAAGGCCCTGGTGACGGTGGACGACAACGAGCGCGCCACGCTCTACAAGACCGCGCAGGAGCAAATCCGCAAGGACCTGCCGCGCATCCCGATGGTCACCGACCTGAACCTGTCGGCCCACGGCAAGCGCTTGTCGGGCGTGTATGTGATGCCTGACGGCAACATCAACGCCGACTCCATCTCGGTCTCCAATTAAGAAACGGACCAAGAGCCGTTCGGGCTGAGCCTGTCGAAGTCTCGCGCAGTGCTTCGACAAGCTCAGCATGAACGGGTTGGCATGCACGAACTGCTTTTTTTGAGCACAACTTGAGCCATCTCATCGGGTGACAGCCCCGCGCCGTCGCCCTTTGCACCCCATGCTGAATTACTTTCTCAAACGACTGATGGGCTTGATCCCGACGCTGCTCATCGTGGCGGTGCTGGTGTTCATGTTCGTCCACATGCTGCCCGGCGACCCGGCACGCCTTGCTGCGGGCCAGGAGGCCGACGAGCAGACCGTGGCCATGGTGCGCAGCGAGCTGGGCCTGGACCGGCCGCTGCACCAGCAGTTCTTCTCTTTCTTCGGGCACATGCTGCAGGGTGATTTCGGCACCTCGATCCGCAGCCGGCGCCCGGTGTCCACCGAGATCGGCGAGCGGCTCTTCCCGACCGTGATGCTGACCATCACCAGCATGGTCTGGGCGGTGGTGTTTGGCATGACGATTGGCATTGTCTCGGCCGTGTGGCGCAACCGCTGGCCCGACCGACTGGGCATGACGCTGGCGGTGTCGGGTATTTCGTTTCCCGCATTTGCGCTGGGCATGCTGCTGATGCAGATCTTCTCCGTACAGCTTGGCTGGCTGCCCACGGTGGGCGCCAGCACCTGGCAGCACTACATCCTGCCCTCGCTCACCTTGGGCGCGGCGGTGGCCTCGGTGATGGCGCGCTTCACCCGTGCGTCCTTCGTCGAGGTGATCCAGGAGGACTTCGTGCGCACCGCGCGGGCCAAGGGCCTGTCCGAGCGCGTCGTCATCGCCAAGCACTGCTTGCGCAACGCGCTGATCCCGGTGGTGACCATGATGGGCCTGCAGTTCGGCTTTCTGCTGGGCGGCTCGATCGTGGTCGAGGCGGTGTTCAACTGGCCGGGCTTGGGCCGGCTACTGGTGGACGCAGTACAGATGCGCGACTACCCGGTGATCCAGACGCTGGTGCTGCTGTTCTCGCTGGAATTCATCCTGATCAACCTGGTAGTGGATGTGCTGTATGGCTACATCAACCCCACCATCCGCTACAAGTGAACGAGGCCGCCGTGACTTCTCCGAACCCCGCCGCCTCTGTCACCACTGCGCCCGCAGCATCGGCTGCCGGCAAAGTCCGCACACCGTGGAGCGAATGCTGGCGCCGCTTCAAGAAGCAGCCTGTCGGCCTGGTGGCTGGCGCCTTTGTGCTGCTGTTGGTGCTGGTGGCCGTCTTCGCGCCCTGGATCGTGCCCTTCGACGCAGAGAACTTCTTCGACTACGACATGCTCAACAGCGGCCCGACCTGGACGCACTGGTTTGGCGTGGACCCGCTGGGCCGCGACATCTTCAGCCGCATCCTGATGGGCGCGCGCATCTCGCTGACGGCCGGCTTTCTGTCGGTGCTGATCGGCGGCTTCATCGGTACCGCGCTGGGCCTGCTGGCGGGCTACTACGAAGGCTGGTGGGACCGCATCGTGATGCGCATCTCCGACGTGCTGTTTGCCTTCCCCGGCATTTTGCTGGCGCTGGGCGTGGTCGCGATCCTGGGCAGCAGCATGACCAACGTGGTGGTCGCCGTGTCGGTGTTCAGCGTGCCGGCGTTTGCGCGCCTGGTGCGCGGCAACACGCTGGTGCTCAAGCAGCAGACCTACATCGAGGCCGAGCGCAGCATTGGCGCGTCGGACTGGACCATCATCGTGCGCCACA
Source organism: Xylophilus sp. GW821-FHT01B05 (assembly GCA_038961845.1). Taxonomy (NCBI): domain Bacteria; kingdom Pseudomonadati; phylum Pseudomonadota; class Betaproteobacteria; order Burkholderiales; genus Xylophilus; species Xylophilus sp. GW821-FHT01B05. Next base: position 4,652,683 of record CP152408.1, read on the forward strand.
TCCTGCCGGGCACCATCTCGTCCATCGTGGTGTATTTTTCGATGCGCGTGGGCACCTCCATCATCACGGCGGCCAGCCTGTCCTTCCTGGGCATGGGCGCGCAGCCGCCTACGCCGGAATGGGGCGCCATGCTCAATGAGGCGCGCGCCGACATGGTGACCTCGCCCCACGTGGCGCTGTTCCCCAGCCTGGCGATCTTCTTCACGGTGCTGGCCTTCAACCTGCTGGGCGATGCGCTGCGCGACGCGCTCGATCCCAAGATGGATCGTCTCTAAAACACCGATGCAAACCGCGCTCCGCTCCCCCGCGCTGCCGCACATCGGCAACCTGTCTGCCGGCGCCCGCAATGCCATCACCGATGTGGCGGGCGTGACTGTGGGCCACTGCACGCTGGACGATGGCGGTGTGCAAACCGGCGTCACCGTGCTGCGTCCGCATGCCGGCGACCTGTTTCGCGACCGGGTGCCGGCCGCGGCCGTAGTGCTCAACGGCTTTGGCAAGAGCGTTGGCCTGGTGCAGGTCGAGGAGCTGGGTGTGCTGGAGACGCCGATCGCGCTGACCAACACCTTCTCGGTCGGCACCGTGGCCACGGCGCAGGTGCGCCAGTGCATTGCCGACAACCCCGGCACCGGGCGCCAGTTGCCTACCGTCAATCCGCTGGTCTTTGAGTGCAACGACGGCTTTCTCAACGACATCCAGCGGCTGGCGGTGACCGAGGCCCACTACCTGCAGGCGCTGCAGGCCTGCGGCCCGGTGGTGCAAGAAGGCTCGGTGGGCGCCGGGCGCGGCATGTCGAGCTTCCAGCTCAAGGGCGGCATTGGCAGCGCCTCGCGCCGCGTGCCGGCACGCATCGGCGGCGCACACACCGTGGGCGCCCTGGTATTGGCCAACTACGGCCGCCTGCCGCAACTGGTGCTGGCCGGCGCGGCAGTGGGCGCGCAGTTGGCGACCCGGCTCGCGGGCGGCAGCGCGCCGGCAGCGCCTGAACCCGAGAAGGGCTCGATCATTTTGCTGATAGCCACCGACGCGCCGCTGGACGCGCGCCAACTGCGCCGCCTGGCCCTGCGCGCAGGCGCCGGCCTGGCGCGCACCGGATCGGTCTTTGGCCACGGCAGCGGTGACATCGCACTGGCCTTCTCCACCGCCTATACCGTGCCGCAAGGCATAGACCGCCCAATGCCGGCCGTGGCCATGCTGCACGACGCGCTGCTCGACGAACTGTTCCAGGCCGTGGCCGACAGCACCGAGCAGGCCATCGTCCATGCGCTCTGGCGCGCCCGCGCCGTCACCGGCCGCGACGGACACCATCGACCAGCGCTGTCTGAGTTGCTGGCACCCAGCGCCTTTCCATCCCTTGCCTGACATACCCCGCATGAAAGTCCTGATCTCCACCGACATTGAAGGTGTCGCCGGCGTCTACCACCCCGAGCAGGTGCGTGCCGGCAACCCCGAGTACGAACGCGCGCGCCGCCTGATGACCAACGAGGCCAATGCGGCCATCGCCGGCGCCTTCGACGCCGGCGCGGCCGAGGTCTGGGTCAACGATTCGCACGGCGGCTTCCGCAACCTGTTGCCCGATCTGCTGGACCCGCGCGCGCAGGCGGTGCAGGGCAAGCCGCGCTATCTCAGCATGGTGTCGGGCGTTGAGCACGGCATGGACGCGGTCTGCATGGTCGGCTACCACGCCCGGGCCCAGGCCCCCGGCATCCTGGCGCACACGATCAACAGCTTCGCCTTCGCAGGCATCTGGCTCGACGGGCAGGAGGTCGGCGAGGCGGGCCTGTACGGCGCGCTGGCGGCCAGCTACGGGGTGCCGGTGGTCATGGCCAGCGGCGACGATGCGTTCATCGCTGAAACGCGGCCGCAGTTCCCGCAGGCGCACTTCGTGCAGACCAAGCGCGCGACCGGGCAGAACAGCGGCATCTCGCTGTCGCCCACCGCCGCCTGTGCAGCGATCCGTGCCGGCGTGGTCAGCGGCCTGACGCAGCGGGTGGCGCTGGCACGGCTCACGGCCGGCGCGCCGGTCGCGGTACGGCTGCGGACCCAGACACCGGCACTGGCCGATCTTTTCTGCCAGTGGCCGACGCTGGAGCGCACCGGCGGGGTGGAATTGGCGTTCGATGCGCCAACGGTGGAGGCTGCGGTGCGCATGCTCAACTGCCTGTCGGCGATGTCGAGCATGCTGCGGGCCTAAGCTGCCACCGGGCGGCAGTCGCCACTTTTCAATTAATAGCCACAGCCGGCTCTACCACTCGGCTTTTAGCTATCAATATCATAGCAATTGCAGCTATCCAGAGCTGCCGCCAATCAGAAGCTATGCCCCATCCCCGCATAGATCGCCTTCTGCGACGCACCCGCCCCCGGGCCATTCACCGTCGCATCGGCCGCGAAGTTGCCGCTGCCCGAGTTGCTCACGCCGCCGAGCGACGCGTACAGGAAGGTGCGCTTCGACAGGTAGTAGTCGGCCCCCACCATCAGCAGCGTCGCCGAGCCGTCCACCCGGTCGGTCGTGACCCGGTAAGCAGCCCCGATCAGCTGCAGCGCGCCGTTGACGTCGTAGCGCACCCCCACCCAGCCGTGCTTGACTTTCGAGGCGCTGGTCACGGCTGCGTTGCCGGCAGTGATGTAGTCGTAGGCAGCGAACACCTTGGCCGGGCCGAAGCGGTAGGTGCCGCCGACGATGCTTTCCTTTGAGAAGGTGTAGGGGTCGGTGTAGACACCGTTCGCATCCCGCCGCTGCGAATAGATGCCGCGCAGCTCCAGGTTCTGGTTGATGTAGCTGAGGGATACGCCGGCGGTGCTGAGCGGCTTGGTGCTGCCGACCTGCTCGCCCAGGCCGATCTGGACGGTGGCGCCGAAACCGGCCAGGTCGGGCGTCGAGTACTCGATCACGTTGTTCGCCCCTTGCCAGCTGCGGCCCCGCACCAGGGTCGCGCTGCCAATGAACTGCTGGCCGGTGGGGTCGAGGTCCCAGACGTCGTTGCTGATCAAGAGGTTCTTGCCCAGGCGAAAGCTGCCCCAGGTGGGGCTGGAGAGGCCGACGTAGGAGCGGCGGTTGAAGAACGCGGTGCCGTTGGTGTTGCCGCTCTTCAGGCTAAAGCCGCTCTCCAGCAGGAAGTTGGCCTTCAAGCCACCGCCCAGGTCCTCCCACCCCTTGAAGCCCAGCATGCTGGTGCCCCACTGGTTGTCGGCTGCGCGGGTGAGCGATCCGGTCTGGCCTGTTACGGGGTCGCGGATCTTGTCGACGTACTCGGCACCGCCGACAACGCGGCCATAGATCGTGACGTTGGACTGCGCCCACGCCGACGGCGCAAGGGCGGCACTGCCGGCGACAGCAGTAGTGGCAAGGAAGAGAGTGTTCAGCACGCGTTTCATGGTCTCGGTCTCCTGTTGTTAGACATATGTTTTCCGGGCAAAGCTGCGCCTCCGTCGGCTGGAAAGCCGAACGCGGATCCGGTTCTGCGCAAGGGGGCTAGGGGTGCAGCGGGCTCAGGGCTGCAGGGCCAGATCGAAGATCGGAGGGGCGGCGGCCCACTTGGTGCCGGCGGGTGTCCAGGGCGTCGGCACCTGGAAGCGCCACATCGCCTGCTCCCAGGCGATCAGCCGCGAATCAGTGGCTGCGGCATGGGCCATGCGTTCGGCATCGAAGACCGCGTCGTCTGTGTCCATCACCATGCACAGGCGGGTGCCCAGGCGGTAGATCGCCATGCCGGTCACACCGTGCGAGCGGATATGCGCCGCCACCTCGGGCCAGATGGCCTGGTGTAGCTGTTCGTATTCGGCGATCAGCGCGGGATCGTCGTGCAGGTCGAGCATCAGGCAGTGGCGCATCGGGTGCTCCCGCTCAGGCGGTGGTGGGCAGGGCCCGGTCCAGATGCACATAGCCGCCATCGGGATGCAGCCACTGGCCGGTGGTGTGCGACGACCGGTCGGACAGCAGGAACACCACCAGGTCGGCGATCTCCGCATCGCTCGTCATGCGCTGCCCCAGCGGTATGCGGGCGGTGATGTCGGCCAGCGCGGCCACCGGATCGGGCCGGGTCTGCAGCCATGCCTGGTAGAGCGGCGTCATGACCTCGGCCGGCAGCACCGCGTTGACCCGCACGCCATACGGCGCCAGGGCCGCGGCCCACTCGCGGGTCAGGCCCAGTTGCGCCGCCTTGGCTGCCACGTAGCCGCTGGTGCCACCCTGGCCGGTGAGCGCGGTCTTCGACGAGATGTTGACGATGGCGCCGCGCCGGGCCTTGATCTGCTCCACGCACAGGTGGGCCATGACATAGCAATGGACCAGGTTGGCTTCAAGCGACTGCATGAAGGCGGCGCGGCCGGCCTCCAGCCCCACGCCGTCATTGGCGCCCGCGTTGTTGACCAGCGCGTCGATGCCGCCGAACCCGGCCACCGTGCGCGCCACCGCATCGGTGCAGGCCGCTTCGTCTGCCAGTTCGAGTTGGAAAAAGCCGAAGCGCGGGCACAGGTCCCGCAACTGGTCAGCGAAACCGGGCCGCAACGCACTGCGGCCGAAGATGACCGGCACCGCGCCTTCGCGGGCCAGTTGCAGGCTGATCGCGCCGCCGATGCCGGCGCCGCCGCCGGTGACGACGACGACCTTGTCGCGGAGATGGAGGTCCATGGCTTGTGCGCTCCTTGTCAGCCGCGGAACGTGTGCGCCGCCAGCGAGTCCGGCTTCATTTCAATCGAATAGCCCGGCCGCTGCGGCGGCATGTAGGCCGCATCGCGGATCACGCACGGGTCGATGAAGTGCTCATGCAGGTGGTCGACGAACTCGATCACCCGGCCCTCCTTGGTGCCGGCGATGCAGAGGTAGTCGATCATCGACAGGTGCTGCACGTATTCGCACAGACCCACGCCGCCGGCATGCGGGCAGACCTTCAGGCCGTACTTGGCGGCCATGAGCATCACCGCCAGCACTTCGTTGACGCCGCCCAGGCGGCAGGCGTCGATCTGCACCACGTCGATCGCGCCACGCATGATCAGTTGCTTGAACACGATCCGGTTCTGGCACATCTCGCCGGTGGCCACCTGCATCGAGCCCTTCACCGCTTCGCGGATGCGGCGGTGGCCCTCGATGTCGTCGGGGCTGGTCGGCTCCTCGATGAACCAGGGCTTGGCAAAGGCCAGTTGCTGCAGCCAGTCGATCGCCTGGTCGACCTCCCACACCTGATTGGCGTCGATCATCAGATGGAGATCGGGGCCCAGCACCTCGCGGGCGATCCGCACCCGGCGGATATCGTCCTGCAGGTCCCGGCCCACCTTGAGCTTGATGTGGGTAAAGCCCGCATCCACCGCCTCTTGCGCCAGGCGGCGCAGCTTGGCATCGTCGTAGCCGAGCCAGCCGGCCGAGGTGGTGTAGCAGGGATAGCCGTTGGCCAGCAGGTCGGCCATGCGCTCTGCCTTGCCCACGGCGCGCTCCTTCAGCAAGGCCAGCGCCTCCTCGGGCGTGATGCAGTCGGTGATGTAGCGGAAGTCGATCAGCCGCACCAGCGCCTCGGGCTCCATGTCGGCAACGAGCCGCCACACCGGCTTGCCCGCCGACTTGGCCCACAGGTCCCATGCCGCATTGACCACCGCACCGGTCGCCAGGTGGATCGCGCCCTTGTCGGGCCCGATCCAGCGCAACTGGCTGTCGGAGGTGACATGGCGCCAGAAGCGGCCCATGTCCTCCGCGATCCAGGCCAGGTCGAGGCCCACCACCAGATGCTCCATCGCACGGATCGCCGCGCAGCAAATCTCGTTGCCACGGCCAATGGTGAAGGTCAGGCCGTGCCCTTCCAGGCCCGGCTGGTCGGTTTCCAGCACGACATAGGCCGCCGAATAGTCCGGGTCGGGGTTCATCGCGTCGGAGCCGTCCAGGTGCGCCGAAGTGGGGAAGCGCACGTCCAGCACGCGCAGGGATCGAATGGTGGTCATAGGGGAGAGAACAGGTGGCTCGGAAAGGCGCTCAGGCCTGGACGGTGCGTTGCCGCTGCTCGCCCAGCCCGCCGATGCCCAGGCGCATCGTCTGCCCGGCCGTCAGGTACACCGGCGGCTTCTGGCCCAGGCCGACGCCGGGCGGTGTGCCGGTCGAGATCACGTCGCCCGGTTGCAGGCTCATGAACTGGCTCAGGTGGCTGACCAACTGGGCCACGGTGAACACCATCGTGCGGGTGTTGCCGTTCTGGAAGCGTTTGCCGTCCACCTCCAGCCAGAGGTCGAGGTTCTGCGGATCGGGCACCTCGTCGGCCGTCACCAGCCAGGGGCCGATCGGGCCGAAGGTGTCGCAGCCCTTGCCCTTGTCCCACTGGCCGCCGCCGCGCTCCAGCTGCACCTCGCGCTCGGACACGTCGTTGACGACGCAGTAGCCGGCCACGTGCTTCAGCGCATCGGCCTCGCTGATGTAGCGGCCGCCCTTGCCGATGACCACGCCCAGCTCGACCTCCCAATCGGTGCGGCTGCTGCCGCGCGGGATCTCGACATCGTCGTCGGGGCCGACGATGGCGCTGGTCCATTTCGAGAACACCACCGGTTCGCGCGGAATCGGCATGTTCGATTCGGCCGCATGGTCAGCGTAGTTGAGGCCGATGCAGATGAACTTGCCGACCCGGCCGACGCAGGGCCCGATGCGGAAATCCTGCTGCGGCACGCCGGGCACCAGCGGCAGCGCGTCGATATCCAGCGCCGCGATCTCGGCCAGGCCGGCGGGCGTGAGCACTTCACCTGCAATGTCGGGCACGGTGTCTGACAGATCGCGAACCCGGCCCTGCGGGTCGAGCAAGCCCGGTTTTTCCTGGCCCGTGGGGCCGTAGCGGAGCAATTTCACCTGATGTTCCTTTTCGTTTGAGATGCGTCGAATGCGTCGGATCAGCCGGCCATCAGTCGTAGAGGACGGCAGTGATCTTCGGATCGTCGATGTTGGATTTGTCGTACCAGTAGAAGCCGGTGTCGATCACCTTGGGCAACTTCTCGCCCTTGAGTGCCTTGATCGCGGCCTCGACCGTCTTGTAGCCGATGCCCACCGGGTTCTGCGTGATCGAGCCGGCGATCAGGCCGTCGCGGATCGCGTCCTTCTGCTGCTTGCCCGAGTCGTAGCCGACGATCACAAGCTTGCGTTTCATCTCCTTCACGCCGTTGGCCACGCCGACGGCCGAACCTTCGTTGGTGCCGAAGATGCCCTTCAGGTTGGGATGCGCCTGCAGGATCGACTTGGTGATCTCGGTCGACTTGAGCTGGTCGCCGCCGCCGTACTGGATGCTGACCACCTTGATGTTCGGGTAGGTGGACTTGATCCGCTCGACGAAGCCGTCGCGGCGGTCCACGCCGGTGCGGCTGGTCTGGTCATGGGCGACTACCGCCACCTCGCCGGCCTTGCCGATCAGCTCGGCCAGCTTGTCGGCCGCGAGCCCGGCGGCAGCCTTGTTGTCGGTGGTCGCGGTCGTCACCGGGATGTCGCTGTCCACGCCCGAGTCGAAAGCCACTACCGGAATCTTGGCGGCCTGCGCCTTCTTCAGCAGCGGGATCGCGGCCTGGCTGTCGAGCGCCGCGAAACCGATCGCCTGCGGACGCTTGGCGAGGGCCGACGACAGCATGTCGATCTGCTTGTCGATCATGGCCTCGGACTCGGGGCCTTCAAACGTGACCTTCGCGTTGAAGTCCTTGCCGGCCTGCTCGGCGCCCTGCTTCACCGCCTGCCAGAACTGGTGCTGGAAGCCCTTGGATATCAGCGGGACGTAGATCTCCTGCTGCGCGAAGGCCGGCGCGCCAAGGCCGAGCGCAGCGCTCAATCCGATGGCGATACCCAGCATGTGTTTCTTGATCATGGTTTGTGTCCTTGGTTGTTGTGGTGCGAAGAAACGCGGTGTGGTGCGGTGTGGCTCAGCGCTTGCGGCGGCGCAGGATGTCCGCATAGACGGCGAGGATGATGATCACGCCGGTCACCACCGTCTGCCACTCCTGCGCGACCGACATGATCCGCAGGCCGTTGGTCAGCACGCTCATGATGAAAGCGCCGACGATGGTGCCCAGGATCGTGCCGGCGCCGCCGGCAAGCGATGTGCCGCCGATGACGACCGCGGCGATCGCATCCAGCTCGTAGCCCTGGCCGAGGGCCGGCTGCGCAGAGTTGAGGCGCGAGGCGATCAGCAGCCCGGCGATGCCGCAGATGCCGCCGCTGACGGCATACACGACGATCTTCCAGAAATCGACGTTCACGCCTGAGAGCCGCACCGCCTCTTCGTTGCTGCCCAGTGCGAAGGCATAGCGGCCCAGCACCGTCTTGTTCAGCACGATGCTGGCGGCGATGGCCACCAGGAACAGGATCAGCACGCCATTGGGGATCGGCAGCGAAGGCACCAGGTACCCGATCAGCGAATCCTGCGCAATCGCGGTGAAGCCCGGCGTGTCGTTGAAGTAGATCGGCTTGGTGCCGGAGATGACCAGCGCCAGCCCCTTCAGCAACATCATCATCCCCAGCGTCGCGATGAAGGGCGGGATCTTCAGCTTGGCAATCAGCAGGCCCGACACGAGGCCGCTCAGCGCACCGAAGAAGATGGCCGCTGCGATGCCGATCGGCAGCGGCAGCCCGAGGTAGGTCAGGAACACGCCCGCCATGACCGCGCAGAAGGTCATCAGCGTGCCGACCGACAGGTCGATGCCCGAGGTGATGATGACGAAGGTGCAGGCGATGGCAAGCACGCCGTTGACCGAGGTGGCCTGCAGGATGCTCACCAGGTTGTCGGATTGCAGAAAGCTGTCGGATGCAAAACCGAAGAACACGATCAGCGCCAGCAGGCTGCCGAAGGCCAGCAGCTTCTGCCGTGTCGCGGGCCGGAGAAACCGGCCTTTCAGGCTGTGCGCCGCACCGCTTCCGGCTGGCGGCAGATCGGGTGCCGATGTGCGCAAAGAGCTTGTCTCATTCATGGTGGTCAGTTCCTGTGCATGGCGTCACGCTGTGTGGCCAATTGCATGATGGCTTCCTGGGATGCTTCGCCGGCGGCCAGCTCGCCGGTCAGCCGGCCCTCGCACATCACGGCGATGCGGTGGCTCAGGCGCAGAATTTCGGGCAGCTCCGACGAGATCACCACGATCGCCTTGCCTTGTGCGGCCAGCGACTGCAGCAGCTTGTAGATCTCGGCCTTGGCGCCCACGTCGATGCCGCGGGTGGGCTCGTCGAAGAAAAGGATGTCGCAGTCGCGCAGCAGCCATTTGGCGATCACGATCTTCTGCTGGTTGCCGCCCGAGAGCAGCCGCACCTGTTGCTCGACCGATGGCGTCTTGATGCTCAGTTGTTGCACGTAGCGCTGCGCGGTCGTGCGGATCGCGGCCTGGTCGACGAAGCCGCCCGCCGAGCGGAACTTGTCGAGCGAGGACATCGCGATGTTGGTTTCGACATCGAGCCCGGTCGCCAGGCCGAAGTGCTTGCGGTCTTCCGAAAGGTAGCCAATGCCGTGGGCGACGGCCTGCTTGGGCGACCGGATCGATACCTTCTGGCCATGCACCCGGATCTCGCCCGAATCGACGGGGTCGGCCCCGAAGACGGCACGCGCCACCTCGGTACGCCCCGCGCCCATCAGGCCCGCGAAGCCCAGGATTTCGCCTTTGCGCAGCGAGAAGCTCACATCCTTGATGGCGGTGCCGCGGTTGAGCCCGCGCACCTCCAGCACCACCGGATTGCGGGCGCTGTCATAGGTCTGCGCGTCGACCGCTTCCAGTTGGCGGCCAACCATCATCCCGATGATCGTGTCGACGCTGGTGGTGGCCATTGGCGCGGTGGCAACGTACTGGCCGTCGCGCATCACCGTCACCCGGTCGGCGATCTGCTTCAACTCGTCCATCTTGTGCGAGATGTAGACGATGCCGACGCCCTCGGCCTTCAGTTGCCGGATGATCCGGAACAGGTCGGCCACCTCTTCGTTGTTGAGCGCCGCCGTCGGCTCGTCCATGATCAGGATCTTCGATTGGAACGAGAGCGCCTTGGCGATCTCGACCATCTGCTGCTTGGCGACCGTCAGCTCGCTCACCAGCGTGCGCGGGTCCAGCCGCAGGTTCATCCGCTCGAAGATGCGCTGTGCCTGAGCATTGAGCGCGTCTTCATCCAGGAGCAGGCCCAGGTGGCGGCGCGGCTCGCGCCCGATGAAGATGTTCTGCGCCACGCTCAGGTGGTTCATCAGGTTGAGTTCCTGGTGCACGATGCCGACGCCCAGTTGCTGCGCGGCGCGCGGCCCGGCGATGGTCACCGGCGTGCCGTCGATCGCGATCTCGCCTTCGTCGCACGGGTAGATGCCTGCCAGCACCTTCATCAGCGTGGATTTGCCGGCGCCGTTCTCGCCCATCAGCGCATGCACCTCGCCGGCGAAGAGGTCGAACTGGGCCTTGTGCAAGGCACGCACCCCGGCAAACGCCTTGGAGAGCTTGCGAATCGAGACGATCGGGGACATGGCGCGCTCGCTCATGGCAGGCCGTAGAAACGCTGCGCGCTGCCGTGCCACACCAGGGCTTGCTCGTGCGCAGCGAGTTCGCCGATCAGCGCTTCACTGGTTGCCCGCCAGCCGTCGTAGCTGCCGGCGAGCGTCAGCACCGGCCAGTCGCTGCCCCACATCAAGCGCGCCGGGCCGAACCATTCAAGCAGCGCATCCCACACCGGGCGCAGGGCCGCAATCGTCGCCTTGCCGGAAGCAGGCAGCGCCTCGGTCAGCAGCCCCGACAGCTTGCACATCAGCTGCGGAAATGCGGCGAGCTCAGTCATCTGCTGGCGCCACTGCGTAGCCCAGTCCGCATCCCACCCCGACCGCAGTTCGGGCTTGGCGGCGTGGTCGATCACGACCGGCAACGCGGGCCAGGCTTGCATGAAGCGCAGCAGCGCCGGCAGGTGCGCGGGCTGGACCAGTGCATCAAGGCGCAGGCCCAGCCGTATCAGGGCGCGTACCGCATCGGGATGCGGCGCCTGCGCGATCCAGTCGGCATCGGGCAGGTCCTGCAGCATCGGGCGCACGCCCTTGAACTTCGGATGGCGCGCCCAGCCTTCGAGCGTCTGTGCCGCGTCGGCCCGGCTCAGGTCGACCCAACCGACGACGCCGCCGATGAAGTCATGGCGCTCTGCCAGTGCGAGCAAGAATTCGGTCTCGGCAACGGAGTCGGCCGCCTGGATCAGCACCGTCTGCTTGATGCCGTTTGCCGCGAGCAAAGGCGCGAGGTGTTCGGGCAAAAAGTCGCGGACCAGTGGCGCCAGCGCCGCAACGTCCGCGCGCAACCAGGCGTAGTCGCCCCGCGAAGGGCACCAGAAATGCTGGTGCGAGTCGATGCGCATCATGGTGTCGGAAGACTCTGGGGCGCTTAGATGGTGACGCCGCCATCGACCAGGATCGCCTGGCCGGTGACAAAACGCGACTCGTCGCTCAACAGGAAGACGACCTGCGGCGCGATGTCGTGCACCGTCGCCAGGCGCCCCATCGGCTGGCGGGCGATGAAGTCCTTCTCGGCCTGCACCGGGTCGGCGGCAGAGGCAATGCGCTGGCGCAGCGAGGGCGTATCCACCGTGCCGGGGCACAGCGCATTGCAGCGCAGCCCCACCCGGGCGTAGTCGGCCGCGACGGCCTTGGTCATGCCGATCACTGCCGCCTTGGTGGCACCGTAGGCGAAGCGCCGCGGGAAGCCTTTGATGGAAGACGCCATCGACGCCATGTTGACGATGGAGCCGCTGCCGCCGCCCTGCGCCATCTTCTCCAGCATGCCGGGCAGGAAAGCGCGGGTCAGCCGGTAGGCGCCCTTGACGTTCAGGTCAAAGCTGAAATCCCAGGCGGCCTCGTCGCAATCGAGCACCGTGCCGTCGTGCACGAAGCCGGCGCAGTTGAACAGGCCGTCGAGCGCAGGCAGCGCAGCCGCCAGGGCTGCGACGGCAGCACCGTCACGCACGTCCAGCAGCCGGGTCTCGATGCCGGGCGCTTCCTGGGCCAGCGCCTGCAGCAATCCGGCATCGATGTCGGTGGCGATCACCCGGGCGCCTTCCTGGGCGCAGGCCAACGCGCTGGCCTTGCCGATGCCCTGCGCTGCGGCCGTGATGAGGATGGTCTTGCTCTGCAGTCTCATGGTTTTTCTATTCAAATATGAACATACTATTCATTAGAGAATTAATTTATCGTTTTGGAGGATGCCCAGCCATACGGTCGTACCCTGATTTCCGTTTCTGCATTCCGACATATGCATTACGGTATGGTTCGCCGTATCGGCCGGGTTCATACCGTCCGCACACCACCCACGCCATGCCCGAACAGACCGACCGATACCGCGCACCCGCCCTCGACAAGGGGCTCGACATCCTGGAACTCCTGGCGGCGCAACCGCACGGCCTGACCCGCGCCGAGATCGTCAAGGCGATGGGCCGCAGCCCGAGCGAGATCTACCGGATGCTGGAGCGGCTGGTGGGCCGGGACTACGTGACCCGGTCGCCAGAGGGCGACCGCTATGCGCTGAGCCTGAAGCTCTTCGTGCTGGGCCACCAGCATCCGCCGATGGAGCGGCTGGTGACACGCGCCCTGCCCGCGATGGATGCGTTTGCCAAGGCAGCCGAGCAGTCGTGCCACCTGGGCATCTACGACCGGGGCAATGTCATCGTGGTGGCGCAGGTCAGCGCACCCGGCAACTGGGGGCTGTCGACCCGCGTCGGCGTGCGGGTCAGCCTGGTGGATACCGGCTCGGGCCATGTGCTGCTGGCCTTCCAGTCGGAACAACGCCGCGCCGCGATGCGGGCGGAGCACCATGCACTCGATGGCGAGGTGCCGCTGCCGGAAGCTGATCTGGAGGAGATATTGGTGCGCGTCCGCAGCCTGGGCTACTGGCAAGGCGACAGCCAGCAGGCGTTCGGCGTGACCGACATCTCGCTGCCGATCCTGGGGCCCCCGGGGCATGCGTTGGCGGTGCTGACCTGCCCGTTCATTCGCCGCATCGACCGCCATATCGGCCCCGATCTGGTCGAGACCCGTGCATTGCTGCAGCAGGCGGCGGCCGGGCTATCGCTCAGCTGAAGGCGCGCGCCGGGCGGGTCTTGCGCGCTGGCGCATGATTCAGCCCGCCACACCGAAAATTACAAGCCCTTTAGGCCTCTAGCCCTTGCTGCTCGCCGGCTTATAGCTATACTTTTTATAGTACAAAACCCATTCAGAGCCGAACCGGGATTCCGCGCTCCGCCATGCAGGCCTTGGCCTGGCCCACGGTGTACTCGCCGTAGTGGAAGATGCTGGCGGCCAGCACCGCGTCGGCGCCGCCCTGCTGTATGCCGTCGGCCAGGTGCTCCAGGTTGCCGACGCCGCCCGAGGCGATCACCGGCACCGGCACCGCGTCGCTCACGGCGCGCGTCAGCGCCAGGTCAAAGCCGCTCTTGGTGCCGTCGCGGTCCATGCTGGTCAGCAGGATCTCGCCGGCGCCGCGGCGCACCATCTCGACCGCCCACTGCACCACATCCAGGCCGGTGTTGCGGCGCCCGCCGTGGCTGTAGACGTCCCAGCCCGCACCGCGCGTGGCTTCGTCCTCGGCACTGCGGCGCTTGGCGTCGATGGCGACGACGATGCACTGCGCGCCGTACTTGGCCGAGGCATCTTCGATCACCTGCGGGTTGGCGATGGCCGCGGAATTGAAGCTGGTCTTGTCAGCTCCGGCGTTGAGCAGCCGGCGCACGTCTTCGACCGTGCGCACGCCGCCGCCAACGGTGAGCGGGATGAAGACCTGCGAGGCCACGGCTTCGATGATGGGCAGGATCAGGTCGCGCCCATCGCTGGTGGCGGTGATGTCGAGGAAGGTCAGCTCATCGGCGCCCTGCTGGTTGTAGCGGGCGGCGATTTCCACCGGGTCGCCGGCATCGCGCAGCGCCTGGAAGTTGACGCCCTTGACGACACGGCCGCCGGTAACGTCGAGGCAGGGAATGATGCGTTTGGCGAGCATGAAGGAAACAGTCAGGGAAAAAAGTCAGTCGGTCGCGGACAGCTGCTGCCAGCCAGTCCAGGCGGCGCCGGGAACAAGGGTGAAGGGCGAGCGCACGCGGCCAGCCTCGACGCACAGCATTTGCGCAAAGCCCTGGGGCGGCATATCGGCCAAGGTAGCGCCCAGCGCCGCGCCGGGGTTCCAGACCACGGTGCTGTCCCAGTCGTCGCTCTGGGTGATCGCCAGCGCGCCGGCCGGGTGCACCATCTGCAGCGGCGTGCGGGCCTGGTAGACGCGGTCGGTCTCACCGTCGAAGGCCAGCACCGGGCGGGTCTGCACATCGTCGGCATTGCGCACCTTGTCCCAGAACGGTGTGCCCGCCAGGCCTTCGAGCCGGGTGTGGGCGATGTCGGCGGTGTGCAGGTAGCTGTGCAGCGCAGCAGTGAAGGCCCAGGCCTCGTCGCCGGTGTTCTGCACTGCGAAGTCAACGCGCAGGCGCCCGGGCGCCAAGGTCACCGCCAGGTTGGCCTCAAAAGCGTAAGGCCACCAGGCCCGGCTTTGCGCGTCGTCATTCAGGCGCAGCACGGCGCGGGCGGTGTGCGCGTCGGCCGGGCGCATGTCTTGCAGCGTCCAGGGCAGATTGCGCACAAAGCCATGCTTGGGCAGCGGGCCACGGTCGGCAAACTGCGGGAAGCACACCGGGATGCCGCCGCGGATCGCGGTGTGGCCGTCCAGCACGCTGCGCGGGCTGAGGTAGAGGCGCTCGGTGCCGTCTGCGGTGCGCCAGGAAATCACCTGTGCGCCGTGCAGCGCGACCAGCGCCTGGTCACCGCCAGGCAGCGTCAGCGCCACGCAGCGCAGGCCGTGGCGCGTGACCACGGCAGCACTGGGTTCAGGCGAGTTGGTCGGCACGGGCCTGCGCCGTGGCGAAATCGAGGTCGCCGGAATAGATGGCGCGGCCGCAGATGACGCCTTCGACACCCTCGCTCTCGACCGCGCAGAGCTGCTCGATGTCGGCCATGTTGGACAGGCCGCCCGAGGCGATCACCGGAATGGTCAATGCCTGGGCCAGCTTGACCGTGGCCTCGACGTTGATGCCCGACAGCATGCCGTCGCGGCCGATGTCGGTGTAGATGATGGATTCGACGCCGTAGTCTTCGAACTTCTTGCCCAGGTCGACCACTTCGTGGCCGGTGAGCTTGCTCCAGCCGTCGGTGGCGACCTTGCCGTCCTTGGCATCCAGGCCGACGATGATGTGGCCGCCGAAGGCGCTGCAGGCGTCTTTCAAAAAGCCCGGGTTCTTCACCGCAGCAGTGCCGATGATGACGTAGCGCAGGCCGCCGTCGATGTACTTCTCGATGGTGTCGAGGTCGCGGATGCCGCCGCCCAACTGCACCGGGATGTCGGCGCCCACCGCTGCCAGGATGGACTTGATGGCCGCGTAGTTCTGCGGCTTGCCGGCAAAGGCGCCGTTCAGGTCCACCAGGTGCAGGCGGCGCGCGCCGGCTTCGACCCACTTGCGGGCCATGGCCGCCGGGTCTTCGCCGAAGGTGGTGGATTGATCCATGTCCCCTTGTTTCAGGCGGACGCAGTGACCGTCTTTCAGGTCGATGGCGGGAATAAGAAGCATGGTGCTGAGAAGACGAAAAACAGAGAGTCAGGCCGGTGGCCGGCCACGGCTTTCAGGGATTCCAGTGGAGAAAGTTGCGGTACAGCGCCAATCCGTGGCTGGCGCTTTTTTCCGGATGGAACTGGGTCGCAAAAATGTTATCGCGTGCCACGGCTGCGGTAAAGCGAGCACCATAGTCGGCTTCCCCCGCGCTGTGGCGGGCATCCGACGGACGGACGTAGAAACTATGCACGAAGTAGAAGTACGCGCCGTCCGGCACGCCGGCCCAGATCGGGTGCACCGCGCCGTCGTGGGCGGTCTGGAACACCTCGTTCCAGCCCATCTGCGGCACCTTGAAGCGGCTGCCGTCAGGCTGCAGGCGGCCCGCCAGATCGAACTTGACGACGCGGCCGGGGAACAGGCCCAGGCCGTTGGTCGGGCCTTCGTCGCTGGCGTCGAGCAGCATCTGCATGCCCACGCAGACACCGAACAGCGGTTTTTGCGCCGCCGCTTCCAGTACCGAGGCCTGCAGGCCGGAGTCGACCAGTTCGCGCATGCAGTCGGGCATGGCGCCCTGGCCTGGCAGCACGATGCGATCGGCGGCCCGCACCTCATCAGGCTCGGCCGTGACCACCACCTGCCAATCCGTACCGACCACGGCGGCCTGCACGGCTTGCGATACCGAACGCAGATTGCCCATGCCGTAGTCGACCACGGCGACTGTTTTTGCTCCGTTATTCATAGCTACAACCCGGCGCCAGTCATGGGCTTAAGGCATATTTCATGCAAAAAGCAGTTCACAGCGAACCCTTGGTGGATGGGATCACGCCGGGCGCGCGCGGGTCGCGCTCCAGCGCTGCGCGCAGTGCGCGGGCAAAGGCCTTGAACACGGTCTCGGCCTGGTGGTGCGCGTTGACGCCCTTGAGGTTGTCGATGTGCAGCGTCACGCCCGCGTGGTTGGCAAAGCCCTGGAAGAATTCAAAGGTGAGCTGGGTGTCGAAGGCGCCGACCATGCCGCTGGTGAAGGGCACGTGCATATGCAGCCCGGGGCGGCCGGAGAAATCGATCACCACGCGCGACAGCGCCTCGTCCAGCGGCACATAGGCGTGGCCGTAGCGGCGGATGCCCTTCTTGTCACCGACCGCCTTGGCAAAGGCCTGGCCGAGCGTGATGCCGACGTCTTCGACCGTGTGGTGGCCGTCGATGTACAGGTCGCCATCGGCGCGCACGTCCAGATCGATCAGGCCGTGGCGCGCGATCTGGTCGAGCATGTGGTCGAAGAAGCCGATGCCCGTGGCCAGCTTGGCATGGCCGGTGCCGTCGAGGTTGACGCGCACGGTGATCTTGGTCTCGGCGGTATTGCGCGAGACCTCGGCGATGCGGTCGGTGGAGTCGGCAGGGATTGGTGTGCTCATCGGGTCGGGGCGTGGGTGGGCTGGGGGGCCGCAAGGACGTGCTGCAGGGCCGCGAGCATTTGCGCATTCTCGGCGGCGGTACCGACGGTCAGGCGCAGACACCCGGCCAGCAGTGTGTGCATTTTAGAAACGTTCTTGACAAGAATCCCGGCCGCCCGCAGGCCTTCGAAAGCGCGCAGCGCGCCAGCGTCGCCGCCGGGCAGGCGCACAAGCAGCATGTTGGCGTCGCTGGGCCACACGGTCACGCCGGGCAGGCGGGCCAGCGCGGCCGACAGCGCGGCGCGCTCGGCGCAGATGTCTGCGGCCTGGGCGGCGAACACCTCGGCGTGCTCCAGCGCGAACAGCGCGCACTCGGCATTGAGCACACTGATGTTGTAGGGCGGACGCACCTTGTCGATCTCGGCCACCAGCGCGGCCGGGCCCATCAGGTAGCCAATGCGCACACCAGCCAGGCCAAACTTGCTGAGCGTGCGGATCAGCAGCACGTGGCCGTGCGCCTGCGGTGCGCGGCGGATCTCGTCCAGCCAGCTGCGGCTGGCGAAAGGCTGGTAGGCCTCGTCGATCACCACCAGGCCACCCACTTCACCTGCGGCAGCGATCACGCGCGCCATGGCGCCGGCGTCCCACAACCCGGCGGTCGGGTTGTTGGGATAGGCCAGGTAGGTGATGGCCGGGCGGTGCTGGGCGATGGCGGCGCACATGGCGTCGGCGTCCAGCTCAAAGTTCGCCGTGAGTGGCACGCCGACAAAGCGCAGGCCTTGCAGCGCCGCGCTCATGGCGTACATCACAAAGCCCGGCAGCGGCGCCAGGATGGCCGGTGGCAGGCCGTCGGGGGTTTGGTCGGCAGGTACGTCGCAGGCCATGGCCAGCAGCGAGATCAGCTCGTCCGAGCCATTGCCCAGCATCAGCGCCTGGCCTTCGGGCAGGCCGGCATGCGCGGCCAGGGCGCGGCGCAGCTCGTCTATGCGCGGGCCCGGGTAGCGGTTGAGCGCCAGCGCACCCAGGCGCGCGCCCAGCGCGGCCTGCAACGCGGGCGGCAGGCCGTGCGGGTTCTCCATGGCGTCGAGCTTGAGCAGGCCGGTGGCATCCTGCACGGCATAGGCATGCATGGACTGCACGTCGCGCCGGATGCGCTCGAGCGGGTTGCTCATTGGAGCACCTTCGTGCTGCGCACTGCGGTGCGAGCTTGCTTGGGAGCGGCCCGGCGCCGCGCTCATGACCTGCCCCGCTGCGGCGGCACATCCTTCAGGCGCAGCTCGGCCGCGCGGGCGTGCGCCTGCAGGCCTTCGCCGTAGGCAAGCTCTGCGGCGATGGGGCCCAGCACCTGGGCGCCGGCCTCGCTCACCTCGATGAGGCTGCTGCGCTTCTGGAAGTCGTAGACGCCCAGCGGGCTGGAGAAGCGCGCAGTGCCGCTGGTGGGCAGCACGTGGTTGGGGCCGGCGCAGTAGTCGCCCAGGCTTTCGCTGGTGAAGGCGCCGAGGAAGATGGCGCCGGCGTGGCGAAGCAGCGGCTCCCATTTATGCGGATCGCGGCTGGACACTTCCAGGTGCTCGGGCGCGATGCGGTTGCTGATGGCGCAGGCCTCTTCCATGTCGCGCGTGAGGATCAGCGCGCCGCGGCCGTTCAGGCTCTTGGCGATGATCTCGGCGCGCGGCAGCGTGGGCAGCAGGCGGTCAATCGCCGCCTGCACGGCATCGATGTAGGCGGCATCAGGGCACAGCAGGATGCTTTGCGCCAGCTCATCGTGCTCGGCCTGGCTGAACAGGTCCATGGCCACCCAATCGGGCGGCGTGCTGCCGTCGGCCAGCACCAGGATTTCGCTGGGGCCGGCGATCATGTCGATGCCCACAGTGCCAAACACGCGCTTCTTGGCGCTGGCGACGTAGGCGTTGCCGGGGCCGGTGATCTTGTCGACCTTGGGCACGGTTTGCGTGCCATAGGCCAGGGCCGCCACGGCCTGGGCGCCGCCGATGGTGAAGGCACGGCTCACGCCGGCCACATAGGCGGCGGCCAGCACCAGCGGGTTCTTCTCACCCTTGGGCGTGGGCACGACCATGATGATTTCGCCAACGCCGGCGACATGCGCGGGGATCGCGTTCATCAGCACCGAGGACGGATAGGCGGCCTTGCCCCCCGGCACATAGATGCCTACGCGGTCCAGCGGCGTGACCTTCTGGCCCAGCAACGTGCCGTCTTCGTCGCGGTAGCTCCAGCTCTCGCCGCTGGCCTTCTTCTGGGCCTCGTGATAAGTGCGCACACGGCGTGCGGCGGCTTCCAGGGCCTCGCGCTGCGCGGCCGGCAGCGACTCGAAGGCCGCCTTCAGTTCAGCCTGGGTCAGCTCCAGTGCGCCCAGCGATTCAGCCTGCAGCAGGTCAAAGCGGGCGGTGTACTCCAGCACGGCGGCGTCGCCGCGCTGCTGCACGTCGGCCAGGATGTCGGCCACGCGCTGTTCGATGGCGGCATCGGTGTCGGCCGACCAATGCAGCCGCGCCTTGAAATCAGCCTCAAAAGTGGCTGAAGCCGTTGTCAGACGCTGGGGTTTAGCTACCAATTCCATTGCAATCAAATCAATCAGGGGAAATCGCCGAGGCAAAGGCATCGACGATGCGGCGGATCGGCTCGCGCTTGAGCTTGAGCGCGGCCTGGTTGACCACCAGGCGCGAGCTGATGTCCATGATGCGTTCCACTTCCACCAGGTGGTTGGCCTTGAGGGTGTTGCCGGTGGAGACCAGATCGACGATGGCGTCGGCCAGGCCGGTGAGCGGCGCCAGTTCCATGCTGCCGTAGAGCTTGATCAAGTCCACGTGCACGCCCTTGGTGGCGAAGAATTCACGCGCGATGCCCAGGTACTTGGTGGCAACCTTCAGGCGCGAGCCCTGCTTGACGGCGCTGGCGTAGTCGAAGTCGGCGCGCACCGCCACGCTGACGCGGCAGCGCGCGATCTTCAGGTCCAGCGGCTGGTACAGGCGCGAGCCGCCGCCGGCGGCCTCCATGTTGTGCTCCAGCAGCGTGTCCAGGCCGGTCACGCCCAGGTCGGCGCCGCCGTATTCGACATAGGTCGGCACGTCGCTGGCGCGCACCAGCACCACGCGCACGTCGGCATGGTTGGTGGGCAGGATCAGCTTGCGCGACTTCTCGGGGTCTTCCAGCACCTGGATGCCGGCAGCGGCCAGCAGCGGCAGGGTCTCGTCGAAGATGCGTCCCTTGGACAGGGCAAGCGTTATCACGGCGAAATCCTTTCAATGTCTGCGCCAATGCCGCGCAGTTTGGCTTCCATGCGGTCGTAGCCGCGGTCCAGGTGGTAGATGCGGTCTACCAGCGTCTCGCCATCGGCCACCAGGCCGGCGATGACCAGGCTGGCCGAGGCGCGCAGGTCGGTGGCCATCACGGTGGCGCCAGACAGGCGCGGCACGCCTTCCACCACCGCCACCTTGCCGTCGACGCGGATGTTGGCGCCCAGCCGCATCAGCTCGTTGACGTGCATGAAGCGGTTCTCAAAAATCGTCTCGGTCACGGTCGAGGTGCCCTGGGCCACGCAGTTGAGCGCCATGAACTGGGCCTGCATGTCGGTCGGGAAACCCGGGTACTCGGTGGTGCGGAAGGTCTGCGCCTTGAGCGCGCCCTGCGCCACGCCCGGCGACTGCACGCGCACGCCGCCGTCCACTGCGGTGACGGTGACGCCAGCGTCGCGCAGCTTCTCGGCCACGGCGTCGAGGTGGTCGATGCGTGCGTGCCGCAGCACCGCGTCGCCACCGGCGGCGGCCACGGCGCACAGGAAGGTGCCGGCCTCGATGCGGTCGGCCACCACGGCATGGCTGCAGCCGTGCAGGCGCTCCACGCCCTGGATGCGGATGCGGCTGCTGCCGTGGCCTTCGATCTGCGCGCCCATGGCGATCAGCATCTCGGCCAGGTCGGAGATCTCGGGCTCTTGCGCGGCGTTTTCCAGCACGGTCTCGCCCTCGGCCAGGGTGGCGGCCATGAGCAGGTTCTCGGTGCCGGTGACGGTCACCATGTCGGTGGTGATGCGTGCACCCTTCAAGCGCTTGGCGCGGGCAACGATGTCACCGTGCTCGAAGCTGATCTCCGCGCCCATGGCCTGCAAGCCCTTCAAGTGCTGGTCGACCGGCCGCGAGCCGATGGTGCAGCCGCCCGGCAGCGACACGGTGGCCTCGCCAAAGCGCGCCACCAGCGGCCCCAGCACCAGGATGGAGGCGCGCATGAGCTTCATCAGCTCATAGGGCGCCTCGCGCGCCGGCAGATCAGCCGCCTGCAACACCAGTTGGCCTGGCGCGCGCTCAGTGCGCACGCCCATGTGGGCCAGTAATTGCAGCGCCGTGGTCACGTCCTGCAGGCCCGGCACATTGGTCAGGGTCACGGCGTCGGCGGTCAGCAGCGAGGCGAAGATTTCGGGCAGCGCGGCATTCTTGGCACCGGAGATCGATACCTCGCCCTGCAGGCGGCGGCCGCCGCGGATCAGCAGTTTGTCCATGTGCTCAGCCCTTCGGTGCGGTTGCCCACTCGGCGGGCGTGTAGGTCTTCATGGACAGCGCATGCACCTCATCGGTCTGCATGCGCGTGCCCAGCGTGGCATAGACCCGCTGGTGGCGCTGGATCAGGCGCTTGCCCTCGAATTCGGCCGAGACAATGGTCGCGTACCAATGGCGGCCATCGCCCTCGAGCGCAATGTGCTCGCACGGGAGATGGGACTGGATCAGGGCCTTGAGTTCGTCAGCGGTCATGGGAATAGTTATTCATCGAAAAACACCGCGGAACCGGCTCTGCCGGGCCGCCGGTGTTGCCCCGGAAGGGACGGGCGCAAACGACACGAAGTGCGCAAAGCTAGCCCCGGATCTTGTAGCCGATGCGCAGCAGGTGCAGGGCCAGCGCGCTGATCGCCAGCCATGCGCCGCCGACGATGGCCAGGCTCAGCCAGGGCGAGGCATCACTGACGCCGAAGAAGCCATAGCGAAAGCCGTCGATCATGTAGAAAAACGGATTGAGATGGCTCACCGCCTGCCAGAAGGGCGGCAGCGAACCGACGGAATAGAACACGCCGGAGAGAAAGGTCATCGGCATGATGAGGAAGTTCTGGAACAGCGCCATCTGGTCGAACTTCTCCGACCAGAGCCCGGCGATCACACCCAGCGTGCCCAGCAGTGCCGAGCCCAGCAGCGCAAACACCAGAATCCACCACGGCGCCACAAAGGACAGCTTGGCGAAGAACAGCGCCGTCACCACGAACACGCCCAGGCCCACGGCCAGCCCGCGCACAACAGACGAGCCAACATAGGCCGCGAACCAGCCCCAATGCGACAGCGGTGTGAGCAGCACAAACACCAGGCTGCCCATGATCTTGCTCTGGATGAGCGAAGACGAACTGTTGGCGAAGGCGTTCTGCAGCACGCTCATCATCACCAGCCCCGGCACCAGGAAGGCGGTGTAGCTCACCGTGTCGTAGACCTTCACGTGGTCTTCCAGGGCGTGGCCAAACACCAGCAGGTACAGCACGGCCGTGAGCACCGGCGCGCCCACGGTCTGGAAGCCGACCTTCCAGAAGCGCAGCACTTCCTTGTAGAAAAGCGTTTGCCAGCCGTTCATGTGCCTGTCCTCATACCGGCGCCTGCCAGCGGTGCCCGCCGGTGGCGGCCTGGTCGGTTGCCATGACTTCGAGGAACACGTCTTCCAGGTCGGCCTTGCGGACTTCCACGTCCTCGACCGTGAGGCCGGCCTGGCGCACCTCGGCTAGGTAGCGCTCGATCGCCGCGGCGTCAGGCGCCGGCAGTTGCACGATGCGCCCGGTGATGCGCGCCTGCACGGCCAGCGCGGGCGGCAGTTCGCCATCGATCTTGAAGCGCAGCACATTGCCCGCGGCCATGCGGATCAGGTCGCTGGTGCGGTTGAGCGCCACCAGCTTCCCCTTCTTGAGCATGGCGATGCGGCTGCACAGGGCTTCTGCCTCTTCCAGGTAATGGGTGGTGAGCAGCACCGTGTGGCCTTCGCGGTTGAGCCGAGCGATGAACTGCCACAGCGTCTGGCGCAGCTCCACATCGACGCCGGCCGTGGGCTCGTCCAGCACGATGATGGGCGGCTTGTGCACCAGCGCCTGCGCCACCAGCACGCGGCGCTTCATGCCGCCGGAGAGCTGGCGCATGCCGGAGCTGGCCTTGTCGGCCAGGCCCAAAGCCGTCAACAGCTCGTCAATCCAGGCGTCGTTGTTCTTGACGCCGAAATAGCCGGACTGGATGCGCAGGGTCTCGCGCACATTGAAGAAGGGGTCGAACACCAGTTCCTGCGGCACCACGCCGAGCTTGCGGCGCGCCGCGGCAAAGTCGGTCTGCACGTCGCTGCCATCGACCAGCACGCGGCCTTGCGTGGCCCGCGCCAGGCCGGCCAGGATGCTGATGAGGGTGGTTTTGCCCGCTCCGTTGGGGCCCAGCAGGCCGAAGAATTCGCCTTGGGCAATATCGAAGCTGACGCCGTCAAGAGCCTGGAGCGCACCGCGCGGGGTCGAGAACTGCTTGGAGACGGATTGGAATGAGATCGCGGGCATGGGAGCCCGCTATTTTACGGCGTCGGGCCGAGCCGGGCGGCCGGGTGCGCCTAAGCCCTTTCGGGGGCCGGCTCAGGCTTCGGCCGGCAGCAGGTCCGTCACGCCGTAGAGCCGGGCCATACCCGCCAGGCGGGGATGCAGGCCGCGCACGGTGAAACTGCGGCCCAGCGACAGTACCTCGCGGCGGCAGGCCAGCAGCACGGCCAGCGCCGATGAGTCGAACTTGGCCAGCGCCGAGGCGTCAGCCACGACCGGCATCGACCCGGGCTTGAGGCCTTGCGTGAGCATGCGCAGGCAGGTCTGGGCCTGCACGTGCGTGAGCTCGGTGGGCAGCACCAGCATCTGGTGCTGCACCGCCGTGGCGGTGTCGTCGGCCGCCGCGATGGCGGCTGGCGCTGCTGCCTTCTTGGCCACGGGGCTCAACTCTTCTTTTCGTTGGTCTGGTTGCGCTTGACCAGCGTCTGGATCAGGCCGTCGATGCCGCCGCTACTGAGCTGCTGCGCGAACTGGCTGCGGTAGGTTTCCACCAGCCACACGCCCAGCACGTTCAGGTTGTAGATCTTCCAGCCAGCGCCCTCGCCCGGCGTCTTCTCCAGGCGGTAGTCGAGCTGGATCGGGTCGCCGCGGCCAATGACCTCGGTGCGGACCACGACTTCCTTGTCAGCCGGGTCGGCACGCAGCGGCTTGACCGAGATGCTCTGGTCGCTCACCTGCGACAGTGCGCCGGCATAGGTGCGCACCAGCAGGGTCTTGAATTCCTGCTGGAGGCGGCTGCGCTGGTCCGGCGTGGCCTGGCGCCACTGCGGGCCGACGGCGGCGGCCGTCATGCGCTGGAAGTTGACGTTGGGCATGATCTTGCTGTCGACCAGCGCGATCACCTTGTTGATGTCACCGCCGCGCAGGCTGCTGTCGGCCTTGATCGCATCCAGCGTGTCGGAGGACAGGCGCTTGATCAGCGCGTCCGGCGCTTCGTCTGCAGCACGTGCGGCCAGCGGCAGCGCCAGGACAGCGATGGCGGCAAGGCTGGCGGCCATGCGGCCCAGGGAACGTCGATTCATGGTGACCTCTTCTTTCTATAGGCGGATGGAACGGCCCCGGAGCCTCCCGGGCAGATCGGGCCGTTACCGTTTGAACGGGGCATTCAACGGGCGGTTCCGGCCGGGCATGCTGGACATGCAACAGCCTGAAACCCGCCCTACCTCAATTTGAGTGGCAAGGTAGCGGGCTGGCTGTCGTCAACGTCGTAGCCGGCATCGCTGCCGTCGGACTCGCCACTGTTGCGGGGCTGGTTGCGGCGCAGCTGCAGGAACGAATCGCGGGTGAAGCTGTATTTGTCGAGCGCGATCTCATCCAGCACCGAGCTGGCCCGCAGCAGGCTGGCACGCGTATCCACGATGCGCAGCACGTAGAGCGAGTTGCGCACCGGCACGTCGTGCACGTGGGTCAGCAAGCTGCCAGCGGTATCCACCGGCAACGCGGCCGTGTCACGCACGGTCGAGGGGCCCAGCAGCGGCAGCACCAGGTACGGGCCGGTGGGCACGCCGTAGCTCGCCAGCGTCTGGCCGAAATCCTGCGGATGGCGCTCGATGTCGGCAGCGCCGGCGATGTCGATCACCCCGCCCAAACCGAACACGGTGTTGACGGCAAAGCGGATCCAGGTCTCGCCCGCATCGCGCACCTTGAGCTGCAGGACGTTGTTGACGAAGGACCAAGGCTCGGTCAGGTTGCGGAAGAAGTTGTTCACCCCCGTGCGAACCGGTGCCGGCGTGACATCGCGGTAGGCGGTGGCCACCGGCTTGAGCACGGCCTGGTCCACCTTGTCGTTGAACTCGGAGACACCGCGGTTGAACGGCTCGAAGGGGTCGCGCGGGTTGGGCGCCTGGCCAGTGGCGCTGGTCGTGGCGCAACCGGTGGCCAGCAGCGTCGCGGCCAGGGCCGCGACCAGAGCCGTCGTGCGACGGGAGGGAAGCATGCTTGTTTTCATTTTTTATTGCCCTGGCTGGAGCCTGCGGGCGCTGGCTTGCCGCCATCCTCTGCCTTGTTGAAGAGGAATTGGCCGATGAGGTTTTCCAGCACTACGGCTGACTGGGTGGTGGTGATCACGTCGCCCTGCTCCAGATTCTTGTCGTCGGCGCCGGCCTCGATGCCGACGTACTGCTCGCCGAGCAGGCCGCTGGTCAGGATCTTGAATGAGCTGTCCTTGGGGAACGCATAGCGCTTCTGCAGCGACAGGGCTGCCGAGGCCTGGAAGGTCTTGTCATCGAAGGTGATGCCGTCCACCCGGCCGACCACCACGCCCGCGCTCTTGACCGCAGCCTGGGGCTTGAGCCCGCCGATGTTGTCGAAGCGCGCAGTCACCGTGTAGGTGGACTGAAAGTTGAGCCGCAGCAGATTGGCCGCCTGCAGGGACAGGAACAGCACGGCTGCCAATCCGAGCAGCACGAACAGGCCTACCCATACATCGCTTTTGGAGCGTTCCATTGCTAACCCTTCAAATACTAAACATGAGCGCGGTCAGGATGAAATCCAGGCCGAGCACGGCAAGTGACGACACCACCACGGTGCGGGTGGTCGCGCGCGATACCCCCTCGGGCGTGGGCTGGGACGTATAGCCCTGCAGCAGCGCCACAAAAGTCACCGTGAACCCGAAAACCACGCTCTTGAGCACGCCGTTGCCGATATCGCGCAGAACGTCGACGCCGCCCTGCATCTGGCTCCAGAAAGAGCCGCCGTCGATGCCGATGAGCACCACGCCAACCAGCCAGCCGCCGATGATGCCGACCGCGCTGAACACCGCCGACAGCAGCGGCAAGGCGATCACACCGCCCCAGAAGCGGGGCGCAAGAATGCGGCGCACCGGATCGATGGCCATCATCTCCATGGCGCTGAGTTGCTCGCCGGCCTTCATCAGGCCGATCTCGGCCGTGAGCGAGGTGCCCGCGCGGCCGGCGAACAGCAGCGCGCTGACCACCGGCCCGAGTTCACGCACCAGCGACAGCGCCACCAGCAGGCCCAGCGCATCAGAGGCACCGTAGCGCTGCAGCGTGTAGTAGCCCTGCAGGCTGAGCACGAAGCCGACGAACAGGCCGGACACGCCAATGATCGCCAGCGAGTAGTTGCCCAGGAAATGGATCTGCTCGGACACCAGCCGGAAGCGCCGCAGCGCTGGGCCGGTGAGCTGCAACAGGCGCCAGAACAGGCGCGCGGCCGCGCCAATGCCGGCCAGCTTGCTGCGCACGGCAAAGCCGACGTCGGCCGGATGCCACCAGCGTGTACTCATAGCCGCTTCCTTCCGGCCACCGGGCCAAAATCCTCTGCGACTTCAGGCGCCGGGTACTGAAAGCGCACCGGGCCGTCGGCCTCGGCGTGGATGAACTGGTGCACCACCGGATCGGTGCTGGCGCGAATGACTTCGGGTGAGCCCTCTGCGGCAATGCGCCCGGCCGCCAGCACGATGACGTGGTCGGCAATGGCCAGCGTCTCGTCCACATCGTGCGAGACCACGACGCTGGTCAGGGCCATGGCGTCGTTCAGTTGTCGGATCAGCCGGGCGGCGATGCCGAGCGAAATCGGGTCGAGGCCGGCGAAGGGCTCGTCATAGAGCACCAGCTCGGGGTCGAGCACGATGGCCCGGGCCAGCGCCACGCGGCGCGCCATGCCGCCGGAGATCTCGCTCGGCCGCAGGTCGCGCGCGCCGCGCAGCCCGACCGCGTCGAGCTTCATCAGCACGATGTCGCGGATCAGATCCTCGCTCAGGTCGGTGTGCTCGCGCAGCGGGAAGGCGACGTTGCCGAACACGTCCAGATCGGTGAACAGCGCGCCAAACTGGAACAGCATGCCCATGCGCCGGCGCGCGGCGTAGAGCGCGGGCGCGTCGAACTTGCCCACATCCTGGCCATCGAACAGCACCTCACCGCGCTGCGCGCGGACCTGGCCGCCGATCAGGCGCAGCACGGTGGTCTTGCCGCCGCCCGAGGCGCCCATCAGTGCCGTGACCTTGCCACGCGGGATATCGAGCGACACCCCGTCCAGGATCACGCGCTCGCCGTAGCCGAACGTGGTGTCACGCAGGCTGACCAGCGGCGGAGGGAGGGAGGAGTCGGGCTTGGGGATTTCCATAGGACGAGGGCCGAGCGTACGGCAGCGCGGCATCATAGAGGATGCTGCAACAGTAACCTTCACGAGTGAATGTATAGCAAAACGCCAGCCCGCGTCGCGGCACCCAGGCGGCATGCGCGCGCAAGGGTGGCCTCTCTTGTGGAAATTTTAACAAAATAGGCCTCTAGCCCTTATGGAGCCTGGGCTTATAGCTATACATTCAATAGCAAATGAAAACGGCGCCCAGCGGGCGCCGTTTCAGCAAG
The DNA here is from genome assembly GCA_038961845.1 of Xylophilus sp. GW821-FHT01B05. Classification (NCBI taxonomy): domain Bacteria; kingdom Pseudomonadati; phylum Pseudomonadota; class Betaproteobacteria; order Burkholderiales; genus Xylophilus; species Xylophilus sp. GW821-FHT01B05. The sequence continues at coordinate 4,680,526 of CP152408.1, forward strand.
CGAAGCCGCCAGCGGTCAGCGTGGCAGGTCGCTGAAGCCCATCAGGAACTCATCCACCGCGCGTGCCGCCTGGCGGCCTTCGCGGATCGCCCAGACCACCAGGGACTGGCCGCGGCGCACGTCGCCGGCGGCGAAGACCTTGGGCATGTTGGTGGCGTAGCCGCCGTCGAAGTCGGTGGTGGCCCGGGCGTTGCCGCGCGCATCCTTCTCGACGCCGAAGGCTTCTAGCACCGGCGAGACCGGGCTGACAAAGCCCATGGCCAGCAGCACCAGGTCGGCCTTCATGGTGACTTCAGTGCCGGGGATCTCGACCAGCTTGCCGTCCTTGAACTCCACCCGCACGGTCTTCAGACCCGTGACCTTGCCCTTTTCGCCGATGAACTCCTTGGTGGAGATGGCGAACTCGCGCTCGCAGCCTTCATGGTGGCTGGAGCTGGTGCGCAGCTTGATCGGCCAGTAGGGCCAGGTCATGGGGCGGTTTTCTTCTTCGGGTGGCTGGGGCATGACCTCGAACTGGGTGACGCTCGCCGCGCCATGGCGGTTGCTGGTGCCCACGCAATCGCTGCCGGTGTCGCCGCCACCGATGACGATGACGTGCTTGCCATCGGCGCGCAGTTGGCTCTTGAGCTTGTCGCCGGCATTGACCTTGTTTTGCTGCGGCAGGAATTCCATCGCGAAATGGATGCCATCGAGCTCACGGCCGGGCACCGGCAGGTCGCGCGACTGCTCAGCGCCGGCGGTGATCAGCACGGCGTCGAAGTCCTTTTGCAGTTGCTCGGGCGTGATGGTTTCCTTGGCCCAGTTGGTGACCTTGGAGCCCTTGCCGAGCGGATCGGTCTTGGCACCGATGACCACGCCGGTACGGATGGTGACGCCTTCGGCCTCCATCTGCGCGGCACGGCGATCGATGTGCGACTTCTCCATCTTGAAGTCGGGGATGCCGTAGCGCAGCAGGCCGCCAACGCGGTCGTTCTTCTCGAACAGGGTCACGTCATGGCCGACGCGCGCCAGTTGCTGCGCCGCAGCCATGCCGGCCGGGCCGGAGCCGACCACGGCCACCTTCTTGCCGGTCTTGTGCTTGGCCAGGCGCGGGGCCACCCAGCCTTCGGTCCAGGCGCGGTCGATGATGGCGTGCTCGATCGACTTGATGCCGACCGCGTCGTCGTTCACGTTGAGCACGCAGGCGGCCTCGCAGGGCGCGGGGCAGATGCGGCCGGTGAACTCGGGGAAGTTGTTGGTGGAGTCCAGCACGGCGAACGCGCTTTGCCAGTCCTGTTGGTAGACCAGGTCGTTGAAGTCCGGAATGATGTTGTTGACCGGGCAGCCGCTATTGCAGAACGGCGTGCCGCAGTCCATGCAGCGCGCGCCCTGGACCTTGGCCTGTTCCGCGTCCAGGCCGACGACGAATTCCTTGTAGTGCTTCAAGCGCTCGGGCACGGGCTTGTAGCCCTCCTCGATACGCGCGTATTCCATGAAGCCGGTGGTTTTTCCCATGACCGTATGTCCTTCTAATCGTGGTGGTGGGCCGCGCCTTACTTGGCGGGAACCGCTTCTTTCTTCTTGGCCACGGCCGGGACGGCCGGCTGGGCCACGTGCGGCGTCGACGGCTCGGCGTTGACGCGGCGCTCGTAGATCTCGGCCAGGGCGCGCTTGTATTCGGTCGGGAACACCTTGACGAACTTGGTGCGCGAGACGGCCCAGTTGTCCAGCAGTTCGCGGGCGCGCTTGCTGCCCGTCCAGCGGTTGTGGTCTTCCAGCAGCTTGCGCAGCGTGGCCTCGTCGGTCTGGTCGCGGTGCCAGATGTTGCGGTGCACGTTGGCGGTCTGCTCGGCGCCGGTCACGACCTTCTCCAGCGCGACCATCGACAGGTTGCAGCGCGAGGCGAACTGGCCGTCTTCGTCATAGACGTAGGCAATGCCGCCGCTCATGCCGGCAGCGAAATTGCGGCCGGTCTTGCCCAGCACGGCCACCGTGCCGCCGGTCATGTACTCGCAGCCATGGTCGCCGGTACCTTCCACCACGGCGGTGGCGCCCGACAGGCGCACCGCGAAGCGTTCGCCCGCCACGCCGGCCAGGTAGGCCTCGCCGGCGGTGGCGCCGTACATCACGGTGTTGCCGACGATGATGTTGCGCGCCGCCTCGCCACGGAAGTCCAGGCTCGGGCGCACCACCACGCGGCCGCCGGAGAGGCCCTTGCCGGTGTAGTCGTTGGCGTCGCCGATCAGGTAGAGCGTGATGCCGTTGGTCAGGAAGGCGCCAAAGGACTGGCCGCCCGTGCCTTCGAGCTGGATGTGGATGGTGTCATCCGGCAGGCCCTCGGGGTGCACGCGGGTCACCGCGCCGGAGAGCATGGCGCCCACGGTGCGGTTGACGTTGCGCGCCACTTCCATGAAGCGCACGCGCTCGCCACGCTCGATGGCCGGACGGCACTTCTCGATGAGCTTGTTGTCCAGCGCATGTTCCAGGCCGTGCTCTTGCAGCTCGGTATGGAAGCGCGGCACCTCGGCCGGCACTTGCGGCTGGGCGAACAGGCGGCTGAAGTCCAGCCCGCGTGCCTTCCAGTGGGCAATGCCCTTCTTGGTGTCGAGCAGGTCGGCACGGCCGATCAGATCGTCGAACTTGCGGATGCCGAGCTGGGCCATGATCTGGCGCACTTCTTCCGCAACAAAGAAGAAGTAGTTCACCACGTGCTCAGGCTTGCCCGAGAACTTCTTGCGCAGCACCGGGTCCTGCGTGGCCACGCCCACCGGGCAGGTGTTGAGGTGGCACTTGCGCATCATGATGCAGCCCTCGACCACCAGCGGTGCGGTGGCAAAGCCGAATTCATCGGCGCCCAGCAGCGCGCCGATGGCGACGTCGCGGCCGGTCTTCATCTGGCCGTCGGCCTGCACGCGGATGCGGCTGCGCAGGCGGTTCAGCACCAGGGTCTGCTGGGTTTCGGCCAGGCCGATTTCCCACGGGCCGCCCGCATGCTTGATGGACGACCAGGGCGATGCGCCGGTGCCGCCGTCGTGGCCGGCGATCACCACGTGGTCGCTCTTGCACTTGGCCACGCCTGCGGCGATGGTGCCCACGCCCACTTCCGACACCAGCTTGGTGCTGATGCTGGCGTGCGGTGCGACGTTCTTCAGGTCGTGGATCAGCTGGGCCAAGTCCTCGATCGAGTAGATGTCGTGGTGCGGCGGCGGGCTGATCAGGCCCACGCCGGGCACCGAGTAGCGCTGCTTGCCGATGTATTCGGTCACCTTGCCGCCGGGCAACTGGCCGCCCTCGCCGGGCTTGGCGCCCTGGGCCATCTTGATCTGGATCTGGTCGGCCGAGGACAGGTACTCGGCCGTGACGCCGAAGCGGCCCGATGCCACCTGCTTGATCTTGGAGCGCAGCGAGTCGCCGGGGTTGAGCGACAGGTCGACCTCGACGTTGGCCGCGCCGATCACGCTCTTGAGCGTGTCGCCCTGCTTGATCGGGATGCCCTTCAGCTCGTTGCGGTAGCGCGCCGGGTCTTCGCCGCCTTCGCCGGTGTTGCTCTTGCCGCCGATGCGGTTCATGGCCACGGCCAGGGTGGCGTGCGCTTCGGTGGAGATGGAGCCAAGCGACATGGCGCCGGTGGCAAAGCGCTTGACGATGTCGGCCGCCGGCTCGACCTCTTCCACGGGGATGGCCTTGGCCGGGTCGATCTTGAACTCGAACAGGCCGCGCAGCGTCATGTGGCGACGGCTCTGGTCGTTGATGAGCTGGGCGTATTCCTTGTAGGTGTTCCAGTTGTTGGAGCGCGTGGAATGCTGCAGCTTGGCGATCGCGTCGGGCGACCACATGTGCTCTTCGCCGCGGGTGCGCCAGGCGTATTCGCCACCGGCGTCCAGCATGTTGGCCAGCACCGGGTCGTCGCCAAAGGCGGCCTTGTGCAGGCGGATGGCTTCTTCGGCGATTTCGAAGATGCCGATGCCTTCGACGCGGCTGGCGGTGCCCGTGAAGTACTTGCCGACGGTGTCGCTGTTGATGCCGATGGCCTCGAACAGCTGCGCGCCGCAGTAGCTCATGTAGGTGCTCACGCCCATCTTGGACATGATCTTGGACAAGCCCTTGCCGATGGCCTTGACGTAGTTGTAGATCGCCTTCTCGGGCGACAGGTCGCCCGGCAGATCCTTGTGCAGCTCGGCCAGGCTTTCCATGGCCAGGTAGGGGTGCACGGCCTCGGCGCCGTAGCCGGCGAGCACGGCGAAGTGGTGCACTTCGCGCGCGGTGCCGGTCTCCACCACCAGGCCGGCGGTGGTGCGCAGGCCCTCACGCACCAGGTGCTGGTGGATGGCCGACAGCGCCAGCAGCGCGGGGATGGCCACCTGCGCGGCGCCGACGCCACGGTCGCTCACGATCAGGATGTTGTGGCCGCCCTTGATGGCGTCCACGGCTTCTGCGCAGAGCGAGGCCAGCTTGGCTTCCACGCCCTCATGGCCCCAGGCCAGCGGGTAGGTGATGTCCAGCGTGGCGCTCTTGAACTTGCCCTGGGTGAAGGTGGCGATGTCGCGCAGCTTTGCCATGTCGGCAAAGTCGAGGATGGGCTGGCTCACTTCGAGCCGCATCGGCGGGTTGACCTGGTTGATGTCCAGCAGGTTCGGCTTGGGTCCGATGAAGGACACCAGCGACATCACGATGGCCTCGCGGATCGGGTCGATCGGCGGGTTGGTGACCTGCGCGAACATCTGCTTGAAGTAGTTGTAGAGCGGCTTGTCCTTGCTGGAGAGCACGGCCAGCGGGCTGTCGTTGCCCATGGAGCCGATGCCCTCTTCGCCGTTCTTGGCCATGGGCGACATCAGGAACTTGACGTCTTCCTGGGTGTAGCCAAAGGCCTGCTGGCGGTCCAGCAGGCTGACCGAAGACGCCGGCGGCGCGGCCTGCGAGCCGGCCACGTGATCGAGCTTGACGCGCAGGTTCTCGATCCACTGCTTGTAGGGGCGGCTGTGGGTCAGGCTGGCCTTCAGCTCTTCGTCGTCGATCATGCGGCCCTGGTCGAGGTCGATCAGGAACATCTTGCCGGGCTGCAGGCGCCACTTGCGCACGATCTTGTTCTCAGGAATCGGCAGCACGCCGGATTCCGAGCCCATGATGACCAGGTCGTCGTCGGTGATGCAGTAGCGCGAGGGGCGCAGGCCGTTGCGGTCCAGCGTGGCGCCGATCTGGCGGCCATCGGTGAAGACGATGGAGGCCGGGCCGTCCCAGGGCTCCATCATGGCGGCGTGGTACTCATAGAAGGCCTTGCGGCGCTCATCCATGGTGGTGTGCTGCTCCCAGGGCTCGGGGATCATCATCATCATGGCGTGGCTGATCGGGTAGCCAGCCATGGTGAGCAACTCAAGGCAGTTGTCGAAGGTAGCGGTGTCGGACTGGCCGGCAAAGCTGATCGGGTAGAGCTTCTGCAGGTCGGCGCCCAGCACCGGCGAGGACATCACGCCTTCGCGCGCCTTCATCCAGTTGTAGTTGCCCTTGACGGTGTTGATTTCACCGTTGTGGGCCACGTAGCGGTACGGGTGGGCCAGCGGCCACTCGGGGAAGGTGTTGGTGGAGAAGCGCTGGTGCACCAGGCCCAGCGCCGATACGCAGCGTGGATCTTGCAAATCAAAGTAGTAAGTACCAACCTGGTCGGCCAGCAGCAGGCCCTTGTAGACCACGGTGCGGCTCGACATGCTGGGTACGTAGTACTCCTTGCTGTGCTTGAGCTTCAGGTTCTGGATGTTGGCGCTGGCGGTCTTGCGGATGACGTAGAGCTTGCGTTCCAGCGCGTCTTGCACGATGACATCGGCGCCACGGCCGATGAAGACCTGGCGCAGTACCGGCTCGGTCTTCTTGACCTGGGGCGACATGGGCATGTCGCGGTTCACCGGCACGTCGCGCCAGCCCAGGAGCACCTGGCCTTCGGCCTTGATGGCGCGCTCCATCTCCTGCTCGCAGGCCAGGCGCGAGGCGTGCTCCTTGGGCAGGAAGATCATGCCCACGCCGTATTCGCCGGCCGGCGGCAGGGCCACGCCCTGGGCGGCCATTTCTTCGCGGTAGAGCAGGTCGGGGATCTGGATCAGGATGCCCGCGCCGTCGCCCATGAGCTTGTCGGCACCCACCGCGCCGCGGTGGTCGATGTTTTCGAGGATCTTGAGCGCCTGCGTGACGATGTCGTGGCGCTTTTCGCCCTTGATGTGGGCTACGAAGCCCAGGCCGCAAGCGTCGTGCTCGTTGGCCTTGGAATAAAGACCGTGTTCCTGGAGATGCTGGATCTCGGCAGCCGTTGTCATCGTCATGGCGTGCTCCTGTCGTCTGTGTCGCTATCAATCGCGGGGAGAGCGAGCATAAGACACAGCAACATCGGTGCCAAGGACTTTAATTGGGGTCAGATTCCTATTAAATGTTGAATAAATTAATCGGAATTAAAATGGGGACACATCAAAAATAAGAGCATAAAGCCGGCGACCATCCTGGGATTCAGGCACTTTTCTCTTGAAAGTCCGGTGCCGCCGCGGGCCGGCCAGGCCGCGCCTTGTGCAAACGGCGCGGCGTGAGTTTTTGCAGCGATGCCACAAATTCGGCGCTGCCCAGCGCCCACTCTCCGTGCGAGGCCTCTTCCAACTGACGCTGGCTGGCGGCGTCCAGGCCGGTGCGCACCAGTTCGGCGTAGGCCGCCTCGCGCGCAAACGGGGTGTTGCCCAGCTCCCAATAGGCTGCGGGCGGCGCCAGCAGGCGGTCCGGCCGCTGGCCGGCATAGTGGCGGTGGCTGCTCCAGGCGTAATCCTGCGGCTGCGGGGCCAGGCCCCGCTGCACCGGCAGGTTGTCCAGCGCCACCATGGCGGGCAGCAGCCAGCGGCCGGCCTCCAGCAGGTGCGAGCGGTAGCGGCCCTCCCACAAGGTGCCGCGCCGGCCATGGCGGTCGTTGAAGGCCCGCACATAGCGCCGGCCCACGCCCTGCATCCACAAGGGAAAGCCGCCCTCCTCCTGCGGCGTGGCCAGCAGGCGCAACTGGTCGGGCAGCAGCAGGTAGGCATGCAGCAGCACGCCTTGGGCGGCGGCATGCTCGCCCAGCAGGGCCAGCAATTCCTCGGCGTCCTCGTCATCACGCACGATGGCCTGGCCGCCGTTGCCGCGCAGCATCAGGTGGTGCGGGTGGCCAGGAAGGGCCAGACGGGGCAGGCGGGCCATGGCCGCTAAGCAGTGGGCAGGCGCGGAAAGCGTGCCGGCTGCAGCGATGCCAGGCCGAACTCTTCCAGGATGGCCCGCATGCGCTCGGCCGCGCTGCGCTTGGGGCCGCCGCCACGGCGGGCGATGATGAGTTCGTTCTTCATGCTGTGCTCCCAGCCGACCAGCTCGGTCACCGTGACCTGGTAGCCGCAGGCTTCCAGGTAGAGGCAGCGCAGCACGTTGGTGATCTGGCTGCCCAGCTCGCGCGTGTGCAGCGGGTGGCGCCAGAGTTCGGCCAGGGGCGTGCGCGCCAGGGCCAGGGCCTTGTTCTGGCGCAGACAGGCGGCGGCTTCGGCCTGGCAGCAGGGCACCAGCACCATGCAGCGCGCGTTCTTGGCCAGGCCGAATTCGATGGCGTCGTCGGTGGCGGTGTCGCAGGCGTGCAGCGCGGTGACGACATCGATGCGCTCGGGCAGCGCGGCGTCGGTGGTGGCCTCGGCCACGGACAGCGGCAGGAAGGACATGCGCGCAAAGCCCAGTTGCGCGGCCAGGGCGCGTGATTTCTCGACCAGCTCGGCGCGCGTCTCTATGCCGTAGATATGGCCCGAGCCCAGCGCGCGGAAGAACAAGTCGTAGACGATAAAGCCCAGGTAGGACTTGCCCGCGCCGTGGTCGGCCAGGGTGGCGCCGGCACCGCCTTCGGGCAGCTCTTTCAGCAGGGTTTCGATGAACTGGTACAGGTGGTAGACCTGCTTGAGCTTGCGCCGCGAATCCTGGTTGAGCCGGCCGTCGCGGGTCAGGATGTGCAGTTCCTTGAGCAGCTCGACCGACTGGCCGGGGCGCAGCTCGTCCGCCAGCGGGTTGGCTGCGGCGGCCGTAGCGGCGTGCGAAGGCTTCTTTTTCATGCGCCCTCCCCCGCTGCATGGCGCGCACCGGCGCCGGGCCCCACGTCCAGCGCCTGCCAGCCGGCAAAGCCCAACTGCTCCAGCGTGTCGATGTTGTGGCCGAAGATAGCCTCGGCATCAGGGAAGGCCTCGACCGCGCGGTCTATGCTGGCCTCGCGCAGCAGGTGCAGCGTGGGCCAGGGGGCGCGGTTGCTGCAGTTGCCGACGTCGTCGGCCTCGGTGCCGGCAAACTGGTATTGCGGGTGGAAGCTGGCAAGCTGCAACACGCCGTCGAAGCCGCGGCGCGCCAGCAGGCGCTCGGCACGGCCCAGGAAATCATTGAAATCCAGAAAATCTTCCAGACAGCCAGTTGCTATCAAAAGTGTAGTATCACGCCGGCTAGGGTCCTGGGCTTGAAGGCTTTTTGCCTCAAATTCCAGGGCCTCCAGCAGATCGCCGGGCTCGGCCGAATCGCAGACCGCGTAGTGCACCTGGCCGCGCACGTGTACGGCCTTGGCGAAGGGGCAGAGGTTCAGGCCGATGACCGCGCTTTCAAGCCAGGCTTGGGTGTCGGCAATGGCGTTGGAATCGGGGGGAATGGCGGGCACGGTGCGCAGTGATGGGACGGCGGGCGATTTTACCGGCGGGGCCGCGCTGCCAGCATCGCCCCCACGACGGCGCAGATGCCAGTCACCACCCAGGTCCACTGCCAGCCGCCCGCCATGCTGGCCACCCAGGCCACCAGCGGCGGCAGCGCGAACTGGCCAAAGGCAGAGCACTGCTGCATCCAGCCGACGGTGGTGGCCACCGTGTCTTCGCCCGGCGCCACACGCACCGCCTGCGAAAACAAGGTGCCCGGCACCATGCCGCCACACAGCGAGAACGCCAGCACCGCCGCGTAGCGCAGCGCGGGCAGGCCTTCGGTGGCGGGCACAAAGAACAGGAAGGCGCCTACGGCCATGGCCGCATAGCCGGCCCACAGCAACCGCCGCGGCGCCACGCCGCGCTGCAGCCATTGCCCGGCGGCAATGTTGCCGATCATGTTGACCGCCGCCACCAGGGCGCTGAGCCCGCCCGCCGCGAGTGGCCGCACGCCGGCCTGGGCATAGAGCGCGGGCAGGAAACCCACCACCGCCAGCCAGGGCCCGGAGTAGCTCGCAAAACCCAGGGCCACGCGCCACGGCCCGGCCGCGCCCAAGGTACGCCGCAGCCGCCCGGACCACTGCGGCCAGGACGCCACCAGCCGCCGGAACACCGGCGACCTGGCCACGGGCACGGCCAGCACATCCGCCGGCACCGCGCGCCACACCCACAGCGCCATCAGCGCCGTGCCGGCCGCCAGCAGCAGCCACCAGGCGCGCCAGCCCACGGCCTCCATCCACCACGGCCCGACCAACAACGCCAGCGCCGTGGCAAAAGGCATGTAGGTGCCCCAAAAACCCAGCATGGCCGGCAAGCGCGAAGGCGCCACCAGCCGACGCAGCAGGCTGGGCCCGGGCAATGAGGCCAGCATGAAGCCGCAGCCCTCGGCCACGCGCAGCGCCAGCAAGGCGCTGGCCGAGGTCGCCAGCGCGCCCGCCGCACTGGCCAGCGTGAGCAGCACCAGGCCGCACAGCAGGCTGCGCCGCAGCCCGACGCCATCGGCAACCAGCCCGAACAATATGCCCAGCGCCATGCCCGCGAACTGCACGGTGGACAAGAGAAAACCCGCCTGCACCAGGCTGATGCCAAGCGCCTGCTGCAGCGCCGGGATGGCCGGCGGCAGCTTGGCGACATGCAGGGCGGCCGAGATGCCGGCCAGGATCACCAGCGCTGGCGCGAAGCGCGCGGCGCGGGCCGTCACGGGAAGATCTGGCGGCCGGTGAGCCGCTCGTGCTCACGCACCGCGAAGCGGTCGGTCATGCCGGAGACGTAGTCGGCCACCACACGCTCGGGCTTGGCGTCTGCGTCAGCCTGCGCGCAGGCCAGGGCCCGCGCGCCAAAGCCGCCGCGCATTTCCTCGGGCGCGGCGCAGTAGGCGGCGAACAGGTCGCGCACCACCTGGCGCGCATGGCCGGTGGTGGCCATGACCTGCGGATGCCGGTAGAGGTTCTGGAACAAAAAGCGCTTGAGCACGCCCGACTCCTGCCGCATGGCGTCGCCAAAGCGCACCAGCGGGCCAGCCTGGCGCGCGGCATCGGCGCTGGCGGGCGCGGCGGCTTCCAACGCGGCGCCGGTGGCGGCGATCACGTCGTAGACCTGGGCGCTGAGCATGCGGCGGATGGCCTCGTTCAGCAGCCGGCGCGGCCCACGGCCCTGGGCCAGGTGCGGGTGCTCGGCCAGCGCCTCGCGCCGGTAGCGGTCGAACAGGGGCACGGCCTCCATCTGCTCCAGCGTGATCAGGCCGGAGCGCACACCGTCGTCGATGTCGTGCGCGTTGTAGGCGATCTCGTCGGCCAGGTTGCACAGTTGCGCCTCCAGGCTGGGCGCCGTGCGGTCGATGAAGCGCCGGGCCACGCCGTCGGGCTCGCCCGCCTCCAACCGCTCGGCATTGGCGCGCGAGCAGTGCTTGAGGATGCCGGCGCGGGTCTCGAAGCTCAGGTTCAGGCCGTCGTAGTGCGGGTAGCGCTCTTCCAGCACATCGACCACGCGCAGGCTCTGCAGGTTGTGCTCGAAGCCGCCGTGCCCGGCCATGCAGGCGTCCAGCTCGTCCTGGCCGGCATGGCCGAAGGGCGTGTGGCCCAGATCATGCGCCAGCGCAATCGCCTCGACCAGGTCCTCGTTGAGCCGCAGCGAACGCGCGATGGATCGGCCCAATTGCGCCACCTCCAGCGAATGCGTGAGCCGCGTGCGAAACAGATCGCCTTCGTGGTTCAGAAACACCTGGGTCTTGTAGACCAGCCGCCGGAACGCGGTGGAGTGCACGATGCGGTCGCGGTCGCGCTGGTACTCGGTGCGCGTGGGCGCCGGCGGCTCGGGAAAGCGGCGGCCCCGGCTCTGCGCCGGGTCACAGGCATACGGCGCCAGAAATTTAGAAGAAAAGTGGCTGATATCCAGGGTGGGCGCCGGCATATAGCTATCAACTTAGTAGCTAGCTGCAGGCCGCAATCACTTCGCGCACCAGAGCATCTGGCGCGGCGCGCATGGTCGCCCGGCCGGGGCCGTCGATCAGCACGAAGCGGATCTCACCGCCCTCGGCCTTCTTGTCCACACGCATCAGTTGCAGCCAACGGCCAGCGTTGTCGGCAGCGTCCAACTGCGGCGCTTTCACCGGCAGGCCGGCACGGGCGATCACGGCGGTGAGGCGCGCCACAAAAGCCGCATCCACCAAACCCAGGCGCTGCGACAGCGTGGCCGCCATCACCATGCCGCAGCCCACGCCCTCGCCATGCAGCCAGGCGCCATAGCCCAGGCCGGATTCGATCGCGTGGCCAAAGGTGTGGCCGAAGTTCAGGATGGCGCGCAGGCCGCCTTCGCGCTCGTCCTCGCCCACCACCGCGGCCTTGATCTCGCAGCTGCGCTGCACCGCATGGGCCAGGGCCTTTGCATCGCCGGCGCGCAAGGCGTCGACATTTGCCTCGATCCAGTCGAGGAAGGCCATGTCGGCAATCGGACCGTACTTGATGATCTCGGCCAGGCCGGCGCTGACCTCGCGCGGCGGCAGGGTCTGGATGGTGTCCAGATCGCACACCACCAACTGCGGCTGGTAGAAGGCGCCCACCATGTTCTTGCCCAGCGGGTGGTTGATGGCGGTCTTGCCGCCCACCGAGGAGTCGACCTGGGCCAGCAGCGTGGTCGGCACCTGCACAAAGGGCACGCCGCGCATGTAGCAGGCCGCAGCAAAGCCGGTCATGTCGCCCACCACGCCGCCGCCCAGCGCGAACAGCACGGTCTTGCGGTCGCAGCCCTTTTCCAGCAAGGCGTCGAAGATGAGGTTGAGCGTGGGCCAGTCCTTGTGCGCCTCGCCGTCGGGCAGCACCACGGTGTGCAACTGCGGATAGTGCGGCGCCAGCGCGGCGCGCAGGGCGGCCTCGTACAAAGGCGCCACCGTGCTGTTGGTGACGATCAGCGCCGTGGCGGCGCGCGGCAGTTGCGCGTAGGTGCCGGCGTCGGCCAGCAGGCCTTGGCCGATGCGGATCGCGTAGCTGCGATCGCCGAGCGCGATCTGCACCGTGGCACTCTGGCCGGGCAAGGAAGAAGGAATCAGGGAGGCAGGGCTGGCAGAAGACATCGGAATGGGATCAGGCAGTGGGGCAAACGGCCGTCCCGCTCAGGCATGGCCCCCGCCGCAGCAAGGCCCATGTGAGCCGATGGCCCTTGGAGGAAGAAGCCCTGGAGTGTAGAGCGTGCAGCGCCCGCTCAGGCCTCGGGCTTGTCGCCAGCCGGTGGCTGCCCGACCTCATAGCCCGAGAGTTCCAGCTGCATGACGATGGACGCCAGCAGCGCATTCACCGACGGCCGCCCGGTGTCGAGCGTGAAGTGGGCCACCTCCTGGTAGAGCTGGTCACGTGCCTGGAACAGTTCGCGCAATCGCGCCATCTGGTCATCGACCTGCAGCAAGGGGCGATTGCGGTCGTGCCGCAAACGCCGGTACAGGTCCTCAGGGGATGAACGCAGGTACACCACCTGCCCCGCCTGGCGCAGGCAGGCCCGGTTCTCGGGCCGCAGCACGGCACCGCCGCCGGTAGCCAGCACGCCGCGATGCTCACGCACCAACTGCTGCAGTACCGCCGCCTCGATATCCCGAAACGCCGACTCGCCCTCGCGCTCGAAGAACTCGCGAATGCTGCCGCCGATCTGCTCCTCGATCACATGGTCCGAGTCCGCAAACGGCACTTGCAAGCGCCGCGCGAGCTGGCGGCCCACCGTTGATTTTCCAGACCCGGGAAGGCCAACCAAGCAAATGATCAAGGCGAGATGGTCACCGTAGTGGCAATACCCAGAGGACTCGTTACGGTAACAGCGACGCTTGAGCTACTGCAGGCAGCATCCCCATTCAGCAGGATGAGATGCGAGGTGGGATATGAAGTCCCCGTCACCGTTGCCGGGCTAACAGAAGACACCGCACACGTTGAGCTGGCGGCTGCCATGCTGGCAGCGACTGTTGATCCATCGGGCATGGCATTGCCATTGGTATCGGCAACCGAGATCACCAATTGTTGAGGAGGGCTGCTGCTGACCTTGGTGATGACGGCACGGGACGTCGCCAAAGCAATGGAAAGCTGGCGCCGCACTCGAATGCTGCTGGTCCAGACCCCATCACATGTGCTCTGCACCGATGGCACCTGGAAACGCACCGGGCAAGTGGAGCTTCCCACCACGCCGCCCGGGTAGATCTGCTCCGTATCCTGGCGAATGCCATCCTCGTTGTCATCGCGAAACACCGTGCCAACATCGAATGTAGAGCTCGCATTCTGGAATGCCGCAGCATCGGCATCGTCATAGTAGTTATTGCCATTGGTATCGATGAAGCTCTCTTCACCATCTAGGTAGGCAAGGATCACGGCTCGACCATTCGACGGCCGCGTGCCCTGGCTGGTATAGGTGACGGTGCAGGCCGATGCACTGAGCGTGCAACTTCCTTGAATCAAGCCACTGGACGCAACGAAGGTGACCGCCGTCCCATCAGGCACGGGATTGCCTTGCCGGTCTGCCACGCGGAACGTAATCGAAGTGGTCACTCCGTCATAGTTGAAAGCCTCAATACTCAGTTTCCCTGCTGACATGGAAGCCGCATTCTGCGTGGGAATGCCAGAGGTAACCGCCAGGGTTAGTGACCCAGCGGTCAACGACGCATCCGAAGCCAGCGTCGCAGTCACAACCACGGGCGTGGGCAGCGGGCCTGCGGCCACCGTGATAGAGGCAAGACCGCTCGCATTGGTGCTGACAGTCTGCGTAGCAGTGGAGCCACCCGAGAACGTCACCCCCGCATTAACTGCGTTATTGGAGAGGCTAAACAACACGCTCTGCGAAGCCATGGCTTCGCCCGCAGCATTAACCACCTTGAACTTCAAGGTCGCCTGCTTGACGCCGCTTGCGGCCCTGGAGGTGTAGATCGTAGTCTGATCAGTGCTATCAAACAGCAAATTCGCGGCTTTTGCAGCGACAACGTTAATGCTTGTGGTCACAGCCGCAGAACCGGTGGCCTGCGCCGTCAAGGTCACCGGACCGCTGCAAGCACCAAGTGATTGGTAAACGCTGGAGACCGTTCCATCGCTGGCGCTGGCGGCCGAGGTGGGGCTGAAACTGCCACACGAAGCGCTGAAATTGACCGTGACTTGGCCTGTCGTCGCCGTAGTGCCGTTCACAGTGGCCCTTACCGTCACGGCAGAAGACTGCAGTGCGGTGATCGAAGTGCTGCTTGGTGCGAACTGGGTGAGCACAACATTGGCAGCAGATACCTGATAGTCAGCAGAGCCGGTAATGGCCGCACCATCAATTGTGGCGGTTGCCGTCAATGTGCCAGCAGCCGCGGAGGTCAAACTGAGGGGCGTTACCCTAACCCGGGCAATACCCGTGGTGTCCGTCAGCGCAGAAGCTGGCACCAGGGAAGCGATGCTCGTATCCGTAGAAAAGGTGACCAACTTATTGGCCACGACGGCACCTCCAGCGGTCTTTACCACGGCCTTGGCGTATGCGGCGGAAGAGCTGATCGAATTCGAGGCGATCGCTACGTCGGAAGAATCGACAATGGATACGGCCACCGTAGCCGTCGCACTACTGCCACCCGACCCATTGCCAAAGTTTCCGGTGCCGCTGTCACTTCCGCCCCCCCCACAAGCTGCCAGCATGGCCACAATGAACAATGCAGGCAGGCGTTTCCCCCATGCCACGAAATTCAGACTTTTCATATTCCCTCGACGTCTAGCCAGCTTGAAAATTTAACGGCCAACCCTCAGCGCTCCGCCATGCGGTCCGCGATCATTTTTGGCGTGATGAACATCAGCAACTCCCTCTTGTTCGAGATGCGCGTGCGCGTCTTGAACAGGTTGCCGGCAAATGGTATGTCACCCAGCAGCGGCACCTTGTCCTCGGAGTTGCTTTCTTCCAATGTGAAGATACCGCCGATCACGACGGTGCCGCCATTCTCCACCAGCACCTGGGTCTTCACGTGCTTGGTGTCGATCGCGATGCCATTGGTGGTGGTCTCGCCGCGCGAGTCCTTGTTCACGTCCAGGTCCAGGATGATGTTGCCCTCGGGCGTGATCTGCGGCGTCACCTCCAGCTTCAACGTGGCCTTGCGAAAGGCAATCGATGTACCGCCGGTGATGCCGCCCGCATTCTGCTGGTACGGGTACTCGGTACCTTGCTCGATCAGCGCCTTGGTCTGGTCGGCAGTGACCACACGCGGGCTGGACACGATCTTGCCCTTGCCATCGGATTCCAGCGCGGACAGCTCCAGGGTCAGGAAGCGATTTGCCGACGCATTGAAGATGGACATCGCGAAGGTAGCCGCTGCCGCCCCCGTAGTCGACGCTGCGGCCGGCAGGTTGACGAAATTGCTGGTGGTGTCCACCGTGCCGCCGGCGCCGGTGGACGCGGTGGCGTTGGAGTAGCTGGTGCCCAGTGCGACCCGGTTGTTGCCACTGAGCTGGTAGCCGCCCGTGCCGCCGTTCTGCGCCCGCAGGTCGCCGCCGCCCAGCTTGACCCCGAGCGAGCGGCTGAAGGTGTCGGAGGCCTCGACGATGCGTGCCTCGATCAGCACCTGCTTGACCGGGCGATCCAGCCGCGTGATCAGGTCCTGCACCTCGGTCAGCTTGCCCGCCGTATCGGTGACGAACAGCTGGTTGGTGCGCACTTCAGCAATGGCGCTGCCACGCTCGGTGAGGAAGCGCGCGTTGTTTCCGCCACCGCCGCCTCCGCCGCCGCCGGCACCCGAGACACCGGTCATGACGCCCAGCAGTTGCCGCACCACTTCCACGGACTTGGCGTAGTTCAGCTGGAACGCCTGCGTGCGCAGCGGCTCCAGCTTGCGGATCGCCAACTCGGCCTCCAGGTCCTTCTTGGCGCGCGCGTCGATCTCGTCCTTGGGCGCGATCCACAACACGGTACCGTTCTTGCGCATGCCCAGGCCCTTGGCCTCCATGATGATCTGCAGCGCCTGGTCCCAGGGCACATCCTTCAGGCGCAGGGTGAGCGTGCCACTAACGGTGTCGGAGGTGACGATGTTGAAGTTGGTGAAGTCGGCGATGACCTGCAGCAGCGAACGCACCTCGATGCTCTGGAAGTTCAGCGACAGCTTCTCGCCCGAGTAGCCCGGCCCTTGCGACAGCTTGTTGAGGTCGGTCTTCTTTGGCCGGACTTCGACGACGAACTGGCTATCGCTCTGGTAGGCGCTGTGCTCCCACTCGCCGCGCGGCTGTATGGTCATGCGCACGCGGTCGCCCACCACGGCGGTCGAAACGGTTTGCACCGGCGTGCCGAAGTCAGCCACGTCGAGCTTGCGCCGCAGCCCCTCGGGCAGCGACGACTTCAGGAAATCGACCACCAGCGCCCCGCCCTGCTGGCGCAGGTCCACGCCGACCTGGTTGCTGGGCAGCGAGACGACGATGCGGCCGGTGGCATCGTCGGTCCGGCGGAAGTCGATGTCGCGCAAGGGCGCAACGTCACTCGAACCGGGTTCGGCAAAGACCGGCGCGCTGGACACGGCGGAGGCCGTGCTGGCTATCGGTGCCAGCGACACCAGCAGCGAGCGCCCCTGGATCTGCGTCGTATAGGTGGTGGCCGCCTTGAGGTTGAGCACCACGCGTGTGCGGTCGCCCGCCTCCACCACCATGGCCGAGCGCAGGTTGCCCTGGTTCAGTTCGACCGACGAGCGTCCCAGGCGATTCGTGGCCCCGGGGAAATCAAGCGCAATGCGCGCTGGCGACTGGATCGCAAAGCCGGCCGGCACGGCGGCCAGGGGCTCGGTGAAATCGATGCGCAGCACGTCGGCACCGCCCTGGGTCGAGCCAGAGATCGATTCGATCGCGCCCTGGGCCTGGGCGGTGAAGGGCAGGAGCAGCAAGGCGCCTGCCAGCGTGATGCCACCCAGCCAGGCCCGTTGCAGGCGTTTGTTCAAAACATTCATCATTTGGCCTTTTCCTGCAACTGCAAGCTCGTCATACGCTCCATCCAGTCACCCGTGGCGTCGGGCACGATTTCTCGCAGCGTCAATTCGGTCTCGGTGATCTTCTGCACCCGCCCATAGTTCTGCCCCAGATGCTCGCCAACCCGCACCTGGTAGAGCAGGTTGTTGGCCCGCACCAGCGCGACCGGCCGCTCGGCCTTGACCATGCTCCCGACCATGGCCATGGCGTCCAGGGGGAAAGCCTCCAGCGGTTCCTTGCGGCGCAGCAGCTCGGGCGCGATCAGCGCCTCGTTGGCCGCGTTGTGCGGCGTGTCGCGGCGCAGGGCCTGCGTCAGCTTCTCAGGGTTGAACGGCTCTGCCGCTGCCTGCTGCACATAGTCTTCCGGCACGAACTGCTTGGGCTCGGCCAGGGGCGTGATCTTGGGGCGGGTCTGGGCCTTCTGCTCTGCCATCCAGGCGCGCAGGTCTTCATCGTCAGACGCACCGCAGCCGGCAAGCAGGCCAGCACACAGCACAGCGGTCATCCACAGGGTTGGCGTCTTCACTTGGCCGCCTTTCCCTTGGCGGTGGCCTTGCGCTGCGCCTCGATTTCGTCGCTGTCCAGGTAGCGGAAGGTGCGTGCCGTGACATCCATGACCAGTTGGCCGTCCTTGTCCTTATCCTTGTCCTTGGCGGGTGCGATGGACAGGTTGTTGAGCGTGACGATGCGCGACAGATGCGCGATATCCGAGGCAAACGCCCCCATGTCGTGGTAGCGGCCGGTCACGCGTACTGTGATCGGCAGTTCGGCGTAGTACTCGCGCACCCGGACGTCGCTGGGGCGGAACAGTTCGAACTGCAGGCTGCGCCCCAGGCCGGCCTGGTTGATGTCGGACAGCAGCGCCGCCATCTCGGCCTTGCTGGGCAGTTGCTTCTCCAACTGCAGCACATATTGCTGAACCTGCTCGCGCTGGCGCTTGAGCGCCTCCAGGTTGACGGCCTTGGCCAGCTTGGCCTGGTAGTCCTGGCGCAAGGTCTGCTCCTGGGCTGCTTCGGTCTCGAGCTCGGTCTGGTAGTCGCTGAGCCAGAAGTACCAGAGCGCTCCGACCACCACAGCCCCCAGCGCGACGCACAGCAGCACGCGCGGCAGGATCGGCCAGAGCGATGGGTCCTTGGGGTTGAGATTGCTGAACTGCCGCTGCAATCGCTGGAACTGCGCCGCCGCATCGAACTTGGGTTGTTTTTTGCTTGCCATGGCCAAGTTCAAGGACGTGCTGCCGTGGCCGCACCAGCGGTTGCCGCCGCCGCTGCGGCCTGCATCTCGCTGGAGCGCAGCAGGTGCACGGAAATGGTGAAATTCGCCACCCGCCGCTGGTCGCGCGGCGAGAGGTTGACGGTGCCGGCCACGATCTCCACCAGTTGCGGCTTGGCAAGCCAGGGCGTGTTGGAGCCCAGGTTGCGCAGCAGCTCGGAGACGCGCTCGTTGGACTGGGCCGAGCCCTTGAGGGTGACGGTCTGTTCCAGCTGCTTCATGTCCGTCAGGTACACGCCGTCGGGCAGTTGCCGCACCAGCTCATTGAGCAGATGCACCTGCAGGTTGCGGTCCGACTGCAGGTCTTCCACGGCCTTTTGCCGTGCCCGCAGCGCCGCGATCTCGGATTCGAGGCTGGCGATTTCCTTGATCTGGGATTCCAGGCGCGTGATCTCGGTCTTCAGGAACTGGTTGCGACCCTGCTGCGCCTCGATCTGCGACTGGTACCAGAGGTAGACCGCGCAGGCGATCAGCGCGCCCAGCAGCATCGAGCCCAACAGGGTCGAGTTGAAGGCGTCGCGGCGCCGCTTGCGTGCCGCCTCGCGGTGCGGCAGCAGGTTGATGAGGATCACTGCAGGAACCTCCGCATCGCCAGGCCGCAGGCCGTCAGGTAGGACGGCGCATCGCGCAGGACCTTCTTGGAGCGCACGCCGGCGCCGACTTCCATCCCGTCGAAGGGGTTGGCCAGGCCGCAGGGAAAGGAACACTGCTGCGTCACCGCCTCGGCCAGGCCGGGCAGCGACGCCGAGCCGCCCGCCAGCAGGATCTTGTCGACGTGGTTGTAGGGCGTGCTGGTGAAGAAGAACTGCAGCGAGCGCCCGATTTCAGCCGCCATGCCGTCCACAAAGGGGCGCAGCACGGCGGTGTCGTAGTCGTCCGGCAGCTCGGCATTGCGCTTCTTGCTTTCCGCCTCCTCGGGCGAGAAGCCGTACTGCCGCACGATGATCTGGGTGAGCTGCCCGCCGCCGAACGCCTGCTCGCGCTCGTACAGCACCTCTTCGTTGCGGATCACCTGCAAGGTGCTGGCAACGCCGCCGACCTTGAACAAGGCCACCATGGCGTTGGCGCCCTGGTTGGGTAGCGCGCCAATCAGCCGATCCGCCGCCAGGCGGGCTGCATAGGATTCGATGTCCAGGATGATCGGCTTCAGGCCGGCGGCTTCGGCCAGGCCCTGGCGGTCCTGCACCTTTTCGCGGCGCGACGCGGCGATCAGCACCTCGACATCGCCGGGCGAGCCGGCGCTCGGACCGATCACGCAGAAATCAAGGCTGACCTCGTCCAGCGAGAACGGAATGTACTGGCTGGCCTCGGACTCGACCTGGACTTCCAGCTCCTGCTCGGACAGGCCGTCGGGCAGGATGATGCGTTTGGTGATCACCGCCGAGGGCGGCAGCGCCATGGCGACATTGCGGGTGCGCGTGCCGCTTTTCTTCACCAGGCGGCGTACCGCCTCGGCCACCTCGTCGAACTTCTCGATGCTGCCGTCGACGATCAGGCCCCGCTCCAGGGGTTCGATGGCGCAGCGCTCAAGGGACCAGCGACCGCTTTTGTCGCGGCCAAGCTCGACCAGCTTGACGCTGGACGAGCTTATGTCGATCCCCAGCAGCGGTGCGGCTTGGCGGTTGAACAGCGACCTCGCAGAGATCAAATCGGCTCCCTGAAATCATTGGAATGGAGGTGCTACAAAAGCTAACACTTCAAAACGAATGCTATCAGCACATTTTCCAAACCACCAAGCCATTGGGAGTCCGACCAACGGTAGGGCGTTGGTAAAACAATACGTTTGCCGCTTACAAGCGAAGTGGTCACACACGCTTGCACTGTGCGCAGGCAGGAAAAGGGACAAGTCAGTCTCGATTTTTATAATGGGGGGTTGTCCCCAACCGAGCCCCCATGCCTTCTTCCTCCAAATCGACGGATACCCCCAAGGACCGCAAGCTCGTTTCACTGCGTCCGGCGGGCGGGCTGACCTGGGTGCTGCGCGCGCTGCTGGCCCTCGCGGGGCTGGCCGTGGCCGGGGCCGTGGCGCTGCTGCTGGTGATCGCGGTCGCGCTGGCCGTGGCCTATCCCAACCTGCCGGATATCTCTGACCTGGCGGACTACCGGCCCAAGCTGCCGCTGCGCGTGTTCTCTACCGAAGGCGCGCTGCTGGGTGAGTTCGGTGAAGAGCGCCGCAACCTGACGCCGGTGGGCGACATCCCCAAAGCCATGAAGGATGCGGTGCTGGCCGCCGAAGACAGCAGCTTCTACAGCCACGGCGGCGTGGACTACAAGGGCATGGTGCGCGCCGCGCTGGCCAACCTGAACCGCGCCAAGAGCCAGGGGGCGTCGACCATCACCATGCAGGTGGCGCGCAATGTCTACCTGTCGTCCGAGAAGACCTTCACCCGCAAGATCTACGAGATTCTGCTGACCTTCAAGCTCGAGCACCTGCTCTCGAAGGACCAGATCCTGGAGATCTACATGAACCAGATCTACCTGGGCAACCGGGCCTACGGCTTTGCCGCGGCGTCCGAGGCCTACTTTGGCAAGCCGCTGAAGAACATCACCATTGCCGAAGCCGCCATGCTGGCCGGCCTGCCCAAGGCCCCCACCGCCAACAACCCGGTCAACAACCCGCGCCGGGCCCGTGCGCGCCAGCTCTACATCATCGACCGGATGGAAGAAACCGGCTTCATCACGCGCGTGGAAGCCGACGCCGCCCGCAAGGAAGAGCTGAAGATCCGCAGCGGCCCCGACGCCGGCCGGGTGCATGCCGAGTACATCGCCGAGATGGTGCGCCAGCTGATCTTTACCCAGTACGGCAACGACGCCTACACACGCGGCCTGAATGTCTACACCACCGTCAGCGCGGGCGACCAGGATGCGGCCTATCGCTCGCTGCGCAAGGGCCTGATGGACTACGAGCGGCGCCAGATCTACCGCGGCCCGGAAGAGTTCGTGGACCTGCCGCGCGACCCCAAGGAGCTGGAAGAAGCCGTGGGCGACGCGCTGAGCGACCACCCCGACAACGGCGACGTGCTGGCCGCCGTGGTGCTGTCGGCTGACCCGAAGAAGATCGTTGCCCTGCGGCCCAACGGCGACCACATCGAGATCACCGGCGAGGGCCTGCGCCCGGCGCAGTCGGGCCTGAGCCCCAAGGCCGCGCCCAATATCCGCCTGCGCCCCGGCGCGGTGATCCGCGTGGTGAAGACGCCCAAGGACAGCTGGGAGATCACCCAGATCCCCGAGGTGGAAGGTGCCTTCATTGCGCTCGACCCGCGCAATGGCGCCGTGCGCGCGCTGGTGGGTGGCTTCGACTTCGGCAAGAACAAGTTCAACCACGTGACCCAGGCCTGGCGCCAGCCGGGCTCCAGCTTCAAGCCCTTCATCTATTCGGCCGCGCTGGAGAAGGGCTTCACCCCGGCCACCGTGATCAATGACGGCCCGCTGTTCTTCGACGCCGGCACCACCGGCGGCCAGCCCTGGGAGCCAAAGAACTACGGCGGCGGCTTCGACGGCCCGATGTCCATGCGCCGCGCGCTGGAGAAATCCAAGAACATGGTGTCCATCCGTATCCTGCAATCGATCGGCACCAAGTACGCGCAGGACTGGATCACGCGCTTTGGCTTCGACGCCGACAAGCACCCGGCCTACCTGCCGATGGCGCTGGGCGCGGGCTCGGTCACGCCGATGCAGATGGCCTCGGCCTATGCCGTTTTTGCCAACGGCGGCCACCGCGTCAATCCCTGGCTGATCGCCAAGGTCACCGACCAGAAGGGCCGTGTACTGCTGGAGACCACGCCGCCGGTGCTCGACCGGACGAACCAGACCATAGACCCGCGCAACGCCTACATCATGGACAGCCTGCTGCAGAGCGTGGCGCGCTCGGGCACCGCGGCACGCGCCCAGCAGATGCTCAAGCGCCCCGACATCTACGGCAAGACCGGCACCACCAACGACTCGATGGACGCCTGGTTCGCCGGCTTCCAGCCGACGCTCGCGGCCATCACCTGGATCGGCTACGACACGCCGCGCAGCCTGGGCGACCGCGAAACCGGCGGCGGCCTGAGCCTGCCGGTGTGGGTCAGCTTCATGGACTACGCGCTCAAGGGCGTGCCGGTGGCCGAGATCACCGCGCCCTCGGGCGTGGTGAACGTGGGTGGCGAGTGGTTCTACGAGGAATACGCGCGCAATGGCGGCATTCCAAGCCTGGGCGCCGACACGACGGCCGGCGCCGCCGGGGCGGATGTGGGCGCACAGCAAGCCCCCCCGGCAGCCGAAGAGCGCAACCGCATCCTCGATCTGTTCAAGAACTGAACTCAGCCCGCGAAGGACAGGGACAGGCCCGACTGGGCGCTGGTTTCGCGGGTGAGGATGGCGCGCAGTTCGCCCTGGCCCTTGGTGTCTTGCCAGGCGCTGCCGTCCCACTTGAAGTGGTAGCCGCCGGAGCGCGCGGCCAGCCACAGCTCATGCAGCGGTTTTTGCATGTTCAGCACGATCTGGCTGCGATTGGGGAAGGTCAGGGTCACCATGCCGCCCACGCGCTGGCTGTCGAGGTCCGCATCGGTCTCGTCGTTGATGCGGTCACAGCTTTCCTCCACGCTCTGGAGCAGTTGCTCGGCAAGGTCGAGGAATTCGAGGTCGGTCATACAATTTGCGGATGTTGAAAGTCCCCGGAATTCTAGTGAGAGCCTTTGTCCTTGCAGGCAGCGCGGCGGTATTGGCCGCCTGCGGGCAGAAAGGGCCGCTGATGCTTCCGACCGGGCCGCTGGCTGCGGGGCGTGCCACCTTGCCGCAAACCGTCAAACGCCAGGTGTTCGGCGCGCCCGACAAAGCCGCACCAGCCGCCGCCGGCGCGACGACCGACAGCAGCTCTACCACGGAGCCCAGCGCTCCGCCGCCGGAGCAGGATCTGGTGCCGTCGATGTCCTTCCCTGCCATAACCACCCCATGACCGCTTCTTCCGTACTGCCCGGGCAGCCCCACGTTGCCCGCCGCGGTGGCGCGCTTTTCATCGAGGACGTGCGCCTGTCCGACCTGGCCGCGCGCCACGGCACGCCGCTGTTCGTCTACTCCAAGGCCGCCATGCTGGCAGCGCTGGCCGCCTACCAGCGCGGCTTTGCCGGGCGCCGGGCGCAGATCTGCTATGCGATGAAGGCCAACTCCTCGCTGGCGGTGCTGCAGGTGTTTGCGCAGGCCGGCTGCGGCTTTGACATCGTCTCTGCCGGCGAGCTGCGGCGCGCGCTGGCCGTGGGCGCCGATCCGGCCAAGATCATCTTCTCGGGCGTGGGCAAGACCCGCGCCGAGATGCGCGAGGCGCTGGCCGCCGGCATTGGCTGCTTCAACGTCGAAAGCACGGCCGAGCTGGAGGTGCTGCACACCGTGGCGACCGAACTCGGCACGCAGGCGCCGGTCAGCATCCGCGTGAACCCGAACGTCGATCCGCAAACGCACCCCTACATTTCCACCGGCCTGAAGGGCAACAAGTTTGGCGTGGCCCATGAGGACACGGTTGCCACCTACCTGCGCGCCGCCGCGCTGTCGGGCTTGCGCGTGGTGGGCATCGACTGCCACATCGGCTCGCAAATCACGCAAGAAAGCCCCTATCTGGACGCAATGGACCGGGTGCTGGACCTGGTGGAAGCGATTGAAGCCGCGGGCGTGCCGCTGCACCACATCGACTTCGGCGGTGGCCTGGGCATCGACTACCAGGGCGACACGCCGCCGGCGGCCGACGCGCTGTGGGCGCGGCTGCTGGCCAAGCTGGATGCGCGCGGCTTTGGCGGCCGGCAGCTGATGATCGAGCCTGGCCGCTCGCTGGTCGGCAATGCCGGCGTCTGCCTGACGGAAGTGCTCTACCTGAAGCCCGGCGAGCAGAAGAACTTCTGCATCATCGACGCCGCCATGAACGACCTGCCGCGCCCGGCCATGTACGAGGCCTACCACGCCATCGTGCCGCTGGAACAAGACAGCGGCGCGGCCACCACGGCATCCACCTATGACGTGGTCGGCCCGATCTGCGAGAGCGGCGACTGGATCGGCCGCGACCGCACGCTGGCGGTGCAGGCCGGCGACCGGTTGGCGGTGCTGTCGGCCGGCGCCTATTGCATGAGCATGGCCAGCAACTACAACACCCGCGGCCGCGCGGCCGAGGTGCTGGTGGACGGCGCGCAGGCGCATTTGATCCGCGTGCGCGAGACCGCCGAAGACAGTTTTGCGCACGAGCGCCTGATGGCCTAAATAAAAACAATAGCAGCTACCCGACGTACTGTCTGCATTTCAGGCATAAAACCACCTGAAATGCAGGAAATACGCGGGCTAGCAGCTATCTTTTTTGAAGAGCCGGCGGCGGCACCCAGCGGCGGCGCAGCGCCCGCAGCACACGCCAGCCCAGCAGCAGGCCGATGATGGCGGCGTAGACAAACACCTCGGCAAAATTGTTCTTGCCCGCGCGCATCCAGAAGAAATGCAGCAGGCCCAGGCCGGCGATCAGGTACACCAGCCGGTGCAGCCACTGCCAACGCTTGGCGCCCATCCACTTGATGGCGCGGTTGAACGAGGTCGCGGCCAGCGGCGTCAGCAGCACGAAGGCGGCGAAGCCCACCAGGATGAAGGGCCGCTTGGCGATGTCCTTGGCGATCTCCGGCACATCCAGGTCCATGTCGAACACGCCGTAGCACAGCAGGTGCAGCACCACGTAGAAGTAAACGAACAGGCCCAGCATGCGCCGATAGCGCGCGAGTGCGGTCCAACCGCTCATCACGCGCAGCGGGGTGACCGCCAGCACGATGCACAGAAAGCGCAGCGTCCAGTCGCCGGCCGAGCGGATCAAAGCCTCGGCCGGGTTGGCGCCCAGCTTGTCGGTGAAGACGCCGTAGCACAGCCATGCAAAAGGCAGCAGGCACAGCAGGAAGACGACCGGCTTGGTGGCCGGGTGAAGCAAAAGCTTCTGCATGGAAAGGCCGGGCCCGGCTCTAGAAGTTCTTCTTCAGGTCCATGCCGGCATAGAGCTGGCCGACCTGGGCCTCGTAGCCGTTGAACATCTCGGTCTTGCGCCGCTTGGCAAACAGGCCGCTGCCGTCGCCAATGCGGCGCTCGGTGGCCTGGCTCCAGCGCGGGTGGTCGACGTTCGGGTTGACGTTGGAATAGAAGCCGTACTCGTTGGCAGCGGCCTTGTTCCAGGCCGTTGGCGGCTCTTTGTCGAGGAAGCGGATCTTGACGATGGACTTGGCCGACTTGAAGCCGTACTTCCACGGCACGACGAGCCGCACCGGCGCGCCGTTCTGGTTGGGCAGCACCTCGCCATACATGCCAAAGGCCAGCAGCGTGAGCGGGTGCATGGCCTCGTCCATGCGCAGGCCTTCGGTGTAGGGCCAGTCGAGCACGGCGGAGCCGACGAAGGGCATGGTCTTCTTGTCGGCCAGGGTGACAAATTCAATGAACTTGGCGCCGGGCTGCGGCTCGACCTTGTTGATCAGTGCCGACAGCGAATAGCCCACCCACGGAATCACCATGGACCAGCCCTCGACGCAGCGCAGGCGGTAGATGCGCTCTTCCTGCGCGCTGAGCTTGAGCAGGTCCTCGATCGCGTACTTGCCGGGCTTTTTCACCAGGCCTTCGATCTCCACGTTCCAGGGCCGGGTCTGCAGCGTGTGCGCGTTCTTGGCCGGATCGGCCTTGTCGGTGCCGAACTCGTAGTAGTTGTTGTAGCTGCTGGCGTCCTTGTATTCGGTCAGCTTGTCCATGGACATGGCGCCGGCCACCTTGGATGGCGCACCGGGCAGCGGCGCCAGCTTGCCGGGTGGCGGCGTCTGCGCCAGTGCCTCGCGGCTGGCCCAGGCGGCCAGCACGCTGCCGGCGGCGCCGCCGGCCAGCAGCTTCATCAGCGCGCGCCGGTCTTCGTAGACGCCACGCGGCGTGATCTCGCTGGAGAGCGGGTGCTGGAAGCCGTTGGAGCGGGAGCGGATCGGCATGGCGTACCTCGTCGTCGAATTGGGCTGTTCACACAGGCTGTGTGCTGATGGGATTACGCATGCAGCACCGGCCTGGTTTCAGAATCCCCGGAGAGCTACAAGGTTCCGTAGCTGTGCAGCCCGCTCAGGAACATGTTCACGCCCAGGAAGGCGAAGGTGGTCACCGCCAGCCCGACCAGCGCCCACCAGGCCGAGATGGCGCCGCGCAGGCCCTTCATCAGGCGCATGTGCAGCCAGGCCGCGTAGTTGAGCCAGACGATCAGCGCCCAGGTCTCTTTCGGGTCCCAGCTCCAGTAGCCGCCCCAGGCCTCGGCCGCCCACAGCGCGCCCAGCACGGTGGCAATGGTGAAGAAGGCAAAGCCGACGGCGATGGCCTTGTACATCACGTCTTCCAGCACCGGCAGCGGCGGCAGCTTGCTGGCGATGCGCTGGCGGCCAAACAGGATGCCGGCCACGATCAGCGCCGAGATGCCGAAGTACACCGCCCAATAGCTGCCACCGGCCTCGGTCACGGTCTTGCGGAACACGATGGGCTCAAAACACAGCACCACGCCCAGTGCCCACAGCGGCGTGAGCTTGTACCAGCGGGTTTCACCGGCCTGCTGCTTGATCAGATAGGCAAAGGCCACCATGGCCGACAAGGCAAAGGTGCCGTAGCCGATGAAGTTGGCTGGCACGTGCAGCTTCATCCACCAGCTTTTCAGCGCGGGCACCAGCGGCTGGATCTCGTGCGCCTCGCGCACCACCGTGTACCACAGCAAAAAGCCCACCGCCGCGCTGACCACCAGCAGCACAAAGCCGCCGAGCGCACGGGTGCGGTACTGGTCTTCGTAGTACAGATAGAAGGTGGTGGTGAGCCAGCAGAACAGCACGAACACCTCGTACAGGTTGCTGACCGGGATGTGGCCGATGTCGCTGCCGATCAGGTAGCTTTCGTACCAGCGCACCATGGTGCCCACCAGCGCCATGGTCACCGCCACCCAGGCGATGCGCGAGCCCAGCAGCGACATGGCCGTGCCCTCGCCGCGCGAGAACATGCCGATCCAGTAGAAGATGGTGCTCATGAAGAACAGCACGCTCATCCACAGGATGGCCGACTGGCTCGACAAGAAGTACTTGAGCCAGAACACGTTCTCGGCGCGCCCCAGGTCGCTTTGGTAGGAGACGATGCCCAACAGGGCCAGCGCCGCCACCACCAGCATCAGCAGGCGCAGCGGCCGCCAGAACCAGCCGAGCCAGATCGCCGCCGGCATGGTGCCCAGCAGGATGCCTTTCTCGTAGACATCCATGAAGGCGCCGTAGCGCATGAAGGCGAACAGGCCGCCGGCCACGACCAGCGCGGCAAAGCCCCAGTCAAGCCAATTGCGCCGCGCGAGGAAGCCCTCGTTCAGCGTCACCGTGCGGGGAGCGTCATTGCGGGGAGCGGTGGCGGTATTCATGGGGGTCTTTTTCTGTTCTTTTCAGCCGCGTGGCACTAGGGCTTACCCGGCTCGGGGCCGAGCAGCTTGTCGCGGAGGTGCGCGAATTCGCGCTCACCGTCCATTGTCTTGCGATTGGCCGACAAGGCCATGGTGGCGTGGGAATCCAGGCCGCGCGGCGCCAGCCACACCCACAGGCGGCGCTCGCGCACGTAAAGCATGGCAAAGATGCCCAGGATGAGCAGGCCGCAGCCCAGGTAGACCACGGTCTTGCCCGGCGCGCGCGCCACCTGGAACACGCTGGCCTGCACCTGCGTGAAATCCTTCAACCGGAAGGCCATGGGCTCGGGGTAGAGCTGCACATCCGACAGCGACAGCACCGCCTGCGTCATGAAGCCGCGTGCCTTTTCATCGCCCGGCAGCGGCGCCAGGCCGGCCTGCTGGCGCGTTTGCTGCATCAGCTCGAACAACACGCCGTTCAGGATGCGCACCAGCACCTCGCCGGCGCGGGCGCGCTCGGCCTCGGGCACGTTGGCTTCCATGAAGTCCGATATCGCCTGCAGGCCGCCGCGCGGGCCGTCCGGCGCGGCAGTGCCCGCTGCGGGCGGTACGTCACCAGCGAACAGCGCCAGCGCGCGTGAGGCCGACAGCTCCAGCTGGCTGGCCAGCTCCGGCCGCGCCGGGTCGACCGCCTGCGCGACATAGCGCCGCACCGCCTGCTCGCGCTGGGCCGGGTCGGCCAGCGCGTGCTGCAGCCGCAGAAAGCCGTCCATGCTGCCCTGGTCGTCTACCGGAATGCGCAGGTAGCGAAACTCATCGGCGGCCGAAGAGCGCATGCCAAACAGATAGGCCGGCACGCCGTCTCCGGTATCCACCGGCAGCATGTAGTTGTGGAACTCGCGCGCCTGGCCGGCGGCGTCGCGCAGGCGGTAGGTGATGCTGGGGCCGACGTTGCGCAGCTCTTTCTTGGTCGTGGTCTTGTTGGCCGCGCCCAGGCGCTCGTCTATCGCATGGCGCAGGTCCACCTTGCGCACGTCCAGTCCGCTTTCGCCGGGGCGGCCGAAGTTCTCGACATTGATGGTGCGCAGCGCGGTGTATTCCAGCGTGAGCTTCTGGCCGCCCGCGCCCTGGCTCAGTTCAGAGCTGGCGCCGATCTGGCCCTCGACCTCAAAGGGCTTGACCGGCTGGCGCGCGCCGTGCATCGGCACCGCGTCCAGCACCACGCGCGAGCCGCCGTCGTCGAAGCTCGACTGGTAGATCTCCACGCCGCGCCAGCTCGCCGGGTGGTTCACCTCGACTCGCGCCGGGTGCGACTCGCCGGTGGCCTTGTCGTGGATCACGATCTCGCTGGCAAACAGCTTGGGCATGCCGGTCGAGTAGTAGTCGACGATGAATTTCTTCAGCTCGACCGAGAACGGCAGGTCTTGCACCACGATGCCGTCCGACTGGTTCAGGATGGCGCTGCTGGATTGCGTGCCCTCGGTCACCAGCAGGTTGCCGCGGAAGGTCGGGTTGTTGGGCCCCAGCCGGTGCTGGGGCGCCACGTCGGCGATCATGCCGCCACCGTTGTAGGCCGTCTTGCCGTGCAGCAGCATCTGCGCGCGCACCACCAGGTCGCCGTCCAGCAGGCCGCCAATGCACACCAGCACGATGGCGCTGTGCGCCGCGATGTAGCCCAGCTTGTTGGCCGCACCCGCCTTGGCCGCCACCATCCAGCCGATGCCGGCCGAGGTCGGCCGCTCCTGCAGCCGCACCTTCCAGCCGCCGCCAGCCAGCAGTTGGCCGATGCGCTGCGCCGCGACTTCCGGTGTTTCACCCAGATCCGATTCGGCACGCAGGCCGAAGGCGCGCAGGCTCTGCTCGCGGATGTTTTCCTTGTAGAGCTTCAGGTCCGCCAGGATCTTGGGCGTGCTGCGCCCTATGCACAGCGAGGTGCTCACCACCAAAAACGCCAGGATCAGCAAAAACCACCAGGCGCTGTAGACGCGGTAGAGGCTGGCCGCGCCAAACACCTGGGCCCAGAACGGCCCGAACTGGTTGACGTAGTTGCCATAGGGCTGCTGCTGCTGCAACACCGTGCCAATGACCGAGGCAATGCAGATCACCGTCAGCAGCGAGATCGCAAAGCGCATCGACGACAGCAACTCCACCGCAGCGCGCAGTGCATGCGAGCCGAACCGGACGCGGATACCGTGGGTGGAAACGGACATGGAGGCGGTGTTGGGAGCGAAGCGGAAGGGAGACGAACGAAGGGCGGGACCATCATCAGAGATGGACCCGCCCTTATTTGGATTGTTTGTCGGCGGTTAGTTCAAGCTGCAGTGCAGCGGGGGCTCAACGCAGACCGGCGATGTAGTCGGCCAAGGCCTTGATTTCGCGGTCGTTCAGGCGGGCACTGACACCATGCATCACGGAATTGTTGGTGCGGGTGCCGTCGCGGAAGGCCACCAGTTGCGTGGCGGTGTAGTCGGCATGCTGGCCGGCCAGGCGCGGGTACTGGGCCGGCATGCCGGCGCCGTTCGGGCTGTGGCAGCCAGCGCAGGCGGGCACGGCGCGGTCGGCGATGCCGCCGCGGTAGATCTTCTCGCCGATGGCGACCAGGTCCTTGTCCTTGGCGAAGCCAGGCTTCTCGGGCTTGGCGGCCACCCAGTAGGAGATGTTGCGCATGTCGGCGTCGCTCAGTTGCGCGGCGAAGCCCTGCATGATCGGGTTCTTGCGCTTGCCCTCTTTGAACTCCTGCAATTGCTTGACCAGGTATTCAGGGTGTTGCTGCGACAGCTTGGGCTGGGCCGGCACGGCGGAGTTGCCATCCGCGCCGTGGCAGGCGGCGCATACGGCGCCGTACTTTGCCTCGCCTTGCGCCAAGTCGGGCTTGGCAGCCTTCTGCTGCGCGGCAGGAGCGCCCTCAGCAGCAGACGCGGACAGGGTAGAAGCGGCCATTGCGGCAGCCATCAACACAGAGGCAAGCAACTTCATATCGAGGGTCTGTTTATATGCGCAAAACCTCGTGATTCTACAATGGTGGTCCGGCTTAGCCCGCCATGACAACCCTAACCTCCCCCTGATGACTGCACCCACCTCCCCCGCGCCCGTTGACGGCAACGCCCCCGAGCCCGTCGACGCCAAGACCGCGATGGGCTGGATGCACACCGCTCGCTTTCTCACGACGGCCGCGCAATTGCACCACCTGCCGCCGCTCACGGTGCCTGAAATCGCCTTTGTCGGGCGCTCCAACGCCGGCAAATCCACCTGCATCAATACGCTGACCCAGCAGAAGCAGTTGGCCTACGCCTCCAAAAAGCCCGGCCGCACCCAGCACATCAACTTATTCAGCCTGGGCAAGCAGGGCGTGCAGGACGCCGTGCTGGCCGACTTGCCCGGTTACGGCTACGCCGCCGTGCCCAAGGCCGACAAGGCGCGCTGGCAGCGTGTCATGGCCAACTACCTGATCAGCCGCGAAAGCCTGACCGGCGTCGTGCTGATGTGCGACCCGCGCCATGGCCTGACCGAGCTGGACGAGATCCTGCTCGACGTGATCCGCCCGCGCGTGGAGCAAGGCCTGAAGTTCCTGGTGCTGCTGACCAAGGCCGACAAACTCACCCGCGTCGAGGCCAACAAGGCGCTGCAGATCGCCCAGCTCAACGCCGGCGGCGGCGAGGTGCAGTTGTTCTCCGCCCTCAAGCGCCAGGGCGTGGACGAGGCCGCGCAGCGCCTGTGGCGCTGGGCCCATCCGGTCCTGCCCGAGACAGCGGAGGGCGCCGACGCCCCCGCCGTCACCACCGAGACGCCCGCGCCCGACGCCGCGCAGTAAGGTCGCCCTCGCCCGCCGCACCGCGGCTGGCCACGAGGAGACGACCATGATCGAGACATACCAACGCGCGCTGCCGCACGGCATCACCCTGGGCTGCCGCGCCAGCGGCGCGCCCGGCCGGCCGGTACTGCTGTTTTTGCACGGCTTCCCCGAGGGCGCCTTTGTCTGGGACGCCCTGCTGGAGCACTTCGCCGACCCGGCCCACGGCGGCTACCGCTGCGTGGCGCCGAATCTGCGCGGCTTTGGCCCGTCGAGCGCCCCCACCGAGCCCGAGGCCTACCGCGCCAAGCACCTGGTGCAAGACCTGGTGGCGCTGATCGCACTTGAAGCCGGCCCGGGCCAGCCCCTGGCAGCACTGGTGGCGCACGACTGGGGCGGCGCCGTGGCCTGGAGCCTGGCCAACCAGCATCCAGCGTTGCTGGAGAAGCTGGCCATCATCAACTCACCGCATCCCGGTGCCTTCCTGCGCGAACTGCAGGGAAACCCGGCGCAACAGGCTGCCAGCGCCTACATGAACTTTCTGATCCGGCCAGATGCGGAAGCACTGCTGGCAGCGGATGACTTTCGCCGGCTATGGGAGTTTTTCACGGGCATGGGTGCCGAGGCCGCCCCTGGCACGCCGGGCGCGCCCGATGGCGCCGGCTGGCTCACGCCGGCCGTGAAAGAGCAGTACCGCGAAATCTGGCGCGCCGGCCTCACCGGCGGCTGCAACTACTACCGCGCCTCGCCGCTACGCCCACCGCGCGAGGGCGATCCGGCCGCCGCAGCCATCACGCTGCCGGAATCCATGCTGCGGATAGAAGTGCCCACGCTGGTCATCTGGGCCGCAGACGACATCGCCCTGCCGCCCTCGCTGGCCGACGGCCTGGAGCAGTGGGTGCCCCGGCTGGAGCTGCACCGCATACCGCGCGCCACGCACTGGATCGTGCACGAGCAGCCGGCGCTGGTCGCCCGGCTGCTGCAAGGCTTTTTAATCAAAAAATATAGCTAATAGCCAAAGCGCAGCCTGGGCTAGAGGCATATTTCACCATTAATACACCGAAGGCACGCCTTCTGGCCGCGTCTTGAAGCGCTTGTGCACCCAGTAGTACTGCGCGGGCATGCTGTCGATGTAGCCCTCCAGCCGGCGGTTCACCAGCTCGGTGTCGGCCAGCACGTCGTCGGTGGGGAAATCGGTCCAGGACGGCAGGATGTCCACCGTGTAGCCGGTGGGCGTGAGGCGCGGCAGCACGGGCACCACCTTGGCGCGGCCCAAGCGGGCAAAGCGCGGCACCGAGGGCAGCGTGGCCGCCGGCACGCCGTAGAAGGGCACAAACACCGAGTCCTGCGGGCCAAAGTCCATGTCTGGCAGCAGGTAGAGCACGCCGCCGCCGCGCATGGCGCTCAGGATGGTCTTCATGCCGGTGGTGCGGGTGAACACCTGCGAATCGCCAAAGCGCAGCCGGCCCTTGCGCACCCATTCGTCCACCGCCGGATCGGATTGCGACGAGTAGATAGAGAACCAGCGCCGCACCACCTGCATCGATATCGTGGTTGCCGCTGCATCCAGGCCGTAGAAATGCGGGCAGAACAGGATGGTTGGCGTGTCGCCCTGCAGCTCGGGCACCGCGCCCTGCAACACCAGGCGGCGCTCCAGCACGTGGCGCGGCGCATGCCAGAGCCAGCCGCGATCCAGCCAGGTCTGGGCAAAGACGACAAAGCTCTGCTGCGCCAGCTTCTTGCGCTCGGCCGCGCCCAGTGCTGGAAAGCACAGCGCCAGATTGGTCAAGGTGATGTGGCGGCGGCTGCCCATCAGCGCATACAGCGCGCGCCCAAACAGCCAGCCCAGCGCCCGCACCCAGGACAGCGGCAGAACCGCCATCAGGCGCATGAAAAGAATGCCGATCCGGCCGGTCATGCAGGCGTCTCCCCGGTGGTGTGCGGCTCCGCGCGCGGCGCCTTGTAACGTGCGTAGCCCCACAGGTACTGCGTGGGGCAGCGATGAATCAGTTGCTCCATGTCGGCGTTGAGCGCGGCGACGGCTGCCGGCAAATCGGCCGGCAGCGGCGCGGCGCGCTCCTGCACGTGCACGACAAAGCCCTGGCCGCGCGGCAGGCGCTCGCTCCAGGCCAGCAGCACGGTGGCGCCAGACTGCTGCGCCAGGCGCGCAGCCAGGGTCATGGAATAGGCATCGCGGCCAAAGAACGGCGCCCACAGGCCCAGGCCCTCGGGCGGCACCTGGTCCGGCAGCAGGCCGACCGCCTCGCCGCGCCGCAGCGCGCGCAGCATCTGGCGTACACCGGCCAGCGTGGTCGGCACGGCCTGCAGGTGCGGCCGGCTGCGCGCCTGCGCCATGGTGCGGGCCAGCCAGGGCTGGCGCGCCGGGCGGTAGAGGATGGTCATGGGGCCG
The DNA here is from genome assembly GCA_038961845.1 of Xylophilus sp. GW821-FHT01B05. NCBI lineage: Bacteria > Pseudomonadati > Pseudomonadota > Betaproteobacteria > Burkholderiales > Xylophilus > Xylophilus sp. GW821-FHT01B05. The sequence goes on from CP152408.1 coordinate 4,714,481, forward strand.
TGCGCCGGGCCGTAGTCGGCGGCCAGGGCTTGCGGCGACATCTCGAAGCCGCCCAGGTGCGGCGTCAAAAACAGGATGCCGCGCCCGGCCGCATAGGCACGCGTAATGCAGCCGCCATCCTCCCAGCGCCAGGGCGGCGGCGCGCCAAACCACAGGCGCGGCAGCTCGGCCACCATGCGCCCGGTATGCGCCACCGCGCCGCGCACCGCACTAGAGGCAAAGCCGGCCTGGCGCGCATTGGCCAGAAAGCGCCGCCGGTAGGTCGGCGAGGCCACAAAAGCCAGCCAGCCCAGTGCCGCGCCAAGCGCGTGCAGCAGGGGGAGCGGGAGGCGGGAGAGGAATCGGAGCATCGACGGAAGAGAAAACGACGCCCAGCTAGAATGGACCGGTCGCCGAGTTAAATGAGCAACTTGCAGGGCGACGTTAAACACAACTGCTAAAGCGTTCGCCAAGGCTCCGAAAGGCCCGGGCAACGCCCGCAGCCGAAACACTGGAGTTTATGCAAATGGCGAACGACTTTCTCTTTACCTCCGAATCCGTCTCCGAAGGCCACCCCGACAAGGTCGCCGACCAGATCTCCGACGCCATCCTGGATGCGATCTTCGAACAAGACCCGCGCAGCCGCGTCGCCGCCGAAACCCTGACCAACACCGGCCTGGTGGTGCTCGCAGGCGAAATCACCACCAACGCGCATGTCGACTACATCCAGGTGGCGCGCGACACCATCAAGCGCATCGGCTACGACAACACCGAGTACGGCATCGACTACAAGGGCTGCGCGGTCATGGTCTGCTATGACAAGCAGAGCAACGACATCGCCCAGGGCGTGGACCAGGCCAGCGACGACCACCTGAACACCGGCGCCGGCGACCAGGGCCTGATGTTCGGCTACGCCTGCGATGAGACGCCCGAGCTGATGCCCGCGCCGATCTACTACGCACACCGCCTGGTAGAGCGCCAGGCCCAGCTGCGCAAGGACGGCCGCCTGCCCTTCCTGCGGCCTGATGCCAAGAGCCAGGTCACCATGCGCTACGTGGACGGCAAGCCGCACAGCATCGACACCGTCGTGCTGTCCACCCAGCACAGCCCGGACCAGAGCGAAACGCCGACCAAGATGAAGGCCAGCTTCAACGAAGCCATCATCGAAGAGCTCATCAAGCCGGTGCTGCCCAAGGAATGGCTGCAGGACACCAAGTACCTGATCAACCCGACCGGCCGCTTCGTCATCGGCGGCCCGCAAGGCGACTGCGGCCTGACCGGCCGCAAGATCATCGTCGACACCTACGGCGGTGCCTGCCCGCACGGTGGCGGCGCGTTCTCGGGCAAGGACCCGTCCAAGGTCGACCGCTCGGCCGCCTACGCCGCGCGCTACGTGGCCAAGAACATCGTCGCCGCCGGCCTGGCGCGCCAGTGCCAGATCCAGGTCGCCTACGCCATCGGCGTGGCCCGGCCGATGAACGTCACGGTCTACACCGAAGGCACGGGCGTGATCCCGGACGAGCAGATCGCAGCCCTGGTGCAAGAGCACTTCGACCTGCGCCCCAAGGGCATCATCCAGATGCTCGACCTGCTGCGCCCGATCTACCAAAAGACCGCCGCCTACGGCCACTTTGGCCGCGAAGAGCCCGAGTTCACCTGGGAAAAGACGGACAAGGCCCAGGTGCTGCGAGCAGCAGCAGGCCTGAAGGGCTGAAAACCCGGCTCCGCCAAGCGACATGGGCCGCCACGCACCAACACCGTGCACCCATGTCGCCCGATAGCGACAAAATAGTCCCGGCAAAACCGGGCTTCGGCGTCAACCCGGCAGCTCCGCGTCCCGTTGTGGATAGCCCAAGGAGTTCGCCATGCCCACGTTTGATCCAATCCACGCTTCCCAAGGTAATCGCCCAGCGCCCTGCTGGCCGTACGACGCCCGGGACCGCAAGCGCTGAGTCCTCTCGCGCCTTGCCCTGACTTTCCCTTTCTCTCCCTCGCCGGCCCTGATGACACCCGCCGCCATCACGAGCGCAGCGCCTGCTGCGCCATGTCGCCCAGCCAGGCGGACAGGGCCTCGGCAAAACCCTCGGCCGCCGGCGACGTGACGCGCCGCGCGGGCCGGTAGAGGCACACCTCCCGCATCACTTCCGGCTCGACCACGCGCCGCATCACCAGTCCCCAGCGCTGCTCAGCCCAGACGCCCACGTAGGCCGGCGACAGCGTCGCGGCCAGGCCTTCGGCCGCAATGCCGAGCGCGGTCGTGATGTTGTCCACCACATCGATGGGCACGATGCGCTCGTGCTCCGGCAGGTTGAGCCGCATCATGGCCACGCTGCGCTCGTGGTCGCGCCCCGCAGTCACCAGCGGCTGGCCGCGCAGGTCGCGCCAGCGCAGGCGGCGCTTGCCTGCCAGCGGATGGCCCGGCGCGCACCACAGCACCCACGGGCTCTTGAACAGCGGAATGCGTTCCACCTCGTCACCGGTTGGCCGGTCCGGCCCCACGGCCAGGTCGACATCGCCGCGCGCCACCAGGTCCACCAACTGTTCGACCGCCGCATCGCGGATGCGCACCACCACCTTGGGCCGGTCCTGCCCATAGCGCCGCACTACGGTCGGCAGGAATGCGCTGGCGATCACCATGGGCGCGGCCACGCGGACCAGGCCGGCGGCCCGGTCCCGCAGGTCGGCCGCGGCGATCTCGGCCCGGTGCAGGTGCTGCAGCACGGGCTCTGCCACCCCCAGAAAGTCCCGGCCCGCCGCCGTGAGCGAGACCTTGCGCGTGGTGCGGTCGAACAGGCGAAAGCCGGTGGCCGACTCCAGTTCCCCCACCAACTGGCTGATGGCCGAGGGCGTGAGCCCCAAGCCCTCGGCCGCAGCCGTGAAGCTCAGCGCGTCGGCCACGGCGGTGAAGGCTTCGAGCTGGCGCAGGGTGTAGCGGGACAGGGGCATGTTTATCTTTAAGTTTGTCTTATCAATCACCCAGAATCCGTCGATTGTGCCGAATGAACGCCCTCGGCACACTGCGGGACTTCCCAGCAGAGCCCACGGAGACAAACCATGCTCGACGACACCCTGCGCCGCGCCTTGGCGCGCGAGTTGCACCAGGCCGAGCGCAGCCGCGTGCAGTTGGAGCATTTCTCCAAGCGCCATCCGCAGATGGAGATCGCCGACAGCTACGCGATCCAGCACGAATGGGTGCAGCTGAAACAGGCAGAGGGCCGCAGCATCCGTGGCCACAAGATCGGCCTGACCTCGCGCGCCATGCAGATCGCCTCGCAGATCACCGAGCCGGACTACGGCACGCTGCTGGACGACATGTTCGTGGCCGAAGGCGGCGACGTCCCGGCCGCACGCTTCATCCTGCCGCGGGTGGAGGTGGAGTTCGCCTTCATCCTGGGCCGCGCGCTGCAAGGCCCGGCGTGAGCATCTTCGACGTGCTGGCGGCCACCGACCACGTGGTGCCGGCGCTGGAGATCATCGACGCGCGCATCGAGCAGTTCGACCGCCACAGCAAGGCCCCGCGCAAGGTGTTGGACACCATCGCCGACAACGCGGCCAATGCCGGCATCGTGCTCGGCGGCCGACCGGTAAAGCCCGACGCGGTGGACCTGCGCTGGTGCGGTGCGCTGCTCTACAAGAACGGCGTGATCGAGGAAACCGGCTTGGGCGCTGCGGTGCTCAACCATCCGGCCCACGGCATCGCCTGGCTGGCCAACCGGCTGGGCGCACACGGCGTCGGCCTGGCCGCTGGCGAGGTGGTGCTGGCCGGCTCCTTCACCCGGCCGGTGGCCGCCGCCGCAGGCGACGTTTTCCATGCCGACTACGGGCGGCTCGGTGCGATTGCGCTGCGTTTTGTCTGACTACTCCCCCTGCACAGGTTCCCCATGCATGACGCCCTTCTGGACGTGGCCGGCATTGCCGTCTCGCCACTGCACTACATCGATGGCCAGCGCGTGCCATCGACCGAAACCTTCGAGCTGCGCTCGCCCATAGACCAACGCCTGCTCGGCCATGTGGCCGAAGGCCTGCCCGCGCATGTGGATGCCGCCATCGAGGCGGCCCAGCGCGCCTTCCCGGCCTGGTCGGCGCTGACTGCGGCCGAGCGCCAACCGCTGCTGCACCGCTTTGCCCAAGAGATCCAGCAACGCGCCGAAGCGCTGTGCCTGGTCGAGTCCAACGATGCCGGCGTGCTGCTCTCGCGCATGCGCCACGGCGTGGCGGCGCGCGCGGTACTGAACATTGCCTTCTTCGCCGACCATGCGCTGGCGCTGGAGCACCGCCGCATCGAGACCGAGCAGGCCACCCACCGCATACGCCATGACCCAGCCGGCGTGGCCGCCATCATCACGCCTTGGAATGCGCCGCTGATGCTGACCACCTGGAAGCTCGGGCCCGCGCTGGCGGCGGGCAACACGGTGATCGTCAAGCCACCGGAATGGGCGCCCCTGACCTGCTCGCTGCTGGCAGATGCCGCGCATGCCGCCGGGCTGCCGCCGGGGGTCTTCAATGTGGTGCAGGGCACGGGCGCACGCACGGGCGCACGGCTGGTGGCCGACCCACGGCTGGCGCGCATCTCTTTCACGGGCTCGGTCCCCACTGCAAAGGCCATCGCACAAGCAGCGGGCGCCAACCTTGTGCCCTGCAGCTTCGAGCTGGGCGGCAAGTCGCCCTTCATCGTGCTGGAAGACGCCGACCTCGACAACGCCGCAGCCACCGGCGCACTGATGTACCGCAACGCGGGCCAGGTCTGCCTGGCCGGCACGCGGCTGCTGGTGCACGAGAAGGTGGCGGCACGCTTCACCGAGCTGCTGCACGGCTACGTGCAGCGCCTGACCGTGGGCGACCCGCGCGAGGAAAGCACCGAGGTCGGCCCGATCATCCACCCGCGCCAGCTCGACCGCGTGGACGGCTTCGTGCAGCGCGCGGTGGCCGCCGGCGCCAAGCTGCTGTGGGGCGGGCAGCAGCACGGCTTTGGCGCGCAGTACTACATGCCGACGCTGCTCACACAGGTGGCGCAGGGCTCCGAGATCGTGCAGAACGAGGTCTTCGGCCCGGTGCTCACGCTGCAGACCTTCGCCAGCGACGATGAGGCGATCGCGCTGGCCAACGACGTGGACTACGGCCTGGGCGGCATCTGCTATGGCGAGACAACGCACGCCACGGCAGTGGCAGAGCGCGTGCAGACCGGCTTCATCTGGGTCAACTCCTTTGGCATCCGCGACCTGGCAGCGCCCTTTGGCGGCTGCAAGCGCTCGGGCATAGGACGCGAGGGCGGCGACTGGAGCTTCGAGTTCTTCTGCGACGTCAAGGATGTCGTGGTGCCCAAGAAGCCCTTTCGCGCAAGCTTCCACCAACGCTAGGAGGACATGGCATGGGACACATCGTTGGCGCAGCCCTGGTCTCGCACCACCCCGGCCTGATGCAGGCAGACGACTTCCGCGTGAAGATGGGCGACGGCGCGGACTCCGACCTGATCGCCGGCTACGCCCGGCTCCGCGCACGGGTCGACGCCGTGCAGCCAGACACCGTGCTGATCTTCGACACCCACTGGTTCACCACTGGCTACCACCTGGTCGACGGCGGGCTGATCCACCGCGGCAGCTACATCTCCGACGAGATGCCCTGGTACCTCGCCGGCGTGCCCTACGACTACCGCGGCGCACCAGAGCTGGCGGCCCTGATCGAGCAGGTAGCAGTGGAGCAAGGCGTGCTCAGCAAGGCCATCTACGACCCTGATCTGCCGCGCCACTACGCCACCATCAACGTCGTGAACCAGTTGGGCTTCGGCCGGCGCGGCGAGCGCGTGGTGACGGTTAGCAACTGCCAGAACTGCGAGCCGCACCACTACCTGGAGTCAGGCCGCGTCATTGCCGAGGCGATCCGCCGCAGCGACGCGCGCGTGCTGCTGCTGGCCTCTGGCGCGCTGAGCCACCGCTTCAACCCGATCGACTGGGTACAGCAGCACCCGCGCATCTACCACGAGAGCAATGTCTCGCGCCCGGCAAACATCGCCGCCGACAAGCAAGCCATCGCCCTGCTGGAGCAGGGGCGGCACGACCAGGTGCTGGCGCAGTGGGACACGACCTTCCGCAAGCTGCCGTGGGAGGGCTTTGGCGGCCACTATCTGCAGATGGTCGGCGCGCTTGGCGCCGGGCAGTGCCGCAGCAAGGGCACCGCGCTGTCGGACTACGAGAACGCGCGCGGCACCGGCAACATCCACATGTGGTTCGACGTCGAGCGCATGGACTCCCCCACGGAAAGCACCCCATGAGCCTTTGTGAATTCCCGGTCGATCCCCAGCACCTGCCCGCTGTGCTGCGCGGCCCCCGCGTCGAGCGCCGGCGCATCCTGCACCAGGGCAGCGCCTACTGGTGCACGGTGCAGGCCGACGGCCGGCTGCGGCTCGACGATGGCCGCAGCGTGGAAGAAGCCGGCGTGCAGTACCTGCCCCCCTGCGAGCCGAGCAAGATCATCTGCGTGCACCTGAGCTACAGCTCGCGCGGCCTGGAGACGCGCAACCAGGCCAAGCCGACCGACACCCCCACCTACTTCACCAAGCCCGTCACGGCCCTCAACGGCCACCGGGGCGACCTGGTCAAGCCGGCGGACTGCCGCTACCTCAACTACGAGGGCGAGTTTGCGGCCGTCATCGGCCGGACCTGCCGCAACGTCACGCCTGACGAGGCCTGGGACTACATCGCGGGCTTTGCGCCGGCGCTCGACATGGGCCTGCAGAATTTCCGCGACACCGACCAGGGATCGATGCTGCGCGTCAAGGGCGCCGACGGGCTGCTGCCGATCGGCCCCGGGCTGGTGTCCGGCGTCAACATCTTCGAGCAGACGCTGCGAACCTGGCGCAACGGCGAGCTGGTGCAGGAAGCCCACATCGGCGACGAACTGGTCTGGGGCCCGCACTACATGGTGGCCGACATCGCACGCCACATCACGCTACTGCCCGGCGACGTCATCCTGACCGGCACGCCCTGCCACTCAAGGCCGCTGGAGGCGGGCGACCTGGTCGAGGTCGAGATCACCGGTCTGGGACGGCTCAGCAGCCGCGTGGTGGAAGGCCCCGTGCCGCGTGCCTCGGCGCTGGGCGTAGGCCACGCGCCGACCGACTCGGACGAGGTACGCCGCGTGGCGCTGGGCCACGACCCGCGCGTGCCCGAGCGGTTCAAGGAGGCCTACCGGCGCGCCGCCGGCAAGTCCGCTGGCTGAAGCTACAGTGCCAGAGTTTTCATCGTCGCCGGGTATGCCGGCAGGAAGAGGTTTTGCATGAAAGTCTGCATCGTCGGCGCCGGAGCCATTGGTGGCTACATCGGCGCCCGGCTCGCCGTGGCCGGCCAGGCCCAGGTCAGCGCCATCGCCCGTGGCGCCACGCTGCAAGCACTGCGCAGCCACGGCTGGCGCGTACGCGAAGCCGGCGCGCTGCTGCAATCCCCCGCCCATGCCACGGACCGTCCCGAAGACCTCGGCGCGCAGGACCTGGTCGTGATCGCGGTCAAAGGCCCGGCGCTGGCTGCGGCGGCGGCCGGCCTGGTACCGCTGATCGGGCCCGACACCCTGGTGCTGCCAGCCATGAATGGCGTGCCCTGGTGGTTCATCCAGGGCCGTGCCGGGCTGGACGATGCGCCGCTGGCCAGCGTCGACCCGGGCGGCCGCATTGCCGCCGCGATCCCGCTGGCCCAGGTGCTGGGCTGCGTGGTGCACATCAGCACCTCCACGCCGGAGCCCGGCCTGGTGCAGCACCAGATGGGCCGCGGCCTGATCATCGGCGAGCCCGGCAGTGGCGATACGCCGCGCGCACAGCGTATCGCCGCGTTGCTGGCACAGGCCGGCTTCGATGCCAAGGTATCGCCCGATGTGCGCAAAGACATCTGGTACAAGCTCTGGGGCAACCTGACGATGAACCCGATCTCGGCCATCACCGGCGCCACGGTGGACCGCATCCTGGCTGACCCGCTGGTGCGGGCCTTCTGCTCGGCCGCCATGCAGGAGGCCGCCGCCATCGGCCAGCACGTCGGCTGCCCGGTGGCGCAGGCGCCGGAAGACCGGCACAAGATCACCGCCGGGCTCGGGCCCTTCAAAAGCTCGATGCTGCAAGACGTCGAGGCCCAGCGCCCGATCGAGCTGGACGGCATCGTCGCCGCCACGCGCGAGCTGGGCCAGCGTGCCGGCCTGCAGACGCCCAACATCGACGCCCTGCTCGGCCTGACCCGGCTGTTTGGCCGGGTGCATGGGCTCTACCCCGAAGCCTCGGCCGCCTAGGATTTCAAGACTTTTAGGCCTCTAGCCCTTATGCCACCTGGGCTTATAGCTACATATTTGGTAGCAATAGATTTCTGACGGCAGCGCTCGGGCCTGGCCGTTCGCATATGGCAGCGCAAGAGAACTTCTCACACCTGAAATAGCCGACGAGCGACAAGAAAAAGCAGTGGTTCGGCGCTAGCATCGCTACCGCCCGATGTGCCAATACCAGGATGCGAAAAGTCGCCCTTCCATGACAGTGCCGTTCTTGCCGTTTTCCAAACCCAGCATCGGTGATGCCGAGGTTGCCGCCGTAACCGAGGTGCTGCGCTCCGGCTGGATCACCACCGGGCCCAAGCACCACGCGCTGGAAAAGCGTTTTGCCGAACACCTGGGGGCCCGGCATGCGGTGGCGCTGTGTTCAGCCACCGCCGCCATGCACCTGACGCTGCTGGCGCTGGGCATAGGCCCGGGCGACGAGGTCATCACCCCGTCCATGACCTGGGTCTCCACCGCCAACATGGTCTGCCTGCTGGGCGCAACCCCGATCTTCGTCGATGTGGACCGCGACACCCTGATGGTGTCGCCCGAGGCCGTGGCTGCCGCCATCACGCCGCGCACGCGGGCCATCATCCCCGTGCACTACGCCGGCGCCGCCTGCGACCTGGCGCCGCTGCGCGCCATTGCCGAGCGCCATGGCATACCGCTGATAGAAGACGCGGCCCATGCCGTGGGCACCCGCTACCAGGGTGAGCCCATCGGCCGCCAGGGCACGGCGATCTTCTCGTTCCACGCCATCAAGAACCTCACCTGCGCCGAAGGCGGCATGCTGGTCACCGACGACGATGCCCTGGCCGAGCGCGTGCGCCGGCTCAAGTTCCACGGCCTGGCCGTAGATGCCTTTGACCGCGAAAGCCTGGGCCGCAAGCCGCAGGCCCAGGTGGTCGAACCCGGCTTCAAATACAACCTGTCGGACCTGCACGCCGTCGTGGCCCTGGTCCAGCTCGACCGCATAGCCGCCATCAACGCGCGCCGCCGCCACATCGCCGAGCTCTACCTGGAGCGCCTGCGCGGCCTGCCGGTGCAGCCGCTGGCCCTGCCGACCGAAGCAGGTTCGCACGCCTGGCATTTGTTCATCCTGCGCATAGACCCGGAGCGCTGCGGCCTCGACCGCGACGCCTTCATGGCGGCCTTGCAGGCGCGCGGCGTGGGCACCGGCATCCACTTCATCGCCACGCACCTGCACCCCTACTACCGCGCGCAATGGCCAGCCGTGCAGTTGCCGCACAGCGAGTGGAACTCGTCGCGCATCTGCTCGATCCCCCTCTTCCCCGACATGCAGGACGCAGACGTGGAACGCGTCGCCACCGCCATCGAGGCCGTGCTGCAGGAACACGCATGAAGCCCTATCCCATCGACCGGGTGTCCGTGGTGATCCCGGTCTACAACGAGGCCGCCAGCCTGCCCGAACTGCTGCTGCGCACCCGCGCCGCCTGCGAGCAACTGCCCTGTCCGTTCGAGATCATCCTGGTGGACGACGGCAGCCGCGATGCCTCGGCCGACCTGCTGCTGGAGGCCGCCGCCCTGCCCGGCAGCCCCGTGGTCGCCGTGATCCTCAACCGCAACTACGGCCAGCACGCGGCCATCATGGCCGGCTTCGAGCAATGCAGCGGCGACCTGGTCATCACCCTGGATGCCGACCTGCAAAACCCGCCGGAAGAAATCCCCCACCTGGCCGAGGTCGCAGCACAAGGCTATGACGTGGTTGGCACGGTGCGCCAGCAGCGCCAGGACTCGGCCCTGCGCCGCCTGCCCTCCAAGCTGATCAACCGCGCCGTGCAGCGCTCCACCGGCGTGGCCATGAGCGACTACGGCTGCATGCTGCGCGCCTACCGGCGCAGCGTGGTGCAAGCCATGCTGGCCTGCCGCGAGCGCAGCACCTTCATCCCGGTGCTGGCCAACAGTTTTGCGCGCCACACCTGCGAGGTCCCGGTGCCGCATGCCGAGCGCGAGCATGGCGACTCACGCTACGGCTTCATGCAGTTGATCAACCTGATGTTCGACCTGGTCACCTCCATGACCACCACGCCGCTGCGCCTGCTGAGCCTGGTCGGCTTTGGCATGGCGCTGGCGGGCTTCTTCTTTGCCCTGCTGCTGCTTGGGCTGCGCTTGGTGCTCGGCCCGCAGTGGGCGGCTGATGGCGTGTTCGTGCTGTTCGCCGTGCTGTTCATGTTCACCGGTGCGCAGTTCATCGGCATGGGGCTGCTCGGCGAATACCTGGGGCGCGTCTACCAGGACGTGCGGGCCCGGCCCCGCTTCCATATCGAGCGCATTGCGCGCGCGCCATCTTCGGCTCCCTCTCCTGTTTCTGCCTCCCTGGATCGGATATCCCCAACATGAGCACCTGCGTCGTCTTCGCCTACCACGACATCGGTTGTGCCGGCATCGAGGCCCTGATCAATGCGGGCTACCGCATTGCCGCCGTCTTCACCCACGCAGACGATCCCGGCGAAACCCGCTTCTACGCCTCGGTAGCCCAGCTCTGCGCCCGCCACGGCATCCCCGTGCACGCGCCGGAAGACGTCAACCATCCGATCTGGCAAGAGCGCATCCGCGCCCTGGATGCGGACTTCTTCTTCTCCTTCTACTACCGCCATCTGCTCTCGCCCAGCCTGCTGGCCTTGGCACACAAGGGTGCCTACAACCTGCACGGCTCGCTGCTGCCGCGCTACCGTGGCCGCGCACCGGCCAACTGGGTGCTGGTCAAGGGCGAGACCGAAACCGGCGTCACCCTGCACCGCATGGTCGAGCGCGCCGACGCCGGCCCCATCGTGGCCCAGCGCCGCGTGCCCATTGCAGTCGACGACACCGCCGCCCTGCTGCACGCCAAGCTGCGCGAAGCCGCCGCCGCCCTGCTGGCCGACAGTCTGCCGGCCCTGGCCCGCGGCGAACTGGCCGAGCACCCGCAAGACGAACGCGAAGCCAGCTACTACGGCCGCCGCACGCCCGCCGACGGCGAGCTGCACTGGCAACGCCCCGCCACCGAGCTGGCCAACCTGGTGCGCGCCGTCACCCAGCCCTACCCTGGCGCCTTTGGCTGGCACGGCGAACGCAAGCTGCTGGTCTGGCAGGCCCGCGCTCTCGATCTGAACCATGGCGCCGAGCCCGGCACCGTACTCGGCCAAGAGCCGCTGCGCATCGCCTGCGGCAGCGGCGCACTCGAAGTCCTCGCCGGCCAGCAGGGCGACCAGGGCCTGTACCTGGCCGGCCCGCAACTGGCGCGCGAGTTGGGCCTGGTCGAAGGCCTGCGCCTGCGCCGCGATGCCGGCCTGCCGGTGCGCCGCACGCGGGTGCTGATCCTGGGCGTCAACGGCTTCATCGGCAACCACCTGACCGAGCGCCTGCTGCGCGCGGGCGACTACGAGGTGTATGGGCTGGACATTGGCTCCGACGCCATCGAGCGCTTCCGCAGCCACCCCAACTTCCATTACGTGGAGGGCGACATCTCCATCCACACCGAATGGCTGGAGTACCACATCAAGAAGTGCGACGTAGTGCTGCCGCTGGTAGCCATTGCCACGCCCATCGAGTACACCCGCAACCCGCTGCGCGTGTTCGAGCTGGACTTCGAAGAAAACCTGAAGATCGTGCGCCACTGCGTGAAGTACGGCAAGCGCGTGGTGTTCCCGTCCACCTCCGAGGTGTACGGCATGTGCACCGACGAGCGCTTCGATGAAGACCACTCCAACCTGGTGGTGGGCCCGATCCAGAAGCAACGCTGGATCTACTCCGCCTCCAAGCAACTGCTCGACCGCGTGATCTGGGCCTATGGCCAGAAGGGCCTGAAGTTCACGCTGTTCCGCCCCTTCAACTGGATGGGCCCGCGCCTGGACCGCCTGGACTCGGCACGCATCGGCAGCTCGCGCGCCATCACCCAGCTGATCCTGAACCTGGTCGAAGGCACGCCGATCAAGCTGGTCGATGGCGGAGCGCAAAAGCGCTGCTTCACCGACGTGGACGACGGTATCGAGGCGCTGTTCCGCATCGTCGAAAACCGCGGCGGCCGCTGCGACGGCCAGATCATCAACATCGGCAACCCCGACAACGAAGCCAGCATCCGCGAGATGGCCGAAGAGCTGCTGAAGCAGTTCGAGCAGCACCCGCTGCGCGCCAACTTCCCGCCCTTCGCCGGCTTCCGCGAGGTGGAGAGTCGCAGCTTCTACGGCGACGGCTACCAGGATGTGGCGCACCGCAAGCCCAGCGTCGCCAACGCCAAGCGCGTGCTGGATTGGGCGCCCGGCATCGCCATGCCCGCCACCATCGGCAAGACGCTGGACTTCTTCCTGCGCGAAGCGGTCGACGCCGCCCAGCGCGAATGACCGTCGCCGGCCTGCGTATCGACGTGGATACCTACCGCGGTACCCGCGACGGGGTGCCGCGCCTGCTCGATACGCTGGACGCCGCCGGCGTGCGCGCCACCTTCTTCTTCTCGGTCGGCCCCGACAACATGGGCCGCCACCTGTGGCGCCTGGTACGCCCGCGCTTCCTCTGGAAGATGCTGCGCTCACGCGCCGCCAGCCTCTATGGCTGGGACATCCTGCTGGCCGGCACCGCCTGGCCCGGCAAGCCCATAGGCCGCGACTTTGGCCACCTGATGCGCGCCGCCCGTGCGCGTGGCCATGAAGTCGGCCTGCACGCCTGGGACCACCATGCCTGGCAAGCCCACGCTGGCGACTGGAGCGCCGCGCGGCTGGCCACGGAAATCGACCGGGGCGTGCGCACCCTGCAAGACATCCTCGGCGCGCCGGTGGAATGCTCCGCCTCTGCCGGCTGGCGTGCCGACGCGCGTGTGGTGCAGGCCAAACAGGCCTTTGGCTTTCGCTACAACAGCGACTGCCGTGGCACGCATTTGTTCCGCCCGCTGCTGGCAGATGGCAGCCCGGGAACGCCGCAGATTCCGGTAGACCTGCCCACCTACGACGAAGCCGTCGGCCCGCAGTTGACGAGCACCGCCTTCACCGAGCAAATCGTCAATCGTTTGGTGCCAGAAGCACTCAACGTCTACACCATCCACGCCGAGGTGGAAGGCATCCTGCTGGCCGATGAATTCCGCCGCCTGCTGGCCTTGGCGCGTGAGCGCGGCGTGCACTTCAAGCCGCTGGGCGATCTGCTGCCAAGCGACCCCGCAACACTGCCCACCGGGCAGCTGCAGCGCGGCGGCCTGCCGGGCCGCGAAGGCTGGTTGGGGGTACAGGCATGACACTGGCACGCCCGCTGCGCCTGTGCGGCCTGTTCCTGCTGTTCGTGCTGCTGCCACTGGGCCTGCGCGCGCTCTGGATACCCGACGAATCGCGCTACGCCGAAATCGCGCGCGAAATGCTCGCCAGCGGCAACTGGGTCGTGCCGCAACAACTGGGCATGCATTACTTCGAGAAGCCGGTGGCCGGCTACTGGACTACCGCGCTCAGCCAGATGCTGTTCGGGCAGAACCTGTTTGCCAGCCGGCTGCCGGTGGCGCTGGCCACGGCGCTCAGCGCCTTGCTGGTGGGCCTGCTGGCGCAGCGCCTGTGGCAAGACCGCCGCAAGAGCGCAATCGCCGCGCTGCTCTACCTGTCGGGCCTGCTGGTAGCCAGCATGGGCATGTACATCACGCTGGACCCGCAGCTTGCGCTCTGGCTGAACCTGGCCCTGCTTGCCTTCTACTGCGCGGTGACTACAACCGTGCCCCGCCGCCGGCTGGCGGCCTGGGTGTTGGTAGGTGTGGCCTGCGGCATCGCCTTCCTGACCAAGGGCTTTGTCGCCTGGCTGCTGCCGGTACTGGTAGCCGGCCCCTACATGCTGTGGCAGCGCCGGCTCGGCGAGCTGCTGCGCCTTGGCCCGATGGCCGTGCTCGTCGCCGTGCTGGTGGCCGCCCCCTGGGCCCTGGCCGTGCACCTGCAGGCCCCGGACTACTGGAACTTCTTTTTCTGGAACGAGCACATCCGCCGCTTCGCGGCCGAAGACGCGCAACACGGCGAGCCACTCTGGTTCTACCTGCCAGTGCTGCTGATCGGCTGCCTGCCCTGGAGCGGCCTGCTGCCGCCGGCGCTGCACCGTGCCTGGGCAGACAAGCGCGATCCGCGCATTGGCTTCCTGCTGATCTGGCTGCTGCTGCCGCTGGCCTTCTTCAGCGTCAGCCGTGGCAAGCTGCCGACCTACATGCTGCCCTGCCTCACGCCGCTGGCGCTGCTGCTGGCGCATGGCCTAGTCGAGCAATTGGAGCGTGGCCGCGGCGGCTGGTTCAAGGCCAATGCCGCGATCAACCTGTGCCTGGGCCTGGTCGGCCTGGCCGGCGTGCTCATCGCCATGAAAACCGGCATCTACGGCCCTGATGACCGGCTGGCCTGGGGCCTGGCACTGGCCATCGGCCTGGTCTGGAGCGGAGTGGCGCTGGCGCAGCTCTGGCAGCCCCTGCGCCGCTGGGAATGGTCGGCACTGCCGCTCTGGCTGCTGCTGGCCTGCCTGCCGGGGCTGCTCACGCAGAACCAGATCGACTCCAAGATGCCAACGCATTTCATCGAGGCGCACCGGGACGCCATCGACAAGGCAGACGCACTGCTCAGCAACGACGCCGGCCTGGCCGCCAACCTGGCCTGGGACCTGAAGCGCACCGACATCACCATCTACTCGCGCCAGGGCGAGCTGGAGTACGGCCTGGCCACGCCCGCAGGCCAAGGTCGCTACGTAGCACGTGACGATATCGCGCAGTGGATCTCACAGGCCCGCCAGCGTGGCAGCGTGGCTGTGGTGCTGCGCTTTGCCGGCCCGCAAGACCCTGAGTTACTGAGCCTGCCGCCAGGCGAGGCCGCGCGCCACGTCAGCAACAAGCTGGCGCTGCTGCTCTACCCCCGGGCGACGGCACCATGACCTGGCTGCTGGTGGCCGCCGTGTGCCTGCTGACCTGCGCTGGCCAGATCGCCCAGAAGATCGCCGTGGCCCGCTGGCGCGAGCAGGCACCCAGCCTCGTGGGCCGGCTGCGCTCGCCCTGGCTGTGGCTGGCCCTGCTCTGCATGGGCCTGGGGCTGCTGCTCTGGCTGCTGGTGCTGCAGCGCCTGGAGGTGGGCATTGCCTATCCCATGCTGAGCCTCAACTTCGTGCTGGTCACGCTGGTGGCGCGCTACGGTTTTGGCGAAGCCACCGACGCCCGGCACTGGCTGGGCGTGGCGCTGATCGTGGCCGGCGTGGTGGCCATGGGAGCGTCCGCATGAAGGCGCCTGGCCTGGCCTTGGCCGGCGCCAGCGTGCTGCTGGTGAGCGCAGCCCAACTGGCGATGCGCTGGAGCATGACGCGCCTGCCCGGCATCGATGCCTGGCAACAGTTTCTGACAGCCGCACCCGTAGCTCTGGCCATGCTGGCCTTGGGCATCTGCGGCTATGCCCTGTCGATGGTCTGCTGGATGGGCGCGTTGAACCGCTTGCCATTGAACCGCGCCTATTCGCTGCTGGCCCTGAGCTATCCGCTGGTCTATGTCGGCGCGGCGCTGCTGCCCGGCCTGGGCGGCAGCCTGAGCCTGGGTCGGACCTTGGGCGTGCTGTTGATCCTGCTGGGCGTGCTGCTGGTCAATGCACGCCGGGCATCTCCGCCTGTTTCCTAAAGAGGTTTCCATGAACATCACCGTATTCGGTGTCGGCTATGTCGGCCTGGTGCAGGCCGCCGTGCTCGCCGAAGTCGGCCACGACGTCGTCTGCATCGACATCGACAGCCGCAAGATAGAGCGCCTGCAGGCCGGGCAGGTGGACATCTACGAGCCCGGGCTGGAAGACCTGGTGCGCGAGAACCGCGCCGCCGGGCGCCTGCAGTTCACCAGCGATGCCGCCGTGGCGGTGGCCCATGCCACGGTGCAGTTCATCGCCGTCGGCACGCCGCCGGGCGTCGATGGCGGCGCCGACCTGAGCAGCGTCTTTGCGGTGGCGGAAACCATCGCGCGGCTGCGCGAGCAGCCGGTGGTGATCGTCGAAAAATCCACTGTGCCGGTGGGCACCGGGGACCGCCTGCGCGCGCATATCGAGCAGCTGCTGGCCGGCATGGGCAAGACGCTGGATTTCCAGATCGCGTCCAACCCGGAGTTCCTCAAGGAAGGCGCCGCCATTGCCGACTGCAAGCGGCCCGACCGCATCATCGTCGGCAGCTCGGATGCCGGCGTACGGGAATTGCTGCGCGAGCTGTATGCCCCCTTCAACCGCAACCATGACCGCCTGATGTTCATGGACCTGCGCAGTGCCGAACTGACCAAGTACGCGGCCAACTGCATGCTGGCCACCAAGATCAGCTTCATCAACCAGATTGCCGAGCTTGCCGGGCAACTGGGCGCCGACATCGAATCGGTGCGTCTGGGCATGGGCGCCGATCCACGCATTGGCTACCACTTCATCTACCCCGGCTGCGGCTACGGCGGCTCCTGCTTCCCCAAAGACGTGCAGGCCCTGATCCACACCGCGCGCGCCAACGGCTGCGCCAGCGACCTGCTGCAAGCGGTGGAAGACGTGAACCAGCGGCAGAAGAACAAGATGTTCGAGCAGATCCAGCGCCGCTTCGGTGGTGAGCTGCGCGGCCGTACCTTTGCGCTCTGGGGCCTGGCCTTCAAGCCGCGTACCGACGACATGCGCGACGCCCCCAGCCGCGTGCTGATGGAAGCCCTGTGGGCCGCCGGCGCCCGGGTCCGCGCCTTCGACCCGGTGGCCATGCCCGAAGCCCAGCGCCTCTACGGCCCGGATGAACGCCTGCAGCTCATGGGCACGCCCGAAGCCGCACTGCCTGGCGCCGACGCATTGCTGATCTGCACTGAATGGCAGGTCTTCAAGGCGCCTGACTTCGACTTCATCGCCCGCCAGTTGCAACAGCCGCTGATCTTTGACGGACGCAACCTCTACGAGCCCGAGCGCATGGCGCGCTATGGCATCCGCTACTACGGCATTGGACGCGGCGAGAGCGCGCTGCCTGCACAGCCCCCAAGCCACTGACGCACTGGGTGCGGGCATCACAAGGCACGCGCCCGTCGGTGCACGCCCGCAGTTGCACACAGCCACGATCGCATCGACGTTCCCCATGCCTTAACCTCCGCGCTCCGCATCCTGGAGCCCCGCGCCCATGAAATCCAAAGTGCAGCTCCGCCTGCGCGTCTACCGCGACGACAGCATTGCCATCGGGCCGGGCAAGGTCCAGTTGCTGGAGGCGATTGCCGAAACCGGCTCCATCTCGGCCGCGGCGCGCCAACTGGAGATGTCCTACCGCCGCGCCTGGCTGCTGGTGGACGAGATGAACCGCGCCCTCTGCAGCCCTGCCGTGAACACCGCCGCCGGCGGTGCCCATGGTGGCGGCACCGCCCTCACCACGATCGGCCAACAAATCCTGCAGCACTACCGGGCCATAGAGAACACCGCCCGCACCGCCGCTGCTGCCGACATCGCGGCACTGACGCGGCTGCTGGCGCCATGAGCGTCACCAGCGGCCGGATGGCCTGATACGTAGCCTTAGCCGTAGCCGGGAAACGGCAGGGACTCTCCCCTGCCAATTGCAAGCATCCGTTATATTCGCGCGGACATGACGAATGGTCTGCTTGCATCCATGGACTGGTTCCCGCTGGTCCTCTCACTGAAGGTCGCCGCGCTGGCCACCGTGCTGGCGCTGATCGCCGGTGTGGCGCTGGGCTGGGTGTTTGCGCGCAAGCGCTTTCCGGGCCGCTCGGTGCTGGAGGCGGCCTTCATGCTGCCGCTGGTGTTGCCGCCGACCGTGATCGGCTACGCCATCCTGGTGGCTGCCGGGCGCCGCAGCCCGCTGGGCGCGTGGCTGCGCGAGCACCTGGACTACACCATCATCTTCAGCTGGCATGGCGCAGTGGTTGCGTCGGCCGTGGTGGCATTGCCGCTAGTGTTCAAGTCCGCCAGCGCAGCCTTTGCCGGCGTCGACCGGTCGCTGGAGGCCGCTGCCAGCACGCTGCGCCAATCGCCCATGTCGGTCTTCCTGCGCGTGACGCTGCCGCTGGCCTGGCCCGGCATCCTGGCCGGCACGCTGCTGGCTTTTGCGCGCGCCATGGGCGAATTTGGCGCCTCGCTGATGGTGGCCGGCTCCATACCCAAACAGACCCAGACGCTGTCCATGGCGATCTACGACGCCGTGCAGGCCGGGCATGACGACATGGCGCTGCTGCTGGTCGTCATCACCTCGGTCCTGTCGATCACCGTGCTGGTGCTGTCGAACCGCTTTTTCTCTCTTCGTTGACATCCAAGGAGTTCCCCCATGCGTTCTTTCCGCCTCTTGTCCCTGGTCGTCGCGCTGGCGCTGCCGCTGGCCGCGTCCGCGCAGCAGCTCACCGTGTCCGCAGCCGCCAGCCTGACTGACGCCTTCAAGGAACTCGCACCCAAGTTCGAAGCCAGCAAGCCCGGCACCACGCTGCGCTTTAACTTCGCCGCCTCGGGCACGTTGCTGCAGCAGGTCAGCCAGGGCGCGCCGGTAGACGTGTTCGCCAGCGCCGACCAGGAAACCATGGACCGCGGCGTGCAGCAAAAGCTGATCGACACCGACAGCCGCCGCAACTTCGTCACCAACAGCCTGGTGCTGATCGAGCCGGCCCAGGGCGGCACCGGCGTCAAGTCGCTGCAGGACCTGGCCGGCCCCAGCATCAAACGCATTGCCGTCGGCAAGACCGCCACCGTGCCGGTGGGCCGCTACACCAAGCAGGTGCTGGACGGCGCCAAGCTGTGGGAGCCACTCGAGCCCAAGTTCGTGCAGGCCGACAGCGTGCGCCAGGTGCTCGACTACGTGAGCCGCGGCGAGGCCGAAGCCGGCTTTGTCTACCGCACCGATGCCGCCATTGCCGGTGACAAAGTCAAGATCGTGCTCACGCCTTCGGGCCACACGCCGGTGAGCTACCCGGTGGCGGTGGTGGCCGACAGCAAGCAGAAGGCGCTGGGCCAGGACTTCATCACCTTCCTGACCTCCGATGCCTCGCAGCAGGTGCTGGCGCGTTACGGCTTCGGCAAGCCATGAGAACGTGTTTACGATCTGTATGGGGATCGCATTGGAGTGCAATCGGGATGAGTGGGTGGCCCAGTCTGCGCCGCATGGGCTCGTGCCCATGCAAGCAGATGGGGCGCTCAATCGCCCGATTTCACTCCAACCCCTTCGGGCAAGTGTCTTTGCGGGCGGTCTGCGGCGTTGCGGCGCTTGCCAATAGCGGTGCTATTGGCGGCGCACCGCGCCTTGCATCCCATCCCGCAAAGACACTTGTGCGACCCCATAGAGATCGTAAATACGTTCTCCTATGATCGACGTCGATCTGCGCCTGTCGGTGGCCGACGATCGTCGGCGCTTTGAGCTGGCCGTGCGCTTTGCCACGGATGTGCCCTTTGCGGCGCTGTACGGGCCATCGGGTTCGGGCAAGTCGCTCACACTGCAGGCGATGGCCGGCCTGCTGCGGCCCACATCGGGCCATGTGCGCCTGGACGGCCGCACGCTGTATGACTCGGCCACCGGCATCGACCTGCCGCCGCCGGCACGCCGCATCGGCTACCTGTTCCAGCACTACGCGCTGTTCCCGCACCTCTCGGTGCGCGACAACATTGCCTTCGGGCTGACCTCGTGGCGGCGGCGCCGCATCGCCGAAGAAGACCGCGTCCAGATCGACAGCCTGCTCGACGGCTTTGGCCTGCGCGAGATGGCCGACAGCCGGCCGGGCTCGCTATCCGGTGGCCAGCAGCAGCGCGTGGCCCTGGCCCGCGCACTGGCCTGCCGGCCACAGGTGCTGCTGCTGGACGAACCCTTTGCCGCGCTCAACCCCATGCTGCGCAGCAGCCTGCGCCAGGAACTGGCCGAGGTGCGACGGCGCTGGAACATCCCGGTGCTGATGATCACCCACGATATCGACGACGTGCTGGAGCTGGCCGATGTCGCCTTTGTCTACCAGCACGGGCAGGTGGTGCGGGAGATAGACCTGCGCAACGCGCAAAGCCGCGACCTGGCCCTGCAACAGTTGGGCGCACCGGCGGCGGCAGAAGAATCTCCCCTGCGACAAAAGCTGCGCGGCCTGTTGCAAGGCGCTGCGGCGCGCTGAATCAGCGGCGCACAGCGCCTTGTTCATACCAGGCCTGCGACCGGTTCACCACGGACACCACCAGCAGCATCACCGGCACTTCGATCAGCACGCCCACCACCGTCGCCAGCGCCGCCCCCGATTGAAAGCCGAACAGGCTGATCGCCGTCGCAACGGCCAGCTCGAAGAAATTGCTCGCACCTATCAGCGCCGAAGGGCCGGCCACGCAATGCGCCACGCCCATCCGGCGGTTGAGCAGGTAGGCCAGGCCCGAATTGAACAGCACCTGGATGAAGATAGGCACGGCCAGCAACGCGATCACCAGCGGCTGCGCGATGATGGTCTCGCCCTGAAAGGCAAACAGCAGTACCAGGGTCGCAAGCAGCGCAGTGATCGACCAGGGGCCGAGCTTCGCGGCAACGCTATCGAGGTGCTGCCTGCCCCGGGCCAGCAGACGCTTGCGCAGCCACTGCGCCATGACCACGGGCACGATGATGTAGAGGCCCACCGATGCCATCAGCGTGCCCCACGGAACGGCAATGGACGACAGGCCCAGCAGCAGCGCCACCAGCGGCGCGAACGCCACGACCATGATGGCGTCGTTCAAGGCAACCTGGGACAGCGTGAAGTAAGGGTCGCCCTTGCAGAGCTGGCTCCAGACAAAGACCATGGCGGTGCACGGCGCGGCAGCCAGCAGGATCAGGCCGGCGACATAGCTGTCCAGTTGGGCCGCAGGCAGCATCGGCGCGAACACATGGCGAATGAAGATCCAGCCGAGGATGGCCATGGAAAACGGCTTCACCCCCCAGTTGATGAGCAGCGTGACCCCGATGCCGCGCCAATGGGATTTGACCTGGCCGAGGGCCGAGAAGTCGACCCGCAGCAGCATGGGAATGACCATGATCCAGATCAGCACGCCCACCGGCACATTGACCTTCGCCACCTCCAAAGCGGCGATATGGCGGAACAAGCCTGGCCAGCCCTGGCCAAGGCCTATGCCGACAACAATGCACAGGGCCACCCAAAGCGTCAGGTAACGCTCGAAACGGCCCATCGGCGGTTTGGCTGCCGACGAATCCTGCACGGACGCCCCCACCTCAGGCACTCGCCAAGGCGTGTCCGATGGCCTGCATCTCGCGCTTGATCGCCGCGCGATCAAGGCTTGCGAAAGGCAGGCTCACGAAGATGCGCACGCGGCCCATGATCTGGCGAAAGACCGTATCGAAGCCGCGTTGCTTTGCCTCATCGCTGCCCTCGACGGCGGCTGGGTCCTCGAAGCCCCAGTGGGCCGAAATGGGCTGGCCGGGCCAGATCGGGCAGACCTCGCCTGCGGCGTTGTCGCACACCGTGACGATGAAATCCATTTGCGGCGCATCAGGCACAGCGAACTCGTCCCAGCTCTTGCTACGCAGATGCTCGACGGGATAGCCCACCTGCCGGGCCTTGTCGATGGCGCGGGGATTGACCCGGCCGTTGGGATGGCTGCCCGCGCTATAGGCGCGGAAGCGGCCCTGGCCCAGGGTGTTGATCAGGGCCTCGGCCATGATGCTGCGCGCCGAGTTGCCGGTGCACAGCACCAGGACGTTGAAGATCTTTTCAGTCATGCCTTGCTTTCCGTTGCGGTGTTGTGGGGCGGCGGTGGCAGGGCCGGCACGCAGACCTCGCAAGGCGCGCCACCGCAGCAGTTTTCCGTGAGGAAACCAAGGAGCTCGTTCATCGCGGCGAAATTAGGTGCATAGATGACAAAGCGTCCGTCCTGCCGCGAAGTGACCAGTTGCGCCTGGGACAGCTCCCGCAGGTGAAAGGAAAGGGACGAAGACGGCATGTCCATGGCCTGCGCGATCTTTCCAGCGGACATGCCATCAGGGCCAGCCAGCACCAGACAACGGAACACCTCAAGGCGAGAGGCTTGGGCCAGGGCGGCGAGTGCGGCGACGGCAGATTTCATTTCCATATTTCCAAGTATATGGAAATATCACACCAAATCACGCGCTGCTTCCCGCCCCGCCCCAAGGCTGGGCGACCTGCCCGCTCTTGAAACGCCTCCAAAAGCCTATATGATTAGCACTCGCAGGGCTTGAGTGCTAGCAACTGCTTCTGGCGGTTGACGGTGCGTGTCCTTGTGCCTTTTGCCACATCGCCCCCTGAGGCGATGTTTTTTCGACCTGACATTGTCCCAATTCCTAGGAGATGCAATGAACCTTCGTCCTCTGCACGATCGCGTGATCGTCAAGCGCATTGACAGCGAAACCAAGACCGCTTCGGGCATCGTGATCCCCGACGCAGCGGCCGAAAAGCCTGATCAAGGCGAAGTTCTGGCCGTCGGCCCGGGCAAGAAGAACGACAAGGGTGAAGTCTCCGCTGTCGGCGTGAAGGTCGGCGACCGCGTGCTGTTCGGCAAGTACTCGGGCCAGACCGTCAAGGTCGGTGGCGACGAGCTGCTGGTCATGAAGGAAGAAGACCTGTTCGCGGTCGTCGAGAAGTAATTTCTCGCTTCCCTAGCATCCCTCTTAACTGAATTTCGGAGAAATCAACATGGCAGCAAAAGACGTAGTCTTCGGCGGCGAAGCCCGCGCTCGCATGGTCGAAGGCGTGAACATTCTCGCCAACGCCGTCAAGGTGACCCTGGGCCCCAAGGGCCGCAACGTGGTGCTCGAACGCTCGTTCGGCGCCCCCACCGTGACCAAGGACGGTGTGTCCGTGGCCAAGGAAATCGAGCTCAAGGACAAGCTCCAGAACATGGGCGCCCAGCTCGTGAAGGAAGTGGCCTCCAAGACCAGCGACAACGCTGGTGACGGCACCACCACCGCTACCGTGCTGGCCCAAGCCATCGTGCGCGAAGGCTCCAAGTACGTGGCCGCCGGCCTGAACCCGATGGACCTGAAGCGCGGCATCGACAAGGCAGTGACTGCCCTGGTCGCCGAGCTGAAGAAGGCCTCCAAGGCCACCACCACCTCCAAGGAAATCGCGCAAGTCGGCTCCATCTCGGCCAACAGCGACGAATCCATCGGCAAGATCATTGCTGACGCAATGGACAAGGTCGGCAAGGAAGGCGTGATCACCGTTGAAGACGGCAAGTCGCTCGACAACGAACTCGACGTCGTCGAAGGCATGCAGTTCGACCGCGGCTACCTGTCGCCCTACTTCATCAACAGCCCGGAAAAGCAATCTGCGATTCTGGAAAACCCCTTCGTGCTGCTGTACGACAAGAAGATCAGCAACATCCGCGACCTGCTGCCCACGCTGGAGCAAGTTGCCAAGTCGGGCCGTCCGCTGCTGATCATTGCCGAAGAAGTCGAAGGCGAAGCCCTGGCTACCCTGGTCGTGAACACGATCCGCGGCATCCTGAAGGTTGTGGCTGTCAAGGCTCCTGGCTTCGGCGACCGCCGCAAGGCCATGCTGGAAGACATCGCCATCCTGACGGGCGGCAAGGTCATCGCTGAAGAAATCGGCCTGACCCTGGAGAAAGTGACGCTGGCTGACCTGGGTTCGGCACAACGCATCGAAGTGGGCAAGGAAAACACGACGATCATCGACGGCGCTGGCGCCGCTGCTGACATCGAAGCCCGCGTCAAGCAAGTGCGCATCCAGATCGAAGAAGCGACCAGCGACTACGACCGCGAAAAGCTGCAAGAACGCGTGGCCAAGCTGGCCGGCGGTGTTGCCGTGATCAAGGTTGGCGCTGCCACCGAAGTCGAAATGAAGGAAAAGAAGGCACGCGTGGAAGACGCGCTGCACGCTACCCGCGCTGCCGTTGAAGAAGGCATCGTGGCCGGCGGCGGCGTGGCACTGCTGCGCGCCAAGCAAGCTGCTGGCGAGATCAAGGGCGACAACGCCGATCAAGACGCCGGCATCAAGCTGATCCTGAAGGCCATCGAATCGCCCCTGCGCGAAATCGTCTACAACGCCGGTGGCGAACCGAGCGTGGTGGTCAACGCAGTGTTGAACGGCAAGGGCAACTACGGCTTCAACGCTGCCAACGACACCTACGGCGACATGATCGAAATGGGCATCCTGGACCCGACCAAGGTGACGCGCACTGCTCTGCAGAACGCTGCCTCCGTCGCTTCCCTGCTGCTCACGACCGAAGCCATGATTGCTGAAGCACCGAAGGAAGAATCCAGTGCCGGCGGCATGCCTGGCGGCATGGGTGGTATGGGCGGCATGGGCGACATGGGCATGTAAGAGCCCGGTCGACCCACTTCGCCGGCCTGCCGGCGAAGCAAGTCACGCAAAAGCCCCCGCAGGTTGCAAGACCTGCGGGGGCTTTTTCATGGCGCAGGCGGCGCAACCGCAACGAAGGCCCGCGCGATCTCCCCCGCGATGGCCAAGGCCCAGCCCACGGTCACGCGGCCACTGGCATGCTGACAAGCTCAAGATCGACGAGCGCAAGTTCCGAAATGCCATTGTGCAGATTCCAGAGAAAGACCTGGTTCCAAACGGCACGGCCAAGTATGTCGGCGGCCAGCAGGCGCTGTTTGAATAATTTGACCAAATCGAACGATTCAGCTAAATTGCACGATCCAACCCTCACGCAAGGAGCGCCACCATGCAAACCTTCACTGCCAACGAAGCCAAGACCCGGTTCGGAGAATTCCTGGACCGCGCGCAGCGTGCGCCGGTGGGCGTGCTCAAGCATGACCGTCTGGTGGGTGTGATGGTGAGCGTGCAAGATTACGAATCGATGCGGGCCTTTTATGCCGACAGGCTTCAAAAAACGCTCGAAGAATCTGCCGCTCACGCCGCCGCCGCGGGCATGACGCCGGAAATCCTGGACCAACTGCTTGCCGATGAAAGTTGAGCGTCGCCTTGCGGTGGTGCTCGATACCAATGTCTGGATCAGCGCAGCGCTGTCCCAGGCGGGGCCTCCCGCCAAAGTAGTGGCCCATGTTTTGGCATATGCCCTGCCGGTGTTTTGTGACGCCACTTTTGCGGAGTTGCACTCCCGCATCTGGAAGCCGAAATTCGACCGCTACCTGACGATCGAAGCGCGAAACAAATTGCTGGATACGGCGCTTGCCGTTGCGCGATGGGTCGAAATCCAGGCGTCGCTTTCGACGCAAACACATTGCCGAGATCCAGACGATGATGTATTCATCCACACCGCCCTGTCGGCGAACGCGCAGTGGTTGGTTACTGGAGACGATGATCTGCTTTCCGCGCCGGCAGTGCCGCATCTTCAGATCGTGAGCCCCAAGCAGGCCTTGGCGCAACCAGTATTTCAAACGCCCGGTTGAGAAGCGTTATGCAATGAACGAATCCGAAACCCGAGCCGAACACGTTGACCCTGCCCTCAAGGCCGCAGGCTGGGGGTAGTCGAAGGCAGCTCCGTTCGGCGCGAGTTTCGCATCACGCCGGGTCGCCTGCAGGGAGGCGGTGCACCAGCCAAGCCAGAAATTGCCGACTACGTGCTGGTCTACCGCAATACCAAGCTGGCAGTGGTCGAGGCAAAAGCCTGGGACAAACCACACACCGAGGGCGTGGCCCAGGCCAAGAGCTACTCGGCCAAGCTGGCGATTCGCCACACCTATTCGACCAACGGGCAGGCCATCTACGGCATCGACATGGCGACGGGCGCCGAGGGCGACGTGGCGCAGTACCCGAGCCCGGAAGCGTTGTGGGAGCAGACCTTTGCAGCGCCAAATGTGTGGCGTGACCGCTTTGCTACGGTAACTTTTCCGAACAAAAGCGGCACCTGGGACATCCGCTTCTACCAGGAGATTGCCGTCAACCGCGTGCTGGAGAAAGTGGCCAACGGCGAGCAGCGCATGCTGCTGACTCTAGCAACAGGCACCGGCAAAACATCTATCGCTTTCCAGATCGCATGGAAGCTGTTTCAAAGCCGCTGGAACCTGAAGGATGCGAAGAACGATGCAGAGCCATCACGCCGGCCACGCATCCTGTTTCTGGCGGACCGTAACAACCTGGCCGACCAGGCCTACAACGACTTCACCTCGTTCACGGCATTCTCCGAAGACGCACTGGTGCGCATCGACCCGGCAGACATCCGCAAAAAGGGCCGGGTGCCGAAGAACGGCAGCGTGTTCTTCACGATCTTCCAGACCTTCATGAGCGGCACCGACGAGGCGCCCTACTTCGGCGACTACCCGCCCGACTTTTTCGACCTGATCGTCATCGACGAATGCCACCGCGGCGGAGCCAACAACGAAGGCACTTGGCGCGGCATCCTCGAATACTTTGCACCAGCGGTACAGCTCGGGCTGACGGCCACACCCAAGCGCCGCGACAACGCCGACACCTATGCGTACTTCGGCGAGCCGGTGTATGTGTATTCGCTGAAGGACGGCGTCAACGACGGGTTCTTGACACCGTTCAAAGTGGGGCAGATTGCGACCACGCTGGACGACTATGTCTACACAGCCGACGACACGCTGGTCGAGGGCGAGATCGAGGCTGGCAAGCGCTACGTGGAGGCAGACTTCAACCGCATCATCGAAATCAGGCAACGCGAGGCCTACCGTGTGCGCAAGCTGATGGACATGATCGACCAACGCGAAAAGACCATCGTGTTCTGCGCCACGCAAGACCATGCGCTGGCGGTGCGCGACCTCATCAATCAGATGAAAACCAGCACCGACCCTGGTTACTGCCAGCGCGTGACGGCCAGCGACGGCGCGCTGGGCAACCAGCATCTGCGCGAGTTCCAGGACAACGAGAAAACGACCCCGACCATCCTGACCACGTCGCAAAAGCTCTCCACCGGTGTAGATGCGCGCAACGTGCGCAACATCGTGCTGCTGCGGCCAGTGAATTCGATGATCGAGTTCAAGCAGATCATCGGCCGTGGCACGCGGCTGTATGAGGGTAAGGACTACTTCACGATTTACGACTTCGTGCGGGCGCACCAGTTGTTCTCGGACCCGGAATGGGATGGCGAACCGGTCGAACCCGAAGTGCGTGCGCCGAAGCTGCCGGGCACTCCGCCCACAGCGAAGGAATCACCGCCGCCCGACTATCTGCCGCCGGTGCGTGCCGCGAAGATCAGGGGACAACTGGCCGACGGCAAGGAGCGCGCCATCCAGAGCATGGTCGCCACCAGCTTCTGGGGGCCGGACGGCAAGCCGCTTTCGGCTGCGCAATTCATGGAAAGCCTGTTCGGCGTGCTACCAACATTCTTCCGTGACGAGGCCGAGCTGCGCACGATATGGAGCGATCCCGAAACACGCAAGGGGTTGTTGGTGGGGCTGGCCGACAAGGGTTTCGGCACCGTTCAGATCGGCGAGATGCAGAAGCTGATCGAGGCGGAGAAAAGCGACCTGTTCGATGTGCTGGCCTATGTGGCATTTTCCTCGGCGCCTCTGACCCGCCAAGTTCGGGCCACGGCTGCCAGCGAGGCAACGGCCAGGCAGTTCACCGACAAGCAGAGTGCGTTCATCGATTTCGTGCTGGCTCAGTACGTGAAAGAAGGCGTGAGCGAGTTGGGCGTCGAGAAGTTGTCGCCGCTGCTGAAGCTCAGATACCACAACGCGTTGTCCGATGCATTCGCGGAGCTCGGCCAGCCAGAGCAGGTGCGGGGGCTGTTCGTCGGTTTCCAGCGCTACCTATACGAAGCGAAAACGCCCTGACACGGCGGGTCTCTCCGCTCTTGGCATGCGGGAACCTGCCCACGCGCTGAGCAGCCCCCGCCAATGACCGAATGCTTACTGCGCTGGCGGCGGCCCCGGTGGCATGTGGTCCGGGCGCGCCGCCAGTGTGCCGTCCGGACCGGTCTTGCAGGTGCCGGTCATGGTGCGGCCATCGCGCATCGTGATGCTGACGGACGTGCCCTCGGTCTTGCCCTGGCAGGCGGCAATGGCCTCAGGCGGCGGGCCGCGGTGGCCCCCGCGATCCGAGGGCGGCGCGTTGCCGGCATCCTGGGCAAAGCAGGCGGCACCACTCAGGGCCAAGGACAGGACCAGCACATGGCGGTAGGACATGGAAGCGTCTTTCTCTGAAAAAGGAGGAAGGCGCAATCTAGCCCGTGCGGGTGTCCCGCCCATGTAGCGCAGGTGAAGCCGTGGTACCGCCTGCAGCGGCAAGCAGCCATAGCTACAAATAATATAGCTATTAGCCCAGACTACACCTGGGCTAGAGGCACTTTTTACCAAAATAAATGTAACTACTCAGGTCCCCGGATTCGCTAATAGACAATAGCGGCAATGCCCAGCCACCCGAGCCAGCCCGACCTCCCAGCGTTGCCCGATCTCAGCACGCTGAGCCACGCGCAGAAGGACGAACTGATCAGGATGCTGTGGCCGCTGCTGGGGCAGGTGCAATCGCTCACCGCCCAGCTCGCAGTGATGCAAGCGCGCATCACCGAGCTCGAAGCCCGGCTGGCCCTCAACAGCCGCAACTCCAGCAAGCCGCCCTCCAGCGATGGCCTGGCCAAACCCGCCCCGAAGTCCCTGCGCCCCAGCGGCCAGCGCCCTCTAGGCGGCCAGAAGGGCCACGGCGGCCACACGCTGCGCCAGAGCGCCGAAGTCGACCAGGTCATCACCCACCAGAGTGCCCCCCGCTGCAACGCCTGCCAGGAGTTGCTGGCCCAGCACGAGGTCATCGCCCAGCGCCAGGTCTTCGAACTCCCGGCGCTGCGCGCCCAGGTCATCGAACACCAACTGATCCGCTCCACCTGCCGCTGCGGGGCCGTGCACCAAGGCAGCTTCCCCGAGGGCATCAGCGCTCCCACGCAATACGGCCCCCGGGCCAAGGCCCTGGCCGTGCATTTGAACCAGCACCACCTGGTGCCCCTGCAGCGCACCTGCGAGCTCCTGCGCGACGCCTTTGGCCTGCCCCTGTCCCAAGCCAGCGTGCTGGCCTTCTGCCACCAGGCGGCCCAGACCCTGGCGCCCACGGTAGCGGCCATCGGGCAGGCCGTACAAGGCGCCCCCGTTGTGCACGCCGATGAGACCGGTATCCGGGTCAAGGGCACCCTGGCCTGGTTGCACTGCGCCGTCACGGCCTCGCTGACGTGGCTGGGGCTGCATGCCAAGCGTGGCAGCGCAGCCTTCGAAGCCCTGGGCATCCTGCCCGGCGTGCGGGGCACGCTGGTGCACGACGGGCTGGCCAGCTACAAGGGGCTGGACTGCACGCACAGCCTGTGCAATGCGCACCACCTGCGGGAGCTGACCTTCGTGCACGAGCAGATGGGCGAGAGGATCTGGGATGGCTGGGCGCGCGAGATGATGGAGCTGCTGCTGCAGGCGCAGCGCGAGGTGGCGCAAGCAGACTCACCACTTCCGCTGGAGCGCCAGGCCTGGTTCGAAGCGCAGTGGGAACAGTTGCTGCAGCGCGGGGAGCGGCTGCACCCGGAGGTCTTGCCCTCGGGGGCGCCCCGCAACAGACAGGGCCGCCACCAGCAGAGCAAGGCGTTCAATCTGCTCAAGCGCCTGCGCGTGCACCGCCGCGAGGTCTGGCGCTTCATGACCGATGCGGACGTGCCTTTTACCAACAACCTGGCCGAGCAGGCCCTGCGCATGTCCAAGGTCCGACAGAAGGTCTCGGGCTGCTTTCGCACGCGGGAGGGGGCCGATACCTTCTTTACCCTGCGCTCCTATCTGGCCACTATGCGCAAGCAGCGCGCCTGCCTCTTTGACTGCCTCATCAGTGTCTTCTCGGGGAACACCAGGCAGCCTGTGCTGTAGGGGCGATGCTGTTCGGTTGCCTGCGCTCGCCCTGCACCGTTCGGCGGGCCTGCCGCTGTACGTAGGCCCCAGGCTTCGACCACCTCTGCCCTCAGGGGGCTGAGTAGTTACAAATAAATGCAGCACAGATGCAGCACGCACAACGCGCACCCGGTGACGGCCATGTGACACCTGCGCCGGCCACAAACTCTTTCCGGTTGAAGGCGAATGCCTACACCTGTACGCCCGGCATCGACGTATCCTGCTCACCGGAACGGGCAGCGGCAGTTCGCGCATGCACCCGTCCATCCGCACGGGTTCATCCATCGGCTGAAACGCGCACAACCTCCACCGCCACTGCCCATGAAGACTTCGCGCCCGCTTCCGCGTCCTCCAGCAACCCCGGCGATCCGCCCTCCTCCCTCCAGCACCGACGACGAATGCATCCTTGTGCTGCAGGGCGGCGGCGCGCTGGGGGCCTACCAGGGCGGCGTCTTCGAAGCGCTGAGCAAGGTCTACCGCGAGCCGACCTGGGTCGCCGGCATCTCCATCGGGGCGATCAATGCCGCGCTGATTGCCGGCAACCCGGCCGCAAGGCGCCTGGCGCGTTTGCGCGAATTCTGGGAACTGGTCAGCTCATCGCCTCCACTGCCCTCCATCGGCATCAGCAGCGCGGGCGGCACGGCGCGCGCCACGCTGAACGACGCCAGCGCGACCCGGGTCATGCTGTGCGGCGTGCCGGGTTTCTTCACGCCGCGCTTCCCGCCAGCGCCGTTCCAGCCGCGCGGCAGCCTGGAGGCGATCAGCTACTACGACACCACGCCGCTGCAGCGCACGCTGGAGCGGCTGGTGGACTTCGACCTGCTCAACGACGGGCCGGTACGCCTGTCGGTCGGCGCGGTCAATGTGCGCACCGGCAACTTCGAGTACTTCGACTCGGCCAAGCAGCGCATAGACGCACGCCACGTCATGGCCAGCGGCGCATTGCCGCCCGGCTTTGCGCCGGTCGAGATCGACGGCGAGCACTACTGGGATGGCGGGCTGGTGTCGAACACGCCACTGCAGTACGTGCTCGACCAGCCCGGCAAGCGGCGCCGCCTGGTGTTCCAGGTCGACCTGTTCGCCGCGACCGGCCCCTTGCCCACCACCCTCGCCGAGGTGACCGAGCGCGAGAAGGACATCCGCTTCTCCAGCCGCACCCGCATGAACACCAACAACGAGCTCGACATGCAGGTGATCACGCAGGCCGCCAAGCGCCTGCTGGCCAAGCTGCCGCCCGCGCTGCGCGACGACCCCGACCTGCAGGCGCTGACCCGCATGCGCTGCGAGAGCGCCGTCGACGTGGTGCACCTGATCTACCGCAGCAAGCACTACGAGAGCCAATCCAAGGACTACGAGTTCTCGCGCCTGTCCATGCAAGAGCACTGGGACACCGGGCGCGCCGACATGTCGCACACCCTGCACGACCCGCGCTGGACCGGGCACGAGCGCAGCGCCAGCGGCGTGCATGTGTTCGACCTCACCTCCGACAGCTCCACCACCGGGCCCGCCACATGAACATCGCCGACGTCAAGCGCAACGCCTTCGCCATGCCGCTCACCAGCCCGGCCTTCCCGCCCGGGCCCTACCGCTTCGTCAACCGCGAATTCCTGATCGTCACCTACCGCACCGACCCCGACGCGCTGCGCGCCGTGGTGCCCGAGCCGCCGCAGATCACCGACCCCATCGTCAAGTACGAGTTCATCCGCATGCCCGACTCCACCGGCTTTGGCGACTACACCGAGTCGGGCCAGGTGATCCCGGTCACATTCGAAGGCCAGGCCGGCGGCTATGTGCATTCGATGTACCTCAACGACGAGGCGCCCATTGCCGGCGGCCGCGAGCTGTGGGGCTTTCCGAAGAAGCTCGCCGCGCCCAGGCTCGCGGTAGAGACCGACACCCTGCTCGGCACGCTGGACTACGGCTCGGTGCGCGTGGCCACCGCCACCATGGGCTACAAGCACCACGCGCTCGATACCGCAGGCGTACTCAAAGGCCTGCTCGCGCCCAACTACCTGCTCAAGATCATTCCGCACGTGGACGGCGGCCCGCGCATCTGCGAGCTGGTGCGCTACTTCCTCGAAGACGTCACCGTCAAGGGCGCCTGGACCGGCCCCGCCGCGCTGGAGCTGGCGCACCACGCGCTGGCGCCCGTGGCACAGTTGCCGGTACTGGAAGTGCTATCCGGCACGCACATCCTGACCGACATGACGCTTGGCATGGGCACCGTCATCCACGATTATTTGAGCTGAACCTCCATCCCCTCCCTCACCCTTAGCTTCACCGTACAGGCACTCTCATGAAACTCCAGAACAAGGTCTGCATCGTCACCGGCGCCGCCAGCGGCATTGGCAAGGAAATCGCCATCACCTATGCGCGCGAAGGCGGCAAGGTCGTGATCGCCGACCTGAACAAGGACGCCGCACAGGCCGCGGCCGATGACATCACCCGGGCCGGCGGCACCGCGATGGCGGTGGCCATGGACGTCACTAATGAAGACCAGGTCAACGCAGCCGTCGCCGAGGTGGTGGCGGCCTATGGCGGTGTCGACGTGCTGGTGAGCAATGCCGGCATCCAGATCGTGCACCCGGTCGAAGAGTTTCCGTTTGCCGACTGGAAGAAGATGCTCGCCATCCACCTCGACGGTGCCTTCCTCACCACCAAGGCGGTGCTGCCGCACATGCAAAAGTCCGGCACGGGCGGCAGCATCATCTACATGGGCTCGGTGCACTCCAAAGAGGCCTCGGTACTCAAGTCAGCCTATGTCACAGCCAAGCACGGCCTGATCGGCCTGTGCAAGACGGTGGCCAAGGAAGGCGGCAAGTACAAGATCCGCGCCAACGTGATCTGCCCGGGCTTTGTCCGCACGCCGCTGGTCGAAAAGCAGATCCCCGAACAGGCCAAGGCCCTGGGCATCAGCGAAGACGACGTGGTGAAGAAGATCATGCTCAAGGAAACCGTGGACGGCGAATTCACCACCGTGCAGGACGTGGCCGAGGTCGCGCTGCTGTTCGCCGGCTTCGAGACCAACGCGCTGACCGGGCAGTCGTTGGTGGTGAGCCACGGCTGGTTCATGCAATAAGCCGCGCCCCATAGAAAAAGCCCCGCAGGCCTTGCAGCCTGCGGGGCTTTTTCAATACGAGGACGTCAAACCGCGCCGGGCGGCAGGCCGGCCAGATCCAACTGTGCCGGCGGCTCGCCAAACTCATTGGCGCCGGGCTGGCTGGGCTGCACCGCCCAGTAGAGCAGCACCAGGGACCCGATCAGGGGCACGAAGTGCAGCAGCAGCCACCAGCCACTGCGGCCCACGTCATGCAGGCGGCGCACGCTCACGCTGATCGCCGGCAGGAACAGCCCCAGCGCCACCACGAAGTACACAAACTGGTGGATCAGCGAGGCCACCAGCAGTGCCAACAGCTGGAACAAGAAGAACCACCAGAATTCCGAGCGGCTGGCGCGGCCCGAAAAATCGACGTATTTCTTCTGCAGGCAAACGGAAATGGCTTGACCGAAATTCATCAGACTTCCTCCAGAGTGAACGGGCACGGGAGGCCGGGAATCCGCCCCCTCCCGCGCGCGATGCTACATCTTGCGCCTGATGTAACGGTAACTAACTTGCGCGCAGCACAGCCAGCAGCCCGGCCGTGGACGGGTCCAGCCCCTGCGTATCGCCCGACGCCAGCCGCGGCTCTATGTCCCGGGCCAGCACCTTGCCCAGCTCCACGCCCCACTGGTCGAAGCTGTTGATGCCCCACAGCGCACCACTCACGAAAACGCGATGCTCATACAACGCCAACAGCGCGCCGAGCGATGCCGGCTCCAGCCGCTCCAGCACAAAGAAGCTGCTCGGCCGGTTGCCCGGAAAGTGCTTGTGGCCACCCGCGTCGGCCTGCCCCTGCAGCAAGGCTGCCGCCTGCGCCAAGGCGTTGGCCAGCAGCTTGGGGTGGTGGCCCGGCAGGTCGTGCGCAGCGTCGCGCACGGCAATGAACTCCAGCGGCACCACGTCGGTTCCCTGGTGCAGCATCTGGAAGAAGGCGTGCTGGCCGTTGGTGCCGGGCTCGCCCCAGACCACGGGTGATGTCCCGTAGGGCACGGGCTGGCCGTCGCGGTCCACGCGCTTGCCGTTGCTCTCCATCTCCAACTGCTGCAAAAAGGCCGGCAAGCGGCGCAGCGCCTGGTGGTAGGGCGCCACGCAGCGGCTGCCAAAGCCGTGGAAGTTGCGGTACCAGACATCCAGCAGGCCCAGGCGCACCGGCAGATTGGACTCCAGCGGCGCAGTGCGGAAGTGCTCGTCCATCGCATGCGCGCCGGCCAGAAACTCGCGAAAGCCCTTGGCGCCAATGGCGATCGCAATCGCCAGGCCAATGGACGACCACAGCGAATAGCGCCCGCCCACCCAGTCCCAGAAGCCGAAGGTGGTGCTGATGCCAAAAGCCCGCGCGGCCTCCACATTGGTGGTCAGGGCCGCGAAGTGGCGCGCCACGTCGGTACCGCCGGCCGCCTCGAACCAGGCCCGCGCGCTCTGCGCGTTGGTCATGGTTTCGGTGGTGGTGAAGGTCTTGGAGGCGATCAGGAACAACGTGCTCTCGGGCCGCACCTGGCGCAGCACTGCCGCCAGTTCATGCCCGTCGACGTTGGAGACAAAGTGAAAGCGCTTGCCTGGCGCGCGGTACTCGTCCAGCGCCAGCACCACCATCTGCGGGCCGAGGTCAGAGCCGCCGATGCCGATGTTGACCACGTCGGTGATCGCCGCGTCGCCGCGCACGGCCTCGGCATAGGCCAGCATGGCGTCGCGCGTTTCGCCCACATCCTGGAAGGCAGATGCCATGTTTTTTATAGCTAATAGCCGGCTACCCGCCTGGGTTTCAGGCACTTTTTCTTTAAATCCTGGGTGACGCAGCAAGCTGTGCAGCACTGCCCGGCCTTCGGTGGTGTTGGTGGCTTCGCCGGCAAACATGGCGTCGCGCTGCGCCTCCAGGCCGCAGGCGCGCGCCAGTTGCAGCAGCAGCGCCTC
Source organism: Xylophilus sp. GW821-FHT01B05 (assembly GCA_038961845.1). Taxonomy (NCBI): domain Bacteria; kingdom Pseudomonadati; phylum Pseudomonadota; class Betaproteobacteria; order Burkholderiales; genus Xylophilus; species Xylophilus sp. GW821-FHT01B05. The sequence goes on from CP152408.1 coordinate 4,749,444, forward strand.
GGTGGCGGCGTCGATGCGGTTCTTCGACAGGTCGGCAAACACGTAAGGCGCCTGCTGGCTGAAATGGTCGAAGCGCTCCGGGTCGGCCACAAAGGCATGGCGCGCGTCGAAGTCGCGGCCAGTGGTCTCGAAGCACTGGCGCAGTTCGGCCCAGGCGGGAGTGGTGTCGCAGCGGGGGAAACTCATGCCATCCCCGGGCTCAGGCCGCCAGCGTCAGTTGGTCGAGCTTGTGCGCGTCAGCGGCAAAGGCGCGTATGCCTTCGGCCAGCTTCTCGGTGGCCATGGCGTCTTCGTTGAGCGCGTAGCGGAAGCCCGCCTCGTCGTACTGCACCGGCTGGATCTGCAGCGCCTTGGCCGCCGCCGGGTCCAGCGCGCGTGCCAGCGGTGCCTCAGATGCGGCCAGTTGCGCCAGCAGGTCGGGGCTGATGGTCAGCAGGTCGCAGCCCGCCAGCGCGGTGATCTGCCCGATGTTGCGAAAGCTCGCACCCATGACCTCGGTGGCGATGCCAACGTGCTTGTAGTACTCGTAGATCTGCCGCACCGACTTCACGCCCGGGTCGTTAGCACCGGCATGGGCCGCCTCGTCCCAGGCGCTGCCGGCGGATTTTTTGTACCAGTCGTAGATGCGGCCCACAAAGGGCGAGATCAGCTGCACCTTGGCCTGGCCGCAGGCCACCGCCTGGGCAAAGGAGAACAACAGCGTCAGGTTGGTATGCACGCCGCGCCGCTCCAGCCGCGCCGCAGCCTGGATGCCTTCCCAGGTGGCGGCCACCTTGATCAGCACACGGTCGATATGCACGCCCTCGGCCTCGTACAGCTCGACGATGCGCTCGGCGCGGGTGTAGGTGGCTTCGGTGTCGAAGGACAGGCGCGCGTCCACTTCGGTAGAGACACGGCCCGGGATCAGCGACAGGATCTCGGTGCCAAAGCGCACCAGCAGGCGGTCGATGATTTCATCCAGCGGCCGGCCGCGAAAGCGCGCCACGGTCTGGTCCAGCAGCGGCCGGTATTCGGGCTTCTGCACCGCCTTCAGGATCAGCGACGGGTTGGTCGTCGCGTCCTGCGGCTGGTAGGCGCTGAGCTGGCGAAAATCGCCGGTGTCGGCGACAACAGTGGTGAATTGCTTGAGAGCATCGAGTTGATTCATGCGCATCCTGAGAGGTTTCTGCACGGCAATGGCCTACCGCATCGGGCAAAAGTGTATAGGCCACAGCCAAAGCGACTCCAAGCCCGCCGATCCAAACCCCGTTACAGTCAAACTCCTTTGCAGGTTCCTCACCATGTCCTTTGATCTCGTACTGTTCGGCGGCACCGGCGATCTTGCCTGGCGCAAACTCATGCCGGCCCTGTTCCAGGCCTTTCGCCACGGCAGCCTGCCGCCCGACGGCCGCATCATCGGCGTGGCCCGCGACGACCTGGACGACGACCAGTACCGCGCGCTGATCCAGGCCCGCTTCGAAGAGGTCGAAGGCGCCAAGCGGCCCAGCCCCGAAGAATTCGCCAAGTTCGCCTCGCTGCTGCAGTACGTGCAGCTCGACCTGTCCAAGCCAGCCGACTACGCACGCTTGAAGGCCAAGCTCGAATCACGCAACGCCGACACCGTGGTGATGTACCTGGCCACGGCGCCAGGCCTGTTCACCATGGCCTGCGAGCAGCTCGGCGCCGCCGGCCTGGCCACGCCGCGCACCCGCATCGTGCTGGAGAAACCGCTGGGCCACGACCTGGCCTCCAACCGCGCCATCAACGAAACCGTGCGCCGCGTCTTCGACGAGCAGCAGGTGTTCCGCATCGACCACTACCTGGGCAAGCCCTCGGTACAGAACCTGTTTGCCGTGCGCTTCGGCAATGCGCTGTTCGAGCCGCTGTGGCGGCGCGAGCTGATCGCCAACATCCAGATCACCATCGCCGAAGACCTGGGCGTGGAGAAGCGCGGCGCCTTCTACGAAACCACCGGCGCACTGCGCGACATGGTGCAGAACCACGCGCTGCAACTGCTCTGCGCCATCGCCATGGAGCCGCCGATCAGCGCCGACGCCGACGCCATCCGCGACGAAAAGCTCAAGGTGCTGCGCTCGCTGCAGCCCTGGACCGAAGACAGTCTGGAGCGCCACGCCATACGCGGCCAATACACCGCCGGCACCGCCTATGGCGAGCGGGTGCAGGGTTACCGCGAGGAGCCCGGCGTGGACCCGGACAGCCGCACCGAGACCTTCGTCGCGCTGCGCACCGAGATCGACAACTGGCGCTGGGCCGGCGTGCCCTTCTACATCCGCACCGGCAAGCGCCTGGCCTCGCGCGACGCGCGCATAGAGATCAACTTCCGCCCCACGCCGCACCCGATCTACCCGGCGCCGGCAGGCTCCTCCAACCAGTTGGTCATCAACCTGCAGCCCAAGGACGGCCTGGAACTGCACCTGCTGGCCGAGGGCCAGGACAACCGGCGCGCCGCCCGCAAGGGCCAGACGCTGGCGCCAGTGCAGCTGGACCTGGACTTCGACAAGCGCTTTGGCTCCGAGCGCGTCGGCGCCTACGAGCGCCTGCTGCTCGACGTGATCGACGGCCGCCTCAACCTGTTCGTGCGCAGCGACGAGCAGGAAGCCGCCTGGCGCTGGGTCGAGCCCATCCTGGACCACTGGCAGCACAGCAGCCAGGCGCCCCGCCCCTATGCAGCCGGTACCTGGGGGCCGAGCGCCTCCAGCGCCATGATCGCGCGCGACGGCCACTGCTGGAGCGAAGAAAACTGATGACCGAAGAAGGCATGCTCGAGCGCATCCACGCCTCCCTGCCGTCGCTGGCGCCGGCAGAGCAGCGCGTGGGCCGCCTGGTGCTGGCCGACCCGCGCAGCTTTGCCGCCCAACCCGTCGCCGAGCTGGCCGACCGCGCCCACGTCAGCAAGCCCACCGTCGTGCGCTTCTGCCGCAGCGTGGGCTATGACGGGCTGTCGGATTTCAAGCGCAAACTCGCCGGCAGCGTGGCCGAAGGCGTGCCCTTCATCCACCGCAGCGTGGATACCGACGACAAGACCGGTGACGTACTGGTGAAAGTGGTCGACAACACCGTCGCCGCCTTCCTGCGCTACCGCAACGACGCCAGCACCGTGGCGCTCGAGCGCGCCGCCGAGGCCCTGGCCGCCACCTACAAAACCGGCAGGCGCATCGAGTTCTTCGGCGTCGGCAACTCGGGCATCGTGGCCCAAGACGCGCAGCACAAGTTCTTCCGCCTGGGCGTCACCGCCATCGCCTACAGCGACGGCCACATGCAGGTCATGAGCGCCACCATGCTGGGCCCGGGCGACTGCGTGGTGATCATCTCCAACTCAGGCCGCACCCGCGACCTGATGGACGCTGCGGATATTGCGCGCAAGAACGGCGCCACCACCATCGTCATCACCGCCAGCGGCTCACCGCTGGCATCGGCCGGCCACATCCACCTGGCCGCCGACCACCCCGAGGGCTACGACCGCTACAGCCCCATGGTGTCGCGGCTATTGCACCTACTGATCGTCGACGTGCTGGCCACCTGCGTGGCGCTACGCATCGGCAGCCCGCTGCAGCCGTTGCTCAAACAGATGAAGAACAACCTGCGCAACAAGCGCTACGCCTGACCGATAGGCTCAGAAGGCGCGCGGCGCAGGCCCTGCCAAAACATCCGCGGAACCGGCTCCGCCGGGCCGCTGGATGTGCCCCCTTGAGGGGGAAGGCGAAGACACGAAGTGCGTAGCCTGGGGGTGTTCCCAGTTCACTGCTGCGGCAGCAGCCGCACCGGGCCGTACCAGGCATGGGTATCCGAGCGGGTGTTGTCGCTGTCGGTCATCAGGGCTACACCAAGCAAGCCGCCTGCCGGCTCGCCAAAGGCCAGCTTGAAGTCAGCCTGCACGTCACGCTCGTAGGCAACCCATTGCCCCAGGCGCATGGGGCCGGACTCCACCACCAGGGCACGAATGCGGTCCGTGCGCGGATGCGGAATGACGGTGCCCACCGGCCGGTGGTTGCACCATACGTAGGTCAGTGTGGCGTAGGGCATTTCTTCGCCCGTCAGCGTACGGGCCAACTCGGACAGCAGCGCGTCCTTGGTCGAAAACCGGCTGCGATCGCCGTCGAACGCCAATACCAGGCGTGCCGGCGCATCGTCGGCATCGCGGCGCCCCATGTCCGACGCCGCGATCAAGGCCGGCACCTTCCACGAGAACTGCAAGTGCCCTACCTCGGCCGGGGGCAGCTGCAGCACAGTGCGAAACATGCTCGCCGAAGAGACCGCCGTGGCTTGCACGCTGTCGATTCCGTCCACCCTGCCATAGGTGTAGAGCGTGGGCTGCTTGCCGGGAAAATGCCGCTCTTCCCAGCGCCAAGGCATGCCATTCACCCCGGAGCCAGTCCAGGCCGCGCCCTGCTCCTTTGCCAGCTCCGGCGCAGGCGCGGATGGTGGGACAGATCCGCATCCAGCCAGAACACTGGCAACAGCGATCGCAAGAGAGTAGAAAAGAAGATGGCGCACGAACATGAGCTTACGACAGGAGTGCAGCTCCTGATCCTGGGGATAACGCCCTTTTGCTTCGCCCATGAAAAAAGCCGCCGGCCCGAAGGCTGGCGGCTTTTTGTTTTCTGATCACTACCGGCACCAGGCCGGCATGTGATTAGAAGCTGTGACGCAGACCAACGTCGAAGCCGTTGGACTTGCCGCCAGGGGTCGTGCCGGTAGCTGCCAGGCCGTCATCAGCCACGGAGCGAACGCCATTGCCCTTGTTCTTCAGGAAAGCAACGGTCGTGTAGACCTGGGTACGCTTGGACAGGTTGTAGCCGTAACCGATAGCGAACTTGGTGAAGTCGTTGCTGCTGTCCTTCAGGTCGAAGCGAGCGACAGAAGCACGCAGTTCGCCAGCGCCCAGAGGAGCGGTTGCGCCGAGCAGGTAGGAGTTTGCCTTGCTGTTGCCAACGACGCCGTTCTTGACGTTTTCTTGGCCGATGTAACCCAGGACCTTGGCAACGCCGAAGTCGTAGGAAGCGCCGAGGTTGGCAAGACGCAGGTCGTTGTTAGCCGTGGTGGTGGAGGTACCAACGTACTGCTTCCATTGGCCCAGTGCAACAGCAACATTCAACGGACCGTTGGCGTAGCCAACGCGAGCACCCAGGTAGTTGCCAGCCTTGTCGTTGACAGCGGTGGACGATGCTTCGCCAAAGGCGTACTGTGCTTGGCCGTAGAAGCCGCCCAGGTTCGCAGGCAGGAAGTAACCAACGGAGTTGTTGTTACGGATCGTAGCGCCGAAAGTGTCAGCGCCCAGGAATTGGCCAACGCCGCGCGTGCCGAACGGATCGAAGTTGGTCACGTTCCAGTAGGTCGGAGCGTAGTCACGGCCGAGGCGGACTTCACCGAAGTTGCCGGACAGGCTGACGGTGGAACGACGTTGGAAGCTCAGACCTTGGGCGGTGCCGGTGTCGGTGCTCAGGGCGCCTTCGAGCCAGAAGCTGGCAGCCAGGCCGCCGCCGAGGTCTTCGGTACCGCGGAATCCCAGACGGCTGGCGCTGTTGCTGCCGGTGGACAGGCCAACACGGTTACCAGCGCCATTGCCGGCAACGCGCGACACAGCAGCGTCAACGATACCGAACAGGGTCACGGAGGACTGAGCCATCGCGGAGCCGGAAGCAGCCAGCACAGCCAAGGCAATCAGGGATTTTTTCATTGCGAGTTTCTCCAAGGTTAAACAGAGGGCTCCGGATCGAGGGGTAGGGTTTGGCTTGCACCACTGGCCTAATCCCGTCGGTTCCCCGGGCCAACCTCCTTTATGGAAGTTGGTCTTATTGCAACAGACCACTCTGTGTTGCGCAAAGGTTTTCACCCGGAAAACAGGAAGAAAGGCCGTTTCGTTGCATCACAACAACGAAACACCCATGCCTCAAAAAGAGGCGACCTGCCCGGCTTTATTGCCAGGATCAGGCGGCGTGCGGACTCCAGAAAGGGTGGCGCCGCCGCTGTTGCTGACGCCAGCGTCCTCTTTGAGGCGCCGTGCTATCTTGGCTGCAGATTCAAGACGGAAGGCAGATCCACCATGGACCGATTGCTTGCGACCGCTGATGCGGCTCTGCGCACCCTTTTTGCTGCGCCCCGGGCATCGCGCCCCTCGCCCGGCGTAGAAACCCCCGAACTGGACCCGGCGCAGAAGCGACTGGCCGGTGCCCTGATGCGCGTCAACCACGTAGGCGAAGTCTGCGCCCAGGCGCTCTACACCGCGCAGGCTGCGACCACCCGCAACCCCGCGCTGCGCGCCCATTTCGAAGAGGCCTCGCGCGAGGAGACCGACCACCTTGCCTGGACGCGCCAGCGCCTGGATGAACTGGGCGACCGGCCCAGCCTGCTCAATCCGCTCTGGTATGCCGGCGCCTTTGCGCTGGGGCTGGTGGCGGGAAAGCTGGGCGACCGTGTCAGCCTGGGCTTTGTGGTGGAAACCGAGCGCCAGGTCAGCGCGCACCTGCGCAGCCACCTGGACCGCCTGCCGGCCGAGGACAGCGCCTCACGCGCAGTAGTGGCCCAGATGGAAAAGGACGAACTGGAGCACGCAGCCGAGGCGAAAGCCGCCGGCGGCATGGACCTGCCGGCACCCGTGCAGGCGCTCATGCGCGGCGCGGCGCGCGTCATGACGACGACCGCGCACTACGTCTGAGTTCAGCCCTCGATCAGATCGAATCCGGTGGTGATCTCGGCCGTCTTGCCCAGCATGATGCTGGCCGAGCAGTACTTGTCGTGGCTCATGGCGATGGCGCGCTCCACGGCGGTAGGCGGAATGCCCTTGCCGGTCACGGTGAATTGCATGTGGATCTTGGTGAACACCTTGGGATCGACCCCGGCCCGCTCGCTGCTGAGGCGCACCGAGCAGCCGCGCACGTCGTGCCGGCCACGCTTGAGGATAAGCACCACGTCATAGGCGGTGCAGCCGCCGGTGCCGGCCAGCAGCAGTTCCATGGGCCGAGGCGCCAGGTTGCGGCCGCCGTTCTCGGGCCGGGCCTCGTCAGGTGCGCCGTCCATCGCGACCACATGGCCGCTGCCGGTTTCGGCGACAAAGCCCATTGGTGATTGGGTACCGCTGGCACCGGTCCAGCTCACTGTGCATTCCATGAATTTCCCGTGGTCGATCAAAGATTGGCGCAAACCTGTTGCGCCTTGCCAACTATTTGGCAGCTTTTTGCTTTTCGCTTGTTGCAACGCAGCATGACGCCTCGTATACTACGCATCAAGCATAACGAATCGGGACTTACCCGGCTCCTTATGCACCAGTTGTCTCCTCCACCTCCTCCTTTGGTGGATTTAGCCCCTAGCCGCAAGGCTCGGGGCTTTTTTCTTGGGTGACCTATGATCGCCGACCAGGCCCGCTACGGGCTGCGCTCAGCCTCCGCCCCCATGACAGCACTCACCCCCGCCGACTACCTGACCAAGATCCTCAATGCGCGCGTCTACGACGTTGCCATCGAATCCCCGCTGGAGCGGGCACGCAACCTGAGCGCGCGGCTGGGCAATACGGTGTTGCTAAAACGCGAAGACCAGCAGCCGGTCTTCAGCTTCAAGCTGCGCGGCGCCTACAACAAGATGGCACACCTCACGCCGGCGCAGTTGGAGCGCGGCGTGATCTGCGCATCCGCCGGCAACCATGCGCAGGGCGTGGCCATGAGCGCGCGCAAGCTGGGCACGCGTGCCGTAGTGGTGATGCCGACCACCACACCACAACTCAAGATCGATGCCGTGCGCGCGCTAGGCGGCGAGGTCGTGCTGCACGGTGAAAGCTATTCCGACGCCTACCAGCGTGCCGCAGTGCTGGAACAGGAGCGCGGCCTGAGCTTCGTGCATCCGTTTGACGACCCGGACGTGATCGCCGGCCAAGGCACCATCGCCATGGAAATCCTGCGCCAGGTGCAGGGCATAGGCCAGGGACTGGGCTCGGACCGGCTGGATGCAGTGTTTGTTGCCATCGGCGGCGGCGGCCTGATCTCGGGCGTGGCCAACTACATCAAGGCGGTGCGCCCGGGCGTGAAGGTGATCGGCGTGCAGATGAACGACTCCGACGCCATGATGCAGTCGGTGGCCGCCGGCCAGCGCGTGACGTTGCCAGACGTGGGCCTGTTCTCCGACGGCACCGCCGTCAAGCTGGTGGGCGAGGAAACCTTCCGCATCGCCAGCGGCCTGGTGGATGGCTTCATGACGGTGGATACCGATGCCGTCTGCGCCGCCATCAAGGACATCTTCGTCGACACGCGCAGCATCGTCGAGCCGGCTGGTGCGCTGGCAGTGGCGGCGATCAAGCAATACGTGGCCGAGCATGGCAGCAGCGGCGAGACCTACGCCGCCATCCTGTGCGGCGCCAACATGAACTTCGACCGCCTGCGCTTCGTGGCCGAACGTGCCGAGGTGGGCGAGGAGCGCGAGGCCCTGTTCGCGGTCACCGTACCCGAGGAGCGCGGCAGCTTCCGCCGCTTCTGCGAAAGCATAGGCACGCTGCCGGGCGGCCCGCGCAACGTGACGGAATTCAACTACCGCATGGGTGGCACCGAGCGCGCCCATGTGTTCGTCGGGCTGACCACGGCGGCGCGCGGCGAGTCGGGGCGGATCGCCGCGCACTTCGATGCGCAGGGCTGCCCCACGCTGGACCTGACGCACGACGAACTGGCCAAGGAACACCTGCGCCACCTGATGGGCGGCCAGGCGCCCACCATTCCCGGCGCGCCCGAGCGGCTGCTGCGCTTTGTCTTCCCCGAGCGGCCGGGCGCGCTGCTGAAGTTCCTGAGCCTGATGCAGCCGACCTGGAACATCAGCCTGTTCCACTACCGCAACCAGGGCGCCGACTACGGCCGCATCCTCGTCGGCATGCAGGTGCCCGAAGGCGATGGCGCGGCTTTCGACGCCTTTCTTGGCACGCTGGGCTATCCCTGGGTGGAAGAGACGACCAATCCGGCCTACCGCTTGTTCCTGGGGCATTAGCAGCCGGGCCATGCAGCAGCACCTGCGCCACTTCCTGCTGGCCCTGCAGTTCTTCACGCGTATTCCGGTCACCGGCCGGCTGGCGGACTGGGTTGGCTTCAGCCCGCAGATGCTGCGCGACAGCGCTGCGCACCTGCCTGGCGTGGGCTGGGTCGTCGGTTTGGCCGCCTGCGTTGTCTATGCGCTGGCCGCCTGGGCGCTGGGGCCCACGCCCTTCACGCCGCTGGCCGCCGCCATCCTCTGCACCATCGCCACGGTACTGCTGACCGGCGGCTTCCATGAAGACGGCCTGGCCGACACCGCCGACGGCCTGGGCGGCAGCGCCGACCGCGAGCGCGCCCTGGAAATCATGAAGGATTCGCGCCTGGGCGCCTTTGGCGCGCTGGCCCTGGTGCTGGCGCTGGCGGCCAAGGTGGCGCTGCTGGCGGTGCTGGGCACGCACGGGCTGGGCGCGGTGATGGCCGCGCTGTTTGCGGCGCATGTGCTGTCGCGCTTCTGGCCCTTGCTGCTGATGCGCAGCCTGCCTTACGTGGGCGCAACGCTCACCTCCAAAAGCAAGCCGCTCACCGGCGCTATGGATGGCGGCGCCGTGCGCATTGCCTTATTTTGGTGTTTTATGCCTCTAGCCCTTGCTGCACTTGGGCATGGCGCTATATTTTTAATAGTCTCCGTTGCCGCCAGCGCCATCGCCCTGTTGCTGGTCGGCCGGCTGCTGGCGCGCCGGCTGGGCGGTTTTACCGGGGATGGGCTGGGCGCGGCGCAGCAGTGCTGCGAAATTGCCTTCTACTTCGGCGCGGCCGCAGTGTTGGGATGAGCCGACTCTGGCTGGCACGGCATGCGCAGCCACTGGTGGCGCCGGGTATTTGCTACGGGCGGCTGGACATGGCGGCAGATGCGGCCGCCACCATGCAGGCCGCCAACGCACTGGCGATGGCGCTGCCCGCCGGCTGCCACGTCTTCACCTCGCCGCAACAACGCTGCCAGCAACTGGCCACAGCCCTGCACGCGCAGCGGCCTGATCTGCAGCCCGTGACGGATGAGCGCCTGCGCGAGTTCGATTTCGGCAGTTGGGAAGGCCGTGCCTGGGACAGCATTGGCGCCGCCGCCATGGACGCCTGGACCGCCGACTTCGCCCGGCATGCGCCCGGTGGCGGCGAGACGGTAGAGGCACTGCTGGCGCGCGTTGGCGCCGCCTTCGAGGCCAGCCGTGTACTGGCGGAAGTGGCCTGGATCACGCATGCCGGGGTGATACGCGCCGCCACGCTCTGGGCGGCGGGCCGACGCAGCCTGGACAGCGCGGCCGATTGGCCTGCAACAGCACCGGGCTTTGGTGCCTGGACGATGCTGGCTATTTGAGCATTGGCATGTCGAGTGCCAACGCCTCGACACCGCTATTACCCAGAAACGCACGGCGCGGCGCCACCGACTGCAACACATAGCCCGGCGCCACCGTACTGCCGACGCGGAAAGGGCGCGGCGGCTGGCCATCCACGGCGATCAGCGCGGTGCCGCCACTACTGCTGCCCGCCACCACGCCCAGCAAGGAGAAGCGGCCCGAGGCCGGCGCGGCCTGTGCCACCCTGGCGGGCAAAGCGCCCAGGGCGCGCGCCACCACGGCGGGGTCGGCCGCGGCCGGCGCTGCATCCGTCACGGGCGCATAGGCCGGGCCCGGGGCCGGGGCCGCCAGGCGCAGTCCCCAGAACACCAGGCTGCCGGCAGCCAGCAGCCAGACCAGGCTGGTCACGGCGGGAGGGGTCCAACGACTGACATGGAGGCTTTGCATGCCGGGATTATCATGGAACGCTTGGCTCTGAAGAACGTGTTTGCGATCTGTATGGGGATCGCGTTGGAGTGCAATCGGGATGAGTGGGCGGCCCAGTCTGCGCCGCATGGGCTCATGCCCATGCAAGCAGATGGGGCGCTCAATCGCCCGATTTCACTCCAACCCGAAGGGCAAGTGTCTTTGCGGGCGGTCTGCGGCGTTGCGGCGCTTGTCCATAGCCCAAGCTATGGACGGCGCACCGCGCCTTGCATCCCATCCCGCAAAGACACTTGCGCGACCCCATAGAGATCGCAAACACGTTCTTAGGCCCTCTTTGCCTTCCCTTCCCGCACGCACATTCCGCCCATGCTCCGCACCCCTGCCCTCCTCCGCCGTCCCTTGCGCGCCCTGCAGGCCGGCTTCACCCTGATCGAGTTGATGGTGGTGCTGGTCATCATCGGCGTGCTGGCCGCGCTGATCGTGCCCAATGTGCTCGACCGCGCCGACGACGCCCGCGTGACCGCCGCGCGCACCGACGTCAACAACCTGATGCAGGCGCTCAAGCTCTATCGCCTGGACAACCTGCGCTACCCCACGGGCGAACAAGGCCTGCAGGCGCTGATCGTGCGCCCCACCACACCGCCCGTGCCCGGCAACTGGAAGCCCTATCTGGAGAAGCTCCCCAACGATCCCTGGGGCCGCCCCTACCAGTACCTGAACCCCGGCGTGCGCGGCGAGGTCGATGTCATGTCCTTTGGCGCCGACGGCCAATCCGGCGGTGAAGGCAAGAACGCCGACATCGGTAGCTGGCAGTAGAGGAGTGGCCCCCCGGCTTGCCACTGCGTGTGCTTCGCCACCCCCCAAGGGGGAGGCGCTGCCGCCTTGGGGCGGCCCGGCGGCGGCTGCAGTGGCCCCCCGGTTTGCCACTGCGTGTGCTTCGCCACCCCCCAAGGGGGAGGCGCTGCCGCCTTGGGGCGGCCCGGCGGCGGCTGCAGTGGCCCCCCGGCTTGCCACTGCGTGTGCTTCGCCACCCCCCAAGGGGGAGGCGCTGCCGCCTTGCCAGTGCGTGTGCCCTGCCCCTAAAAAGCCGCGGCCCGTTCGCGGCTTCACTTTGCTGGAGTTGCTGGTGGTGGTCGCCATCATCGCGCTCGGCACGGCGGGCGTTGCGCTGACGATGCGCGATGGCAACCAGGTCCAGCTCGAGCGCGAGGCCGACCGGCTGGCGGCGCTGCTGGAGTCGGCCCGGGCGCAGTCGCGCAGCAGTGGCGTGCCGGTGCTCTGGCACCCGGCGCCGCAGGGCTTTGCCTTTGATGGCCTGCCGCCCGGCACGCTGCCCACGCAATGGCTGTCTGCCGACACCCGGGTGGCGGGCGATGCGCTGCTGCGGCTTGGGCCCGAGCCGCTGATTGGCCCGCAGCAGGTGGTGCTGGTGTCAGCCGCGCGGCCCGACCGCGCACTGCGCGTGGCAACCGACGGCCTGCGGCCCTTCGGCGTGGTGCCATGAAGCGCCTGCGCGGCTTCACGCTGGTGGAAGTGCTGGTGGCGCTGGGCATCGTCGCCGTCGCACTGCTGGCCGGCCTGCGCGCCACCAGCGCGCTCACGCTCAATGCCATGCGCCAGTCCGACATGGTGCTGGCCCAGATCTGCGCCGAAAACGAGCTGGTGAAGGTACGCCTGTCCCGCCAGATGCCGGGCATAGGCGACAGCACCATCGCCTGCACCCAGGGCGAGCGCGAATTTGCCGTGGCGGTGGCCGTGCGGCCCACGCCCAACCCGCGCTTTCGGCGCGTGGATGCGCAGGTCAAGGATGGCGATAGCCCCGTTCTGACACTCTCCACCATCGTCGGGCAATACTGATGCGCCTCCGATCCGCACGCGGCTTCACGCTGATCGAACTGCTGGTGGCTCTGGCAGCGATGGCGCTGCTGGCCATCATGAGCTGGCGCGGCCTGGACGGCATGGCGCGGGTGCAGGAGCAGACCAAGACCCGCGCCGACGCAGTGCTGGCACTGCAGGCCGGCCTGGCGCAATGGGGCGCCGACCTGGACGCGGTGGCGGCTGTGCCGCGCCTGCAGGCACTGGACTGGGACGGCCGCGCGTTGCGCATCACGCGGCGCGGCACGGCCAGCCCGGGCGATGGCCTGCGCGTGGTGGCCTGGGCGCGCCGCGCCACCGGCAACGGCGTGTGGTGGCTGCGCTGGGAATCGCTGCCGCTGACCACGCTGGCGCAATGGGAAGACGCCTGGCAGCAGGCCGCGCTGTGGGCCCAGAACCCGGGCGACGCCGAGCGCCAGCGCGAGGTAAGCGTCACGCCGCTGACCGACTGGCAGCTCTTCTACTACCGCAACAACGCCTGGACCAACCCGCTCTCCAGCGACGCCGGCACCGCTGTTGCGACGCCCAGCAGCAGCGCCGCCGCCCCCACCCTGCCCGACGGTGTGCGCCTGGTGCTGAACCTGCCGCCGGGCCTGGCCATCAGCGGCACGCTGTCGCGCGACTGGGTCAATCCGACGGTTGGCGGAGGCAAGTCATGACACGCCTGCGCCAACGCGGCGCGGCGCTGCTCGCAGCCATGCTCACCGTCACCCTGGTCGCCACCTTTGCCGCCGCCGCCATGTGGCAGCAGTGGCGCAGCGTGGAGGTGGAAAGCGCCGAGCGCGCGCGCCTGCAGGCGGCCTGGGTGCTGATCGGCGCGCTCGACTGGTCGCGGCTGATCCTGCGCGAGGACGGTCTCAACGGCGGCCCCGACTACCTGGCCGAACCCTGGGCGCTGCCGCTGCAAGAGGCGCGGCTGTCGAGCTTCCTGGCCGCGGCCGACCGCGACACCTTGTCCGACGCCACCGCCGACGTGCGCGACGCCTTCCTGTCGGGCCAGATCATCGATGCGCAGGCCAAGATGAATGTGCGCAACCTGGCGCTCAGCGGCACGGTGCAAGAGTTCTGGATGCAGTCCTTCCAGCGCCTGTTCACGCGGCTCGGGCTACCGGTGTCGGACCTCAACCGCATTGCGCAGGGCATGCAGGCCGCGCTGGCCGGCGGCGATGACGCGCCGCTGCTGCCGCAACGGCTGGAGCAACTGACCTGGTTCGGCGTCTCGCCGCAGACGCTCCAGGCGCTGGCGCCCTATGCCACCGTGCTACCGACCGACACCCTGGTCAACCTCAACACCGCCGAGGCGATCGTGCTCACCTCCGTGGTACCCGGGCTGGACACCGCCGCCGCCCAGCGCGCGGTCGCCTCGCGAGGCAGCAGCTACTTCCGCACCGTGGCGCTGGCGGGCCGGGCCTTTGGCGGCTCGGCGCAGGTCGATGAGCGCTACCACTCCATTGCCACCACCTTCTTCGAGGTGCGCGGCCGGCTGCGCCTGGACCAGGCGGTGGTCGAGGAACGCTCGCTGGTACAGCGCAGCAGCGACAAGGTCAGCACCATCTGGCGCGAGCGCGGGGCCATCGGCGTGGCGCAGGCGCTGGAAGCCGCCACTCGCTGACACGCGCGCTCTCTACAATCGCCCGCAATCCGCCCATGAGCACCCTGATCGTCTCCCTCCCCGCGCACGCCGGCGCCGCCGAACTGCCCTACGTGCTGACCGGCGACGGCCACACCGCCCTGCGCCACGGCAGTGCTGCCCCCGCCCTGCTGCCCTCACCGGGCCGTGCCGGTGAAGTGGTGGCGGTGGTGCCGGTGCGCGCCCTGTCCTGGCAGCGCGTGGAGCTGCCGCGCGGCGTACGCGCCAACGGCCCGGCGCCACGGGTGCGCGCCGTGCTCGAAGGCCTGCTGGAAGAGCGGCTGCTGGACGACCCGCAGTCCCTGCACTTCGCGCTGGCGCCCGGCGCCCATGCCGGCACGCCGGCCTGGGTCGCGGTATGCGACCGCGCCTGGCTGCACGGCGCGCTGCAGGCGCTGGAAGCCGCAGGCCGGCCGGCCTCGCGCATCGTCCCTGAATTTGCCCCCGAGGCGACGCAGCCGGTGCTGCACGCCCTGGGCACGCCCGAAGACCCATTGCTGGTGGCCCTGGGCCGCAGCGCAGACGACGCCATGCTGGCACTGCCCCTGTCGGCGGCCAGCCTGGCGCTGACCACGCCCCCCCCCGAGGCCGATGCCGCCCCGCTGCCGATCCTGGCCGAACCCGCCGTTGCGGCGCTGGCCGAACAATTGGCCGGCCGCCCGGTGCAGCTGCACACCAGCACCGCGCGCTGGCTGGCGGCCGCGCGCTCGCCCTGGGACCTGGCGCAGTTCGACCTGGCCAGCTCCGGCCGCCGCCGCGTCACCAAGCGCGCTGGCGCGCTGTTGGGTGAACTGCTGCGCGCGCCGCAATGGCGCGCCGCGCGCTGGGGCACGGGCCTGCTGGTGGCCGCGCAGTTGGTGGGGCTCAATGCCTGGGCCTGGAAAGAGCGCAGCGCGCTCGACACGCGCCAGGCCAGCCTCAATGCCGTGCTGACGCAAACCTTTCCCTCGGTGCGCGTGGTGGTCGATGCACCGATCCAGATGGAGCGCGAGCTGGCGCTGCTGCGCCAGGCCACCGGCACCGCGAGCGGCGGCTTCGAAGCACTGCTGGCGGCCATCGGCACTGCCTTGCCGGCGGATCACTCGCCGCGCGGCCTGGAATTCGCCGGTGACGAACTGCGGCTGCGCGGCCTCGATCTGGCCGCAGCGGAGTCTGCCGCCTTCACCGACCGCCTGCGCAGCCTGGGTATTGCCACCCGCAGCGATGGCGAGGTACTTGTCTTGAAAGCCGAGGTGGCGCGATGAACCCGCAAGCCGCTGTCCTGCTGGCGCGCTGGCGCGCACTGGCGCCGCGCGAGCGCTCGCTGGTGCGCATCGCCGCCATCGCCGTGGCGCTGGCGCTGCTCTGGTGGGTGCTGCTGGCACCGGCCCTGCGCACGCTGCAGGCCACCGAAGTGCGCCGCAACGCGCTCGACGCGCAGCAGCAACGCCTGATGGCCCTGAAGGCCGAGGCCGAGCGGCTCAAGAGCCAGCCGCGCGCCAGCTACGACGAATCGCTGCGCGCGCTGGAAGCCTCGGTGCGCGACGGCCTGGGCGGCACCGGCCGGCTGAGCGTGGTCGGCGAGCGCGCCACCGTCACCCTGCGCGGCACGCCGGCCGACACCCTGGCGGCCTGGCTGGACCAGGCACGCGCCAATGCACGGGCGCTGCCGCAAGAGGCGCGCCTGGCGCGCGCCAGCGCCGAAACCCGTGCGCCGGCCCGGCCCGGCCTGCCGGCTCGGCCGGACTTCTCGCAGAACACGCCCGTGGTCACCGCCCCCGCCGTGGCTGCGGCCGACGACACCGACGCGCGCTGGGATGGCACCGTGGTGCTGGCCCTGCCGCAGCGCTGACCGCCTTGCGCCCACTCCCGCTCACCGTGGCCCGCCGCCTGCCCTCCCTGCCCACCACCCGCGCACCGCGTGCCGGCTGGGGCTGGGCGTTGGCCGGCGGTGTGCTGGGCCTGCTTGCGGCGCTGCTGTACTTTGCGCCGGCGCGCTGGCTGGCCGGCACGCTGGCTGATGCCAGCGACGGCCACCTGCTGCTGGCCGCGCCGCGCGGCACGGTCTGGAACGGCTCGGCGCAACTGGTGCTGACCGGCGGCCCGCGCAGTGCCGACGCCGCCGCGCTGCCCGACCGGCTGCAATGGCGCCTGCGCCCGCACTGGAACGGCATCTCTTTGCAATTGCAAACACCCTGCTGCACACCGGCGCCGCTGGCGCTGCGCGCCATGGCCCGCTGGGGCGGCGCCCGCATCGAGGTGGCCGACGGCAGCTCGCAGTGGCCCACCGCCCTGCTGAGCGGCCTGGGCACACCCTGGAACACGCTGCAGCCGCAGGGCGCGCTGGCGCTGAGCACGCATGCGCTGGTCGTCGAAGTCGTCTCTGGCCGGCTCACGCTGTCTGGCAGCGCGCAACTGGATGCGCGCGAGGTGTCCTCGCGCCTGTCGCCGCTGCGGCCCATGGGCAGCTACCGGCTGGCACTGGCCGGCGGCACCCTGCCAACACTCGGGCTGCAGACGCTGGAAGGCGCGCTGCAGCTGTCGGGCCAGGGCCGCTGGATCGGCTCGCGCCTGCGCTTCGAGGGCGAGGCCACGGCCGCGGCCGGCCATGAGGCCGCGCTGTCGAATCTTCTGAACATCATCGGACGGCGCATGGGCGCCCGCTCCATCATCACCGTGGGTTGACGCATGACACATCGCACGCCGCGCTCTTCGCTTCGGGCTCCGCGCACCGTGGCACGCAACGCTACACTTTCAATAGCTACATGCCTAGGTGTAGCCTTGGCTACAGCCCCATTTGGCTTGCAAAATGCGCTGGCACAAACGGCCCGCGGCGCAGCGCCACCGTCGGTCGGCGCGCGCGAGCCGGTCACGCTCAACTTCGCCAACGCCGACATCGAGGCCGTGGCCCGCACCATGTCGACCATCACCGGCCGCAACGTGGTGGTGGACCCGCGCGTGAAGGGCACGATGACGCTGGTGACCGAGCGCCCGGTGCCGCCAGCGCTGGCCTTTGACCAGTTCCTGGCCGCGCTGCGGCTGCAGAACTTCACCGTGGTCGAGGCCGCCGGGCTGTACAAGGTAGTGCCCGAAGCCGACGCCAAACTGCAGAGCGGCGCCGTCACGGTCTCGCCTGGCGGGCGCGGCAGCAATGTCACCGGCAACCAGATCGTCACGCAGATCTTCAAGCTCAACTTCGAGAACGCCAACAACCTGGTGCCGGTGCTGCGCCCGCTGATCAGCCCCAACAACACGATCAACGTGAACCCGGGCAACAACTCGCTGGTGATCACCGACTACGCAGAGAACCTGCAGCGCATGGCCAAGATCATCGCGTCCATGGACGTGTCCAACGCCAGCGACGTGGAAGTGATCCCGCTGCACTACCAGAACGCCACCGACCTCGCGCCGCTGATATCGCGGCTGGTCGAGGGCACCGGCACGCAGAGCGCCGCCACTGGCGGCACGCCCGTGGCCGGCGCCCCGGCCGCCACCCAGGGCCAGACCGACAACGCCTTCAAGACCACGCTGATCGCCGAGCCGCGCAGCAATGCGCTGATCCTGCGCGCGGCCAACCCGGCGCGCGTGGCGCTGGTGCGCTCGCTGGTGGCCAAGCTCGACCAGCCGGCGCAGGACGGCGGCAATGGCGATGCCGGCAACATCCACGTGGTCTACCTGAAGAACGCCGAGGCCACGCGGCTGGCCGTAACGCTGCGCGCGGCACTGGCCTCGCTCACGGCCAACAACGGCACGACCACCGGCGGCAGCACGGGCGGCGTGACCGGCAGCAGCGGCATGCCGCAGTCCAGCTCTGTGTCGCAGCCACAGTCCAGCAGCTTCGGCGGCTCCAGCAGCAGCGGCAGTGGCTCCAGCAGCAGCTCAAGCCTGAGCACCAGCGCCTCGGCGAACTTTGCCAACAGCGCCATGCCATCCACCGGCGGCACCATCCAGGCCGACCCGGCGACCAACTCGCTCATCATCACCGCCAGCGAGCCGCAGTACCGGCAGCTGCGCGCCGTCATCGACAAGCTCGACGGCCGCCGCGCCCAGGTGCTGGTGGAAAGCCTGGTGGTCGAGGTCAATGCCAACAAGGTGGCCGAGTTCGGCATCCAGTGGCAGACGGCGCTGAGCAACAACGTCGGGATCGGCAACAACTCCAGCGTGAGCGGCACCAACATCGTCAACCTGGCCCTGGGCATCGCCGCCGGCACCACCACCGTACTGCCGGCCAGCGGCCTGAACATTGCAGCGACGGCAACCGTCAACGGCAAGTCCTACCTGGGCGCGCTGGCCAACTTCTTGCAGAACACGGGCGATGCCAATGTGCTGTCAACCCCGAACCTGCTGACGCTGGACAACGAAGAGGCCCGCATCATCATTGGCCAGACCGTGCCCTTTCCCACCGGCTCCTACGCCAACACCACGGGCAGCAGCACGGTCAACCCGTTCACCACGGTGGAGCGCAAGGACGTGGGCCTGACGCTGCGCGTGAAGCCACAGATCAACGAGAACGGCACGGTCAAGATGGCCGTCTACCAGGAAGTCTCCAGCATCGATGCCAGCACCACCAGCAACGCCAACGGCGCTACCACGAACAAGCGCTCGATCGAATCCAACGTGCTGGTGGACAACGGCAGCATCGTGGTGCTGGGCGGCCTGCTGTCGGACGACTATTCGCTGGCCCAGGACAAGGTGCCGGGGCTGGGCGATATGCCGCTGATCGGCGGCTTGTTCCGCAACGAAAGCCGCACACGCAAGAAGACCAACCTGATGATCTTCCTGCGCCCGACCGTGATCCGCGACGCTGCCACCAGCGACAGCGTGGCCCAGGACCGCTACGACGCCATCCGCGGGCTGCAGATGAACATGCAGCCCGAGGCCAGCAGCGTGATGCAAGGCGTGAGCGCGACCGGCGTGTTGCCATCGCTGCAGACCGTAGCCCCCAAAGCCGCGACACGCGACGACAGCATCCGCGGCACCACGCTGATCCCGCCACCCATGCCGCCGGCGATCACGGTACAACCCGCCCCGCTGCGTGGCGCGCTGCCGCCCACGGGCGATCCTGCAACACGGGCGGAAAGTCCATGAGGCAAGGCACACAGGCATGACTCGTCATCCCCTGCCCTATGCCTTTGCCCGCACCCATCAGTTGCTGCTGGAGAGTGATGGCGAGCACCTGACGCTCTGGCACGGCGCCACGCCCGATGGCACGGCGCTGGGCGAAGTGCTGCGCAAGCATGCGGTCGATACGCTGCAGCGCCTGGACAACGCCGCGCTGGCGCAGCGCATCAGCGCCGCCTATGCGCAGGGTGAATCCAGCGCCGCCACCGTGGTGAGCGAGGTGGAGTCCGATGCCGACCTGTCGCGCATGATGCAAGACCTGCCGGCCATCGAGGACTTGCTGGAAACGTCGGACGACGCGCCCATCATCCGCATGCTCAACGCGCTGCTGACGCAGGCCGCGCGCGACGGCGCCAGCGACATCCACATCGAGCCCTACGAGCGCCACAGCAGCGTGCGCTTTCGCGTCGATGGCGCGCTGCGCGAAGTGGTGCAGCCCAACCGCGCGCTGCATGCGGCGCTGATCTCGCGGCTGAAGATCATGGCCGACCTGGACATCTCCGAAAAGCGCCTGCCGCAAGATGGCCGCATCTCGCTGCGCATCGGCACGCGCGCGGTGGACGTGCGCGTGTCCACCATCCCCTCCGCGCACGGCGAGCGCGCGGTGCTGCGCCTGCTGGACAAGAGCGAGAGCAAGCTCAGCCTGGAGTCGGTCGGCATGCTGGGCGAGGTGCTGGCGCGCTTCGAGCGGCTGATCAAGCAGCCGCACGGCATCATCCTGGTGACCGGGCCTACCGGCTCGGGCAAGACCACCACGCTGTACTCGTCGCTGGCGCGGCTCGATGCCAGCCGCAACAACATCATGACGGTGGAAGACCCGATCGAGTACGAGCTGCCCGGCGTTGGCCAGACGCAGGTCAACAGCAAGATCGAGCTGACCTTTGCCCGCGCGCTGCGCGCCATCCTGCGGCAAGACCCGGACATCGTCATGATCGGCGAGATCCGCGACTTCGAGACCGCGCAGATCGCCATCCAGGCATCGCTCACCGGCCACCTGGTGCTGGCCACGCTGCACACCAATGACGCCGCCAGCGCCATCACGCGCCTGACCGACATGGGCGTGGAGCCCTTTTTGCTCAGCAGCTCGCTGCTGGGCGTGCTGGCGCAGCGGCTGGTGCGCAAGTACTGCCCGGCCTGCCACGGCACCGGCTGCGAGAGCTGCGGCCGCACCGGCTACCAGGGCCGCACAGGCGTGTTCGAGCTGCTGGTGGTGGACGACACCATCCGCCCGCAGATCCACAACCAGACCGCAGAAGCCACCATCCGCGACACGGCCCAGGCCTCTGGCATGACGCTGATGCGCGAGGATGGCGAGCGGCTGGTGGCAGAAGGCGTGACCAGCATGGAAGAAGTAATGCGGGTGACGCGGGACTGAGCCCTAGCTGAAACGCAGTTCACGGTGTGCTGCAAGGGTATCGACGGGCCTCCACAATGGCCGCATGTCCGCCCTCTCCAAAACCGCCTTCTCCATGCTCGACCTGGTTGCCGTCCGCGAGGGCGGCAGCGTTGCGGATGCACTGGCCATAGCCCTCAGCACCGCGCGCCATGTCGAGGCCCTCGGCTTTACCCGCTACTGGCTGGCCGAGCACCACAACATGGAGGGCATCGCCAGCTCTTCCACCGCCGTGCTGATCGGCCATATCGCGGGCGGCACGCAGCGCATTCGCGTGGGCTCGGGCGGCGTGATGCTGCCCAACCATGCGCCGCTGGTGGTGGCCGAGGCCTTTGGCACGCTGGCCGAGCTGTACCCCGGCCGCATCGACCTGGGCCTGGGCCGCGCGCCCGGCACCGACCAGGCCACCATGCGCGCGCTGCGGCGCGACCGCACCGAGACGGTGGACGACTTCCCCGCCGACGTGCTGGAGCTGCAGCGCCTGCTGGCACCGGCCGTGCCCGGCCAGCGCCTGATCGCCACGCCCGGCGCCGGCACGCAGGTGCCGATCTGGCTGCTGGGATCGAGCCTGTTCAGCGCCCAGTTGGCGGCCGAGCGCGGCCTGCCCTATGCCTTTGCCTCGCACTTTGCGCCGCGCTTGCTGCTGCAGGCCATTGATCTGTACCGCGCGCGCTTCAAGCCCTCGGCCACGCTGGCCAAGCCCTACGTGACCATAGGCGTGCCGATGATCGCCGCGCCCACCGACGCCGAGGCCGAATTCCTCGCCAGCAGCACCTACCAGCGCGTGCTGAGCATCGTCACCGGCCAGCGCGGCAAACTGCGCCCGCCGGTGGAGGGCTTCATGCAGCAACTGCAGCCGCAAGAGCGCGCGGCGATTGCGGACTTCCTGGCCATCGGCGTGGTCGGCGGGCCAGACACGGTGCGCCAGGGGCTGGAATCGCTGGTCGAGCAGACCGGTGCCGACGAGCTGATGCTGGTCTGCGACGTGTTCGACCCGGCGCTGCGGCTGCGCTCGCTGGAGATCGCGGCACAGGTGCGCGCGGCCCAGCCGGCGAGCGCCTGAAACTATCAAATTCATAGCTAATAGCCCAGGCAGGGCCTGGGCTAGAGGCATATTTCATTCAAAACCCCGGTGCGCGCACGCGGCCCTTCATGGCGCTGGCCGATAATCCGCCCAGCGCCGCCCCCCCCTGCGGCCATCTGCACCGCATGCCCGCCTATTCCTTTGAAGCCCTAGACGCCCAAGGCCAATCCCGCAAAGGGGTGCTGGAGGCCGATACGGCGCGCTCCGCACGCAGCATGCTGCGCGCCCAATCCCTGGTGCCGCTGGCAGTCGAGCCGGTGGCGGCTGCCGCCGGCGGCGGCATGGCGCGGCCCTTTGGCCGCCGCGTCTTCAATTCCACCGGCCTGGCGATCTGGACGCGCCAGCTCGCCGGCCTGGTCGGCTCCGGCCTGCCGCTGGAGCGCGCGCTGACCGCGCTGGCCGACGAGGCCGAGCAGGACCGCGAGCGCCACCTGGTGGCCGCGCTGCGCGCCGAGGTCAACGCCGGCTCCAGCTTCGGGCAGGCGCTGTCGCAGCACGGGCGCGAGTTCTCGCCCATCTACGTGGCCGTGATCAGCGCGGGCGAGCAAACCGGCAACCTGGGCCTGGTGCTGGAGCGCCTGGCCGACGACCTGGAAGAGCGCCAGGCGCTCAGGGCCAAGCTGATCGGCGCCGCGCTGTACCCGGCCATCGTCACCCTGGTGGCGATTGCCATCGTGCTGTTTCTGGTGAGCTACGTGGTGCCGCAGGTGGCCAGCGTGTTTGCCGGCACCAAGCACGCCCTGCCCTTTCTGACCGTGGCCATGCTGGCGATCAGCGACGCGGTGCGGCACTACGGCTGGGCCATGCTGCTGGTACTGGTGCTGATCGTGGTCGGCGCGCGCCTGGCCTACCGCAACCCGGCCCTGCGCAACCGCATCGACGCCGCCTGGCTGACCCTGCCCATCGTCGGCCGCCTGGCGCGCGGCTACAACGCAGCGCGCTTTGCCAGCACCCTGGCCATGCTGGCCGCAGCCGGCGTGCCCATCCTGCGCGCACTGCAGGCCGCGGCCGAAACACTGCAGAACACCGCCATGCGCGCCGATGCGCTGGATGCCCTGGTGCTGGTGCGCGAGGGCGCGCCGCTGGCCTCGGCCATGGCGCAGAAAAAGCGCTTTCCGGGACTGGTATCGATGTTTGCCCGCCTGGGCGAGCAGACCGGCCAGTTGCCGCTGATGCTGCAGCGCGCCGCCGCCCAGCTCTCCGCCGAGGTGCAGCGCCGCGCCGTGGCGTTGGCGACCCTGCTGGAGCCGCTGCTGATCGTGACCATGGGGCTGGTGGTGATGCTGATCGTTTTGGCGGTGTTGATGCCGATCATTCAATTGAATCAATTCGTGAAGTAGTGCTCGGCACCCTTGGGATAGACAGCTTTTTTGGAGATCGTTGACCATGCCTTTGACACTGGACGACAAGCTCGTAGTTGCGATCTCCTCGCGCGCCCTGTTCAACCTGGAAGAAGAAAACCGGCTGTTCGACGCGGGCGACGAGAAGGCCTATATGCGGCTGCAGTTCGAGCGGCTGGATGTGCCGGCCAAACCCGGCGTGGCGTTCTCGCTGGTGCAGAAGCTGCTGGCCTTCAACGACGACGGCATCAAGCGGGTCGAGGTGGTGATGCTGTCGCGCAATGACCCGGTCAGCGGCATGCGCATCTTCCGCTCCAGCAAGGCCAACAACCTGCAGCTGGAGCGCGGCGTGTTCACCCAGGGCCGCGCGCCCTTTGGCTACCTGCGGGCGCTGGGTGCGCACCTGTTCCTGTCGGCCAACGAGAAAGACGTGCGCGAGGCGCTGGCGCTGGGCTTCCCGGCGGCGCGGGTGCTGACCGAGTCGGCCCAGGCCGGCCACAACAACCCGAACGAGGTGCGCATCGCCTTCGACGGCGACGCCGTGCTGTTCAGCGACGAGGCCGAGTCCATCTACCAAGCCGAAGGCCTGCCGACCTTCCTGCAACACGAGATAGAAAAGGCCGCCGTGCCCCTGCCCGACGGCCCCTTCAAGCCCCTGCTGGTGGCCCTGCACCGCTTGCAGCAGGCCGGTGCGGGCGGCATGCGCATACGCACTGCGCTGGTCACGGCGCGCAGCGCGCCGGCGCATGAGCGCGCCATCCGCACCTTGATGCAGTGGAACATCGCGGTGGACGAAGCCATGTTCCTCGGTGGCCTGGAAAAAGGCAGCTTTCTGCGCGAGTTCGAGCCCGACTTTTTCTTTGACGACCAGACCGGCCACGTCAACTCCGCCGCGCGCCATGTGCCGGCCGGGCATGTGACGCACGGCGTGTCCAACCCGGCCACGGTGCGGGAGCTGGAGGTTTTGAAGGAAATCCGCTCTGAGCCCTTGCCCAACAAGGGCATAAAGCTATTAAAAAAATAGCACCGCAATGCCCCTTCGCGGGCGCGTGTGACCACTGCTGTTTATCTTTGCAGAAGCGTTACCCGGCACGGCGCGCTTCCGTGCCACGATCTGCAGCCTTTTTGCGACCCAGGTTCTTTCCCCCCACATGTCCATGACCCCCGCCTCCCTGCGCCTGAACGTCCTGTTGTTGCTGGCCGCCTTTGCCGCCGCCGGCCCGGTTGCCGCCCAGGCTCCGGCCACCACGGCGCCCGCGCCCGCCGCCGCCCCATCGCCCGACCCCGCCGCCCAGGCGACCAAAGGCGAGGCCCTGGCGGCCAAGCAGTTCAAGTGGCTGGATCTGGATGGCGACGGCTACCTGAGCAAGTCAGAGGTCGCCCTGTTCCCGCGCCTGCGCGATGCCTTCGACGAGGCCGACACCGACCATGACGGCAAGGTGAGCTTCGAGGAAATCCGCGCCCTGGCCGTGCGCCAGCGCGCCGAACGCGCAGCGGCAGCAGCAGCCGCCGCGCCCGCCGCCCCTGCGCCGGCCAAGTAAGCCCTACAGCTCCGACGCCGGCAGCGTGCGCTTGACCTTGGTCGGGTCGGCGTAGACCACCGGCGCGGCACTGCCGTCGCCCGTGCCCAGTTGCACGTCCTGGTGCGCCTTGCGCTGCTGCTCTTCGGCGATCTCCACCATCAGCGTGCTGGCACGCCAGAGCGACTGGATGTGCTCGATCAGCTGCTTGCTGATCGGCTCCTTGGGCGGCTCCTCGGGCTCCTTGGCGGTTTCCTTCTGGCGCACCGCAGTCCAGTCGCGGTTGGGCGTCTCGGTCGAGGACGAGGGGCTGTTGTCCGGGCTGCGCGCGCCCTGCGGCGCGCCGACGAAGTCCTGGCCCTTGGTGGAATCGGCCTGGGTGATGCCCGCGCGAACCGCGGGCTCGGTGGCACCGGCCGCGGCAACGCCTACCGTCGGGCTCAGGGGACGGTAGGGGCTAAGGTCTGCGGGCGGTATTTGCATGGCAGGTACTCCGGAGAGGGGTCGGGACGGCCGGGTTAGAACAGCCGTATCAGTGCTATCGGCCCATACCTGCCAATCTTTAGCGCTATTTCACGCGCCGGATACGTTTTATCCCGCGCGGTACCCCCCCCAACCATTGGCCCGCAGCTCGCAGGCCGGGCACTTGCCGCAGCCGTAGCCCCAGGCGTGGCGCTGGCTGCGGTCGCCCAGGTAGCAGGTGTGCGTGTGCTCGACCACCAGGTCCACCAGCCGCGTGCCGCCCAGGCGCTCGGCCATGCGCCAGGTCTCGGCCTTGTCTATCCACATCAGCGGGGTCTCGACCAGCAGGCGCCGGTCCATGCCCAGCGACAGGGCGATCTGCATCGCCTTCATGGTGTCGTCGCGGCAGTCGGGGTAGCCGGAGTAGTCGGTTTCGCAGACGCCGGTGACCAGCACGTCCAGCCCGCGCCGGTAGCCCAGCGCGGCGGCCAGGGTGAGGAACAGCAGGTTGCGCCCGGGCACGAAGGTGTTGGGCAGGCCGCTGGCCTCCATCTGGAAGGCGGTGTCGCGGGTGAGCGAGGTGTCACTGATCTGGCCCAGGATGCCGACGTCCAGCACGTGGTCGTCGCCAAGCCGGGCGTGCCACTCGGGGAAGTCGTGGCGCAGCTCGCGCAGCACATTGAGCCGCGCATCCAGCTCGATGTGGTGGCGCTGGCCGTAGTCGAAGCCGACGGTTTCGACCCGCTCGTAGCGGGTCAGCGCGTCGGCCAGGCAGGTGGTGGAATCCTGGCCGCCGGAGAACAGGACAAGGGCGGAACGGGGCATGGCAGCGTCTTTCAGGTGCGAACAGTCAACAGGTAGCTACAAAATAAGTAGCGATAAGCCCAGGCCACACCTGGGCTAGAGCCACTTTTCTTATAAAAATCGATCCAGCATGCGGCGCGAGGCGCGGTCCAGCGCGAAGCGGTCGCGAATGCGAAAGTGCAGGCCTTCGCCGCTCAGCACCAGCAGGCCGTTGTCGGGCAGGCGGCGCAGGTCGTCTTCGGACTTGAGCACCAGGCGCGCCGGGCCGCGGTCGGTCTCGACCTCCCAGGTGCTGGGCGTGGCGTAGGTGGATACGGCCAGCAGGCGCTGGATCTCGGGCATGAATTCGCGGCCGGCCAGGTCTTCCTCGACCAGGGCGCGCGCCTCGGACGGCAGCACATCCAGCCGGGCTAGCCAGGCGCGCTCGCGGCCGTCCTCGGTGCCAACCAGGGACAGGCATTCGTCCGGCGCGCCCAGCGGGAAGGCCCGCACCGGCACGACGACGACGCTGCCGGCGGCATCGGTCAGCAGCAGGCGGCCGAAGGCGTCGCGGGCCAGGGTGAAGTCGATGGCAACGCTCATTTCAAGAACCTCCTGCCGGGTGGCTGGAATGCAGATCAGCAGGCGGCAGCAGCTCGCGGTCTTCCAGATCATCGGCATCCACCCGCCGCACCTGCGCCTGGTAGAGCCGCCAATAGGCGCCCTGTTTGGCCATCAGCTCATCGTGCGGGCCGACCTCGACCACCTCGCCGCGGTCCATCACCACCAGGCGGTCGGCCTTGCGCAGGGTGGACAGGCGGTGGGCAATGGCGATGGTGGTGCGGCCCTGCACCAGGTTGTCGAGCGCGCGCTGGATTTCCTTCTCGGTCTCGGTATCCACGGCCGAGGTGGCCTCGTCCAGGATCAGGATGCGTGGATCGATCAGCAGCGCGCGCGCAATGCTGATGCGCTGGCGCTCGCCGCCCGACAGGCCCTGGCCGCGCTCACCCACCATCGAGTCATAGCCCAGCGGCAGCCGCAGGATGAAGTCGTGCGCATGGGCGGCGCGCGCGGCGGCGACGATCTCGGCGCGGCTGGCCTCGGGCCGGCCATAGGCGATGTTCTCGGCAATGGTGCCGAAGAACAGAAACGGCTCCTGCAGCACCAGGCCGATGTGGCGCCGGTAGTCGGCCAGGCGCAGGCGGCGGATGTCGACGCCGTCGACCTCGATCGCGCCGTCGCTCACGTCATAGAAGCGGCTGATCAGGTTCACCAGCGTGCTCTTGCCCGAGCCGCTGTGGCCGACCAGACCGATCATCTCGCCCGGGCGGATATCCAGGTCCAGCCCGCGAATGACGGCGCGGCTGCCGTAGCGAAAGCCCACGTTGCGCAGCCGGATCGCGCCCTGCGTGGTGGGCAGGGACACCGGGTTGGCGGGCTCCGGCACGTTGGAGACATGGTCCAGGATGTCGAAGATGCGCTTGGCGCCGGCCGCCGCTTTTTGCGTGACCGAGACGATGCGGCTCATGGAATCCAGCCGCGTGTAGAAGCGCCCGATATAGGCCAGGAAGGCGGTCAGCACGCCGACCGTGATCTGCTGGTGCGCCACCAGCCAGATGCCAAAACCCCAGACCATCAGCAGGCCGATTTCGGTCAGCAGCGATACCGTGGGCGTGAACAGCGACCAGGTGCGGTTGATGCGGTCGTTCACCTCCAGGTTGCGCTGGTTGGCCGCCCGAAAGCGCTGGCCCTCGCGCTTTTCCTGGGCAAAGGCCTTGACCACGCGAATGCCGGGAATGGTGTCGGCCAGCACGTTGGTGACTTCGGAGAAGGCACGGTCGACCTTCTCGAAGCCGGTGCGCAGGCGGTCGCGCACCAGGTGGATCATCCAGGCGATCAGCGGCAGCGGCAGCAGCGTGGCCAGCGCCAGCCAGGGGTTGATGGAGAACAAGATGACCGCCGTCATCACCATCATCAGCACGTCGGTGGCGAAATCCAGCGCATGTAGCGACAGAAAGACGTTGATGCGGTCGGTTTCCGCGCCGATGCGCGCCATCAGGTCGCCGGTGCGCTTGCTGCCAAAGTACTCCAGCGACAGTTGCAGCAGGTGCTCGAAGGTCGCCGTGCGCAGGTCGGCGCCGATACGCTCGGACACCAGCGCCAGCAGATAGGTGCGCGCCCAGCTCAAGCCCCAGCCCACCAGCGCCGAGGCCAGCAGCGCGCCCAGGTACAGCGCCACGCGGTGCGGCGCGATCTCCTGGCCGTTCTGGAACGGGATCAGCACATCGTCCATCAGCGGGATGGTCAGGTAGGGCGGCACCAGCGTGGCCGCGGTCGAGGCCAAGGT
This sequence comes from Xylophilus sp. GW821-FHT01B05, assembly GCA_038961845.1. Classification (NCBI taxonomy): domain Bacteria; kingdom Pseudomonadati; phylum Pseudomonadota; class Betaproteobacteria; order Burkholderiales; genus Xylophilus; species Xylophilus sp. GW821-FHT01B05. The sequence goes on from CP152408.1 coordinate 4,777,701, forward strand.
AAGCGAGAAGCCCGCCAGCAGCCGCCAGCGGTAGGGCCGGGCAAAGCGCCACAGGCGCAGCAGCACCCAGGTGGAGGGCGGCGTGGCCTCGACGTCGTCGTCTTCGTCGGCGGCATCGGCCACGACGGCAGCGGGCACGGCCCCGGCCTGCAGCGCTTCGAAGCGCTCGACCAGGTCCACCGCCTGCACGTGCAAGGCCATGGTGAAGCGCCAGACGGCCAGCCGGCCCTGGTCATCGACCAGTTCCAGCGAGCCCACGCCGCCGTGGTCGGCCAGGCGCAGCGCCAGGCCCGGGCGCAGGGCCCATTCGCGCCAGCTTTGCTCGCCCGGCTCGGCCGCCAGCAGCCGCCGCGCGGTCAGCACCAGCCGGCCGCTGGCGAAACGAAGGGCGTTGTCGAGGTCAACCGGAACGCTGGCCAATACGTTCTCATCACTTGCGACCTTTTCCAGCGCACCGGCCCGGCGGTGGCCAGACCTTATTTCGGAAGCATCGACAGAATCAGGATGTTGCATTTTTCAAGTGGTCGCGTGCGGTCCGCCGCGGCGGCCGGCGCAACGCGCCGACAGGCGATTTTCACCCAATCCCCCGGGCCTTCTGTACTGCCCTGACTCCTCCGGCCAACCGTGTTGCAACGCAGCACCCCAGAATGGCCCGGTTGACACCCCCGTCCAAGCTTCAGACCATAGTCACATGCAACCCAAGAACGACATCCGCATCCTGCGCGTCAACTACCTGCACGGCTCCAATATCTGGACCTACCGGGAAGTTCTGGAGGTCTGGCTCGACCTCGGCGAGCTGGAGCAGTTCCCCTCGCACATCCTGCCCGGCTTCAACCAGCGGCTCACCGCCTGGCTGCCGGCGCTGATCGAGCACACCTGCGGCGTTGGTGAGCGCGGCGGCTTCCTGCAGCGGCTGGAGGGCGGCACCTGGATGGGCCATGTGCTGGAGCACGTGATCATCGAGCTGCTGAACCTGGCCGGCATGCCCACCACCTTTGGCCAGACCCGCGAAACCACCACCAGCGGCATCTACCGCATGGTGTTCCGCGCGCAGGACGAGGCCACCGCCCGCGTCGCCCTGGCCGAAGGCCTGGCCCTGCTCATGGCGGCCATCAACGACCAGCCCTTTGACGTGCAAGCCGCCGTGGCGCGGGTGCGCACGCAGATCGACGAATCCTTTCTGGGCCCCAGCACCGACTGCATCGTCACCGCTGCGGCCGACCGCAAGATCCCGCATATCCGCCTGAATGGCGGCAACCTGGTGCAGCTCGGCTACGGCTGCCGCCAGCGCCGCATCTGGACGGCCGAGACCGACCGCACCAGCGCCATTGGCGAAAGCATTGCCGCCGACAAGGACCTGACCAAGTCCATGCTGGCCTCCTGCGGCGTGCCGGTGCCCGAGGGCGCCCTGGTCGACAGCGCCGCGGCTGCCTGGGAGGCTGCAGTGGAAATCGGCCTGCCGGTGGTGGTGAAACCATCGGACGGCAACCACGCACGCGGCGTGACGCTGGACCTGCGCCTGCAGGCCGACGTCGAGGCCGCCTTCACCCTGGCTGAGCGCGAAGGCAGCGGCGTGATCGTCGAGCGCTATATCCAGGGCGCCGAGCACCGCCTGCTGGTAGTGGGCGGCAAGGTGGTGGCGGCCACGCGCGGCGAGCCGGTGCATGTGACCGGCGACGGCGTGTCCACCCTGGCCGCGCTAATCGACTCGCAAATGAACACCGACCCGCGCCGTGGCTGGGAGCACCAGTTCCCGCTCACCACCATCGACGTCAACGACGGCGCGGTGCAGCTCGAGCTGCGCCGCCAGGGCCTGACGCCCGACAGCATTGCCGAGGCCGGCCGCAAGGTGTCGGTGCAACGCACCGGCAACATGTCCATCGACTGCACCGAAGACGTGCACCCCGAGGTCGCGCACGCGGTCACCCTGGCCGCGCGCGTGGTGGGCCTGGACATTGCCGGCATCGACCTGGTGGCGCGCGACATCCGCCAGCCGCTGCAGGCACAGGCCGGCGCCATCGTCGAGGTCAATGCCGGCCCGGGCCTGCTGATGCACCTGAAGCCCACGCAAGGCCAGCCGCGACCGGTCGGCCGCGCCATTTGCGACCACCTGTTTGCCGAAGGCGACAACGGCCGCATCCCGCTGGTGGGCATTGCCGGCACGCGCCACAACGCGGCCATCGGCCGGCTGGTGGCCTGGTTGTGCCACCTGGACGGCCGCCGCACCGGCCTGGCCTGCAAGGACGGCCTGTTCCTGGACCGGCGCCGCGTCGACACCGCCGACGGCACCCACTGGCAGGCCGGCGAGCGCCTGCTGATCAACAGCACGGTGCAGGTGGCGGTGCTGGAGAACCCCGCGTCTTCCATCCTGCGCGACGGCCTGGCCTATGACCGCTGCCAGGTCGGCGTGGTGACCGACTTCGACGGCATCGAGGCGCTGGCCTATTTCGACGTGCACACCCCCAAGCACATGCACAAGGTGCTGCGCACGCAAGTCGACGTGGTGCTGGCCGATGGCGCGGCCGTGCTCAACGCCGAAGTGCCCGAGGTGGCAGAGCTGGCCCCGCTGTGCGACGGCGAGGTGGTCTTCTACGCCTGCGACCCGGCCGCACCGGCCGTGGTGGCGCATTGCGCCAGCGGCGGCCGCGCCGTGGTGCTGCGCAATGGCCGCGTGGCCCTGGTGTCGGACAGCCAGGACGTGCCCCTGTCCGGCCTGGGCCCGCTGGACGCCTGGCGCACACGCCATGGTGCCCTGCCAGACGAGGCCCTGCTGGCCGCCGTGGCCACCGCCTGGGCACTGGGCATTGCGCCGCAACTCATCGGCGCCGGCCTGCAGGCCTTCGAGGGCGAAGCCGGCCTGCCGCTGCTGCCCACCGCCGCCCCTGTCACCACCACCGCAGCCCTGGCCTGAGCGCCCCGGCCAGACGCCAAGAGAAAGAGCCCCACGGATGGACATCTCCCGCATTCGCGCCCTGCGCGGCCCCAACCTCTGGAGCCGCCACACCTCGATCGAAGCCATCGTCAGCTGCCGCCCGGACGAATGCAACATCACGCAACTGCCCGGCTTTGAGCAGCGCGTGCGCGCACGCTTCCCCTCCATCGGCGCGCTGCGCCATGCCGGCCAGGCCGGCGAGGTATCGCTGGCCGTGGTGCTGGGCATTGCCGCGCTCACGCTGCAAGCCCAGGCTGGCTGCCCGGTCACCTTCATGCGCATTGCCGATACGCCTGATGCCGGCGTGCACCAGGTGATCGTGCAGTACAGCGAAGAGGCCGTGGGCCGCCGCGCCTTCGCGCTGGCGCATGCGCTGATCGAGTCGGCCGTGGCCGACACCCCGTTTGACGTGCAGGCCGCCATTGCCGAGCTGCGCGAGCTGGACGAGTCCGAGCGCCTGGGCCCCAGCACCGGCTGCATCGTTGATGCCGCCGTGGCGCGCGGCATTCCCTACCGGCGCCTGACCCAGGGCAGCCTGGTGCAGTTTGGCTGGGGCTCGCGCCAGCGCCGCATCCAGGCAGCCGAGCTGGACAGCACCAGCGCCGTGTCCGAATCCATCGCGCAAGACAAGGACCTGACCAAGAAGCTGCTGCATGCCGCCGGCGTGCCCGTGCCGCTGGGCCGCCCCGCGCATTCGGCCGAGGACGGCTGGGCCGCCGCGCTGGAGATCGGCCTGCCGGTGGTCGTCAAGCCGCAGGACGGCAACCAGGGTAAGGGCGTGACCGTCAACCTGATGGACCGCGAGCACATGGACATCGCCTTCAAGGCGGCGGCCGAGTACGGTGACGTGATCGTCGAACGCTTTCTGCCGGGCTATGACTTTCGCCTGCTGGTGGTGGGCGACAAGATGGTCGCCGCCTCGCGCCGCGACCCGCCGCAGGTGATTGGCGACGGCGTGCACACGGTGCGCGAACTGGTCGATGCGGTCAACCGCGACCCGCGCCGCGGCGAGGGCCACAGCACGTCGCTGACCAAGATCCGCTTTGACGACATCGCCGTGCTGCGCCTGTCCACGCAGGGGCTGCAGCCTGAATCGGTGCCGGCCACCGGCCAGCGCGTGGTGCTGCGCAACAACGCCAACCTGTCCACCGGCGGCACCGCCACCGACGTGACCGACGACGTGCACCCCGACGTGGCCGCGCGCGCCGTGGCTGCGGCGCAGATGGTGGGCCTGCATATCTGCGGCGTCGACGTGGTTTGCGAAACCGTGCTCAAGCCGCTCGAAGAGCAAAGCGGCGGCATCGTCGAGGTCAACGCCGCGCCCGGCCTGCGCATGCACACCTCGCCCTCCTACGGCAAGCCGCGCGCCGTGGGCGACGCCATGATCGAGCGCCTGTTCGCCCCGGGCGACGACGGCCGCATTCCGGTGGTGGCCGTCACCGGCACCAACGGCAAGACCACGGTCACGCGCCTGATCGCGCACATGGTGGCCGGCCGTGGCCTGCGCGTGGGCATGACCAATACCGACGGCGTCTACGTGGACGGCCGCCAAACCGACAGCGGCGACTGCAGCGGCCCCAAGAGCGCACGCAACGTGCTGCTGCACCCCGATGTAGACGCAGCCGTGTTCGAGGTGGCGCGCGGCGGCGTGCTGCGCGAAGGCCTGGGTTTTGACCACTGCCAGGTGGCGGTGGTCACCAACATCGGCGCGGGTGACCATCTGGGTTTGAACTACATCACCACGGTGGAAGACCTGGCGGTGTTGAAGCGCGTGATCGTGCAGAACGTGGCGCCCAAGGGCTATGCGGTGCTGAACGCGGCCGACCCCATCGTCGCTGCCATGGCCAACAGCTGCCCGGGCGACGTGATCTTCTTTGCCGCCGACCGCTTCAACCCGGTGATGGCCACGCACCGCGCCCAGGGCCGGCGCACGCTCTACATCGACCAAGACCAGTTGGTGGCGGCCGAAGGCTCGTGGCGTGAGACCGTATCGCTGCGCGACATCCCGCTGACCCGCCACGGCGCCATCCGCTTCCAGGTGGAGAACGCCATGGCCGCCGTGGCTGCCGCCTGGGCGCTGGGCCTGGGCTGGGACGTGATCCGCAACGGGCTGGCCAGCTTCGTCAACGACAGCAGCAACGCCCCCGGCCGCTTCAACGTGATGGACTACCGCGGCGCCACCGTGATCGCCGACTACGGCCACAACCCCGACGCCATGCGCGCCCTGGTGGCCGCCGTAGAGGCCATGCCGGCCAAGCGCCGCTCCGTCGTCATCAGCGGCGCCGGCGACCGGCGCGACGAAGACATCCGCGAGCAGACCGTGATCCTGGGCGAAGCCTTTGACGAGGTGATCCTGTACCAGGACGCGGCCCAGCGCGGCCGCGCCGACGGCGAGGTGACGGCCCTGCTGCGCCAAGGCCTGGTGGGCGCCAAGCGCACTACCCACGTCGAAGAGATCCGCGGCGAGTTCATCGCCATCGACAGCGCGCTGGCGCGGCTGGCGCCGGGCGACCTGTGCCTGGTGCTGGTAGACCAGGTGGAAGAGGCGCTGGCGCACCTGGCGTCGCGTATCGCCGAGGCTGCGGCGCAGGCGGCCTGACGGAAGGGGGCTCAGCCCTCTTCCAATCCGTCCAGCTGGTACTCAATCACCTGGTAGCGCGACGACTGCAGCACCAGCCGCACCGCCCGCATGCGCTGCACCGCCTGCGCATCGCCCAACAGGAACTCGCGCAGGGGCTGGAAGTAGCGCCCGGCCACCACCACCATATTGCGCCCCTTGAGCCGCAGCGCCTGCTGGTAGGCGCCTGCGGTCTGCGAGGTGACCGGGGTGAACATCACCGCCTCGGGGGCGCCGCCCACATATTCGATGCCGCACAGCGTGACCAGCGACTCGACGCGGAAATCAACCCAGCGGATCAGGCCCAGCCGCCACGGCTTGTCGAGTTGCCGGTAGGCCACCAGCTCGCCGGACATCAAGGACTGGCTGTCGGACTCGCCCTGCAGCAGCAGGCCTGAATCACTGACGTTGGAGATCGCCAGCAGCGCGGGCACCGCCTCGTCCTCGGATGCGGGCGGCGGCATGTCCGGTGCGGTATCGGTGGCGCCTGAGAAGCGCTGCGCCCAGGCCGGGTCGGTGCACTGCCCGTAGTCGCGCTCTATGCGCTCCCAGCAACCGGGCATGGTGCTGATCAGCTCGACCCGGCTCTCGCCCGCATGGCGGCGGCGCGCGTGGCGGCGCTGGGCCGGCGCGGTCCACTCCTGCTGCACGCGCTGGTAGAGCTGCAGCCGGCGCGACGAAGGCACGGCCGCGTTCTGCTGCGCATCGATGCTGCGCTGCAGGGACTGCAGCACGCGCTCGAGCTGCAGCACACGGCAGGGGCCGGCGGCGTCTGGCCCGGGCAGCTCCCGGCCGAACATCGGCGGGGCGTCGGCGGTCTCTTGCAGCACGAAGGCGCCCTGCTCCTGGGCCGCGCGCGGCAGCAAGGCGATGGACAGCTGCGGCGCCTGCTCTTCCACCAGCTCCAGCAGCATGGCGAGATGGTCGGCCTCGTAGCGGTTGCTGCCGGTCACGCCCAGCAGCAGCAGGCGGCGGTAGCTTTCGCCCGGCGCGGGCAGCCCGGCAATCGGCGTCTTGTCGTCACAGCCCTGCGCCGCCGCATAGGCAAACAGGCGATGGCAGTCGGCCCAGAAACCGCGCGGCAGCGCGCTGTAGCTGCGCGCATGCAGGCTGGCGAGCTGCCAGCCGCTGTCCAGCGCCAGGGCCAGGGCCTCGACCGTGGGGCGCTGGCGCACGAACAGGCCACGGGCCTCGCTGCCATCCACCGCGGCGCGCTTGAAGCCGGCATGCACCGCCAGCTGCAGTTGCTGCGCCAGCCGCGCCACCCAGCGCGACTGCTCGGTCCCCGGCATGCCGCCGGCACGCACGCGCGCCCACAGGGCCGGCTGCAGTTCCTGCACCTGGGCCTGCTGTTGCCGCAACAGCGGCAGGCGCTCGGCCAAGGCGCCCTGGAACATCTCCGCGCGGGTAGCTGCCGCCAGCACGCGCAGCCCGCGGGCCAGCAGCGGGTCCTGCTGCACGGCGGCCGGATCGGGGCCGCCGGCCTCGGACAGCAGGCCGGTGGAGCGCGAGAACGTCGGGGTCGTCAAGGTCAGCATGGCGTGGCAATGGTGGTGGGTGGCGTGCGTGGTGGCAGCCCTCACGCAAGAAGTGTTCTCTGCCTGCGTGGAGGGACGGGCGTTTATAGCGCGGCATCCTGCGCGCCCACGGATGGTGCGGCATCATCACGGGCTTTCTCCCTTGCCGAGCCACAGCGCACCATGAGCTTCACCACCGAACACCACCCCGGCGTCGCCGCCGAGGCGCCGGCCGCCACACGCGGCTTTGTCTTCAACCACAGCATGCTGCGCGTCAAAGACCCAGCCGTGTCACTGGCCTTCTACACGCATGTGCTGGGCATGCGCGTGCTGCGCAAGCTGGACTTCCCCGAGATGCAGTTCTCGCTCTACTTCCTGGCGCGTCCCGATGAAGCGGACGCAGTGCCCGAGGACACCGGCGCGCGCACCGAATACACCTTCTCGCAGCGCGGCGTGCTGGAGCTGACCCACAACTGGGGCACGGAGAACGACCCGGCCTTCAAGTACCACGACGGCAACGCGCAGCCGCAGGGCTTTGGCCATATCTGCTTCGCCGTGCCCGATCTGGCGGCCGCCGTGCAGTGGTTTGACGAGAACGCTGTTGTGGTCAAGAAGCGGCCCGAGCAGGGCAAGATGAAGGATGTGGCCTTTATCCTGGACCCGGATGGGTACTGGATCGAGATCGTCCAACCATCCCTGAACCGGGCGCTGGGAAATTCTTAGTGTTTTTGGCCTCTAGCCCAATAACCACCTGGGCTTATAGCTATTAATTAGCTAGCAACACTCAGGCCACGCGCCGGATGGCAACGCGCGCTGCGCCCTTGCGGGTGTGGCGGAACAGGTCCTTCGGGTCGTCGGCCCAGGGCACCAGTTCCACCTCCACGCCCAGCTTGCGCGCCGTGGCCTGCTGGTGCACGTAGCGCAGCACCGAGTAGTCCTCCAGCGCAAAGCCGACCGAGTCGAACACGGTCACCTGCTCGGCACTCTGGCGGCCCGGCTCGGTGCCGGCCAGCACGCGCCACAGGTCAAGCACGGGGAAGTCGCGCGGCAGTTGCTGGATGTCGCCTTCGACGCGGGTCTGCGGCTCGTACTCGACAAACACGCGCGCGCCGCGCAGCACGTCGGCATGCAGCTCGGTCTTGCCGGGGCAGTCGCCGCCCACGGCATTGATGTGCACGCCGGGCTCGACCATGTCGGGCGTGAGGATGGTGGCGTAGGCCTTGTCGGCGGTGACGGTGGTGACGATGTCGGCGCCGCGCACCGCCTCTGCGGTGGAGCCGGCGCGGATGATCTTCAGCGCCGGATAGGCCGCGAGGTTGCGCACCAGCTTGTCGGTGGCGTGGGGGTCCACGTCATAGGCGGCGACCTCTTCAATCCCCAGGTGGCTGTGAAAGGCCAGCGCCTGGAACTCGCTTTGCGCGCCGTTGCCGATCAGCGCCATGCGGCGCGCGCCCGGCCGCGCCAATGCACGCGCCGCCACCAGCGAGGTGGCGCAGGTGCGCAGCGCGGTGGCAATGGTCAGCTCAGACAGCAGCACCGGGTAGCCGGTGTCGACCTCGGCCAGCACGCCAAAGGCCATCACCGTGTACAGGCCGCGCGCGGTGTTGCTGGGGTGGCCGTTGACGTACTTGAAGGCATAGCGCTTGGCGTTGGACACCGGCATCAGCTCGATCACGCCGATGGCCGAGTGGTTGGCCACACGCACCGACTTGTCAAAGTCCGTCCAGTGCCGAAAGTCTTCCTGGATGGCGTCGGCCAGCTCGCCGATGAAGCGCGTCACGCCGATGTCCTGCACCAAGTGGGACATGGTGGGCACATCGACGAAGCGGGTCATGCTTACTTCACCGGTATCACCACGCCCGGGCCGACCTCGACCGCCGCCACCGCGTTCTGCGGCGAGCCCTCGACCACGCGGTCGGAGTAGGTCAGGTAGACCAGGGTGTTGCGCTTTTTGTCGACCATGCGCACCACGCGCAGCCGCTTGAACAGCAGCGACATGCGCTCGGAGAACACCTCTTCCTGCACCGGCAGCGGCTTGCCGACAAAGCTGATCGGGCCCACCTGGCGGCAGGCAATGGCTGCCTCGGCTTTGTCCTCTGCCACGCCCAGCGCACCTTTTACGCCACCGGTCTTGGCGCGCGAGACATAGCAGGTCACGCCCTGCACCTTGGGGTCGTCATAGGCATCGACCACGATCTTGTGGTCCGGGCCGATCAGCTTGAAGACGGTGTCGACCTCGCCAATGGTCTCGGCGCGCGCGGCGCCCAGACACAGCGGCAGAAGAAGAAAAGCCAATGCTCGGGTGTTCATGCCATGCCTTTCAAAAGTGGGGGAACAGCGGATTCGCCAGCCTGCACCGCGCCCGGTACCAGCAGCGTCACGTCGGCCGTGGCATGGGCCACGCAGGGCAGCACATAGCCTTCGCGTTTTTCGTCCACGCTCAGGCCGGGCCAGGGAATCTCGTAGCGCACGGCGCCGGCCTGCAGCAGGCAGATGCAGGCGCGGCAGGTGCCGTTGCGGCAGGAGCTGGGCAGCTCGATGCCAGCAAAGGCCGCGGCCTCCAGCAGGCTCAGCTCACCCGGCGCATCGGCGGTCCAGCCGTGCGGGGCAATGTGCAGTTGCAGGGTGTCGGATGACATGGCGCCATCATGGCACGGGCCTGCGCCTTGCGGCACCTGCGCCACCGCTCGAATCCGTGCAGGACATGGCCTTCAATCCCACGCCGCGCGCGAACGCTCGCGCACCCCGATCGGCAGGCTCGGCGCGGGCCGCGCAGCCGGCCCCGCGGCCTCGGGCGGTGGCCAGAACACCTGATCAAAATCCAGCACGTCGCGCTCGGTGATGAAGCGGGTGCGCGCCGCGTACATGTGCCGGTCGCCGCGCGCGGCCTGCTGGGTGACGTAGAAGCGGTGCGGCACCAGCAGGTGCAGGTGTTCGCGCGCGCGGGTCATGGCGACGTAGAGCAGGCGGCGCTCTTCCTCGATGTCGGCGCTGTTGCCGGTGGCCATGTCGGAGGGGATGCAGCCATCGACCACGTTGAGCACCGAGACCGAGGCCCACTCCTGCCCCTTGGCCGAGTGGATGGTGGAGAGGATCAGGTAGTCCTCGTCCAATAGCGGCACGCCGGACTGGTCGCTGCTGGACTCGGGCGGGTCCAGCGTGAGTTCTGCCAGAAAGCGCTCGCGCGAGGCATAGCCGCCGCCCAGGCGCACCAACTGCTCCAGATCGGCACGGCGCGGAGCGGCGTCGTCGTGCAGGCGTTCCAGGTGCGGCAGGTACCAGGCCAGGGCCTGTTCCAGGTCGCCGGGCCAGGCCTGTTGCTGCGGATCGCGCAGTGCCGCGTACAGCGCGGCAAAGGCGGGCCAGTCGCCGGCCAGTGCGGCCTTGGGTTTGAAGGCAGCCACAGCGGCGGCCGGATCGGTGGCGGCCTCCATCGCGTCGAGGATGCGCGTGGCGGTGGTCGGGCCCAGGCCGGGCATCAGCTGCAGCACGCGAAAGCCCGCCAGCCGGCTGCGCGGGTTTTGCACAAAGCGCAGCACGGCCAGCAGGTCTTTCACGTGTGCGGCCTCCAGAAACTTGAGGCCGCCAAATTTCACGAAGGGGATGTTGCGCCGCGCCAGTTCCAGCTCTACCGCCGCGCTGTGGTCCGACGCGCGGAACAGCACGGCTTGCGAGGTGAGCTTCAAGCCGCCTTCGCGCAGCGCCAGCGCGCGGTCGGCGACCCAGCGCGCCTGCTGTGCCTCGTCGGGCACGACCACCAGTTGACTGCGGCGCTTGCCGGGGCGATCCGTCCACAGCCGCTTGGGGTGGCCTTCGGCGGCGCGGCCGATGACGGCGTTGGACACATCAAGGATGGGCTGCAGCGAGCGGTAGTTGCGGTCCAGCGTGACGATGCGCGCGGGCGGCGTGAACTGCGCGGGGAAGTCCAGGATGTTGCGCACCGTGGCACCGCGAAAGGAGTAGATCGACTGCGCGTCGTCGCCCACCACGGTGAGGCCCCGGCCCTCGGGCTTGATGCCCAGCAGGATGGACGCCTGCAGCCGGTTGGTGTCCTGGTACTCGTCCACCAGGATGTGGTCGAAGCGCTCGGACAGCGCCTGCGCCAGCCCGGCATCGGCCGCCATGTCGGACCAGAACAGCAACAGATCGTCGTAGTCGACCACGTTCTGCTGCTGCTTGGCCTCTACATAGGCACCGAACATGCGCTTGAGCTCCACCTCCCATTCGGCGCACCAGGGGAAGGCGGTCTGCAGCACCTCGGCCAGCGGCGCGCAGGTGTTGACGCAGCGTGAGTAGATCGACAGGCAGGTGCCCTTCATGGGAAAGCGCTTGGTGCTGGACGACAGGCCTAGCCCGTGCCGCACGATGCCCATCAGGTCTTCTGCGTCGCCGCGGTCGTGGATGGTGAAGCTCTCGTCCAGGCCGATCTGCGCCGCGTATTCGCGCAGCAGCCGCGCGCCAATGCCATGGAAGGTGCCGGCCCAGGGCAGCGCAGGCGGCGCGGTGCTGTTGAGGTTCAACACCCGCGCCAGCACCTGGCCGACGCGCCGCTCCATCTCGGCCGCCGCGCGGCGCGAGAAGGTCAGCAGCAGGATGCGCTGCGGATCGGCACCGTGCAATACCAGGTTGGCCACCCGGTGCGCCAGCGCCATGGTCTTGCCCGAACCCGCACCGGCCAGCACCAGCAATGGCGCGGCCGGTGCAGCGCTGCCAGCCTCCAGGCCGTGCCAGACGGCCTCATGCTGGCGGTCATTGAGGGTGGCGAAGGCGGCCTGGGCGGCTTCGGAGAGGGGACGTTGCGTAGTCATGGGCGTGGAATGCATACTGTATATCCATCCAGACAACGCATCCAGCGCATGCCCATTCTTGTCGGTACCGCCTCCTGGACCGATCCCACGCTGATCGCCTGCGGCCGCTTCTACCCGCCCACGGTGCGCACGCCGGAGGCGCGGCTGCGGCATTACGCCGGGCAGTTCTCCATGGTCGAGGTGGATTCCAGCTACTACGCCCTGCCCTCGGCCCGCAACGCGCGGCTGTGGGCCGAGCGCACGCCGCCGGGCTTTGTGTTTGATGTGAAGGCGTTTCGCCTCTTCACCGGCCATGGCGCCATGCCGGCCGCGCTGCCGGCGGATCTGCGTGCCGCCCTACCCGACCCGGCCGCGCCGCTCAGTTACGGCGCCCTGCCGGGCGAGGTGCGCGATGAGCTGTGGCACCGCTTTCGCCAGGCGCTGCTGCCGCTGCATGGGGCGGGCAAGCTGGGTGCGGTGCTGTTTCAGTTCCCGCCCTGGGTGCAGGCCGGGCGCCGGGGCGAGGCGCTAGTGGAAGAGCGTATCGACCGCATGGCCGGCGCGCCGGTGGCGGTGGAGTTCCGCCACCGCAGCTGGTTTGAGGACGGCCAGCGCGCCCGCACGCTGGCGCTGCTGCGCGCGTTGGGCGCGGCCCACGTGGTGGTCGACAGCCCGCCGGGCTTTGCCAACAGCGTGCCCGCGGTGTGGGAAGCCACGCGCACAGACCTGGCCATGCTGCGCCTGCACGGCCGCAATGCCGCAACCTGGAATGCGCCGGCGCACCGTGCCTCATCGGGGCGCTTTCAGTACGAGTATTCAGATGCCGAGCTGGCGGCGCTGCTGCCGCAGTTGCGCCGGCTGGAGGCCTCGGTGGCGCAAATGCATGTGGTGTTCAACACTAACCACGAGGATCAGGGGCAGAACAATGCGCGGCGCCTGCTGCGCTTGAGTGAGCTCAGTCCAACGCAATGACGCGGTCACCCGCGCCCGGTATGCAGCCGTCAGCAATCGAATCCCAGCCGCGGTGCACCACCACCTGCCGGCCGTTGTGGCAGATCTCGACGCGCTCGCTATCGGGCAGGCGCTGGCGCACAAAGGCTTCCACGGTCGAGGGCAGGCTGATCTTGAGCTTGAGCGCGTAGCGGTCGTCCTCCGGGTGGTCGTCCAGGTGCAGCAGCGGCACGAAGACCGACGCCAGCATCAGCGCATGCGAGCCGACATCCACCGGCTCGGGCGCGTAGTGCGCGGCCTGCAGCCATTGCTGGGCGCGGGCGCGCAGGTCGTCGCCGCCGGGCAGGCCGCCCCAGGCCACGGCCAGCATCTCCACCACCCACTGGTTGCAGTTCTGGTAGCGCAGGCTGAACGGATAGGCGTTGGCGCTGTAGTGCGCGGCCAGCAATTGCAGCGCCTGCGCCTTGTCGAGCGCGGCCTGGCGCAATGCCTCTGCCGCGCCGGATGGCAGCCGCACGATGGAGATATAGCCCAGCGCGCTGTCGTCTATACCCATCGTGAAGCCAGCCAGGCCCTGGTCGTAGATGCGCGGGCGGCTTTCATCGCAGGCGTAGTAAAGCTGGCGCGCCGACCATGCGCCGCCCTCGGCCTGCCAGGCAATGGCGGTGTGCGAATAGCGGATGTGAAAGCGCGACAGATCCAGCCCCGAGCGGCTGATGAGCGCCGCCTCGCTGCCAGAGGCGCCAAGCTCTTCGCGCACGATGGCCGCAAAGCGCAGCGCCCGGCCTTGCTGGCCCGCCGTCAGCGGATGGCTGCGCTCGCAAAAGAAGGCGGACTGCGCATGCGCGGCGCCCGCAGCCATGCCAAGCGCCAGCACCAGGGCATGAGCAATCCTCAAAGGCTCACCGGGCGTGCCGCGAGTTCTTCGTACCAGTCGTCGGCCAGCACCAGGTAGAAGGCCTCGCGCGTGTCGCCGCGTGCGAACTCGAAGCCGTACGCGCGCCGCTGTGCATGCACCAGGTCGCCGCGGGCAATGCCCTGCTTCTCGACGATGGCGTGCGGCAGATCCAGCACGATGCGCTGCTCTGGATCGGCCGCCTGCATGGTGACGCGCGCGATGCCGGCACGGTCGGGGGCTTGCGCGACATCGGTGACGCGGTAGTCGCCCTCGGCGGTCCTGGCGCCCCCGGTCGAGCTGTCGCTGGAACCACGCAGGGAGTCAGACACGCTGCCACTGGACGCAGAACCGGCGCTGGAGGCCGACGACGTGAAAAGAGCCGCCTGCGCCTGGGCCGCAACGCCCATGATGGCGGCGACGCACGCAAGGCGACAAGTGCTGAGCAAAGTCATTGAATACTCCTGGCAAAAATTTAAACCGTACTGTACGGTTTAAATATCGAATGAAGATCGGAACCGGCGGGAAATATGTAATCAAGCGTCTCGCCCCGTGCCCGGCGAGCTGCGGCGCCATCCCCGAAGTGTGTGCCTGCAATAATTCCCGCACACTTCCGACTCCACCACTGCCCTCTGCCCTGCTTTGGAAGACAAGTCCCCGCCCTCCTCTGCCCCGGCCAGTACCGACGCCCCGCCAGCGGCCGCAGCGTCACTGCATTTCCTGCGTGACGGCGGCGACCTGGGGAAGTTGATGCGCAGCCACGGCTGGGCCAGCACACCGCTGGGCGAGCCGGCGCAGTGGCCCGATGCCCTGCGTGCCACGGTGGAGACGATGCTGGCCGCGCGCGAGCCGCGCTTCATCGTCTGGGGCCCTGAGCGCACCCTGCTCTACAACGACGGCTACGCACCGCTGTGCGGCAGTAAGCACCCGTGGGCGCTGGGCAAGCCGTATGCGCTGGTATGGGCAGACACGCTGGACGATGTGGGCCCGGTGATGGACCGCAGCCATGCCGGCGAGACGGTGCATATGGACGATGTCCGCTTCACCATGCCCGACCGCCACGGCTACCCGGAAGAGACGCATTTCTCGTTCTCCTACGTACCTATCCACGACCGAGCAGGCCGCGTGGCCGGCGTGGTCTGCAACTGCACGGAGACCACCGGCAAGATCTTCACCGAGCGCCTGCTGGCCTTCCAGCTGCAGCTGGGCGACCGGCTGCGCCTGCTGGCCGACCCGGACGTGGTCAAGCGCCTGGCATCCGAGCTGCTGGGCGCGCAGTTGCAGATCGCGCAGGTCGGCTATGCCGAGCTGGACCGCAGCAGCGGCCCGGCCCGCATTACCGCAGCCTTCACCGATGGCCGCAGCCCGGACCTGGAAGGCCGGCGCGAGACCCTGGCCAGCTCGCCGCGCATGCTGGCCGAGCTGAGCGCCGGGCGCGCCGTGGTGATCCACGACGTGCAGCAGCCGGGCCACCCGTTCAACGGCGAGGTCACCGCCTTCTGCACAGAGCAGCGCATCCGCTCCCTGGCGCTGGTGCCGCTGGTCAAGCACGACAGCCTGGTGGCCTACCTGTTCCTGGCGCACACCGAGCCGCGCCGCTGGGCGCTGCAAGAGGTCGAGCTGGCACAGGACGTGGCCGAGCGCATCTGGGCCTCGGTGGAGCGCACCTCGGCCGAGCGGCAGTTGCGCCAGACGCGCGAGCGCCTGGCCTCCACGCTGGAGGCGGCCAACATCGCCACCTGGGACTACGACATCGCCAACGACCTGGTGCTGCCCGACCTGAACATGGCCGCGCTGTTTGGCGTGCCCGACGAAGAGGTCAACACCGGCACGCCGCTGGAGAAATTCATCCTCGGCAGCCACCCGGACGACCAGGACCGGGTGCGCGCCTCGTTCCGCGCGGCCTGCGCCACCGGCAGCGACTGGCAGGCCGAGTACCGCATCGCCCAGCCCGACGGCAGCTACCGCTGGATCATCGCGCGCGCCCGCATCGAGCGCGACAGCGCCGGCCGCGCCGTGCACATGCCCGGCGTGCTGGTGGACATCACCGACCGCAAGAGCGCCGAAGAAGCCCTGCGCGAGGCCGACCGCCGCAAGGACGAATTTCTGGCCACGCTGGCGCACGAGCTGCGCAACCCGCTGGCGCCGATCCGCAGCGCCGCGCGCATCTCCAGCGACCCGGCCGCCACGATGCAGCAATTGCGCTGGAGCCACGAGGTGATAGAGCGCCAGGTGCGCAACATGGCACTGTTGCTGGACGACCTGCTGGACGTCTCGCGCATCACGCGCGGCATGCTGGAGGTGCGGCGCGAATGGATCGGCCTGCCGATGATCGTCGAGGCCGCACTGGAGACCGCGCGCCCGCTGATGGAGGCGCGCCGCCACACGCTGGACGTGGACCTGGGCGACACCCAGATCTGCGTGCTGGCCGACCCGCTGCGCATGGCGCAGGCGCTGTCCAACCTGCTGACCAACGCCGCCAAATACACCGACCCGCACGGGCGCATCCTGCTCATCGCGCGCCTGTCCAACGGCATGCTGGAGCTGCGCGTGCGCGACAACGGCATCGGCCTGCCGCGCGACGCGCTGCAGCGCATCTTCGCCATGTTCTCGCAGGTGGAGTCGGTGCTGGACCGCTCCGAGGGCGGGCTGGGCATAGGCCTGGCGCTGGTCAAGGGCCTGGTCGAGCTGCACGGCGGCACGGTCGACGCCAGCAGCCCCGGGCCGGGCCAGGGCAGCGAATTTGTGCTGCGCATCCCGGACGCGCAGCGCGTGGAGCCCACCGCCGCCCCCCCGGCCGATGCCGTGGCCGCGCCAGAGCACGCCACCGCGCGCCGCATCGTGCTGGCCGACGACAACGAGGACGGCGCCGCCACCCTGGCCGCGCTGCTGGAGCTGGACGGCCACGAGGTGCGCACCACCTACGACGGCCTGGGCGCGCTGGAGCTGGTGCAGCAGTACGCGCCCGACGTCGCCTTCCTGGACATCGGCATGCCCGGCCTCAACGGCTACGAAGTGGCGCGCCGCCTGCGCGAAGACGCCGGCGACGGCCCGCGCCCGGTGCTGGTGGCGCTCACCGGCTGGGGCGGCGCGGAAGACCGCAAGCGCGCACTCGACGCCGGCTTCGACCACCACCTGACCAAGCCGGTAGACCCGGATGCGATCACCGACATCCTGCTGAGCGTGCCGCCGCGCGGCCCGTCGGCACAACTATCAAATAAATAGCAGCATGCCGGCGTGCAATCTGCACTTCAGTTACAAAACAACCTGAATCTCAGGATATACGCGGGCATACAGCTATAAATTAAATAGCATCCATTCCAGCGCTTCAGCCCAGCCGCGTGACCAGCGCCGCGACCCACACCGCGCCGCAGAACAGCACGCTCAGCAGCACCGCAGCGCTGCCGATGTCCTTGGCCTTCTTGGCCAGCAAATGCCACTCGGGGCCCACGCGGTCCACCACGGCCTCGACCGCGGTGTTGAGCAGCTCCACCACCAGCACCGCCAGCACACTGCCCGCCAGCAGCGCCACCTCGACCCAGCCGTGGCCCAGCACGCAGGCGGCCGGCAGCAGCACGACGGCAAACGCCACCTCCAGGCGAAAGGCCTTTTCCTCCCAGGCCGCAGCCAGGCCCTGCAGGGAATAGCCGGTGGCATGCAGCAAGCGCTGCAGCCCGCGGCGCGTCTTGTGCTCGGCAGCAGCGTCGGTGGAAGAGGATTCGGGTGGCGTCATGGCTCGGAAACAGAAAGCGGGGCAGCCGTCCAGGGAACGGACTGCAGATGAATGCGCGACTCAAAGCCCTGCTCGCCGCCGGGCAGGGGCGAGAGCAGCTCCAGCCGCCCATGGAGCCCCTCCACGATGGAAGAGACGATGGACAGCCCCAGACCATAACCTGTCTGCGTGGCGGAATCGCGAACATGGCGATGGCGCAGCGCCTCCAGCCGGCCAGGCGGCACGCCCGGGCCGTGGTCGCGCACGGCCAGTGTGCAAGGCAGTTGCACCAGCAGCTCGACCCGGCCCCCGCCGCCATAGCGCAGCGCGTTTTCCACCAGGTTGCGCAAGGCGATGGCCAGCCCATCCAGATCGCCCAGCGCCAGTGGCACCGGCTCGTCGGGCACACGCAGCACCAGGCGTTGCAGCAGCCCGGGCGCCTGCCAGAACTCCTGCGCCACGGTGGCCGCCAGCTGTGCCAGGTCCACCGGCGCCTGCACCCGCGTGGCGGCCGACTCGGCGCGCGAGAGCTGCAGCAATTTTTCGGTGCGGTGGCTCAGCACATCCAGCGCCTGCACGGCGGCCTGCACGTCGGCGGGCGCGATCGGGCCTTCGAGCGCGGTCTGCAGCCGCAGGCGCACCGCCGCCAGCGGCGTGCGCAGCTCATGCGCGGCATTGGCCGCCAGGGCACGCTCCACGTCCAGCGCCTGGGCCAGGCGCTCCAGCAGGCGGTTGACGTGCTCGCCCACCGAGCGCAGTTCCTGCGGCATGCCGGCCAGCTCCACCGGGCGCAGGTCGTCGCCGTCGCGCTGGGCGATCTCTTGCTCCAGCCGGTGCAGCACGTGCAGTTCGCGGCGCGCCACCGCGCCCAGCAGCACGGCCAGCACCGCCAGCACCGCCAGCATGGGCGCGGCCAGGCCCAGCAGCACCTGGCGCACCGCGCGCCGCCGCTCGGGCCGCGGGTCGGCCATCTGCAGGAACAGCGGGCGCGTGGGGTGGCGCGCGGTAAAAACGCGCCAGCCATCCTTGTTGAAGAAGCCCTGGTGCAGCGGGATCTTCAGGAAGAACTGCGCGCCTATGGCGGCGCGCGGCAGCAGCAGCACACGACCGTTGTCGTCCACCAGGCGGTAGATCATGTCGTCAGCGCCGGCCGGCGGCTGCGGCTCTATCACCGGCGGCGCCCCGGGCGGCGGCATGCCGGCCACGTCGAGGTTGTGCACCGCCACATCGAGTATGCGCAGCGTGCTTTCTTCCAGCTCGTTGTCGAAGTTGCGGTTGATCTCGCGGTGCATGAACACCACCACGCCCGCCACGCACAGGATCCACACCGCCATCACCCACAGCAGCAGCATGCGCGTCAGGCGCCGCGCCAGGGTATCGGCCTGCTGGCCGTGCAGGTGCAGGGTTTCCGCCGTACGGATCGCGGCAGCAGGCTTCACCCTGCGTCCTCCGGCGTGTAGGACAGGCGGTAGCCCAGGCCGCGCAGGGTCTGGATGTATTCGCGCCCGAGCTTGCGGCGCAAACGGCTGATGAAGACCTCCAGCGTGTTGCTGTCGGTTTCGCTGTCGAAACCATAGAGCGCGTCCTGCAAGGCCTCGCGCGTGTGGATGCGATCCGGCCGCGAGGCCATCACGCGCAGCAGCGCCCATTCCTTGGCCGTGAGCAGTACCGGCGCGCCGTCCTTGCGCACCATGTCGCGCGCCAGGTCGATCTCCAGCAAGCCCAGGCGCAGCACCGGGGTGTCGCCGCCGCCACGGCGGCGCTCGATGGCGCGCAGGCGCGCCAGCAGTTCGCCCGGGTCATAAGGCTTCACCAAATAGTCGTCTGCGCCGGCATCCAGGCCACGGATGCGGTCGCTGACCTGGTCACGCGCGGTCAGCACGATGATCAGGGGCCGCTCGGCCTGCGCCCGCAGGGTGGGCATCAGCGACAGGCCGTCGCCGTCGCCCAGGTGCAGATCCAGCAGCACCGCCGCGTAGTGCGCCACGGCCAGTGCCGCCCGGGCCGAGGCCAGGCCATCGGCCGCATCGACCACGAAGGACTTGGCACGCAGGTAGCTGCACACGGCGTCGGACAGGGATGCATCGTCTTCGACGAGCAGGATTCGCATGCGAACGACCTCGCAGAACTTTCAAGCGGGCCAGTGTAGTGCGCAGAAGCCCCGATTCTGAACGGAAGCTGACGCACCCGTTCAGGTTGTCTTCAGCCTCGCTGGTTACCTTCTTCACATGTCAGATACCTTGTTGTCCACGCCTCCGCCATCGAGGGCCGCATCGCCGTGGGCATCCGTTTTTCCGCAAGGCCTGCGCAACGCCTTCGCGCGCCCGCGCTCACCGCGCGCAGTCGCCCTCCTCCTGGCCCTGTGGCTCACCACGGTCGGCAATCTGACCCTTTGGCGTGAGCTCTACCGCCTGGCCCAGGGCGGTGAACTGGGGCCGCGGCCGTTGTGGTTGCCGCTGGGTGGCTCCACGATCGTGCTGGGCGCTACCGCCGCGCTGCTGGTGCTGCTGGCCTGGCCACGCGTCTTCAAGATCGGTGCGCTGCTGCTATTGGTGGTGGCGGCCGGAGCGCAGCACTACATGCTGACCTACGGCATCGTGGTCGACCCATCCATGGTCGGCAACGTGCTGCAGACCAATGCCACCGAGGCGCGCGACCTGCTGGGCTGGGGCCTGCTCGGGCAACTGCTGCTGGTGGCCGGCCTGCCCGCCATCTGGCTCGCCCAGCTGCGCCTGCGGCCCGCCGGCGCCTGGGGCCATCTGTGGCGCAACGCGGTGCTCTTCGTGGCGCTGCTGGCTGCCACCGCCGGCGCGACCTTCGGCATGTACCGGGAGCTGGCGCCGCTGATGCGCAACCACACCCAGCTGCGCTACATGATCAACCCGCTGGCCAGCGTGACCTCGACCATCGTCGCCACCACAAAACCCTTGCGCCAGCGCGGCGCGGGGCCGCTCACGCGCATCACCGCCGGTACCCAGTTGGGCCCCAGCTATGCCGCAGCCGGTGCGGCCACGCGCCCGCCGCTGTTCGTGCTGGTGGTGGGCGAAACCGCCCGCGCCGACCACTTCGGCCTGAACGGCTACGAGCGCGACACCACGCCCGAGCTGGCGCAGCGCGGCGTCACCAGCTTTACCGACGTGCACTCCTGCGGCACCAACACGCTGGCCTCGGTGCCCTGCATGTTCTCGCCGCTCGGCAAGCGCGACTACGAACAGCGCAAGACCGAATCCGAGACCCTGATGGACGTGCTGCAGGCCGCGGGCCTGGCCGTGCTGTGGCTGGACAACCAGGCCGGCTGCAAGGGCGTGTGCGAGCGCGTGCCCAACGCCTCCACCGGCGATGCCTACCCGCCCGCAGCCGAAGCCGCCGCCCGCCTGTGCCGCGACGGCGAATGCCTGGACGAGGTCATGCTTGCCGGCCTGGACCAGCGCATCGCCGCCCTGCCAGCCGAGCGCCGCGCGCGCGGCGTAGTGCTGGTCATCCACCAGATGGGCAGCCACGGCCCGGCCTACTCCCGCCGCTCCTCCCCCGCCGCCAAGCGCTTCATGCCCGAATGCACCAACCACGCACTGGACCAGTGCGAGCACAACGCGCTGATCAACGCCTACGACAACTCCATCGCCGAAACCGACCGCTTCCTGGCCCACACCATCGACTGGCTGCAAGCCCAGCGCGACCACTACGCCACCGGCATGCTCTACCTGTCGGACCACGGCGAATCATTGGGCGAATACGGCCTCTACCTGCACGGCGTGCCCTACGCCTTCGCCCCAGAAGTGCAAAAGCACGTCCCCATGGTGCTATGGATGGCCGACGCCTTCGCCCAGCGCAACAACACCAATCGCGCCTGCCTGGCCGCCGAACGCAGCAGCGCGCTGACCCACGACAACCTCTACCACTCCGTCCTGGGCATGATGGACGTGCAAACGCCCACCTACCAGGCGGGGTTGGATGCGTTTGCGAAGTGCAGGGCAGTGGCGGGTTGAAGCAGACGCCACAGGAGAGCGTCAGTCCTCGCCCAGCACCTCACGAATCGCCTCTGCCGTATTCACCGCGTGCTCGGCCACCTGCTCCAGGTTGGTGGCAATGACGGGCAAGGGGTAGGTGCCCGAGACGATGCCCCGGTACCAGATCTCGGCCGCCAGCACGTCGGGCGACATGCCCTCTACCGCACCGACCAGGCAGTCAACCACAGAGCCCAGGCCGGCGTCGGCGTACAGCTCTTCCGACTCATAGCTGACACGGTACTCATAGAAGCCGGCCCGGCCGCCTTCGATTTCGATGCGCACAATCATTCAATCACTCCCTTGGTAAAAGTTACGGGGGTGATTGTCGATGCACGCCAAGCCATCGGCGCGCAATCCAGCTGGTTGCGGTCGCTAGCTGGGACGCTTCTCGAACACGCCTTTGGCGACAGGTACCGCGGAGAACACGTTGGGCCAGCCAACGTAAAAGGCCAGGTGTGTGAGCGCCTCCGAGGCCTCGGCCTTTGTCAGCCCGTTGTCCATGGCACGGTTCAAGTGATAGGGGATCTGCGCGACCTGGCCATTGGCGATCAGAGCGCTGACCGTGATCAAGCTGCGGTCGCGCGGGACCAATGCCGGACGCAGCCAGAGGTCATGAAACAAAACCTCGCCCGTGTACTTGACGAGCCCGCGCGAGACCGGCCCCACGTTTTCCTCGACAGAGGCCGCACGCTGCGCCTCGGTGGCTTGGTCGATGGGGAGCAGCTCCCCTGCGGCCGGTGGAAGCTGGCCGGCGCCAATCCCGCGCTTGGCATAGACATCTTTGGCGACAACGACGGCCGACATCGCGTTGGACATGCCAGCGTAGAAAGCCAGGTGCGTGATGATCTCGGACAGTTCGCTCGGCTTCACTCCGCTGTCCAGCGCCCGGTTGAAATAGGCAGGCATGTCGATCGCCTGGTTGCGCGCGATGAGCGCAGCCACCGTGACGATGCTCCGGTCCCTGGCGGACAGGTCCGGCCGCTTCCAGACGTCGCCAAAGAGCGTGACCTGCATGTAGCGATCCAGCGCGGGGGCCACGCTGCGAACATCGGCCGATGTTGGCGACGGCACGTTGTTGGCATGGGTCAAGGTCGACGCCACCATCGAAAGCGATGCCATGGCAGTGGGCAGGATTTTCATGTGCTTGAATCTTTCGGTGAAAGTGCGGGCCATCGGGAACGTCGTCACTTGCCGTATTGCTCGTCGGTGACCTTGTCCATCCATTCGACGTTTTTGCCGCCGAGCGACTCCTGAATGGCAATGTGGGTCATGCTGTTGGAGGCGGTCGCGCCATGCCAATGCTTCACGCCAGGCGGGGTCCAGACCACATCGCCGGGCTTGATCTGCTGCTTTTCCCCACCCTCCTGCTGGACCCAGCCGGCGCCGGCGGTGACGATCAGTGTCTGCCCCAGCGGATGTGTATGCCAGGCAGAGCGGGCGCCAGGCTCAAACGTGACGGCACCAGCGGAGGTGCGCGAGGGCTCTTTCGGCTGGAACAACGGATCGACGCGAACCGCGCCCGTGAAGTTCTGCGCCGGCCCCTTGAATGAGGGTTGTGAACCGCTGCGCGTCAGCACCATGTCATTGGCATGGGCAGCCAGGGACAGAAGCAGTAGAACCGACGTGGCGGTAGCTGCGAGTAGTTTCATGAGGATCACACTTCAAGTCGGGCCGCAATGGCCGGGCACAGCGCACCCGTTGGATACAGTGGGCTGCATGGGTGCAGGCGGGCCGCGCTGTCTTGGCGTTGTACTTTGGGGACCGACCAGTACCTGCCAATTTATCGAGGAAGCCTGGCGAGGACTAGGTGCTTGAATCCGCAAGAAGCTATGAACTTCATTCATGAGTTATTCGGCCACTTCCACGTCGGGTGGCAGAATCGATGCGTATCTATGAGCACCGCGCATTGATCGATGGCACGCGACAGCATCAGTAATCTTCTCGCCTTCGTCGCCGTGGCGCGGGAGCGGAGCTTCACGCGGGCTGCCGCCGAGCTGGGCGTATCGCAGTCCGCGCTGAGCCACACCATCAGCGGGCTCGAGGCGAAGATGGGGGTGCGCCTCCTCACCCGCACCACGCGCAGCGTGACGCCCACCGAAGCCGGCAAACGCCTGCTGCAAACAGTGGTGCCCAACTTTGAAGAGATTGAGGCGGAGCTTGCAGCCATCAGCGCGCTGCGCGACAAGCCCATGGGCACCATCCGCATCACGACGACGGATTTCCTGACGGACGTCATCCTCTGGCCCCGACTATCGCCATTGCTGAAGCAGTATCCAGACATCAGAATAGAGATCACCAACAGCTACAGGCTGACCGACATCGTGGCAGAGCGCTACGACTTTGGCGTGCGCTCGGGCTCCGACGTAGCCAAGGACATGGTGGCCGTGCGGATCTATCCAGACTACCGCCGGGTCATCGTCGGCTCGCCCTCGTACTTCAAGACTCACGCCTCGCCCGAGACACCCGAGGATCTGATGGGCCACAACTGCATCACGATGCGCCTCGCATCCAGCGGTGGCTTGTACGCGTGGGAATTGAAGAAGGGCCGGCGCGCACTGCAGGTGCGCGTGGGCGGCCAGTTGACGTTCAACAACAGCTACCAGATCCTCCATGCGGCCCTGTCAGGCGGCGGGCTAGCCTTCACGCCCGAGCCCCTGGCGCAAGAACATGTGTCCGCCGGGCGCCTGCACATGGTGCTGGAGGATTGGTACCCCACGTCGCCGGGCTTCTATCTTTACTATCCGAGCCGCCGCCAGCCATCACGCGCGCAGACACTCGTCGTGGACGCACTCCGGCACCGGGCCTGAGACGCCGGCGCTCCTGCACATATCTCGTACATGGCCCGCGACAACATCGGGAATCTTCTCTCCTTCCTCGCGGTGGCGCGGGAGCGAAGCTTCACGCGGGCTGCGGCCAAGCTCGGCGTCTCGCAGTCTGCGCTGAGCCACACCATCCGCAGGCTTGAGACGGAGATGGGGGTTCGCCTCCTCACACGCACAACGCGCAGCGTATCGCCCACAGAAGCCGGCGATCGGCTGCTGCAAACGGTGGCGCCGCGACTCGAGGAGATCGACGCCGCGCTGGCTGCGGTCAGCGAGCTTGGCAATAAGGCGGCAGGCACGATCCGAATCACCACCACCGACTACGCAGCCAACACGGTCCTGTGGCCGCGACTGGCAAAGCTCATGCCGGACTATCCGGGTCTGAAAGTCGAGATAAATATCGACTACGGCATGACCGACATCGTCGCGGAGCACTACGACATCGGGGTGCGTTGGGGGGACCAGGTGGCCAAGGACATGATCGCCGTACGCATCGCCCCGGACCGTCGCATGGTGATCGTTGGGTCGCCTTCGTACGTCTCATCGCGCCCACTTCCCAAGGTGCCGCAAGACCTGCTACTTCACAACTGCATCACCCTGCGGCTGGCAAGCAGCGGCGCTCTTTACGCATGGGAGCTGAAGAGGGGGCGCCGCGCGCTGCAGGTTCGCGTGGAAGGGCAGTCCACGTTCAATGGTGTCTACCAGATGCTCAACGCAGCGCTGGCAGGGGACGGCCTTGCCTTCATGCCCGAGGATCTGGCCGAGCCCCACGTTGCCTCGGGGCACTTGCAGTATGTACTCGAGAGCTGGTTCCCGACCTTCCCTGGGCTGCATGTTTACTACTCCCATCGACGGCAGTCTTCCCGTGCGCTCGCCCTTGTGATTGACGCGCTGCGGCATCCCCACTGAGGCGAAATCCGGCGCCTCAGCGTGGCAACGCGTAGGCCACGATCTTGGTGCTCAGCCGCGTATTCATACCCGGTCTGCCGCCGGCGGCAATGACCACGAACTGCCGCCCGCTGCCTGAGGACTGGTAGCTCATGGGCGTAGCCATTCCGGCACCTGGCAGGCTGGCCTGCCACAGTTGCTCACCCGTCGCGGTGTCGAAGGCCCGGAACATGCTGTCCACGGTGGCGCCGATGAAGACCAGACCGCCCCGCGTCGTCACCGAGCCGCCACTGCCCGGCACGCCCATCGTGATGGGCAAGCGTGAGCGCAAGCCAAACGGCCCGCTTTGGCGCCCGTCGCCCAGGGGCTTGCTCCAGATCACCTGCCCCTTCACAAGATCGACTGCCGTCACCAGCCCCCAAGGTGGCGCGCTGCAGGGCATGCCGAGCGGCGACAGGAACGGACCGGCTTGGGCCGCATACGGCGTGTTCTGCTGCGGATGCTGGCCACTGCCCTGCCCCTTGCTGCCATCGAAGAGGCGAAAGCCCCGCTCGCGCGCCTGTGCGCGTGTGATGAGTTCGACACGGCTGGGCAGGCGCATCCAGTTGACCATCATGATGCCGCGGTCAACATCGACGGAGACACTGCCCCAATTGATACCACCGGAATAGCCAGGATCGAGAATGGTGGGGCGCCCGAGCGTCGCGGGTGTCAGGGTGCCCTCGTAGCGCGACCTCTTGAAGAGGATACGGCACACCATCTGGTCGAGCGGTGTCAGGCCCCACATGTCGGACTCGCGCAGCATGGGCCCGCGAAACGACGGTAGCTCGACCGAAAACGGTTGCGTCGGCGACAAGCGTTCGCCCTCCGCGATCCCGCCCTGGGGAACAGGGAGCTCGCTCACCGCCTTGATCGGTTCACCCGTTACGCGGTCGAGCGCAAACACCTCGCCGCGCTTGGTCGGCTGGATCAAGGCCGGCCGCACGCCGGTGGGCGTCGGCAGGTCGATCAGGGTCGGCTGCGCGGGCACGTCGTAGTCCCAGATATCGTGGTGCACCGTCTGGAAGCGCCAGCGCAGTTGCCCAGTCTCGGCGTCCAGGGCGATCACCGAACTGGAGATGTCTTCATCGAACGGCCGGCGCTGTGCACCATAGAAGTCGGGCGTGGCATTGCCCATGGGCAGGTAGACCAGGCCCAGAGCCTCGTCCGCGCTGATCGGCGCCCAGCTGTTTGGCGTCGCGGGCGTGTAGGTCTGGCCGCTGGGCGATTCGCCATGGTTTTGCAGGCGGCCAGAGTCGAAGGCCCAGGCCAATCGGCCTGTGACCGCGTCATAGGCGCGGATGACACCGGGCGGCTCGCCCCAGTACTGCCCGTCCATGATGGCGCCACCAAAGACCACCTTGCCCCGCACGATCTGCGGCGCCGAGCTGACGTAGTGGTAGCCGGACGGCACCTCGCCCAGACCA
Source organism: Xylophilus sp. GW821-FHT01B05 (assembly GCA_038961845.1). NCBI lineage: Bacteria > Pseudomonadati > Pseudomonadota > Betaproteobacteria > Burkholderiales > Xylophilus > Xylophilus sp. GW821-FHT01B05. The sequence goes on from CP152408.1 coordinate 4,804,295, forward strand.
TCGAGCAGGCGCACGCGGCCGTTGACGCCAAAGCCAGGGCAGGCTTGCCCGGTGGCAGCATCCAGCGCAAACAGCTCGGGCGTCTGGCTGGTGGCGAGGATGCGCTCGGCGCACATGCCGGTTGCCTCCGGCACGTGGTAGTAGGAAACGCCTCGGCACGGCTTGCCCGAAGGGGGTATCGCCCCCGTCATGCCATAGCGCCAGCGCTCCCGCCCGGTCTCGGCGTCCAGTGAGATGACGGCGTTGTGCCCATTGCAGACATAGAGGGAATCGCCGACTTTGATCGGCGTCACCTGCAGGCTGTTCCTGGGTCCGGGCGCCGCTGGGCCCACGTCCGCCTCCCATGCGACTTCGAGTTTCTCGACATTCCCTGGCGTGATCTGGCTCAGCGGGCTGAAGCGTGTGCCGCCTTGATCGTTGCCGTAGTGAAGCCAATCGCCGCGGGTGACCTCTGACAAGGGCTGTGCAAGCCGCTGCGGAGCGCCGCCCGCTGTGCCGCGCTGCCACAACGGATCGACAGGCTGCGCCGACCTGACTGCATGAAGCCCCGCCCCCGCGAACAGCGCGATCAAGAGCCCGCGCCCCAAGGCCGGCCACCCCGCAAGCCATTGCGGTACGACCACATGGCTGCCGACAACACCCGTCCAGCGGAGCAACAAGGGAAGGCCGAACACGAAAGGCGCCGCAAGGCGAACCACAAGCCCCCACACGTCGGAGCCAACCTCGTAGATGCTCCACCCAAGCGTGGCCACCAGCATCGCACCATAGAGCCATGCGCCACGCCGGTCCCCGCGCCAGCCCAGAATGCCACTGGCGCTTACCACCAGGCCGGCAATCAGGTAGTAGATCGATCCGCCATAGCCCGTGAGCGCGATACCGCCGAACAGCATGGCGGCACCGACCAGGACCAGCAGCAGCGCATGGCATTTCCGCGCCCAACGGATTGATATGCTTTCGCTGACGTTACTTGCTGTGGCCATCAAAAAGTTGCTCCTGCGTTTGCTATGCACGCGCAAACTGTAGGTTTAGACCTAGCTGATAACTAGCGGGCTGAATCGGCATAGTGCTATCAATCCCCCTCATGAATTCAGCGCGAGGCGAAGTAGCCATTCAATGAGCCAGATTCATAGGCCCATGCGATCTATTGGTATTTATCGATAGCTGAAACCGCACTCCAATAGGCAGTGAGAACTAGCTTATGAAGTGAGTACGTCGATGAATACATCTTTCCATGGCCAGGTTGCATTGGTGACCGGTGCCGGCTCCGGCATGGGCCTGAGCACCGCACAGGCCTTTGCCCAAGCCGGGGCCGCAGTGGTGCTCGCGGATATCAACGAGGCCGGCGTAATGGCGGCGGCGCAGCAACTGATTGCAGCGGGCCATCAGGCCATTGGCATCCGTTGTGATGTGTCGGATGAGGCACAGGCCAAGGCCATGGTCGAGCAAGCCGTTTCCACCTTCGGGCGCCTGGATGCGGCGTTCAACAATGCCGGCATCCAAAGCCCCGTTGCGGATACCGCCGACGCCAGCGGCGAGGATTTCGATAGGGTGATCGGCGTCAACCTCCGCGGCGTCTGGAACTGCATGAAGTACGAGCTGCTCCAGATGCGCAAGCAAGAAGGCGGCGCAATCGTCAATTGCTCTTCGCTTGGCGGGCTCGTGGGCCTGCCCAGCCGCGGGATTTACCACGCATCCAAGCACGGCGTGATCGGGCTGACCAGGAGCGCCGCTCTCGAATGCGCCGCCAAGGGCATTCGCATCAACGCCATCTGCCCCGGGATCATCGCGACGCCGATGGTCACCAGCATGCTGGAGACGCAACCTGAAGCCATGGCAGAGCTCATGAAGGAGCAGCCCATCGGGCGACTCGGGCGGCCCGAAGAGATCGCCTCGGCAGTTCTCTGGCTCTGCAGCCCCGGTGCAAGTTTCGTGATCGGCCACGCACTCGCCGTCGATGGTGGCTATACCGCACGTTGATAGGGGCAGGGACCTTTCCTGTAGTCATGCCACACGCCACTCGCAGCCCGGACCGTCACGGGCAGGTCAACGATCTGCGCATGCTGATTGTCCTGAGCGCCCTGCTGGCATCGGCGTCCGTCGCAACGGACATCTATCTGCCCGCGTTGCCCCTGCTCAGCACGGCGTTCCACGCCGACCCCGCCCACATTCAATGGACGATCTCGGGCTTCCTGCTCGGCTTCAGCCTCGGTCAGTTGCTCTGGGGTCCTATAGGCGACCGCTTCGGTCGCCGACGGCCCGTTGTGATCGGACTGCTCCTTTTCATCGTGGGCTCCGGCGGATGTGCGCTTTCTGGTGCGGCCTGGCAACTGACAGGATGGCGCGTGGTGCAAGCCGTTGGAGCATGTGCCGGCCCCGTCCTGGCCCGCGCGATGGTCCACGATGTTCACGGCAGAGAGCATTCGGCCCGGGTGCTCTCGACGCTGATGCTTGTCATGGGGATCGCGCCGCTCGTGGGACCCATCCTCGGCGGGCAGATCCTCGTGGTGGCGTCCTGGCGAGCCATCTTCTGGGTGGTTGCCGGATTCGGCGCCCTAGCCCTTGTCGGTGTGCTCTCGCTGCCGGAGACCATGCCGCCATCGCAACGCTCTTCACAACGCATTGCCGATGCCATTCGGGGCTACATGCAGCTCGTGCGCAATCCGAGAATCGTCGGCTACGCCCTCTCGGGAGGGCTCTTCTATGGGGGCATCTTTGCCTACATTGCCGGCACGCCCTTCGCCTATATCGACTACTACCACGTGCCGCCACAGGCCTATGGACTGCTGTTCGGCATCAACATCATCGGCTTGTCGGCAGCCAACCTGTTGAACGCCCGCATGGTGCAGCGACTCGGCGCCAACCGTCTCCTCAGGGCCGGCACCGGGATGGCTGCCCTGTCCGGCGCAGCGTTGGGTCTTGACACCAGGTTTGGCTGGATGGGCTTGGTGGGCCTGGCGGTGCCACTACTTCTCTACACGTCCTCGCTTGGCTTCATTGTTGCGAACTCAGTCGCGGGCGCGCTGGCAGTCTTCCCCACAAGAGCAGGTGCCGCCTCAGCACTGGTGGGCGCCATGCAGTACGGCACAGGCGTGCTTGGTTCGGCCATGGTTGGCTGGTTTGCCGACGGTACGCCTGCGACGATGGGCTGGATCGTTGGCGCAGCGGGCGTGGGCAGTTTTCTGATCTCGGTGCTGCTGGTGAAAATCCCCGCGTCGGGGCTTCAGGGCGAGGGACATGCCCCCGCCACCTAGCATTCCACGATATTGACCGCCAGCCCGCCGCGTGATGTTTCCTTGTACTTGGTCATCATGTCGGCGCCGGTCTCACGCATGGTCTTGATGACTTTGTCGAGGCTGACATGGTGGGTGCCATCGCCATGCAGCGCCATGCGGGCGGCGTTGATGGCCTTGACGGAGGCCACGGCATTGCGTTCTATGCATGGGATCTGCACCAGCCCGCCCACAGGATCACAGGTCAAGCCCAGGTGGTGTTCCATGCCGATCTCGGCGGCGTTCTCCACCTGTTGCGGCGTGCCACCCATGACGGCACACAGCGCCCCCGCCGCCATGGAGCAGGCAACGCCGACCTCGCCTTGGCAGCCCACTTCGGCGCCGGAGATGGAGGCGTTCTCCTTGTAGAGCATGCCAATGGCCGCAGCGGTCAGAAGGAAGTCGACGATGCCGTCTTCCGAGGCGCCTTCGACAAACCGCTCGTAGTAGTGCAACACGGCGGGGATGATGCCTGCGGCGCCGTTGGTGGGCGCGGTCACCACGCGGCCACCGGCTGCGTTTTCTTCGTTGACAGCCAGCGCGTAGAGGTTGACCCAATCCATCACGATCAATGGGTCCTTGAGCTTGGCACCGGGGTCGTTCAGACTGCGCGCCAGTGCGGCGGCGCGGCGCCTGACCTTGAAGCCACCTGGCAGCACACCTTCGGTGCGGCATCCCCTGTCCACGCAAGCCTGCATGACCTGCCAGATGTGCAAGAGCCCGGAGCGGGTCTCTTCGTCCGGGCGCCAGTGGCGCTCGTTGCGGCGCATGATCTCGGCAATGCTGCAGCCGTGCGCGCTGGTCAGCACCAGCAGGTCTGCGCCGCTGTGAAACGGGTGCTCCAGCACCCTGCTGTCGGGCGCGATGATCTTCTGCCTCGATCCGTCGTGGGCGACCTCCTCGCTCACGACAAAGCCGCCGCCCACGGAGTAGTAGGTCTTCTCGCCCACCTGCCTACCCTGCATATCGAAGGCGGAAAAGCGCATGGCATTGGAATGGAAAGGCAAGGCCTGCTTGCGGTGAAAGACCAGGTCCTCCTGCTCGGTGATGCGCACGCCGTGAACGCCTCCCAGCAGCACACGCTGATGCGTGCGGATGTCCTCAAGAATGCGCGGAATGGCCTCGACATCCACCTTGTCGGGCTCGTACCCGGCCATGCCGAGCAGCACCGCCTTGTCCGTGCCATGGCCCTTGCCAGTAGCCCCCAGCGAGCCAAACAGCTCGGCGCGCACACGGCTGGTTCGATGCAGCTCACCGCTCTCGGCAAGCGCGTGCGTGAACATCCGCGCCGCGCGCATGGGGCCGACGGTGTGCGAGCTTGAAGGCCCGATGCCCACCTTGAAAAGATCGAAGACGCTGACTGCCACTGGCTTCCTTGCTTTGAATTGCGCGAATGGTAGGAAGCGAATCTCATCAGGTCTACTGATGTTTTTTAAAGATATACATTAGAAATACCACCGAATCAGATCTGACAGATTTCCATGGATCTCACGCGACTGCGCGCCTTGCGCGAACTCTCCAGCCGGCACACCATGGCCGCCGTGGCCGACGCCATGTCGCTGACGCCCTCGGCCGTCTCGCAACAGATCGCCCAACTGGCCGAGGAAATGGGCGTAGCGCTCACCGAGCGCCACGGGCGTGGCGTGCGCCTTACGCGTGCAGGGGAAGTGCTGGTGGCACATGTCGAACGCATGCTGGTGGTGCTGGACGAAGCCCGCTCCGACCTTGCGCAGATCAAGAAGGAAGTTGCCGGGAGGATTCGTGTGGCGGCCTTTCCGTCCGTCGCGGCCGCACTGCTGCCCAAGGCGATTCAGCAGTTGGCCAAAGACTACCCCTTCCTCGAAGTGGTGCTGGAAGAAATGGAGCCTGCCGACGGCCTGGCAGCGCTGGGCTCATGGCACGCCGATATGGCCTTTGTCGATGACCTGACGATCAGCCAGGCCGGCAAGGAGAAGACGGTTGAGCAGATCCCCTTGCTGGAAGACGATCTCTACGTGCTGGTCCCGCACAAGCACCGCCTGGCCGACAGGCCATCAGTAGCTATGGCCGATCTGAAGGACGAGCATTGGGCACTGGATTCGGCATCGAGCTTTTATGCCGAATTTGTCCTGAGCCTGTGCCGCCGCGCCGGTTATGAGCCCAGCGTGAACGCGGAGTGCCGTGGCTTCGAGATCATCAATGCGATGGTGGCAGCAGGCTGCTCCATCTCCGTCATCCCCGGGCTCAGGCGCTCGCACACGGTGGCCGGCGTGCGCGCCATCAAGCTGCGCCCGGCTGTGCACCGCAGCATCTCGGCGGCCTACCGCCGCGGGGAACGCAATCACCCTGCGATCAAGGCCTTTGTGGCGCAGTTGCTGGTGACTGCGCGGGAGCTCAAGTGGCGACCCTGAGCCCAACCTCGAATCCGTTCCGGTCTCGCTTCAGATTGGCGATTGCAGTTCCAGAGCTCCGCAAAGCGGAGCGGCTACGCAGACACGTCAGTGCCGCACCAGATACACGCCAGACAGCAGTTGACGTTCCTGAAGAGACCGCAAAGAATGGCGCCCGGCCTCGCCAGACGGCGTAGTGCCGACAATCAATGTTGACATGCAAGAGGAGAACCCCATGAATGTGCGTCGTATGCTTCCTGGCTCGGCAACGGCGGTGGTTGTCCTCGCCATCTCGACATCGGCATTTGCGCAAGCGCCCGCAGCGGGTACAGCGGGTACTTGCGTGCCAGCCACCGAACCGCAGATCGCGGCGCTGTTCGACCGCTGGAACGACTCGCTGCGCACGCTGGATGCAGACAAGGTCGCAGCCAACTACGCGGTCGACGGCGTTCTTCTGCCGACCGTTTCGAATGCTCCACGCACTACCCCCGCGGAGATCCACGACTACTTCGTCAGGTTCCTGAAGAGCAAGCCGCAAGGCACCATCAACCAGCGCATCATCAAGGTCGGCTGCAACGTGGCGCAGGACGTCGGCATCTATACCTTCAGGTTCAAGGACGGCAAGAAGGTGAAAGCCCGCTACACCTACGTCTATGAGTGGGTGAACGGCCAATGGCTGATCGCCCACCACCACTCGTCTGCCATGCCCGAGGTCGTTGCGCGCAAGTAGGCCGGCGCTTCATGATCCCGCTCATCTGCGGGACCTGCCTGCACCTTGCCGTCCAAACCGGGGCCTGCTCGGCTCACAGAAAGAATCTCATGCTTGAACTCCTGACGGATCCCCAGGTCTGGATCGCCTTTGCGACCCTGACCGCGCTTGAGCTGGTGCTGGGCATCGACAACATCATCTTCATCTCCATCCTGGTAGACAAGCTGCCGCTCGCCAAACGCGAATTCGCGCGGCGGATCGGGCTGTTCATGGCCATGTTCATGCGCATAGGGCTGCTGCTGGTCCTCGCCTGGATCGTGGGCCTGGTTACCCCGCTTTTCTCGATGTTTGGCCAGGAGATCTCGGGGCGGGACCTGATCCTGATCCTGGGTGGGCTGTTCCTGATATGGAAGAGCACGACCGAGGTTCACCAATCACTGGAAGGCGCGCACGGGCAAAAATCCAGCGCAGCCAAGGCGACCTTTGCCTCGGTCATCCTGCAGATCATGGTGATCGACCTCGTGTTCTCGTTGGACTCGATCATCACGGCGGTCGGCATGGTGGATGACGTCCGGGTCATGATTGCCGCGGTGATCGCATCCGTGCTTTTGATGATGCTGTTCGCCGGCCCGATCGGCCGCTTTGTCTCGAACCATCCCACCATCAAAATGCTGGCGCTGGCCTTCCTGGTGGTGGTCGGTGTGGTCCTGGTCGCGGAAGGCTTCGAGCACCATGTGCCCAAGGGCTACGTGTACTTTGCGATGGCCTTCTCCCTGGCCGTGGAAATGCTCAACATCAGGATGCGCAAGAAGTCCGCCAAGGCCGTGGAGTTGAACCCACCCCGCATGCCGGGAGATTGAAAAACGTGCTGCCTTCCGAAGGTTCGCCCTGAGCCAATGCAGCAGCGCTTGGAGAGCGCTCTCGAGGCCCGCCGCCCTTATGAGGTTGAGGCCACCATTGGCGCACTGACTTGAACGGTGCCCGCTGCAGCCACGCACTCTGCACCCGTTTCATCGCGCATCGATCCCCGGAGAGCCAACCGCTGCGAACAGCAACCGCCCGGCGTGGCGGCCATGACCTCCCACTCCATCCAGACCGTTGCATCGACGTAGACCGGCCGACACAGCTCGACAGAGAACGAGAGGCCCACGATGGAATGTGTTTGGGAGAAATGCGAGGCCGTCAACCCCAGCAGCAATGCCGTTGTATGCGTTCCGCTGGCGATCAACCGGCCGTACCGAGAGGCCTCGGCAAATGCGGCGTCGTGATGCAAGGGGTTGGTGTCCCCCGCGGCGTTCGCAAATGCACGGACCTGCGCCTCATCGAAGGTATGAGCACCGCCGAACCGGCGCCCCACCTCGACCGGTCCGAACTCGCCGCTCATTCGCGCCCTGCAGGATGGGCAAGGCGCGTGATGGCCGACTGACTGCCCGCCAGTTCACGGAGCCTGAACTTCTGGATCTTTCCCGTTGCCGTCTTTGGCAGCGCGGTGAATACCACCTTGCGCGGACACTTGAAGTGCGCCAGGCGCTCCCGGCAGAAGGCGATGACCTCGGATTCCTGCAGGCCCGGAGACTCCGGCTTGAGTTCGATAAAAGCGCATGGCACCTCCCCCCACTTCTCGTCGGGCTGCGCCACCACGGCTGCATAGAGGATGGAAGGATGGCGATGCAGAATGTCCTCGACCTCGACGGATGAGATGTTCTCCCCACCCGAGATGATCACGTCCTTCGACCGATCGGTGATCTGCACGTAGCCATCGGCGTGAACCACTGCGATGTCGCCGGTGTGGAACCAGCCGCCTTCAAAGGCCTTCTGCGTCGACGCCGGATTCTTCAGATAGCCCTTCATGACAGTGTTCCCACGGATCACCAGCTCTCCTGCCGTGGTTCCGTCAGGGGGTACCGGGCGCATCGTCTCAGGGTCGACAACCTGCAGACCTTCCAGCGCCGCGGCGCGAACGCCCTGGCGCGCCTGGAGTCGCCCACGCTCGGCCGGACTCAGCCCATCCCACGCCGGTTGCCAAGCACAACTGACCGGCGTCCCGCTCACCTCGGTGATGCCATAGACGTGATCGACGTCAAAACCCATCGCCTCGGCGGCTTCCAGCACGGCTGCGGGCGGGGGTGACCCCGCGGTGAGAACACGCACACGGCCGGGAAGAGGCTGTCGCTCTTCATCGCGCGCATTCACGAGCAGGCCCATGACGGTGGGTGCCGCGCAGAAGTGATTCGCCTTGTGGTTGGCGAGCGCCTGGTAGATGCTGGCCGCCGTGACCTTGCGCAGGCACACATGCGTGCCTGCAGCCGCGGTGATGGCCCATGTGAAGCACCAGCCGTTCGCGTGAAACATCGGCAGCGTCCACAGGTAGACAGGCGCCTTGGGAACAGCCCAGTCGGTCAACTGCAGCAGACTCATGAGGTAGGTGCCGCGATGGCTCGGCACCACCCCTTTCGGGTCGCCTGTGGTGCCCGATGTGTAGTTCAGCGCGATAGGCTCGCATTCGTCAACGGGCCAGACGCCATCGAAGTCGGGATCTCCTTCGGACAGGAGCGTCTCGTAGTCCAGAGCGCCCACAGCCTCGCCATCCGGAGCTTCATGGTCATTGATGTCCACCAGGAATGGCGGGCTTTCCAGAAGCGCAAGCGCCAGCATCGCCAATGGCCGCTATACCTGGCCCGGCTTTCTTCCTGGTGGCGAGACCGCAGCCACGTGGGCCGCATCCAGCGGCATTCTTGGGAGTGACTTCATCAAGTACATGGTCGCCCAGGATGGCTCAGTGGACCCGCTCAAGGTGGACGCCACGCAGTACATCGCGCGCCTTGACCAGCTCAGCTCGATGATCGATGCCGTCGACCCTGACCTGAGCCGATTCAAGGCAAAGGGCGGGAAGTTGGTTCTCTGGACAGGGCAAACCGACTGGCTGATCACCGCCAACAACGCCACGGAGTACTACCAGAACGTCGTCGAGCAAAGTGGAGGGCAATCCACCGCAGACGAGTTCGTGGAGTACTACACCGCCCCCGGCGTGGACCACTGCGCAGGGGGCACGGGAGCAGACAAGGTAGACCTCGTCGGGCCCATGTTTGAATGGATTGAGAACGGGGTCAAGCCTTCGTCCTCCATCATCGTCGCAACACAGCGCACCGCTGCCACGGGGGCTACACCGATCAGCAGGCCACTGTGCAGGTACCCGCAGTACCCCAAGTACGTGGGGGGCGATCCGAATGCCGCTGCCAGTTTTGTATGTACGGCGCCTTAGCGATTACACGCCTGGGCCACAACATCAGCACCCGCTGAAGGCTGCAGGCCCGGTCCGTCCAGAAACGCTGACACCGTATGACCTGCAGAGGAAGGTGGTCTTGCGCTCGCCCTGGATAGTGCCGCCAGGCACGGTAGCGCAGCATGCGCCCCGATTGCACTCCAACGCGATCCCCGTACAGATCGCAATCTAAGCTGGCGAGTCTGCGCTGCGAAGCGAAAGCGCCACGTCGAAGAACGAGTTCAGAACCCGGCTATCCCGCCGTTCTGCGAGGCAATAGAGATAGGTCTCGGTGAACACTTGGCGCCCCTCGATTCGGACCGGAACCAAGCGTGGGTCGGGAATGAACTCAGCCTCTGACACCGCGCCGATGCCAATGCCCCGCGCGGCCGCCTCGCGCAAAGCCTCCCGGCTTCCGATTTCCATGACGATCTTCGGCTTGACGCCCGCCTCACGCAGCGCGTCGTCCATCGCACGGCGTGTGCTGGAGCCGCTCTCTCGCTGCAGCATGGCCTGGCCATGAAGCTCTTCCAGCCGCACGCTGCCTCGTGCAGCGAAAGCGTGGCTCTTTTCCACGAAAAGCAGAAGGTCATGCCGTGCATAGGGAATCGCGGCGAAGCCCGGCGCTTCGTGGAAACGTGCCAGCACGCCAATGTCCACGACATAGTCCTCCAGGTCCTTGAAAACCGCCGATGAATTGCCCATGCGGATGGAGACGTCAATGCGCGGATAGCGGCGACGGTAGGCGTCCACCATTTCGATGACGTGAAAGGGCCCGACCGCGCCCAGGCGCAGGTCACCCGCCTGCAATTCGCCGCTGTCATGCAGCAGGTTGTATGCATCCAACTCGAGTGCACTCAGCTGGCGTGCAATGGGCAGCAGCCGCTGCCCGACCGCGCTCAGCTCAACGCCATGGCCCCTGCGATGAAACAGCTCGACCTTGTGCGTTTTCTCCAGCGCCTGGACCTGCATCGTCAGCGTGGGCTGGGTCAGGCCCATCGCGCGCGCCGCACCGCTGAAGCTCCCGTGCTGGGCGACGAAGAAGAAAGCTCGAAGCTGGGCAACAGACATCCATAGATTATTTCAATGGAATGATGACGAATTCGTGATGGAGATGATATGAGGCAGTCACAAAGGATTCTTAGTCTTGGCGCTGACCTTTCCACCTCCCTTCATTCCGGGAAACGCCATGTCCACCTACTTCTCCCGCCACCGCCGCCAGTTGCTCGCTGCCGCACTGCCGCTCGCACTGGCAACGCCGGCCTTTGCCGAACGGCCTCTCACCATCGGCCTGATCCCCGCCGAGGACTCCCAGGCCATGATCGCGAGCAGCCGCCAGGTGCTCGATAGCCTGCAGCAACAGCTGGGAATGCCGGTCAAACCATTCGTGGCAACCGACTACAACGGCATCATCGAAGCGCTGCGCGCCAAGAAGCTGGACATTGCCTACCTCGGCCCGTTCTCGTACGTGCTGGCGGCGAGCGTGGCCGACGTCGAAGCCTTCGCTGTGGCGGTGACCAAGAAAACCGGCACCAGCTCCTACAAGAGCGTCATCATCGCCCGCAAGGACAGCGGGATATCGTCCTTGGCCGACCTGAAGGGCCGCACTTTCGCCTTCGTCGACCCGACCTCTGCATCGGGCCATCTGTTCCCCAAGGCCGGCATGCTGCAGGCCGGCTATGACCCGGATACCTACTTCCGCCGCGTGATCTTCTCCGGCTCGCATGACGCCAGCATCCTGGCAGTGGCCAACAAGAAGGTAGATGCCGCGCCGGTGGCCGACCGCATTCTGGCGAGCGCCATCGCCCAAGGGCAGGTGCGCCAGGATGATCTCCAGGTCATCTGGTCTTCGAACCCCATTCCCGAATCCCCGATGGTCTGGCGCAAGGATCTGGACCCTGCCCTGAAGGAAAAGATCGCCACGGCCATGGCCAACATCAAGGACCTGCCCTGGGGCGACCAGGGTGTCCTGAACGGCTTCCAGCCCACCAACGATGCGGCATACAACGTGGTGCGCGATACGGCCAAGGTGCTGAAGCTCGACCTGCGGGCGATGAAATGATCCGCGTCCGCCATCTGACCAAGCGCTACGGCAGCAACGACGTGCTGCGTGGTGTTGACCTGGACGCCGCCGCTGGCGAGTTTCTGGTGATCCTGGGCGAATCCGGGGCCGGCAAATCCACGCTGCTGCGTTGCATGAACCGTCTGGCGGTGGCAGATGGCGGCGAGTTGACGATTGCCGGCATGGATGCCGTCCGCTGCCCGGATGAACGCTCCTTGCGCCGCGCCGTCGCCATGATCTTCCAACACCACAACGTGGTGCCGCGCCTGTCGACGTTGAAGAACGTTTTGAGCGGGCGGCTTGGCGCCTTGCCCACCTGGACTTCGGTGCTGCACCTCTTCCGCGCAGGCGACATTGCGCTGGCGCATGAATGCCTTGCCCGCGTCGGGCTCGCCCACAAGGCGCACGAGCGCACCGACTCGCTCTCGGGCGGCCAGATGCAGCGGGTGGGCATTGCCCGCGCGCTGGCGCAGCAGCCCCGGGTCATCCTGGCGGACGAGCCGGTCGCCAGCCTCGACCCGCTGACCGCGCGCAAGGTCATGCAATACCTGCTCGACGCCTCGCGCGACCTGGGCATTACCGTGGTGTGCAACCTGCACCAGGTGGAGCTGGCGCGCGAGTTCGCCGACCGGGTGGTGGGCCTGGCCCAGGGCCGGGTCGTGTTCGACGGTGTTCCGCAGGATCTCGGACAGCCCGAACTCGACCGCATCTACCTGGCACCAACGCCCCCGGACGACCGTGAAATCGCGCTGGCCTCTTCGACCTCGTGGCGCATTGCTGGAGCGTGAACATGCAGAACGAACACATGAAATACCGCTGGACCGGACCTCTGCCGCAGCAATGGCAGGGCTGGTCCACGCTGGTGATCGGCGCCCTAGTCGCGGCCTGGACGCTGGGCTGGAGCGCCGACGGCGCCCAATTGAGCTGGAGCGAGCTGGCAAGCGGCCTGCCGCAGATAGCCGACTTCGCCGGGCGTATGTTCCCCCCGGACCTGGATATCCTGGCCCGCCTGTGGGGACCGGCGCTGGAGACCATCCAGATCGCAGTCTGGGGAACCCTCCTGGCCATCATTCCCGCCGTGCCGCTCTCGCTGCTGGCAGCGCGCAACCTGCAGTCCAGGCGCTGGGTGTTCCTGGCCACGCGGCAGTTCATGAACGTCGTGCGCAGCATCAACGAACTGATCCTGGCGCTGGTCTTCGTCTCGGCGGTCGGCCTGGGACCTTTCCCGGGTGTGCTGGCGCTGGCGCTCCATGGCGCTGCCATGCTTGGCAAGTTCTTTGCCGAAGCCATCGAGGAAATCGACCAGGGGCCGCTGGAAGCCCTGCGCGCCACGGGTGCCAGGCCGCTGCAGGTCATCGTTTTCGGCGTGCTGCCGCAGGTGATCACCGCCTGGATCGCCGTGGTGCTCTATCGCTTCGAGGTGAACCTCCGCTCGGCCACGGTACTGGGCATGGTGGGCGCCGGTGGTCTTGGATTCGAGTTGATCGGCAGCTTGAAGCTGTTCCGCTACAACGAGACCGCCACCTGCATCCTCGTCATCACCGCCATGGTGATCGTCGCTGACGCCATCTCCGGCCACCTCCGCCACCGCATCCAGAGCAGCGGCCGGGCCTGAGCCCCTCCGGTCCGGCACCGGCCGGGCCCTTTTCACCTGTCTTGTTCACCCACTTCACGCGCCGTGCGCGTGGCGGGCATTCCTGCGCCTTACTGAAACCATGTGGAACTACTACAACCCTGTCGCGGTGCATGCGGGCCTCGGCTCGCTGGCCGAACTGCCGCGCCTGCTCGGCCAGCGCCGAGCCATCCTGATTGCCTTTCCCGAGGCTGAATCGCTGGGCCTGCTGGCACGCCTGCGCACCATGCTCGGCGACAGGCTCCTGGCCATCGAGACCGATGTGCGGCCCAATCCCGATGTGGCATGGCTGGCCCCGATGTACGAGCGCCTGTGGCGCGATCGCCCGGACGCGGAATGCGTGATCGCCGTCGGCGGCGGCAGTACCCTCGACTGCGCCAAGGCCATGCTGACACACACGCCGGGCGGCCGCTTCGATGATCTGATGTCGGCACTCGAATCCGGCGGGGTGCCGCAGGCCGGCGGCGCGCATCGGCGCCTGCTGGCGGTGCCCACGACGGCCGGCACCGGCAGCGAGGTCACGCCGTGGGCGACCGTGTGGGACCACGCCCGGTCGCGCAAGCTGTCCCTGCACCTCCCCTGGACCTGGCCAGAGGCGGCCATCGTCGATGCCGAACTGATGCTCAGCCTTCCCCATGCCACCACGCTGGCCGCGGGCCTGGATGCGCTCTCGCACGCCCTGGAGTCGCTCTGGAACGTGCATCGCAACCCGGTGTCGAGCTGCCTGGCCGTACAGGCGGCGCGCAACATCATCGACACCCTGCCGGCCCTCCTGGGCAACCTGGAACGAGCGGACCTGCGCCATTCATTGGCCATTGCAGCCTTGCAGGCCGGACTGGCCTTCTCCAACACCCGCACGGCGCTGGCGCACTCGCTGTCCTACGACGTCACGCTGAGCCACGGTACGGTGCACGGCATCGCCTGCTCGTTCAGCTTGCCACGCATCATGGCGCTGGCCGCCGGGCGAGACGCCCAGCTCGACCGCCAGCTGATGTCGGTCTTCGGCGTCCCGGACATGCCGGCCGCCATCACCGCGATGGCCGCGTTCCTGCAGCGCTTGAGCGTCAGCACCGACCCGACGCACTACGGCATCCCGGAGCCCGAGTGGGACAAGCGTATCGACGCGGCGCTCCAAGGGCCGCGCGGTCGCAACTTCATCGCGACCGCATGAACCATGCACTCAGCATCAACGAAAGAACATAGCTTCATGACCTCCATTGCACCCATCGACGGCACATCGCACGGCCTGCAAGCCGTCATCTTCGACTGGGCCGGCACCCTGGTCGACTTCGGCTCCCTGGCGCCCACCCAGATCTTCGTCGAGGCCTTTGCCAGCTTCGGCATTCAGGTCGACCTGCAGCAGGCCCGGGGGCCCATGGGCCTTTCGAAACGGGACCATATCCGCACGTTGCTGGCCGAGCCGGCCATTGCGGCACAGTGGTTGCAGCGCTTCGAGCGACCTCCCGCGGCATCCGACATCGACGCCATCTACGAGCGCTTCATGCCGATGCAGATCGCCAAGGTGGGCGAATACTCTGCGCCGATCCCGGGCGCGCTGGAGTCACTGGCCTGGCTGCGACAGCAGGGGCTCAAGGTCGGCTCTTGCTCGGGTTATCCGCGCCAGGTACTGGACGTGCTGCTGCCCCTGGCAAGGAGCGCCGGCGTCGTGGTGGACCACGTCGTCGCGGGTGACGAAATGCCGGCCGGCGGCCGCCCCGGTCCCTACATGGCACTGGCCAACGTGCTAGAGCTCGGCATCAGTGACGTGCGAGCCTGCATCAAGGTGGACGACACCGCGCCTGGCATCGAGGAAGGCCGCAACGCCGGCATGTGGTGCATCGGGCTTTCCATGTCGGGCAATGAGGTCGGGCTGACCCGCGAGGCGCTGGAGGCGCTCCCCCCGGAACGGATCCAGGCCTTGCGGGAGCGGGCACAGCAGCGGCTCCTCAACGCTGGCGCGCACCTGGTGATCGACTCGATCGCTGATCTTCCAGCAGCAGTCCAGCGCATCGCCGCAATGCGCGGCGCTTTGCGGGCAATGGATGGCGGCGCGCCCCAGGAAAGTTCTGCATAAATCCGCCCTACATATGCTTGGGCGCAGGGCGATGGCCTGAGACGATAGCGGCATGAAGCAAACAAGCCTGGAGCTGGGCCACTCGACCAAGCGCACGCGCAAGCGAGAGTTCCTGGGAGAAATGGAGCGCGTAGTGCCTTGGGGTGATCTGGTGGCCTTGATCACCCCGTACGCACCTGAGGGACGCCGGGGTCGCCCGCCGTCCTCCGTAGAAGCCATGCTGCGCATCCACTTCATGCAACAGTGGTTCACCCTGAGCGACCCGGCCATGGACGAAGCCCTGCACGACATGCCGCTGTTCCGGGACTTCGCAGGGCTCGGCGGCTGGGACGACCGATTGCCTGACGAGAGCACCATTCTTCGCTTCCGCCGCCTGCTCGAAGAACACAAGCTCGCACCCCAGATCCTCCAAACCATCAATGCGCTGCTGAGCCACAAAGGCCTGCTGCTACGCGCCGGCACCGAGTTGATCAAGCACTGCCCAAGGTAGCAGTTCATCAATCCGATTGATCGTGTGGTCGGCGATGCGCTCCAGCACATAGCGCAGATACGCCTGTGGATCTACACCGTTGAGCTTGGCCGAGCCGATCACGTGTACAGCACTGACGCACTGTTGCCGCTGGCATCGGAGCCGAGATGCAAGTGCCTACCACTACGCGGGAGCAATCCAACGCTGCACGGGCGCCGCAAACCCGTGACGGTGCTGGCGATGCAATCTACGAGTCGTAGGTCGCGCCGCGTCTGAACCAATCCAATTGAAGACCCGATGGAGACATTTATCTAGTCCAGAAATCTCTGTGCGTCCAAGGCGGCCATGCAGCCGCTTCCCGCACTGGTGACCGCCTGCCGATAGACGTGGTCCTGAACGTCCCCTGCGGCGAACACGCCGGGGACATTGGTCATGGTGGCATACCCATCCAGGCCAGATCGCGTCTTGATGTAGCCATCCGCCATCGAAAGTTGCCCGTCGAAAAGGATCGTATTGGGTTGATGCCCGATCGCAATGAAGCAGCCCTTTACCTCCACCAGTTCACTGCATGCCCCAACTAGGTCGTAAAGCCGTACGCCCGTGACGCCTGCTTCGTCACCCAGCACCTGTTCGACCACGCAGTTCACTTTCAGCTCGACATTGCCCTCTTCGATCTTCTTGTGCAGCCGGTCCAGGAGGATCGGCTCAGCCCGGAACTTCTCGCGCCTGTGAACCAAGGTGACCTTCCTGGCGATGTTCGACATGTAGAGGGCCTCTTCCACGGCGCTGTTTCCACCGCCCACAACGCAGACATCCTGATCCACGTAGAAGAATCCGTCGCAGGTCGCGCAGCCTGAGACGCCGCGGCCGCGAAACGCTTCCTCCGAGGGAAGTCCCAAGTACTTGGCCGACGCGCCAGTGGCGATGATTAGTGCATCACAAGAGTAAGTGCCGCCGTCCCCCGTGAGGACGAACGGCCGGTTTTGCAGATTCACTTCGTGGATGTGGTCGGCCACCACGCGCGTATTGAAGCGCTCTGCGTGCTGCAAAAAACGATCCATCAGCTGCGGTCCCATCACGCCTTGGACATCGGCCGGCCAGTTTTCGACGTCCGTGGTCGTCGTAAGCTGGCCGCCTCGCAAGTTTCCGGTAATGAGCATGGGGGCAAGATTTGCTCGCGCCGCGTAAATGGCGGCGGTGTAACCGGCAGGGCCTGAACCCAGGATGATCAGTTTGGAGTGCTTGAGCATGAAGAAGTCACGAATGGAAGCGGCGCGAAGGTGATTGGACCGGGGCTATTCCCAAAGCCCCTGTGGCATGGGCAAGCCCTGCAAGACTTCCTTGGTCAGTTGCTGCTCGACAGGAATGCCTTTTTCGTTGCACCACCAGAGGAGCTGACGCGTGTGCTGGGCGCTGTGCCAAACCGAGCGCTCCAGAAAGGAATGCATGGAATGCACGCCATAGAACATCTTCAGCGGTTGCCTGCAGCTTCGGTCTTCGAGGGTGTCCCACCACTGGGCCACCCGCTTCTTCTTGTCGTCCGCATAGGCGAGGATGCCGGGGAGGTCGATGTCTGGCGGTGCGTCCACGTTGGCGACGATCGTCCAGTCTTCCAGGCCATTGATCACGACCTGCAAATAGGCGTCCGGCACTTGGAAGATGTGATACGCCACATCGCGAACCGTGCGCGCACGCGGTGGTGCCGGCCGTTCGTCCAGCATCGCGGCAGGAATCTTCGAGATCGCATGCGTGGCGATCTCCATGATCTTCTTCCAGCGCTCCACGAGCACTTCGGGAGGCAGGACGTCCACGATATTGTCGACACCCACGAACTTGGCAACATCGTCCAGCGACTGCGCGAAGGTGTACTCCCGGTCACGCACCACCACCGGAATGGATCGGATCCCCAATGACGCCAGAAATTTCATGGCGCCAGGGTCGGTGGCGACGTTGACCGACTCAAAGGGAACGCCCTTGCTGGTCAGAAACTCCTTGACCCTGACGCAACTGGAGCATCCGGTGGTCCAGTAGACGGTAATTGCTTCCATGGCAGGCCTGCTTGAGTGATGAAGGCTTCACTCTATGGGTCGCATGGCCGCGGCGCTATTCAATGTGCAGACAGGGCCTTCGTTCAAGTCGATGGCGTGTCCGGAACGGGACGGATGCCGATCCACCTTCGGTCCTCCAATGCCTGGCGGATCAAGTTGTCCAGCACGTCGTAGACGGCGGTCGCCGTCGATCCGAGCGGCAGGTGCTCGGAAGTGCACAGCACCACGTTCCTGGAAATGTCCAGAGCGTTGATGACCAGCGGCCGATTAGTCAGGCGCTTGAGCTGCCTCTGCAGGGCGGATGCGGGCAGGATCGTGTGGGCGTTGCCGGTTTCCACTGCATCGACCAAGGTCCGAAGAGAGTCGACCTCCGCAAGCGGCTCGACGGTGAGGCCATGCGTTGCCAGTCCGGTTTGCACGATCCGTCTCATGCCCGTCTGGCTGCTCGAAAGAAACAGCGGCAACTTCGCCACCTCGGCGATTGACATGCCTTGGCCGCGTGGCTTGATTCCCGAACCGGCGGGGGACACGAGATAGATCATCTCGTTGAACAAAGGCTGTTCCACGATGCCGGGCGATGGCTCGAATTGGTAGGTGACGGTCATGTCGAGCCGCCCCTGCAGGACCATCTCTTTCAATAGGTAGCTCATGCCCTCGGCCAGGTGGAGCCTGACCTGCGGCAGTCGTGTTCGCGCAGCCACCAGGAGGTCGATTGCAAGGAGGTCCTGCACTACCACCGGCAAGCCCAGCGAAGCGGGTCCGCTCACCTCGGCAGCGGAGCGTTCGACGTCCTGCGCGGCGCGTTCCACCTGCCGCAGGATGGCGACCGCGTGCTTGTAGAGCGTCTTGCCGGCCTCCGTGGGAGTCACTCCCGTCGAGCGACGGACCAACAGCTTCTGATGAAGGCGCGTTTCCAGGCCCGAGATCTGCAGGCTCAAGGCCGACTGGGCAACATTGAGTTCCACCGACGCCCGCGACATGCTGCGCTGCTCGACGATCTTGACGAAATACTTCAGCTGGCGTAGGTCCATATAGCGCTCATTGGCTCGACAAAGCTGGCATGCCATCTTCGGTTGCGATGCCCGGATCTTCCGATTGAATAGCAGGCCTCCTGGCGATCCGGATACTTCCCTCGATACCCATCACTACAAGGCTCCTGCCATGAGACAAACTCCCGTGATTCGTCGACGCATGCTCCTGGGTGCTGCAACTGCAGCCGTCGGATTGTGCGTGCTGCCCGCCTTCTCGCAAAGCTCGAAGCCTCTGCGCCTCGTGGTCCCGTATCCACCCGGTGGCGCCGTCGATGCCACCGCCAGGCTGCTGTCCGAGAAGTTGCCCGCAACGCTGCAAGGCAGGGCGGTGATCGTGGACAACCGTCCAGGCGCCGGAGGCAACATCGCGGCCGCCTTGGTTGCGCGCTCGGATGCAGACGGCAGCACCGTGCTGGTCACCTCGAACAACCACACCATCAACCTGGCCCTATACCAAAAACCGGGATATGCCCTTGATGAGTTCGCGCCGATCGCGCAGTTCGGTGTGACGGGGTTCGTGATCGTTGCGCATCCTTCGACAAATTTCAAAACTTTGCGGGATCTGCTGGACGCGGCGCGTGCCAAGCCGAACTCAATCTCGTTCGGCACGGGCGGCAGCGGCCATCCCGCGCATCTCGCGACCGAACTGCTGAAAGAACGCGCCAAGATTTCCATGCAGCACGTTCCGTACAAGGGCTCGGGGCCACTCTCGGCCGATCTGCTGGGTGGCCAACTGCCGGTGGGCGTCATTTCCGTGGTGGCGGCCCAAGCTTTCGTCGCCTCGGGCCAACTCATCGGCCTGGGGGTGACAACCAGGGAACGTTGGCCCGATCTGCCGAAGGTCCCGACCATAGAAGAATCGGGATTTCCGGGCTACGAGTACAGCGGCTGGATCGGGATGCTTGGTAGAGCGGGAATGCCGGAAGCCGACATCGCGGCGCTCGAAAAGCAACTGCTCGCGATCGTTGCGACCGAAGAGATGCGCTCACGGCTGTACAAGCAGGGGATCGTCGTTGTACCAAAGGGAAGGGCGGAGTTCAAAGCGGCGGTTGCCCATGACGCCATCGTGAACCGCGAACTCATCAAAACCGCCGGCGTGCAGGTGGATTGACTGGGGTGGATACCTCTTGATCGGCGGGCAGCTCTTTGCGCGATGACGGTTCGAAGCCAGGCCGCACCGCCGGTATTCCCTTCTACGAAGCAGGCGCGGTAAACAGCGCCTCGATCTCCCGGGTCGCCGCGACCACGGCGGCCTGCAAGCTCGTCAGGTGACTGGGAGACGAGTACCGCGTGCATGTGCCCGACAACGAGAGTGCACCCAGCAACTTGTTGCGCATGTCGAACACCGGTGAGGCCACCGCTGCGAGTTCCGGATCGCGCTCGCCCAAACTGGTCTGCAGCAGGTCCGAAGAGTCGGCGGGTCTGCCGGCTTCGAACTGGCGCATGACGCGGCCGCTCGCGCCTCGTTCTGTAGAGAGGGTGTCGCCGACCTTCAGCACGTGGCTGACGGCCTGATTTCCTGAGGCGACCGCCACACACAAACGCAGGTCGCCGTGAGGCACGAAAAAACTTGCGGTCTCACCGGTGTCTTCTGCCAAGCGATTCAAGGTCGGCTGGACCACGGCCGCGATGCCCTGCGTCGCGTTGCCCGTGCGCTCGAGCACCGCGATGGCCGGCCCGAGCCGATAGCGCTCGTTGCCGTCTTTCAACGCGAAAGAGTACCGCGCCAGCGAGCGCAACAGGCGGGATGCGGTGGCTTTGTCCAGGCCCGTCGCACGGGCCAACTCGCTGAGCTTCTGGCCCTCGTCATATCGCAATGCCATCAGCAGGCGAAGCCCTCGCTCCAGCGCGTTGACGCGGAGCGCGGATGTCCCTGCCGCAGTGTCTTCTTTTGACATACAGCCCTTCCAGCGCTAAAGTTGTTTCACTCATCGATCATAAAGGATCACCCGATGAAACACAATGTCAAAAACGATCACACCCAACTGCCACTCACGGGGGTGAAAGTACTGGACTTCGGCCACACGGTCATGGCGCCCACCTGCGGCCTGATCCTGGCGGATCTCGGCGCGGAGGTCGTGCGCATCGAGCGCGTGGAAGGCGATCCGACGCGTAACCTCAAGGGCTTTGGGTCGGGGTTTTTCGGCTACCTCAACCGCAACAAGGAAAGCGTTGCGATTGATCTCAAGAATTCGCTCTCGCGGCCCGCGCTCGAGCACGCCTTGCAGTGGGCAGATGTCGTCATCGAGAACTTCGGACCCGAGGTGATGGACCGCCTGGGCTACGGCTATGCGCAGGCGAGCCACATCAATCCGCGGCTTGTCTACTGCTCGCTCAAGGGCTTTCTTCTCGGGCCGTACCAGGGAAGACCTGCGCTGGATGAAGTGGTGCAGATGATGGGCGGGCTGGCCTACATGACCGGCCCGGCCGGCCAGCCGATCCGCGCTGGTGCCTCCATCGTGGACATGACCGGAGGCATGTTCGGAGTCATCGGCATCATGGCGGCCCTGCGTGCCCGCGAAACCACCGGCCGGGGCGCGTTCGTCACGAGCGCCCTGTACGAGACCACCGCGTTCCTAGTGGGCCAGCACATGGCCATGGCGCAGTTCGGCGACACGCCGGTCGTACCGATGCCCGAGAGGACCCAGGCCTGGTGCCTCTACGACCTCTGCCACTGCGCCGACGGCCAGATGTTCATCGGCATCACCAGCGATGCACAGTGGAAGCGGTTCTGCATCACGTTCGGGCTCGAGGAACTTCTGGACGACCCACGCTTGGCGGACAACACGAGCAGGACCCGCGAGCGGCCCTGGCTGATTCCTCGCCTGAACGAAACCTTCGCAAAGCTCCCGATGACACGCCTCGAGGCTCTTTGCAAGAAGGCCGAGATTCCATTCGGGCCGGTCCGGACTCCCCTGGACCTGCTCGAAGACGAGCATCTGCGCGCCAACGGCTCGCTGCTGGAGGTCACGGTCGGCGACCACAGCGCCCGCGTACCGGCCATGCCCTTCCGCATCGATGACCAACGGCCGGCGGTTCGCCTGCAGCCGCAGGGCGTGGGTGCGCAGACCGCCAAATACCTTCGCACCTGGGGCCTCTCGGATGCGCAGGCGAATGACCTGTTCAGCCAGAACGCCGTGGCTGGACCTCATTAGCCAAAAAGGTCGATTCAGTTCCCCCTACAGCAAAAAAGGAGACAACCCCATGAGCCCACTGAACCGCCGCAGCTTTCTTGCAGCTTCCGCACTCCTGTGCGCCCCGCCGCTAGTTTTCGCGAACGAAGCCTTCCCGAGCAAACCAATTCGCTTGACCACGCCGAACTCCGCGGGCTCGGGAGCGGACGGCATGGCGCGGCGACTCGCGGATCACATGGGCAGAGCGCTGAAGCAATCCGTGTTCGTCGAAAATCTTCCGGGCGCCGGCGGCTTGATGGGCTCCGAGAACCTGCTGCGCTCGGCGCCCGACGGCAGCACCATCGGCCTGATCAGCTCCAACTACGTGGTGTTTCCTCATCTGTACAGGAAGTTCGCTTTCGACGTAGTGAAGGACATGACTCCCGTCGCGGGTGTAGCCTCCTCACCTATGGTGCTGGTCGCGCGCGCGGACCTCCCGGTGAACAACGTGAGCGAACTCAAGGCGCTGGCCCTGAAAAGCCCGGGCAAGTTGACCATGGGTTCTTCGGGCAACGGCACGATCCTGCACCTCATGGGCATGTACATGCAGGAGAAGGGGCAGTTCACGCTCACCCACGTGCCATACAAGGGCGTGGCTCCGGTCGTGCCCGATCTGGTCAGCGGCACCATCGACGTTGCGTTCTTCTCCTATGCGAGTGTCGAAGGCCTCGTGAAACAGGGCAGGCTCAAGCTCCTTGCGGTCTCGAGCGCAAAACGCTCGCCCGCCATGCCCGAGGTGAAGACCCTGGATGAAGTCTTTCCGGGCTGCGTTCTCGAAGCCTGGTACGCCGTCATCGGCCCCCAGGGCATACCGCCTGAAATCGCGCACAAGCTCAACGAAAGCATCACCGCCATCGTGCAGTCCGAGTCCTTCAAGGGCCAGATCGCCGCGGAAGGTGCGGTGCCCATGCCCATGGCGCCCGACGCGCTGCTGGCTTTCATGAAGGCCGAGTTCATCAAGCACGGCGCACTGGTGTCGCGCTCCGGTGCGGTCATCCAGTGAAGGGGCCAGCCATGACCGCCCGCACCCTCTTTGAGAAGCTGTGGGATCAGCATCACATCGTCGACCTGCCGGGCGGCGAAACGCTGGTCCACATCGACCGCCATTTACTGTACGAGATCACGAGCCCTCAAGCGTTCGACGGCTTGCAGCAGGCGGGCAGACGCGTGCGCAACCCGGAACTGACTTTTGGCACCACCGACCACCTAGTCTCGACGCAGCCCCATCGCGGCGACGAGACGGTGGAAGGCGGGGCCTTGCTGATCCGCGCGTTCCGCGCCAGCACGCTCGCCCACGGAATCCGGCACTTCGATGTGCAGGACGCCCAGCAAGGGATTGCCCACGTCATCGCGCCGGAGCTCGGCATCGTCTTGCCCGGCATGACGGTGGTCTGCGGCGACAGCCACACCGGTACCGTCGGTGCGCTGGGCGCCTGGGCCTGGGGCATCGGTACATCGGCCGTGGAACAGGTGCTCGCGACCCAGACGCTCGCGGTACGCAAGCCGAAGACGATGCGCATCGTGATCGACGGCGAACTGGCGGCGGGCGTGACGCCAAAGGACCTCATCCTTTACCTGATCGGAGAAATCGGAACCGCAGGCGCGACCGGCTATGCCCTCGAACTCGCGGGGCGCGCGATCTCCAGCATGCACATGGAGGGGCGCTTTACCCTCTGCAACATGGGCGTGGAGGCTGGTGCGCGCACGACATTCATCGCGCCCGACGACATCGCCTTCGACTACATCCGTGGACGCGAGTACGCCCCCAAGGGCGAAGATTTCGATCGCGCGGTGTCGGCCTGGCGAAGCTTGGTCACCGACGACGGCGCGGTGTTCGACAGGGAGATCCGGCTCGATGCGGCCGCTGCCGCTCCTCAGATCACCTGGGGCACCAGTCCGGAGCAGGTCATGCCCATCGACGCGGCCGTGCCCGACCCTTCGCTGCTCTCGCAGGTCGAGCAGCGCGGAGCCGCCGAGCGTGCACTCTCCTACATGGGACTGGAAGCCGGAGCCTCCTTGCTCGGGCTGAAAGTCGATGCCGTCTTCATCGGCTCTTGCACAAACAGCCGGCTGTCGGACCTGGCGGCGGCGGCGGAAGTCGTGCGCGGGCACAAGGTGGCAGGTCATGTCAGGGCATTGGTGGTGCCGGGCTCCATGACGGTCAAGCGTGAAGCGGAAGCGCAGGGCCTGCACCACGTCTTCCTGGACGCCGGCTTCGAGTGGCGAGAGCCGGGATGCTCGATGTGCGCCGCCGTCAACGACGACTTCGTTCTGCCCGGTGCACGTTGCGTCTCCACCTCGAACCGGAACTTCGAAGGGCGGCAGGGACCGCGTGCGCGCACCCACCTGGGAAGCCCGGCGACCGCAGCCGCCGCAGCGATCGCCGGCGTGATCACTGACGCTCGACGGATTGGAGACAGGCCATGAACCCTTTCACCCAATGGCGAGGCATAGCCGCGCCCATGCCAAAGGCCAACGTGGACACCGACGCGATCATCGCCGTCCAGCATGTCTACACGCTGAAGAAGTCGGGCTTGGGCGCCTACCTGTTTCATCGGTGGCGATTTGCGCCGGATGGATCGGAGATAGCAGACTTCGTGCTGAATCGCGCACCGTTTCGAACGGCTTCGATCCTTGTCGCCCGATCGAATTTTGGGTGCGGCAGCTCACGCGAACATGCGGTCTGGGCGCTGGCCGACTTCGGCATTCGCTGCATCGTCGCGCCGAGCTTCGCCTCCATCTTTCATGAGAACTGCATTCGAAACGGCATCCTTCCCGTGAGATTGGACGAGGAGATCGTCGACCGTCTTCTGAACATGCTCGAGCGCAATGAATGCAAGGAAGTGGCAGTGGATCTCAGGGCATCCCGGATCACCCTGCCCGACGGATCCATGAACGCTTTCGCGCTTGACGAAGCTCAACGCGAGATCCTGCTCCAGGGGCTGGACTCCATCACCGCCGCGGAGCGGCACAAGAGCGACATCACGGCCTTCCAGCAGCGGGACCGTCAGGTGCGTCCGTGGATCTGGCGTTCAAACAGCTGACTCGTCGAAAGAACCCATGCATATCACCATCACCGAAGTCGGCCCCCGCGACGGCCTGCAAAGCGAGAAGACCTTCATTCCTACCGCCAGGAAAGTGCAGATCATCGATGCGATCTTTGCATCAGGCATACGCTCCGTTGAAGCAACCTCGTTCGTCTCACCTTCCGCAGTTCCGCAGATGTCGGATGCCGCGGAAGTATTGAGGCAGATCCAGAGGCCGGAGCATTCAGTGGTGAGCGTGCTCGCACCCAACGTCAGGGGCGCACATAGCGCCATCCGCGCTGGCGCCGACGAACTGGTCGCGTTCGTATCGGCCAGCGAGACACACAATAGAAAGAACCTCAATCGCAGCGTTGCCGAGTCCCTTGCAAACATTGAAGAGGTCGCTGAACTGGCATCGCAGGAAGGCGTCAGGTTGCGCGCCGCCATAGCCACTGCTTTCGGCTGCCCATTTGAAGGGAATATCGCCGTCGATTCTGTCGTTCGCGTCGCTCGGGCATTCGCTCGCGCGGGGGTAGGGCATTTGACCTTGGCAGACACCACGGGAATGGCCACCCCCAGCATTGTCAGGGCTGTATGCGCAAGCGTGCGTGATGCGGTCCCTGACACGAGAATCTCCCTCCACTTCCACAACACGAGGGGTCTTGGCCTCCTCAACGTTGCCGCCGGCATCGAGCTGCAGATCGATGCCTACGAGTCTTCGATCGCAGGGGTCGGAGGGTGTCCGTTTGCGCCAGGTGCCACAGGGAACGTTTGCACGGAAGACCTTGTGCATTACTTGCATGAGGAAGGCCACAGTACAGGCATCGACCTCGAAACCCTCGTGCAGGCGGCATGGCTGATGGAAGAGACCCTGGGCCGTGCCTTGCCAGGCCAGGTAATGCGCGCGGGCAAGCGGCTGCGGCTTTACGACGCCGGTCAATCACCTGATGCCAAAGCTCGATGATTTTCATTGCCGAGCCTCGACATGGTCAGCGATGGTCCACCGTTGTCTCTACCGCGTTCAAATCCTGAACGCCTGAGCTCGGCCGGATCAGTGATCCGCGACACGGTTCTCTTCTTTCATCATGATCGCCAAGGCCGCGCAATCTCCGCAGGACAGCGAAATGAACATCAATGGCAAGGTTTTCATCGTGACCGGTGGCGCTTCGGGCCCCGGCGAAGACACGGCGCGCATGCTGGCCGCCAACGGCGGCAAGGTAGTGATCGCCGGCATGCAGGCGGAAAGGGCGAAGCCCTTGCCAAGGAAATCGGCGGCGTGTTCCTCAAGTGCGACGTGAGCCAGGAAGTCGATGGCCAGGCTGCCGTGGCCGCTGCGCTCAAGCTCGGCGGCTACGGCTACGTGAACGACTTTCCGCTTGAGCGCATCTACAGCGGCGTGCGCGTGTGCCAGATCTATGAAGGCACTTCGGACATCCAGAAGCTGCTGATCCAACGCGCGTTGGCACAGGGCTAGTGTCGCGTCAAGCGTGAGGTGAAGGATGGGTGCGAAGGCATCGGCGTGCAGCGCAAGGCGCGGGCCGCCGCCCAGGCTTTACGCCTGGGCAAGGGCTGCAACGCGGCGATGCGCGGCGAGGGCAAGCGCACACCGGCAGATCATGCTTGACGCGACACTAGGGCCGGTTGAGATGCTGAGCGCGCTTTGCAATCAAACTTGACTGCTCGGGAGCGCTCAGTCGTACCTGCGATTGCTTCAGCGAATCTTCCATGCGCGAGTTTGGAGAAAGCAAGATGTTAGAAATCCCGAGGACCATGAAACCCAGTGACGATGCTACGAACCTGGCCAAACTTCTGAGAGCCTCACTAGTTGAAGCTCTCCCCCCAGCAAATGTTGGCGAAGGGTGCCCGATAGAGGTATCACCAAGGTCGATTCATCAGCTCGAATCCGTCATACGTGTTTGCTGCTTCAACAGGGTTGCATGGACGCTTGAGAGCGACTTGAAGATCATCGACCATAGAAGGTCGCTCGACGTTGACGTCATTGTCTCTCTAGCCTTCCTAGTCCACAGCCATGAGTTTGGCGAGGAGCCTGCTAGTGCTGACGACTGCCATCCAGGCGCGGCGTCACTGGGACAAGACAGAACAAACCAGTTGTGCTGGAGCAGGCTTTAGAAAAATCAGATTGGCGCGGCCCGTATGAAACTGGGGCGCAACGCTTGCAGCGCGTTCTAGATCGTGGACGCGCAGGGATTTCTCCATGCTGTGGCGGTGACGACAGCCGAGGTGACAGACCGCAAGGGCGCGCTGCAGGCATTCAAACGCTGCAAGTCCTCTCTCACGCAAGTCCACAGCCTGCTGGCAGACGCCGGCTACGCGGGAGAACTCTTCGCGCAGGGCGTGCGCGACATCCTGGCGCTACTGCTCAGGAGAGCGCGAACACGTTCTAAGCCTTTCACCTTCCGTAATTCGGGCCCGGGATTTGCTTATTACAAAACAGACGATCGATTGTCAGACAATCCATCCACAATCCGAGCTCCTTACCTTGAGGCCCCTGCATGAGCGATCCGATCATTCGAATCACAGGCTTGAACAAGCACTTCGGTGATAACCACGTCCTGCGCGGCATCGACCTTGATGTCCAGAAGGGGGAAAAGATTGCAATCCTGGGCGCCAGCGGCTCCGGCAAGAGCACGCTGCTGCGCTGCCTGAACTTCATGGAGATGCCCAGCGCCGGCCGCATCGAGCTGGATGGCCAGGTGATCGGCAAGCCCGCCCGCTCGTCGAGTCCCACTGATCTGCAGATGAGCTACACCACAGGCGAACTCTCCGAAGTCCGCAGGCGCGTCGGCATGGTGTTCCAGCAGTTCAACCTGTTCCCGCACATGAGCGTGCTGGCAAATGTCATGGAGGGCCTGGTGACGGTCCTTCGGCTGTCGGTGGGCGAGGCCAGGGCCCGCTCCATGGCTCAGCTCGAAAAGGTTGGCATGGCGCACAAGGCCGATGCCTATCCCGGCCGGCTATCGGGCGGCCAGCAACAGCGCGTAGCCATCGCCCGTGCCCTGGCGATGGACCCTGAGGTTCTGCTTTTCGACGAACCCACTTCGTCGCTGGACCCTGAACTTGTGGGCGAAGTGCTGAACGTCATCCGCGACCTGGCGCAAGAGGGCCGGACCATGCTGCTCGTCACCCACGAAGTCGGGTTCGCCTACCACTACGCCGACCGCGTTCTGTTCCTGGCCGACGGCCAGTTCTACGAAACCGGCACCCCTGACCAGGTACTGAAGCATCCGCAGCGGGAACGCACACAGCGTTTTCTGGAGCGCTTCACCGCTTTCAATTTCTGAGCACCCCATTCAAACCGAGCCGCCCCATGCAAGCATCCCCTCAAGCCTCGACGACGAGTTCACAGTCCTACCTGCCCGATGAGCGAAATGCGCAGGTCCTGGTCTACGTCAACGGCGAATTCGTTCCCCGCGCCGAAGCGTGCATCTCTGTCTTCGATGCCGGCTACGTGTGCGGCGACGGCGTCTGGGAGGGCGTGCGCCTGGTCAAGGGCAAAGTCGTCTCCTTCGATGCGCACGTGGATCGCCTGCTGGAAGGCGCACGCACGATCCAGATGGACATTGGCCTGTCCAAAGAGCAGATCAAGGCGGTCATCACCTCGACCTTCGAGAAGAACGGCATGAGCGATGGCGCCCATGCACGGCTGATGGTCACACGCGGCATCAAGAAAACGCCCAACCAGGACCCGCGCTTCATCATCGGCGGCCCCACCCTCGTCTGCGTGGCAGAACACAAGGTCGTCACGGCCGAAGCCAAGAAGCGCGGCTTGAATCTGTTCACCTCCACCGTGCGCTGCAGCGCGCCGGACGTGTTCGACCTGCGGCTGAACTCGCACAGCCGGCTCAACCTCATCCAGGCCCTGATCCAGGCCATCAACGCCGGTGCGGATGAGGCCATCATGCTCGACCCCATGGGCTTCGTTTCGAGCTGCAACTCGACAAACTTCTTCATCGTGCGCAAGGGCGCGCTGTGGACGTCCTCCGGCAAGTACTGCTTCAACGGCATCACCCGGGCCACGGTGCTGCGTCTTGCGCGCGAGGCCGGCATACCGGTTTTCGAGGGCGACTTCACGCTGGCCGACATGTACAACGCCGAAGAAGCCTTTGTCACCGGCACGCTCGGTGGCATCACTCCGGTCTCACGGATCGACGGACGCACCATCGTCGGCGGCGCAGTCACCGCGCGCCTGGACACGCTCTACCGCCAGTACATCGGGCAGATCGAGTGATCGATCACCCCAACAACTCCGCTTCGCACCTACTTCTCAAGGAACAGCAATGAACCTCTCCCTTCACCGCTCGGGCATGCGCAGACTCTTCGCCATCGCCATGTCCGTTCTTCTCTCATTCGCGGCAACAACGGGCTGGGCGCAAACCAACACCCTGCAAAAGATCAAGCAGGCCGGCGAGCTCAAGATTGGCGTGGCGCAGGGCGATCCCTGGTACTACCGCGATCCTGCTACGGGCACCTGGACCGGCCTGGGCGTCATGATCGGCCAGACCATCGCCAAGGACCTGGGCGTCAAGCTCGTGCCGGTCGAGACGACCTACGGCAACAGCGTGGCCGCACTGCAGGCCGGCCAGATCGACGTGATGTTTGTGCTCGACGCCACCGATGAGCGCAAGAAGGCGGTCGACTTCCCGACCAAACCGCTGCTCTGGTACGCGCAAGGCGTGCTGACCAAGGACAGCCTGGTGGCCAAGAACTGGAGCGATCTGGACAAGCCCGAGATCAAGCTGGGAGTGGCGCTCGGCACCGCCACCGACCGCGACCTGACCAAGCGCATCCCGCAGGCCAAGCTCGAGCGCTTCACCAACACCGACGAGACAATTGCCGCATTCATGTCCGGCCGCGTTGACGGCATCGCCTTCTACCACCCCGCGCTCGTCATCGCGTACTCGAAGATCCACAAGGGCAAGGTGCAGATTCCCCAGCCCGTCGTTGCGCTGCCCACCAGCGCCGGCATTCGCCGCGAGCCGGACACGGCCTTCCGCGACTTCCTCGACGACGAGTTCTCCAAGCTCTACACCTCGGGCCAGACCCAGGCCTTGTACGCCCAGTACTTGAAAACCAAGGGACTGGACGCAGCCACCCTGCCTGGCGTGACCAAGGAAGCACTGGAAAGATAAGCGTGGCCCGAGAGGAGCTCTGAGATGAACTACGAGTGGGACTTCGGCGCCGTCTGGGCACACCGCGACATGCTGCTGGCCGGCGCCTTCGGCACCTTGAAGATTGCGGCGGTGGCGATCCTGATCGGCGTCGCCATCGGCGCGGTGCTGGCAAGCATGCGCTTGTCCAAACGCCGCTGGCTCGAACTCCCCGCCATCTGGTTCACCGAGTTCTATCGCAACACGCCGCCGCTGATTCACTTCTTCTGGGCCTTCTATGGCCTGCCGGTGTTGATCGGCGTGAGCCTCGACCCTTACGTGGCGGCCATCATCGCGCTCTCGACGCAATCCGGTGCGTTCTACGCCGAGGTGATCCGCGGCGGCGTGGTCTCGGTCGAGCGCGGCCAGTGGGAGGGCGCCCGCGCGATCGGCATGAAGCCGGCGCAAGTCGTGCGCCGCGTGATCCTGCCGCAGGCGGCGCAGCGAATGCTCCCGCCATTCCTTGAGCGCTCCTTCGAGCTGATCAAGACCACGGCGCTGGCCTCTACGCTGGCGTATTCCGACCTGATGTACCAGGCGATGCAGGTCAACTCGATCACCTTCCGGCCGCTGGAGGTCTACACCTTCGTGGCGGGCACCTTCTTTGTGTCGCTGCTGTGCCTGAGCTTCCTCGCGCACCTGCTTGAGCGGCGCCTGTCCCGCTTCACCCTCCTTCCCGCGAGCTGATCGGCCATGGACTTCACCTGGGATTTCTCGTCGGTCGTCCAGAACTATCCGGTGCTGCTGAAGGGCGTGGGCATGACTGCGCTGCTCTGGATCATTGCCTTTCCGCTGTCGATGCTGATCGGCTTTGTCCTATCGCTGGGTGCGCGCTCGCGCTTGCGCGCGTTGCGCGCACTCACGCGGGTGTACGTCGAAGTGTTTCGCAACACGCCTGTGATCATCCAGTTGATCTGGTTCTTCTACGCATTCCCGATCCTGACAGGCTACCAGCTCAGCCCCATCACCGCGGCCTTGTGCGGCCTGATCCTCAATGCCTCGGCCTACTGCTCGGAGATCTTCCGTGGCGGGATGGCCTCGATTCCCAAAGGCCAGTGGGAAGGTGCGCACGCCGTCGGCATGAGCCACGCACAGGCGCTGCGGCGCATCATCGTGCCGCAAGTGCTGGTGCGCATGCTGCCGGCCTTCACCAACCGCGGCATCGAGCTGGCGAAGAACACCTCCATCGCCTCGGTCATCGCCGTGCAGGAGCTGATGTACCAGGGCCGTGCGCTCAGCTCGGTCTACTACCACCCGCTGGAGGCGCTGACGACGGTCGCCGTGATCTACTTCGTGCTGATCTATCCGGGCGCGTTCTGGGCCTCTCGCTTCGAGAAGCGCTTCGCGCTGCGCGCCTGATGCCGAGCACGCCCCACGCGGCCCACCAGCCTCACTGAAGACATGTCCACCCTCCCCACCTTCCAGCCCATTCCATCGGTCACCAGACGAGACCACGTGGCGGCAGCGCTGAAGAAGTCCATCCTGGCCGGGCAGATCCCGCCCGGCACGCAACTGGTCGAAAGCGGCCTTGCCACCCAGTTCGGCGTCAGCCGCGGCCTGCTGCGCGAAGCCATCCGCGAGCTGATCGAGTCCGGCCTCGTGGTCAACCGGCCCTACGCCGGGACTTTCGTGACAGACATCAACGAGCAGATCCTGCGCGACGCCTACGAGGTCCGCCGCGTCCTCGAACGGCAGGCCTACATCAGCCTCTGGCCACGCCGCGATCAGGCGTTTCGAGACGAACTGCAATCACGCTTCGAGCTGATGATGCAAGCCGTGGCGAGCGATGACCTCACCGAAGAAATCAGGGCAGAGGCGCACTTCCACGGCCTGGTCTATGAGCGATGCGGCAACCATCTCATGCCAGCGCTGTGGCAGCAGATGACGCAGAAGATCCAACTCGGCTTCGCCATCTGCCAGATTTCGCATGCCCCCAAGCTCGACTTCGAGGAAAACCATCGGAGGCTGCTCGAGCTGACGCTAGGAGACGATCTCCACGCGCTATTGGAAGAACTCGACATTCACCTCAATCGTGGTCTTGCCACCATTGAATTCACGTCTCGCTCTGCCAGCAAGCCGTCTGTCTAGCGCCCGGCATGAGAGGGCGCCCCATCGCGATTCAGCTCTTGGCCGAGTTCAGCGGCCGAGATGCCGGTGCACGATACAGGCTGCGCTCACCGTAGAAAGGTGAACATGCTTCGAACCGGACTCATGAAATGAGGCCGCACGCGCTCGCTCCAGGCCGTCCCGCGGACGGTCAACCACTCGAAGGATGCCGTGGTCTGTTCCGCAATGAGGTCGTAGCAAGCCAGTGATTGCAGCTCGTCATCGTTGTTCCAGAAACGTTGAGCGCGCACGCAGCCCGGAACACCGGCAAGTCCAGGAAGGTGCTCGTTGTCGTACCAACACTGCAGTTCGATCTCCCAATCGGGCTCAGGCGTCATTTCCACAACGTAGTGAAAGAGCGCGAGCTCATGCGAGCTGGCGCCGGCAAGGTCCTGCATCAGCGTCAGGCGCGAGGCCGTCACCGAGGCGCCGTTGCATGCCGCCCTTGCGTCCTCCGCCAGCGCATCCAGCGAGCGCCGCGAGAACGCTGTCCGGTTCGGCAATTGCAAGTACACGTACGCAATGCCAGCGTGCGCCGACCAGGCACGCCGGGCCACGGTGCAATTGAGCTTTTCATGGATGCGCGTTCCGGCCCATCGCTCATCGAATGGTTCAACTGGATCCGATCGCCCGCCAAAGCGCAGAAGCACGACGTCGGTTGGTACTTGATCAAGTGACATAGGCAGACCCCGGTCAACCAGGGAATCGATACAGGGCCTGGGGGTTACGCACCAGCAATTGCTCCAGATATCGCGCATCCGGAGCAATGCGGTCCAGCGCATCCACCAGCCCGCCGTCATCCGGAATATGGGTGTGGTTGGGATGCGGCCAGTCGGTGCCCCAGATGCTGCGTTCCGGAAAGCGCTCAACCAGGATGCGCGCCAGCGCTTCTCCCCGCGTGTACCGCTCGGCCGGGGACGCATGTGCATCGATACGGTCGATGCCGCTGACCTTCACATGAAAGCGCGGATTCTCCAGAAGCCGCAGCAGCGCCTGGAAGTCAACGCTCTCCGGTCCGCGCGCAGCATCGACCCGACCCATGTGGTCGATCACCACAGGCACCTGGCTGCGTTGGAGTGGCGCAGCCAGCTCATGCACCAGTTCACTTTCGAAATGCACCTGCAAATGCATTCCCACAGCGGCCAGACGCGGCGTCAGTGCCAGCACCGCGTCCACGCTTGCACCGTTTGCGATATGCCGCATGAAGTTGAAGCGCACGCCACGGAACCCTGCCAGAGCCAGGCGCTGCAGTTCGGCATCGGACACATCGGGCTCGACCAGTGCGATGCCGAGATAGCTGCCTTTTCCGGCTGCGATGGCGTCCTCGACGACGCGGTTGTCCGTGCCGTGCGTGATGGACTGAACGATCACGCAGCGCTCGATGCCCATGGCACGGTGAAGAGCGAACAGGGTCTCTTTCGTCGCTTCCAGCGGCGTGGCACGGCGGTTTGCGGCATAGGGAAAGCGGGCCACCGGTCCGAACACATGGACGTGGCTGTCGCATGACATCGGCGGCACCCGAAGCTGCGGGGGCGTTGGATGTTCGAGATAGGTCCTGACCGGAAGGTCTACTTCAGCAGTTGCGGCATGCATGGCAGTGTGTTGTTGTGGTGCTGATGGCGTCTTGTCGGTCACGCCGTGTTCTCTATCTAGTGCGAGATATTCAATGCCACGAGGAAGCGCGACACCATGTTGTAGGCAGCGATGGTGGCCACGACTTCCACAGTACCTTGCGCATCATGGCGGGCGTTCACCTGGTCCATCAGTTCCCCAGGGACCTTCACGTCACGCGTCATGCGGTCGGTCAGCTCCAGCAGCAATCGCTCTTCTTCCGTGAAAACTGCGCCGGGCGCGGGTGCCCGCAGTGCGTCGATCTTTTCCTGTGAGAACCCGGCTTTCAGTGCATGCGGCACATGGGCCTCGAACTCGAAGGCCGCTTCGTTGAGGACGGCGACGCGCAGGATGATCATCTCGCGCAGATCGGCGGGCAGGCCCGTCCGGTTGCGCACGGCAGTCAGCATGGATTCCCAGCCGGCCGCAATGCTCGGGCTGTTGAGCAGCACCTGATAGAGCAGCGAGATGCGGCCGCGCTCGGCCAGGATGCGAGCCTCGACATCGGCCAGTTCGGGACAGGTGCCAGGCGCGACCAGCGGAACGCGTATATGGCTTGTGCTCATTGATCGACCTTGACGTTGCGAGACTTGATCAGCGCGGCCCACTTGTCCGTGTCCGCCTTCAGGAGCACCGCCAGTTCCTGGGGCGTGGACGTTCGAGGTTCGGCGCCGCCGCGCAAAAGCCTGGCAGCGACGTCGGGGTTGGCGATCGCATCGCGCACAGCCTTGTTCAACTGCGCCACCACTGCCGGCGGCGTCTTGGCGGAGACGAACAGGGCATACCAGTTGTTGGTGTCGACCGCCTTGATGCCCTGTTCCTCGAAGGTCTTGACCCCCGGCAAGGCCGGATGCCGCTTGCCGGACGCGATCCCGATCGCCTTGAGCCGCCCTCCCTGGACGTGGGGCATGATGGCCGCGACGTCGGCAAACACGCCCTTGACCTGCCCGCCCATCAAGTCGGTGAAAGCTGGCGCCATGCCTTTGTAGGGGACGTGAAGAAACCGCGCGCCGGTGGACTCCTCCAGTTGGATCAAGGCCAGATGCGGGATGCTGCCGGAGCCGGACGAGGCCATGGGCGTGGATTCCCTGCGGGCCTTGGCCGCCTTCACGAATTCCGCGGCATCCGTCGACGGATCGCTCGCCCCGACCACCAGCACTTCCACATTGTTGGCCACGAGCGAGACCGGTGAGAACTGGCGTTGGGTGTCGTAGGGAGGTTTATCGAGCAAGGATGGATTGATGGCTGCGGCGCCAACGCTGGTGATCCACATCGTGCTGCCATCCGCTTTCGAGCGCAAGGTTTCGAGGGCACCCAACGCACCGTTGGCGCCGGGCTTGTTGTCGACGATCACCGGGCGCTTGAGTTCACGGCCCAGCTGCTCGGCCAGGGTTCGCGCCACGAAATCGACCGGCCCGCCGGGGCTGAACGAGGTCACGATGCGAAGCGGCTTGCCGCCGTTCTGCGCGAAGGCAAAGGGCGCGAGTGAGAAGGCCACGGCGGCCAGCAGGATGTGTCGCTTGTTCACGTTCTGTCCCCTTCTTTTTTTGCCGCCTCAATCGCAACGGGCCGTCATGCCGCCGTCCACGACCAGTTCGGTGCCTGTGACGAACCGGGCCTCGTCGCTGGCCAGGTACAGGGCGGCGCTGGCCGTGTCGCGGCCGTCCCCCATGAAGCCGAGCGGGATGCGCTTGACGCGCGAGGCCAACAGGGCCTCGACATCCCCGCCGCTGCGCTGTCCGGCCAGCCGCACCTCCACCATCGGGGTATGCAACTGACCGGGCACGACCGTGTTCACCCGCACCCCGTCCGGCGCATGCTGGACCGCGACCACGCGCGACAGATGGATCACACCAGCCTTGCTGGCCGCATACGCTACCTGGGCACTGCCGGTCCAGCGCAAGCCCGAGGTAGAGGCCACATTGACGATGGCGCCGCGCTTGCGCTCGACCATGTGCGGAAGAACGTACTTGCAGGTCAGGAACACGCTCTTGAGGTTGATGTCGATCTGGCTGTCCCAGGCCTCTTCGCTCAGTTGCACCGGGCCGCCTGCGGCAGAGCCGCCCACGTTGTTGATCAGGATGTCTGGCGCACCGTAGGTTACGAGGCACGCCTGGACCATGGCCTGCACACTGGCGGCGCTGGTCACGTCGCAAATGCAGGAAGTGATGGAAGCGGCCGCATCACCCGCAAGAGACAAGGTCTCGGCCAGGCGGTCGGCATCGCGGTCCACCGCGAGCACCCTCGCCCCCTCTTGCGCCAGCCGCGCGGCCATGGCACGGCCATTGCCCCATCCGGCGCCCACGCAACCGGCGCCGGTCACGATCGCGACCTTGGATTCGAACCTCTTCATCGTTGCTCCTCGAGTCCCCGGCCCGCCGGGTAAGCCGCAAGTCTGCGCAGAATGATCCCAAAGTTAAACAGAATGGCATCTATACCAGATATGCTTTAGTCCTATGGACCTGAAGCAGCTGGAATACTTTGTCGCCGTCGTCGAAAAAGGGAGCTTCAGCCGCGCGGCCGCGGCGCTGAACCTGGCGCAGCCGAGCGTCAGCCGCCAGATCGCACTGCTGGAGCAGGAACTGGGGCAGCGCCTGCTGGAACGCACCGGGCGAGGCGTCACGCCGACGGAAGCCGGACAGGCACTGCTGGCACATGCACGCGTCATGCTCAACGCTGCGGCACAGGCCATGTTCGAAATCAAGGAGATGAGCGCCGAACCGGCGGGCAAGGTGGTGGTGGGGCTGCCGAATCGCGTGGCCAGCGGCCTGTGCGTGCCGCTCATCCGCGGATTCCGCCAGCAACTGCCCAATGCCATGCTGTCGGTGGTGGAGGGCCTGAGCCTGTCCCTGCGCGACGGGCTCCTGGCCGGGCGCATCGATGTGGCCGTGCTGTTCGATCCAGCGCCCACGCCGCTGCTGACCTATGAGCCTCTGATGCGAGAGCGACTGCTGCTCGTCGCGCCCGCCGGCCATCGCTTGCCGGAACGGGTGACACTGGCGGCGCTGTCCGACTTCCCGCTGATCCTGCCTGCAGCGCCCAATCCCATCCGAAGCCTGGTCGATGCCGTGCTGCTGCCGCGCGAGATCGGCCTGAACATCGTGGCCGAAGTGGGCGCGGTCCACACCGCATTGACATTGGTCGAAGAAGGCATCGCCTGCTCCATCCTGCCCGAGAGCGCCCTGAACCTCAGCCCTCGGCACAAGAATGTGCAGGTCGCGCCGATCGGCCCTCCGGCGATGTGGAACAAGTTGGTACTGGCGCTTCCGACAGCCCGCCCCAACAGCCGCCTCATGCAGGAGACCGCGAAGCTGTTGCGTGCGCTGGATTTCCGCATGCATCGGTCGGCCTGATCGATCCTCGGGAAGCGACCTCTCGGCGGCGTCGCGCCCGCATGCGCGTGCCCCGGATCAGAAGTCGATGCGGATGCCCGCGTCCTTGACGGCCTTGCCGATCTTGACCAGGTCGTCCGCAATCAACTGCCTGAACTGCGCCGGACTGGACTTCGTCGGAACGAACGACAGCTCGGCGAACTTGGCCTTGAGAGACGGGGCGTCGACCGCCTTGGTGATTGCGCTGTTCAGCTGCTGCGTGATCTCCGCTGGCATGTCGGCGGGGCCCCAGATGCCGTACCACGACAGCAGTTCGAAGCCGGGCACGCCGCTTTCCGCCAGCGTGGGCACATCCGGCATGGAGGGGACACGCGTACTGCTAGTCACCGCGAGCGGACGCAGCCGGCCACCGTGCACAAAGGGAGCGACGCCGGGCATCGGCGAGATGGCCGCGGAGACATGGCCACCGATGACGTCCGTCAATTGCGGCACAGCGCCCTTGTAGGGAATGATCTCCATCTGCAGGCCCAGTGCCCGGTTGACCATCTCTTCACTCAGGTGACTGGTCGTGCCCAGGCCGGACGTTGCCCAGGTGTACTTTCCCGGGTTGGACTTGGCCAGTTGCACGAACTCCTTCATGGTCTTGGCCGGTACATCGTTGTTGACGGCGACGATCAGCGGCACGTATCCGATCTGCCCCACCGGCGTGAAGTCGCGTTGCGCGTCGTAGGTCTGCTTGGCAACCACCAGCGGCAGGTAGGCCTGGCTGGATGCGTTGAACAGCAGCGTGTAGCCATCGGCCTTGGCTTTCTTCACATGCATCGCCCCCAGAAGACCAGAAGCACCCGGCGTGTTCTCGATCACGATGGGCTGTCCCAGCTGGCGCTGCAACTGGTCGGCTACCAGCCGCCCCACGGTATCGATCGAGCCGCCCGGCGTGTAGGGAATCACCATGCGGATCGGTTTGTTCGGATAGGTCTGTGCGTGTGCGAAGGCACCGATGGACAGCGCAGCTCCCACAAGCGCGAGTCTCCGGACCGAGGGATAGAGGTTCTTGAGCAAGCTTGTCTCCTGAAGTTTGGACGGCCTATGTGTCGCTGCGCGCATCGCAGACACGTCTGGTGAATGACGCGATTGCGTCGGCCATGGCCTGCGGCTGTTCCGGTGCCATGGCGTGGCCTGCGTCACGGATCACCTGCACCGTCACCCGGTCTCCCAGGCAAGGCTTCATGACGTTGGGGATCACAACGGCATCGTGTTCGGCCTGCAGGTCCAGGATGGGCACCTCGGTGCCGGCCGAAAAGTAGTCGTCCACCGGTGTCATCCGACGCGCATGGCTTTGCGCTTCGTGCGCCGCTGCGCTCCATCCGTCCAGCCACACGCGAGGGTCGTGCCCTGGTGCAAAGAACGCACGCTGCAGGCAATCGATCCGCTGTGCCTCAGGCAAGCCGGGATCACCGGCGCCGTCAATCGCGTCGCGCAGTCGGCTGTAGGGCTTCTCGCCCGACCCTGGCGGCAATTTGCCCGCGGACGCTGCGGCCATGACGACCCCGCATACGAGGTCAGGGCGATCCGCTGCAAGCGCTCGCGCCGGCTGGCTGCCCCAGGCATGGCCCACGACCACAATGGGCCCGGTGCGTTCATGGTCCAGGACAGCGGCCACGTCGGCGGCGAAGTCATGCATGTCCAGGGATTGCATCGGCCCCTCGCTGCGACCGATGCCGCGCGGTTCGGGTCGAATCACCCGAAAGCCTTCCTGCGCAAGGATTGCAGCGACCACGTCGTAGTCCCGGCCCGACCGGGCGAGAGAAGGAAGAATGCAGATCACCGGCCCGCGCCCCTCGTCGGCGTACTCGATACGGACCTCGGCCCCATCGCGTGCCGGGCGATAGGTGACCAGCTTGCGCGCCACGGGGGCTTGCGATGCAGCTTGTGCAGTCATGTTGTGTGTCTCCATGACCAGAGTCTTGCCGGCAACATGATCAAGCGTAATCACATGGCTTCTATAGCAGCTATGTTTTTCTGCTATTCACAAGACCCATTGCGAAATGTCTTGCGCCCGTCGCTCGCATGCAGTCTCAGACCCATCCCTTTCAAGGTCCTGTGATCTGTTCGGTAGCACTCGTGTTTTGCTGACGGCGGCAGCCGGGCCGAGCACAGCGATGGCCCGTGTGGCTGTCCCGGGTCCCCTCGGGATGCGCCGAGGAGCGCAGCGGCAGGCGGATCAGGGATCGCCCTTGTTTGCCGAAGGCGAGTTCCGCAGAGCAGTCTGCGCAGCAGACCGCCACAGTGGGGTCGCCTTCTCTTTGGGGACTTTCTCTTGGGCGTTCACCAAGAGAAAG
The DNA here is from genome assembly GCA_038961845.1 of Xylophilus sp. GW821-FHT01B05. NCBI lineage: Bacteria > Pseudomonadati > Pseudomonadota > Betaproteobacteria > Burkholderiales > Xylophilus > Xylophilus sp. GW821-FHT01B05. The sequence continues at coordinate 4,843,979 of CP152408.1, forward strand.
TTACTCGCCCGCCGGGGCGAACTCCCGGCACCCGCCGCCTGCAAGGCAAGCCGCCAAGGGATATCTCAAAGACCTTGAAAGGGATGAGTCTCAGACCGCGAGCCCTTGCAGGTCCTTCGCTCGATCCAGGCCCCAGATGTTCTGCAGCAGCGTCTGCGCGCGCTCGGTGCCGATCACCGGTGCCGCCAGTTCCAGAAACTTGTCTGCCAGCTCCGCGTCCGACAGCGGCAGCTCAGGGTCACCCTTGCGGTCGGGTTGTAGCCAGGCGTGGCGCTGGCCGCCGGCGGTCTCTATCTCCACACGGGCCGAACGGCGGCCCGGGAACGCCGCGTCGAGCGCCGGATCGACCACCGCCGTGATGCGGGCCATCATGGCGCGCGTGTCAGCATCCGCCAGCCGCTCGGGCGTGTAGGCCGCAAGCCGCACGCTGCCGTGCACCAGCGCCGTGGCCACCACGAAGCGCAGGCTGAAGCGGGCTTCGTTGTCGGTGCGCGGGTCTTCGTGGCAGGCGATGTCCAGCGCAGGGCCGTAGGTCGCCACACGGACATGGCGAATGTCCGAAGCGCGCAGGCCGTGCTGGCGCGCCAGTTCCAAAGCGCCGTCGATGGCGGCAAAGGTGTGACCGCAGCCGATGTGGTTCTTGAAGGTCAGCCGCGTGATGTGGAAGTCGCGCCCCAGCGTGTCGCCCACCTTCGACCAGTCCGGCCCGTCGCTCATGGCGCGGCCGAAGCCAGCCTCGCCGTCGAGCACGTCCAGCGAGCCCGTCACGCCCCGCGCAGCCAGTTGGGCCGCGAACACGCCGCTCTCGGCGGCGCGGCCCGCATGCAGGGGCTTGGACATGGAATCCATGCGGAAGGCCTGTTGCAGGCCGGCAGCGAAGGTCGCGGCCGTGGCCAGCGCATGGGCGAAGGGCTCTCCCTGCAAGCCGAGCAGTCCGGCAGCGGCAGAGGCCGCCCCGAAGCTGCCTACCGTGCCCGTGTTGTGCCAGTGGCGATAGTGCGGCCGCCCCATCACCACGCCGATGCGGGTCGAGACCTCGTAGCCGAGCACCACGCCACGCAGGAAGTCCAGCCCGCTCGCGTCGCCATCCTGCGCGATCGCCAACGCAGCAGCCACGGTGGCCGCGCCCGGGTGGTACATGGCGTCGCGAAAGCTGTCATCCACCTCCGCCGCATGGGCCGCCGTTCCGTTGAGCAGCGCCGCAACGCGGGGCATCGCGCAACGACCGTCGGGCAGGCGTGCACGGCCGCGGTCCAGGTCGTCCGCCAGCAACGCGCGCAGTTGCGGCATCGGTGCCACCGCCAGGCCCGGAAACAGTGCGGCATACCAATCGATCACCGCGCGCTTCGCGTGGTGCAGTACTTCTTCGTCCAGTCGGGATTGGCGGAATTCGGCGGCGTAGCAGGCAAATACTTCGGTGGCGTACATGGAGATGTCCGATGGGTTCATGAGGGAAAGAGGAGGAGCGCGCAGATTCAGTCGGCGGTGATCCCGGTGAGTTTGATCAACTGGAGCCACTTCGCCTCTTCCGCGCGCTGAATGCGCAGCGCATCAGCAGGGCCGTTCAAGGTAAGTACCAGGCCTTCGGCCTCGGCGCGGCGCGTGAAGCCCTCGCCCTGGCTGGCACTCTGCACGGCCGCGCTCAGCCTATGGATGGCAACTGCGGGCGATCCTCCAGTCGTAAACACGCCATACAGCACGTCGGCCTCGTAGTCGGGCACGCCCGACTCGGCGAAGGTAGGGACATCCGGCAACAAGGGGGAGCGCTTGGCACCCGTTACGCCCAACGCCCGCAGCTTTCCAGTCTTGAGGAAGGGCGCCACGCTGGGCAGGGTGCCGAACATCAGGTCGATCTGCCCTGCCAGCGTATCGGTGATCGCGGGGCCGGCTCCACGGTAAGGCACATGGGTCATCGTCAGTCCTGCTCTACTCTTGAGCAGTTCGGCGGCCAGGTGAGTACTGGTGCCATTGCCCGCCGAGCCATAGCTCAGACGACCCGGCCCGGAGCGCATGCGCGCCAGCAGATCCTTTGCAGAGCGGATAGGGCTTGCGGCGCGCACAACCGCCACGTTAGGCGCAACCCCCAACAGCATGACCGGCACCAAGGCGGTCGCTGCGGCGTATGGCAGCTTGGGGTAGAGGCTCGGCACGATGGCAATGGCGCTGGTAGTCAACAAAAGGGTGTGGCCGTCCGGTGCGCTTTTGGCTACCAAGTCGTTGCCGATCACCGTGCCGGCCCCCGCCTTGTTCTCGACAATCACTGTCTGGCCCAGTTCGCGCGACAAACCGTCGGCCAACGCCCGCGCCATCGCATCGGTGCCGCCGCCCGCAGGGAAGGGCACGACCAACCTGAGCGTCTTGCTCGGAAAGCCCTGCGCGCCGGCCGGCGCGGCAAGGCCCATGGCGGTCATGCTGGCCGCAGCGGCCCACTGGCTCAGTATTCTTCGTTGCATCGCGTGTCTCCTTTTTGAAGGCCGGCCAAGGCTGGCGCGGTAGCGGCCCAACGCGCGGCGAACGGCATCGCACATGAATGCGTGACGGGGCCTGCAGCGTTTCAGCGGGGCTTGATCTGCACACCCACGGTGCCGTCCAGGAACATGCGCAGCGCGCGATTGAAGCGCTCGGGCTGCTCGATGCAGCTCATATGCGCCGCATCGCCAATCACGACCAGGGTGGAGTCGGGCAGATGCCGATGCATTTCCAGCGAAGCGGCCAGCGGCGTGCCGATGTCGTGCTCACCCACAATCACCAGCACCGGGCAGGCGATCCGATGCAGTTCGGCCGTGGTCTGCACGGACGCGATGGCCGCGCAGCAACCCGTCCAGCCCTCGACACTGGTACCGGCGATGACTTGTGCAACGCCAGCCACGATGGCGGGCTCCGTCGTGCGAAAGGCGGCGGTGAACCAGCGCCCGATCGCCGCGTCCACCAGCGGCCGCACGCCCTGCTCCCGCGCCACGCGAATGCGCTCGTCCCACACCGACTGCGGCGTGGCGCCGTGCTGGCTGGTCGTGTCGGCCAGCACCAGCGCCTGTACGCGATGCGGGTACTTCAGTGCGAAGGTCTGGCCGATCATGCCGCCCATCGAAAAGCCGACCCAGGCGGCCTGTGCGATGTTCAGGTGATCCATCAATTGCGCTGCATCGTCGGCCAGTTCACCCAACGTGTAGGGCGCAGCGCCAGCCCCGCTGCGTCCGTGCCCGCGCGTGTCGTAGCGCAGCACGCGATAGCGTCCGGCCAGGGCTGCCAGTTGCGGATCCCACATCGAAAAGTCGCAGCCCAGCGAGTGCGACATCACAAGCCACGGGCCCTGCATGCCGTCGATGGCGTAGTGGATGGCCGGCGCGCCGGCGCGTTCGAAGGTGCTCATGTCTTGCCGTTCATTGAGGCGCGATGTGGGCCGCCTTGGCGATACGCGCGTACTTGCTTACCTCGGCCTCTATCAGCTTCTGGAACTCGGCAGGCGTACCGGCCGCCACCGCCACACCCATGGTTTCGAGTTGTCTCTTCACCTCTGGCAGGCGCAGGATGCCGGCGATGTCCTTGCTCAGTTGCGCCAGGACGGGCGCCGGCGTCTTGGCAGACGCCAGCAGTCCGTACCAGAAGCTCCATTCATAGCCCGGAACGCCGGCCTCTGCGACGGTGGGCACCTCGGGCATATCGGCAATTCGCCGGGAGCCGGTCACCGCGAGCACGCGCACCCTGCCCTCTTTCACCATGCCCACCGCCGACACATAGGGCGCGATGTGGAACTGCACGCGGCCAGCAATGGTTTCGGTCATGGCCTCGCCCACGCTCTTGTACGGAATGTTCACCGCCTCGATGCCCGCCTGCTGGCAGAACAGGGCCGCGGCGAAATGCGAGCTGCTGCCCACGCCCGCCGAGGAGTAGCTCAGCGAGCCGGGGCGCGCCTTGGCTCGCGCCACCATCTCGGCAAGGTTCCCGGCCGGCAGGCTCTTGGGCGCAACGATCAGCGCTGGCCCATCGCCAATCAGCGTGACGGGTGCGAAGTCGCGCAGCGTGTCGTAGCCCGGGTTGCTGAAGACGGCCGGTGCAGTTGCATGGGCCGGCGATACGCTCAGCAGCGTGCTGCCGTCGGCGGGCGCGGCCAGCACCGCCTTGGCCGCCAAAGTGCCCCCGACACCGGTCTTGTTCTCGACAACGGCAGGCAGCTTCCAGCGTTCGGAGATCGTGGCGGCGATCAGGCGCGCCGCCGCGTCGGGTACGCCGCCAGCACCGAAGCCGACGAGGAAGCGGTAGCTGGACAGTGCCGGCGCGGGCAGGTCTCCAGCAGCAGAGACGTGGGACCAGGCAGGGGCCACTGCACAGGCTGCGCTGGCGGGTAGCCATCTCAGCAGTGCGCGGCGGGACGGGTCTTGAACGAAATGCAAAGGCATGAAAGTCTCCTGGGTTGTCGCTGCCTTGAGGCAGTCTTGGGCTGGCGTGGCGCCAGTTGTCCAAGTCGGGGCGGGGGGATCAGCACGGCTCGCGCGCCGCCTGGTGCCGATCTGCGCGTGCTGCACGCTCGGCTCAGGCCAGCACGACCACGCCGTCGGCGGCGCGCACGCCCTGCCCTTGCGGCAGCACGAAGACCGGATTGATCTCGGCCTCGACCAATCTTTCTCCAAGCTGGACCGCCATCCGCGAGAAGGCGACGATGGCATCGACCAAGGCCTCGACGTCGGCCTTGGGGCGTCCGCGGAAGCCGTCCAGCAAGGGCCAGGTCTTGAGGTCCTGCGCCATCGACAGTGCCTCGGCGCGGCCGAGCGGCTTCAAGCCATGCGCGTCCTGCGCCAGCAGCCGCATGGTGGTGTCCTTGAAGAGTTCTGCCGTCACGCCGCCCATGCCCAGCAGGATGGCCGTGCCGAGCGCATCGCGGTGCATTCCCAGGATCAGTTCCGTGCCGCCCGACACCATCTCCTGCACCAGAAAACGTTCGGGATGCACGCCGCTGCGGGTCTTCACCTCGACCGCCATGCGGCCCATGCGCTCGCCGATGGTGTCGCTGTCCAGGCCAACGACAACGCCGCCCACGTCGCTCTTGTGCGTGATGTCGGACGACAGGATCTTGAGCACGACGCGCCCGCCCAGTTCGCGCGCGGCCGCTTCGGCCTCGGCCGGAGACGCAACCACCCGCTCGGCGGCACACCGCACGCCGAAGCGCGAGAACAACTGCTTGGCCTGCGCTTCGTCGAGCGAGCCGCCAGGCAGCTCGCCGCCCTCGACCAGCAGCAAGGGCGCGCCGTCTTCCACGGGGGCGGCGAACCCTTGCACGCGCAGCATGCCCGCCAGCGCGGCGGTGCAGCTCTCGGCGGCGGTGAACGCCGGCACGCCACCTTGCGTGAGCAGTGCTCCCACTTCGGGCGCATGTGGGCTCACATACGCCATCACCGGCTTGTCGGAGTGGGGCAGGCAGTCCTGGATGGCACCGGCCAGCAGTTCGGGCATGGCCAGGCTGGAAGAGCCGACGATGATCACCAGTGCGTCGTAGCTGGCGCTTGCCAGCAGCGCGTTGATGGCGCCCCGCAGCAGGTCGGGGCGCAGCCCGGCCAGGGTCACGTCGATCGGGTTGCGGTCCAGCACCGCTTCGGTTCCCGTCTGCAACGCCCGCAGTGCATCGGCGGTGGCTGCATCGGGTGCAGGCGTATCGAAGCCGGCCACGCCCAGATCATCGGAAACCAGCGTGCCGGCGCCGCCCGTGGAGGTCAGGATGGCCACGCGCTTGCCACGCAATCGGCGGCCCGTGGTCAGCGCGGAGGGAATGTCCAGCAGGTCGGAGAAGCTCTGCGCCCGGATCACGCCCACCTGCCTGAACAGCGCGTCGTACATGCTGTCGGCGCCCGCCATGGCGCCGGTGTGCGACACCGCAGCCTTCGCGCCCGCCTCCGACCGGCCGATCTTGAAGGCGACGACGGGCTTGCCCAGGCGCGCGGCCTTCAGGCAGGCGGCGCGAAACTTGGCGGGGTCGCGCACAGTCTCGACGTACAGCGCGATCACCTTGGTGGCCGGGTCGTCGGCCAGGTGATCGATGAAGTCGGCCAGCTCCAGGTCGACTTCGTTGCTGGTGGAGATCAGCTTTGACAAACCGATGCCACGCGCCGCGGCACGCGACAGCAGCGAGCCCAGAATGCCCCCGCTTTGCGAAACCACGCCGATCCCGCCAGCCTGGAACTTGTCCATCTCCAGCGCGCCGGACGGCGACAGCACGATGTTGTCCGTGAGATTGACGAGCCCGATGGTGTTGGGGCCCAGGATGCGCATCGCGCCGGCCGCCTCGACCAGTTGCTGCTGGCGCCGCGCGCCTTCTTCGCCGGTTTCGGTATAGCCGCTGGCCAACACGATGGCCGCGGCGCAGCCTCGTGCCGATAGCTCCTTCACAGCCAGGTGCGCGCGCTCGGCGCCCAGCAGTATCACGGCAACGTCGGGCACCTCCGGCAGCGACGCGATATCGGCGTAGCACGGCAGATCGCCGATGCGGTCGACCTTGGGGTTCACCGGCATGATGCGGCCCGCAAAACCGTGCTTCTGCAGATAGGCCACGGGGCGGCCGGTGGTTTTCTTCGGGTCTGCCGAGGCGCCGATGACGGCGACGCTGCGGGGCGACAGCAGCTTGGCGATGGCGTCGTTCATGCGGTCAATCCTTGGCGGCTGTCTTGGCCAGGAATGCTTCGACCGACGCGCGGTGCTCGCTGCTGGTGTAGCAAATGCCTTGCGCCTGGCTGCCCTGTGCGAACACGTCGTGCGAAGTCAGCTCGAAGCTCTGGTTCAGGATGGTCTTGGTCAGCGCCAGCGCAGTGGAAGACGCAGAAGAAAGTTCGACCGCCCACGCCTGCGCGTCGGCAAGCAGCGTGTCCGCGCCGGTCTTGCGGTCCACGATGCCCAGCGAGACGGCTTCGTCCACCTTGACCTGGCGGCCGGTGAAGATCAGTTCCTTGGCCTTGGGCAGACCGACCCGGCGCGGCAGGAAGTACATGCCGCCGCCATCGGGAATGATGCCGCGCAGCACATAGCTCCAGGCAAAGCTCGCCCATTCGCTGGCAATGATGAAGTCGCAGGCCAACGCCGTGTCCGCACCCAACCCCGAGGCCGCGCCGTTGACGGCGGCGATCACCGGCTTGGGCATGGTGTGGAGCAGCGCCTGTACATGGTGTACGCCCTGCTGGCGATGCCAGCCGTTGAAACCGACTTCGCCGGCCGGCGCGTTCATGCGCTTTTGCATGCCGCTGATGTCGCCGCCCGCGCAGAAACCTTTGCCGGCACCGGTCAGCACCAGTGCCTTGATGGCCTTGTCCGCGGCCACGCGCCCCAGTGCGTCGGCAAACTCCGCGCGCATGTCGTCGCTCATGGCGTTGCGCTTGTCGGGGCGGTTGAAGGTGACGGTCGCCACGGCATCCGCCACTTGAAGATCGATGAAGGTGTAGGTCATGTGTTTTTCTGGCTGAGTCGGAGGCAGCCGCTTAGTCGGCCCTGATGCCGTTTTCCTTGATGAAGCGCGCCCACCGCACTTCCTCCGCGCGCACGTAGTCGTCGAGCTCGGCGGGCGCGCCAGCGTTGATCACCAGGCCTTCATGCTCGATCTTGCGCACGAAGTCAGGCGCACGCGCGGCCTTGCGGCCGGCGGCGTTGAGGCGGTCGATGACGGCAGGCGGGGTGCCGGCCGGCACGTACAAGCCGTACCAGCTCTCCACCAGATAGCCGGGCACGGTGGTAGCGATGGCCGGCACGTTCTGGAATGCGGGTGAGGGCTCGGCCGTGGTCACGCCCAGCGCACGCAGCTTGCCGCCGTCAACGAAGTTGGACACGGCCGCCGCGGTGGCGAACATCATGTCGACCTGCCCGCCCAGCAGATCGGTCAGCGCCGGCCCGGCACCGCGGTAAGGAACGTGCGTGAGCTTGACCTTCGCGAGATTGGCGAACATCTCGCCAGCCAGATGCGCGGAAGTGCCCGCACCTTGCGATGCAAAGGTCAGCTTGCCGGGATTGGCCCTGGCGCCCGCCAGCAGGTCGGCCAGGGATTTGTAGGGGCTGTAGGGCCGCACCACCAGGACATTGGGTCCGCGACCGATAAGGATGACCGGCGCGAAGGCCTTGTTGCTGCCGTAGATGAGCTTGGGCTGCAGCGCCGGGTTGATGGCGTGGGCGAACGAGGCGACCACGACGCTGTAGCCATCTGGCGCGCTCTTGGCCACGTTGTCCGTGCCGATCAACGTTCCCGCACCCGGCTTGTTGTCGATGATGACCGGCTGCCCGAGGTCCTTGGACATCTCCGCGCCCAGCGTGCGGGCGATCAGGTCGGTGCCGCCGCCGGGCGCGAAGGGCACGACGAAACGGATGGGCTTGTCGGGATAGGCGAAGGCCGTGCCGACGGCGGTGAGGCCTGCAAGAAGGAAGGCGAGCACGCGTGCTCGCCCGGTGAAAGGGGCTGCCATGGTCTGATGTCTCCAGAACTGTTTGATTTGAAAGTCCGTCACTTGCCAAAGCCGCAGCGCGTGACAACGGAACTCTAGAATCAAGCGGCCCGCAAAGGTGGCCACAATTCCACTAGCTGGAACATCGGCAGTGGATACTTGGATCCAACCCATTCACGGTGAATCGACGCGCCGCCGACCCGCAACGCCCCATGGCCGAACTTCCCAACTTCAACCTCGACCACAAGCCCGGGCGATCACCCGCCAATCGCTCGCTGGAGCGAGGCATCGAAATCCTGCGTGCGTTCCGGCCGGGCTCCGAGCTATTGGGCAATGGCGAACTGGCCGAGCGCACCGGGCTTTCCAAGTCCACGGTCAGCAGACTCACGCAGACGCTCGTGGGCGCGGGCATGCTGCAGATCGACAGCATCGAGCGCGCGTATCGGCTGGCCCCCGCTGTGCTCAGCTTGTCGCATGCGATGCGCACCGGCTCGCGTGTGCTGCAGGCAGCAACGCCGCACATGCGCGAGCTGGCCCAGCAAAAGCGCATCAATGTCGGGCTTGCCGCACCAGACCGGGACGAGATGGTCTATCTCGAGTCCATTCGCTACGCCAGGCGCGTCGCGCTCCGGCACGTGGTTTCAGGCCAGCGGGTACCGATGGAACTCACGTCGCTGGGCAGGGCTTACCTGGCGGTCGCTTCGCAAGCGCGCCGCGCCAGACTGATGGAACTGTTCGCGCAACGCCGCAGGCACTGGCGCAAGATGGAGGCTGAGATCAAACAGGCCTGGGCAGACGTGCACGCCAAGGGGTACTGCGCTGCGGCCTGGCAACCCGAGGTGGTGGCGCTGGCCACGCCACTGCAGGTGGACGACGTCATCTACGTGCTGAACGTCAGCGTCTCGACCGAGGAATCGATCGCCGCCATCTCGCAGGAGCTGGCCCCCGCCCTGCTAGAACTGGCGCAGAAGATTCTTCACACGCTGCACGTGCAGGAGCCGCGCGGCAACTGACGCCGTCACCTCACTCCACCGTCACACTCTTCGCCAAATTTCGCGGCTTATCCACATCGGTCCCCCGCGCCACTGCCGTGTGATACGCCAGCAATTGCAGCGGCACCACGTGCAGCAGCGGGCTCAAGGGGCCGTAGTGCTCGGGCATGCGGATGACGTGCATGCCTTCGGCGCGTTCGATGTGGGTGTCGGCGTCGGCCAGTACGTAGAGCACGCCGCCGCGGGCGCGGACCTCTTGCAGGTTGCTTTTGAGCTTTTCCAGCAGCGCGTCGTTGGGGGCGACGGTGACCACGGGCATGTCGCTGGTGACCAGGGCCAGGGGGCCGTGCTTCAGCTCGCCGGCGGCGTAGGCCTCGGCGTGGATGTAGGTGATCTCTTTTAGCTTCAGCGCGCCTTCCAGGGCGATCGGGTAGTGCAGGCCGCGGCCCAGGAACAGGGCGTGGTCCTTGGCGGCGAAGGCTTCGGCCCAGCCGATGATTTGCGGCTCTAGTGCCAGCACGGCCTGCAATGCGGCGGGCAGATGGCGCATGGCTTTGAGGTGCTTGGCCTCGGCCTCAGCATCCAAGTGGCCGCGTACCTGCGCCAGCGTGAGGGTGAGCAAAAACAGGCCGGCGAGCTGGGTGGTGAAGGCCTTGGTGGAGGCCACGCCAATCTCCACGCCGGCGCGTGTGATGTAGGCCAGCTTGCACTCGCGCACCATGGCGCTGGTGGCGACGTTGCAGATGGTCAGGGTCTGCTCCATGCCCAGGCTGCGCGCGTGCTGCAGCGCGGCCAGGGTATCGGCGGTTTCGCCAGACTGGCTGATGGTGACGACCAGCGTGCGCGGGTCGGGCACCGAGTTGCGGTAGCGGTATTCGCTGGCGATCTCGACCTGGGTCGGGATCTTGGCGATGTCTTCTAGCCAGTACTTGGCGGTGCAGCCGCTGTAGTAGCTGGTGCCGCAGGCCAGGATCAGCACGCGGTCGATGTCCTTGAACACACGCCAGGCACTGGCACCAGAGCCGCCGCCGTGCGGGGCCACGCCGTCGAACAGCTCGGGCACGATGCCCTCAATGCCTTCGAGCGTGTCGGCGATGGCGCGCGGCTGCTCGAAGATTTCCTTTTGCATGTAGTGGCGGTAGGGACCCAGCTCGGCCGCGCCGCTGTGGGCCAGCACGGTGCGCACCGGGCGCGCGGCGGCGTCGACCGGGCGCAGCACGCCGTCCTTGCCGCGCTGCACGATCCAGTACTTGCCCAGTTGCAGGTCGACCAGGTCGCCCTCTTCCAGGTAGACGATCTGGTCGGTCACGCCAGCCAGGGCCATGGCGTCGCTGGCCAGGAAGTGCTCGCCGCCCTGCGTGCCCACGCCCAGGATCAGCGGCGAGCCGGCGCGCGCGCCGACCACGCGGTGCGGCTCGTCACGGCAGAACACGGCAATGGCGTAGGCGCCGCGCAGCTGCACGATGGCGGCCTGCACGGCCTCGAACAAATCGCCCTCGTACAGGCTGTCGATCAGATGGGCGATGACCTCGGTGTCGGTCTGGCTGGCGAACACATAGCCGCGCGCCTCCAGTTGGCTGCGCAGCGCGTCGTGGTTTTCGATGATGCCGTTGTGCACCAGCGCGATGCGGCCGGGGCGCTCGGAGGCGCCGTCGACCTCGCCCGGGCCATGGCTGAAGTGCGGGTGGGCGTTGTGCACCACCGGCGCGCCGTGCGTGGCCCAACGGGTGTGGGCGATGCCGGTCGTGCCCTGCACCGCGCCGGCCTGGACCTGGGCCAGCAGCTCGGCCACGCGGGCCGTGCTGCGGGCGCGCTTGAGCGGGCCTTGCGGCGATAGCGCCGCCGCCGTGTCATACACCGCCACGCCGCAGGAGTCATAGCCGCGGTACTCCAGCCGCTGCAGGCCCTGCACGAGGATGGGAACGATGTTGCGCGTGGAGACTGCGCCGACGATGCCGCACATAGCAATGGCCTTGTTGACTGGAGAAGGCCCAATGCTAGGCCCAGCCCAGAAAAATTAATCAACAAAACTTAAGCGAATATGACCTAGGATTTCACGATTCACATCGCAGGCAATATTCATTCATGCAACCTCCACAAACGAACGAAATCACGCTCGACGCGACGGACTGGCGGCTGCTGGAATTGCTGCAGGAAGATGCCTCGCGCAGCAACCAGGCGCTGGCCGAGGCCGCCCATGTGTCGCCGCCGACCTGCCTGCGCCGGGTGCGCCGGCTGGTGGAGGCCGGGCTGATCGCGCGCCAGGTGGCCTTGCTGGACAGCGACCGGCTGGCGCCGCTGCTGGGCCACGGGCTGACGGCGCTGGTAGAGATTACGCTGGACGGCCAGGACGCCGCGCGCCTTGACGCCTTCGAGGCCCGCGCCGTGGCCGAGGCGGCGGTGCAGCAGTGCTACCGCGTCTCGCCCGGGCCCGACTTTGTGCTGGTGGTGCGCAGCCGCGACATGCCGGACTACCTGGCGCTGGCGCAGCGCCTGTTCCACGCCGATGCGCATGTGCGCAACGTCAAGGCCTTCTTCAGCCTCAAGTGCGCAAAGTTTGAGCCAAAACTGCCTTTAGCCCAATAGCCACGAGGGCTATTAGCTATCAATATAAGAGCATTCGCTGACGGCAGACTGCCCTACTCCGCCGTCTGCCGCAGCGTCTCTACCACCGGCCGCCGCAGCACGTCGCGCAATCCCCACCAGCCGGCCGCCAGGGCCAACACCGCGCCGGCCAGTGCGCCGGCCACGGGCACCAGGGGCGATGCGGTCCAGCTGAAGTCGAACACCCAGCGCGCCAACGCCCAGCCCACGACCACCGCCACCACGCTGGCAAGGAAGCCGGCCAGCAGGCCGACGCCGGCGAGTTCTGCGCGCTGCACCTGGCGCAGCAGGCTGGCGCGGGCGCCTACGGCACGCATGATGGCGAACTCTTTGGCGCGCTCTTCACGCGTGGCGGCAACGGCGGCAAACAGCACCACCAGGCCGGCCGCCAGCGTGAAGGCGAAGAGGAATTCCACCGCGCGTATCACCTGGTCGAGCACGCGCTGGATCTGCGCCAGGGTGCTGCCCATGTCCACGCTGGTGATGTTGGGGAAGGCGCGCACCAGGCCGTTGTCAAAGCCCGGCGTGGCCGGCGCGCGGTAGGCGGCGAGGAAGGTCACGGGCAGGTCCGGCATGTGCGCCACCGGGTACATGGCAAAGAAGTTGGCGCGCATCGAGCCCCAATCGACCTTGCGCAGCGAGGTGATTTTTGCGTCTTGCAGCGTGCCGCCAATGTCAAAGCGCAGCGCATCGCCCAGCTTCAGGCCCAGGGTTTGGGCGATGCCGTCTTCCAGGCTGATGGCGCCGGCCTCGTTGTCGGTCCAGCGACCGGCCACCACGTCGTTGTGCGGCGGGCGCTGGGCGCTGTAAGAGAGGTTGAACTCGCGATCCACCAGGCGCTGAGCGCGGTCGTCGCTGTAGTCGGTCGGGCCTACCGCCTTGCCGTTGATGGCCACCAGGCGGCCGCGGATCATGGGGTACCAGTCGTACTGCGCCACGCCGGCCGTGTGCAGCGCCTGCTGGAAGGCATCACTCTGGTCTGGCTGCACGTTGATGACGAAGCGGTTGGGCGCGTCGGGCGGCGTGGCGGCGCGCCAGCTGCCGATCAGGTCGGTGCGCAGCAGCACCAGCAGCACCAGCGCCAGCATGCCCACGGCCAGCGCGCTGATCTGCACCACGGTATAGGCCGGCCGTGCCGATATCTGGCGCGTGGCCAGCACCAGCCAGCGCGGCGCGGTCTGCTCGTTCACCGCGCGGCGCAACAGCTTGACTGCGACCCAGCCCAGCACCGCAAACAGCAGCACCGCGCCGGCAAAACCGCCGACGGCGATCAGGCCCAGTTTCAGGTCGCGGCTGGCCGCCAGCAGCAGCGCGGCAAAGCCGGCCACGCCCAGCACCAACACGCCAGCGGATGCCGGCCGTAGCCCGCCCACGTCGCGCCGTATTACCCGCAGCGGCGGCACCTGCGCCAGTTGCAGCACCGGCGGCAGGCCAAAGGCCAGCAGCAGCGTCAGGCCCACGCCAAAACCAAAGCCCACCGGCCACAGGCCGGGCTGCGGCAGCGCGGTTTCCACCAGGCCGGCCAGCAGCGCCACGAACACGTAGTGCACGGCATAGCCGATCAACACGCCCAGCGCGCTGGCAAACAGGCCGACCAGCACAAATTCGAGTGTGTAGGCGCGCGCGATGGTGCGCTGGCTTTGGCCCAGCACACGCAGCATGGCGCAGTCGTTCAGGTGGCGCGCGGCAAAACCGCGCGCGGCCAGCGCCACGGCCACGGCCGACAGCAGCGCGGCCAGCAGCGACACCAGGTTGAGGAATTGCTCGGCCCGGTTCAGCGTCTGGCGCATCTGCGGCTGGCCGGACTCCAGCGTTTCCACGCGCAGGCCGTGCACATCGGGCTGCTTGGCCGCTGCCTCGGCCCAGGTGGAAAAAGCCTTTACCGGCGCATCGGCGCCGGCCACGGCAAAGCGGTAGGTCAGGCGGCTGGCGGGCTGCACCAGGCCGGTGGCGGGCAGATCGGCCGCGTTCATCATCACGCGCGGCGCAAAGGTCAAGAAGCCGGCGCCACGGTCGGGCTCGATGGTGAGGATGCGCGCAATGCGCAGCTGCGTGTCGCCCAGCAGCAAGGGGTCGCCCATGCGCAGCTCGAGCGATTCCAGCAGCGCGGCATCGACCCAGGCTTCGCCCGGTGCGGGCACGGTGCGCGTGGCTTCATCCGGTGCGCCGGGCGCGGCCGCCACGCGCAGGCTGCCGCGCAGTGGGTAGGCCACGTCTACCGCCTTCAGCGCCACCAACCGGCTGGCGCCGCCTTGGGCGTCGGGCGCGCGGCCCATGGTGGGAAAGCCGACGGTGGTGCTGGTTTGCAGGCCAAGCGCGCGTGCGTGTTCGGCAAAGGCGGCGGGCGTGGGGTTGTCGCTGACCACCACCAGGTCGCCGCCCATCAACTGGCGCGCGTCGCGCTCCAGGCTGCCCTGCAGCCGGTTGGAGAAAAAGCCGACCGAGGTCAGCGCCGCCACGGCCAGCGTCACGGCCACGATCAGCAGCCGCAGCTCGCCAGCGCGCAGGTCGCGGCGCAGCGAGCGCCAGCCGATGGCGAGGAAGGATGTGTTCATGGCGGGACCTTAGCTGATGTGGGGCGGGTGGCGGTGGTGTGGGGACATCGTTTTTTAAAATAGATAGCACCATGCCCAGGTGAAATAACGATTTCAGACATAAAACTACCTGAACTTCAGGATATACACCGGCATGCAGCTATTTAATCAATAGCATCGACTTGGGCTAACTCTTCGCCTCCAGCCGCAGGCGCAAGGCCTCCAGCACTGGCGCGATGTCTTCGCCCACGCTGATCTGCGGGTTGGAGAAGCCGTCGTCCTTGCCGGCTTCTTCTTCGCGCTGCTGGATCACCGGCACGGCATTGGCAAAGGCCTGGCGGAAGTCGTGCGTCTTGCGCAGCTCTTCGTCAAACAGCGCGCGCCCAAAGAAGGTCAACGGCGACTTGTGGCCGCAGCCGTAAGAGGTGTGCGTCTCATCGGCGGCAGTCATCACCAGGCTGGTGGGCGTGGCCAGCGGCGCCACCCAGCCGCCCGAGTAGCAGGCCGATACGGCGATCACGCGGTTGCGGATGCCAACCCGGTCCAGCGCGGCGCGCAGCAGTTGCGGCGTGATTGGCTGCACCTGCAGCGGCCAGTGGTTGGCCGCCAGGTGGAAGTCGCCGCCGCCGTGCGACGTCAGGTAGACCACCAGCAGGTCTTGCTCGCGGTCCATGCGCGCGGCCAGCGCCTGCAGGCCGCGCTCCAGGTTCAGCGACGTGGCCCAGGGCAGCTCGTCATTGGTCTCGGCGTGGTTCAGCAATTGCAGCACGCGGCCTTCGGCATCGAAGCGCTGGCGCAGCACCTCGGCCACCATGCCGCTTTCGCGGCGAAACACGTCTTCTGCCGCATAGGGCGCAAACACCAGGCCGTATACATCGACCGTGCCCGGGCGCTCGGGCGCCAGGGCCTGCACCGCGTCCTGCCAGACCGCTTGCTGGCGCTCTATGCCTTCCTGCGACAGGTTCAGCACGGGCGCGCTCGCGGCGCTATCGACACGCGGGCGCCAGGTCTGCAGATCCATGTACAACATCGACACGGCAAACACGCCGACCAGCACTGCCGTGTAGATCACCGTCGGCACGACACGCCGCGCAAAGCGGGCCATCAACACGACCATCACGGCGAGGTGCCACAGCACCAAACCCCACTGCAAGGCCCACAGCGCCGTGGCCACAAAGCCCGTGGCCTGCGGCAGAAGCCAGCCGTGAACGCTCAGTGCCCCCAGCGCCACAAACGCGGCCTGCGCCGGCACCGCAGCGCCCACGGTCAGCGTGTACCAACTGCCCAGGCCTTGAAGGCGTGGCCCGCCGCCATCGCCACGGCCCAGGGACAGTGCCCACCAGGACACCCAGAGCAGCGGCGCCACCATCCACCACGACGCCAGCCAGACACGGCCCGAAAACGCCGCCGGCCCGACGATCCACAGCCACGTCAGGCCCAGCACCAGCAGCTCGAACGACACGGACAGCAGCAGCACCTGCAAGGGCCGCGGTGCACGGCCCGCCATGCGCGGCCGCAGGAAAAAGCCTGCGCGCAGGCCCTCCAGCAGCCAGCGCCAGGTCGGCGCATGGGTGGTCGCTGGCTGTTGGGTGTCGAGGGAGAGGCTGGCGTCGGTCATCGGATGATGATGCCATTGCGCCCAGGGAATCGCGCGATTTCCCCCACGGCGGCATCTCTCGCTAGAAGTGCCTGCCGCCGTTCTGCATTGGGACTATTGGCGCACTCTTGGATAACCCATGCACCCGGTTCGATGGCGGCCGCCTGTGCTGCCACGTGTCAGCACAGAACGCGGTCTGGATGACGGTCAGAATTTGTAGCCCACTGCGGCCAAGGCTGTGACACCGGTCTTCTCGCTTACCAGCGGGCTGTTCTTGGCCTTTTCTCCCAACTCCATGACGCTCACGGCCATGTACATCGACCAATGCTTGTCGAAATCGTGCTTCCAGTCGGCCGTCAGTGAGTACCCGTAAACGCCCGCGTCTGCCTGGAACGGGGAAAACGCAGTGCGTGCACTTTGTGCCTGGGTCACACCGAAGTAGGTTTGGTTGTAGCGGCGGTCGCCCGCATGGACGTTTGCGCCCAACGTCACAACGTCGCTTTGGTTCTGCAGCACCGTCCCCGTAAGGCCAAGGCGGTACCGATTGCCGCGCTCCTGCGCGTCTGCGAGGCGGATCACGGCTTCAGCGTTGACGGACAGCCAGGGCACGATCTGCTGCGCCACCAACAGGTTGGCGGTGGCTGCACCCTTGACGGCACCCATGCCCCTGAGCTTGTCGGAGCCGGGGCGCCAATCGCTGTCTTTTTCTGCGCGGCCGAAGTCGTAGTTCAATGCCGTGCTGACATACAGGCCCGAGTCGCTCGAATACTCCGCGCCTAGGCCGCGCATGCTGTCTGCGAAGAAAATGCCACGCGATATGCTGACCACGGGGACCGGCATGGCGACTGAGTCCTTGCTGCCCATGTATCGGGGGCCGGCCCTCACGCCCAAGCCCAGCGTGACGCTTGTCTGATCGCCGAACACGCTGGGGCTTTCAGCCTTGGTGCTTTCTTGAGCCTGGGCTTGCACCGCCGTGAGAAGCGCGCAGCCCACTGCCGTGGGCACGATGAAGGCCCGCAGGCGCCTTTGCAAAGGCTTATTGGCAAGGCCGGAAAATGCGGGAAAGAGAGGGGACATGGACGTTTCCTTGGGTTTCTACAGAGAAAATGAGATAGATGGAGTCGCCGCCAGCCCAGCATCTGTCGCGCGCCATGGCGCGGCGTCAGATGTGCGCGATCAGCGACAGCGGATAGGGCCGTTGTGGGGGGCTTACGCAGGAGCGGGCACGGTGGAGGGGCCTTGCCAGCGCGCCAGCCAACGAGACAGCCTGCTGTCGAAGAGCAGCTCATACAGCACCGGCACCATGCCCAGCGTGACGAGCGTGCCCAGCGCAAGCCCACCGATGATGGTGACCGCCATCCCCGACCACAGAGGCCCGCCAAACAGCAGCAGTGGGACCAGACCGGCGACACAGGTCAGCTTGGTCATCACGATGGGGCGCAGCCGCTGCACGGCGGAGGTGACTATCGCTTCGCGCGAGGTTCGTCCTGCATGCAATTCGGCCTCGATGCGCTCCAGCAGCAGGACCGCGTTGTTCACAATGATGCCGGCCAGGGAGAGCAGTCCGAAGTTGGCCATGAAGCCCAGCGGCTCGCCCGCGATCTTGAGTGCAGGCCCCACGCCGATCAATGCGAAGGGGATGATGGCCAGAACCAGCATCAGTTTTCGAAACGAACCGAACTGCCAGATGAAGAGGATCAGCATGGCAATAGCTGCGTGTGGCATGTACTGACTCAGCGCCGTATTGGCCTCGGCGGCATCCTCGATTTCCGCACCGAGTTCGATGCGGTAGGCCGCCGGCACATCCAGTCTTGCCACGGCGGGCGCCATACGGTCCACGACCTGTTGCGCAGTTTCTTTTTCACTGCGTCCTTGCACCGTCAGCGTGCGCGAAAGATCGCGCCGCTTTATGACGGATGGCTCAGACTCCAATGAGATGCGAGCCATTGCAGACAAGGGGACGGGCGCACCTCCTGAGCTCGGGTACACCAACGTATTGGCGAGGTCTTCGGGATGCCGGCGCTCCTCAAGCGAGCCACGCACGATCAAGGGCACCAGAGTGTCGCCATCACGCAGCATGGATACGTCGACTCCGGTGAACCGAGTGGAGAGTGATGTGGCCACGTCCTCGCTCGTGATGCCCAGCTTGCGTGCCTTTGCCTGATCGATTGCCAGGTCAATGCGTGTGACGCGCGTTCCCCAGTCATCACGGACGGCGGCCACGTCCGGGATGCTGCGAAGCGCTTGCTTCAGTTGCTCGCCAATCCGCTGCAGCACCTGCTCATCGGGGCCGGAAATTCGGTACGCAACAGTGCCTGAATCGGTAGAGCCGAGAGAGAACCGGCTCACATCCGCACGAACCTCGGGGTGCACTTCGGCCAGATAGGCCTGGGTGCGCGCAATTGAGGGCCCCACCGCATCCTTGTTCACAACTCCAACCGTGAAATAGCCTATATGCGGAGCGGACAGCGGGGGATTGAGGCCCAGGATGATGCGTGGTCCGCCGTCTGCCACGTAGCCAATGCTGGCATTGACGTCCGGGTTGACCTTCGAATCGTCAAGCCAGCGGCTGATGGCCCGTACCTTTTCCTGCATGGCGCGGGAGTCACTGCCGGGCGGAAGTTCGACCGATATCTGGTACTGCGGCCGGTCGGATTTTGGTAGAAAGCCCGCGGGCACGGAGCCCAGCAGCAACAGCGCGCCCATCAGCAATGCGCCCATGGCGGCAAGGAAGAGCGGCTTGTGATCCAGCACCCACCCAATGGCACGCCGGTACACCTGATAGAAGCGCGTCTCCCTCGCAGGCTCCGACGCCGCATGATGCGACGGCTTCAGAAAGTAGTAGCACAACAGGGGCGTGACCGTCAGGCACAGCAACCAGGAGCCCAGTAGCGCCAGCGCAAGCACGACGACAAGGGGCCGCAGGTACTCGTTGATCGACGTGTTGCCAAAGAAGAATGGAGAGAAGGCAAAAATGATGACAAGCGAGGAGGTCAGCAGCGGAATCGCCAGTGTTCTGCCGGCATTGATGCAGGCATCGCGGCGGTTCTCCCCGGACATCAGTCTGCGTTCAATGTCCTCGGCGATCACGATGCCGTTGTCGACCAGCAAACCCAGGGCGATGATGATGGCCGCCATGGACACACTGTGCAATGCGATGCCCAGCGCCTGCATCGCCAGCAGCGTCCCGAGAATCGTGAGCGGAACAATACTGCCGACGATCACGCCTGCGCGCCAGCCGAGAAACAGCACGACAACGGTCATGACGATGACTACCGTCTCCCCCATCACGTGATTCATCTTGCCCATCTCACGCTCCACCACATCGGCCTGGAACGTCACATAGTTCAGAGAAAAACCTGCGGGCAGAAGTTGCTGCAGCTCATTCACCCGCTTCTTGAGAGCGCGGCCAAACGCCTGGATGTTTTGGCCCTCACGCATAGATACGCTGAGCACCACCGCGGGGTCGCCTCGGTAGAACGCTGCAGACTCAGGCGGATCTGCGGGGAGGACTTGAATCCGTGCGATGTCGCTCAGGCGCGTGGTATTGCCGTCGCGGCTCTGAGGTGACGGAATCTTGATCAGGAAATCACGAAGCGCCTGAACTGACGCTATCTCACCGGATGCCACGAGCGCGCTGTTGATGCCGCCAAGAACCACCTGGCCTCCTGAGGCCACCACATTCTGCTGCTGAAGTTGCTGTATCACGGAAGGAACGCCGAGACCCAGACCTGCCAGTCGTTCACGGTCAAATTCGATATAGATCCGATCGTCCTGGAGCCCGTGGAAACCGATGCCCTGAACACCCGGAAGCTCGTACAGCCGGTCGCGCAATTGCTTGAGAGGTTCGCGCAATTCGCTCATGGTGTAGCCCGGCGCAGTCACCGCGATGGATGCCA
The DNA here is from genome assembly GCA_038961845.1 of Xylophilus sp. GW821-FHT01B05. Lineage (NCBI taxonomy): Bacteria > Pseudomonadati > Pseudomonadota > Betaproteobacteria > Burkholderiales > Xylophilus > Xylophilus sp. GW821-FHT01B05. The sequence continues at coordinate 4,864,013 of CP152408.1, forward strand.
CGGCGACTCGGCCAAAGTCATCGTTCATCGAATAGGGCAACGTGCCGGCAGGGAACTGCGGCGACACCTCGTTCACTTTGTTGCGCACCTTCTGCCATATCTCCGGCAGGTTGTAGTAGCGCTCGTGAACCGTCACCTGCAAGAAGGCACTGCCGGTGCGCACTGTGCTCACGATGTGTTTGATTTCGGGCAACTGGCGCAAGCGTTCTTCCACCGGCCTGACCACCAGTTGCTCCATGCGCTCGACTGGAAGGCCTGGATTGGCCACGTAGATCAGGGCCTCGCGGATCGTGACGGAGGGCTCCTCCTCTGAGGGGAAGCGAAGGAATGCGAACAATCCTGCAACGAGCACAAGCGCCGTCACGAAAAAGGTCAGTCGGCTGGAGCGCAGCGCAGACTCGGTGAGCTTCATGGCTGTTGGCTCCGCAACAGCGTGGTGGGGCGGTACTCTATTGCGGCTTCACCCTCGGTGAGGAACGCTGCGCCCGCCACCACGACACGCTCCCCCTCCGACAATCCGAACGCCACAGCGACGCGGCCCTCAGGCAGCAGTTCGTCTTCGTAGCGCACTTGCCTGCGCGCCACTTTGTTCTTTGCGGGATCTAGAACGAATACTGTTCCCTGCCCCTTATTGTCAGAAGGAAGAAGCGCGCTCGCTGGCACTGACAGTTGCTCATGTGCATCCCCGGGCAAGGTCACAGAAACGACGCTTCCGCTTTTCAGGCCGTCCGTTTTCCCATTGACTCTGAAAATGGCCTGGAGCAGCGAGCCGTTCTCGCTGCGGTTCGAAATGCGTTCCAGTGTCAGGGCAAGTTTCTGCTGCCCGAGAGGAGGCCCTCCCGTCATGGCGCTCCCACGCTGCCCCGGAGCAATGCGATTGGCGATGTCCTCCGGCAGCATGACAACCAGCTCCAGCGCTTTCTGGTTTTCGATTTTCAGGACGGGCTGGTTTGCCCCAACGTCGGTGTGCGGCTCGGCTGCGCGCCCTACGATTTCCCCGTCGAAAGGGGCAACGATGCGCGATAGAGACAAGTCGCGGCGCGCCTGAGACAGGGCTGCGTCGGCAACCTGGAGTTGGCTCACTGCAACGCGATACTGGGCTCTGATTGATTCCAGCGCAGTCGCGGAAATGATGTGGTCTTTGGCCAGTGACTCGTTTTGCTGAAGCTGCGTGGTGCGCTCTTGCACGGAGGCAGCGGCGGCGGCACGATCAGCCTCGGCTTTGTCCAGGCGCCATTTGGCGGGGGTTTCGTCCAATCGCGCGAGCAGGTCGCCTGCTCGGACGCGATCGCCGACATCCACGGACATGGCTGCAATGCGTCCCGATGATTCAAAGCCGAGGTCGGCACGTTGACGCGCGCGCAGCGTGCCAACAAACGAATCGCTGGCGGCAGAGGGCGCGAAAGAGACGATCTCCAGTTTCACGGGCCTGGGTGCGGACGCCGTAGGTGCAGTTGGTTGTGAGCAACCACCGAGAAGGCCGGCCATGATGGCGATGGCCGCCACCTTGTGGCCGGCCGGTGGCTGGTGACAGCCCGCGATGACTGTCGTGAGCAGGGCGAGCGCAGCCTTGCAGATATTCGATGACATGACGAAATGCTCCGATGCGCGTGAATCAGTCGATCTGCTGCACCAGCGCTGCCAGTGCTGAACGCATAGCTGTGCGTTGTGCCGGAGTGAACTGACACAGGTTCAGCATCTCAACCAAGGCAATGCCGTCTGTGGCGACGGCGATGACGAGGGCCAGTCCTTCGTTGGAAGCCAGTTTCTGTATGTCGCGATAGCCACGCTCGTACTGCTCGCGAACCGGGCCTACCAGGTGCGGATGGTTGGCCGCCGCCGTAAGCAGATTCGCTCGCAACTGCTTTTCAGTGGGAGACATATCCAAAGCCTCATCGACCCAGGCATTCAGAAGGCTTTTGGCGGCATGGCCGACGTGCGCAGTGCGAAGCTTGTGCTGCTCGAGCATGTGCGTCACCAGCGCGCCCAAGAGTTCGTCCTTGGTCTTGAAGTGATAGATCAATCCGCCTTTGGTGACACCGGCGATTGCGGCGACGCCCTCCAGCGTCAATTCTTGGACGCCTTGGGCCGAAATGATCTCCATGGCGGCCTCGATCAGGCGTTCTTTGGCGTTTGTGCGCGGTTGAGGAAGTGACATGAAGCGGCGCTCCTTGAGTGTGTACTGTACGGACAGTATAGTTCACATCTGCCAAACATCAATGAATAGAGCACCATGTCCAAACCTCTGAAAACGTCCTGCTCGGTTGCGCTGGCACTTTCCCTTCTGGCGGGATGCAGCGCGTTCTCTCCTCCGTCGCACCCGTTACCTGTCTCGACGGGCGGCGCCCAGGCTGTCGCGGCCCTAAGTCCGATTGACGACGATCCTTGGTGGCGGACTTTTGATAGCCCTGAGCTCGACGTGTTGGTGGAGGCAGCGTTGAATGCAAATCAGGATCTGCGCGTTGCAACAGCCCGCGTAGCGCAGGCTCGCGCGCTTGTGGACGGTGCCAACGCGGAACGACTCCCACAGATCGGCATGTCCGCGGGCGGGAGTCGCGGCCGCGAATCCAGCGCAGACCAGAAAGCTGATTTGGCGTACACGGGATTCCGTGCAAGCTGGGAAGTGGACTACCTGGGTGAGAAGGCCCTTGGGCGGGCTGCCGCCCAGGGGGACGCCGCCGCAGTTGAGCTAGCCCAAAAAGCCGCAAGGATCGCGATCGCAGCTGAGGTAGCCACGGAATACTTCGACATCAGCATCTCATTGCAGCGAGAAGCTGCTGCTGCGCAGGCCCTGGATATCCTGGAGCGGCAGATCGTGGTGGCGCAGCGCCGGTTTGATGCCGGGCAATCCACCGAGATCGATGTGGATCGTCTGCGTGGCGCGCATGCGCAGGAACAAGCCGCTTTGCGACAGCTGGCAGGGCTGCGCCAGGTGAAACAGCGGCAATTGGCATTGCTGCTCGGTGCCAATGATTTGCCCTCAGGCGTCACGTTTGCCGCCGCGGCCTCAGTGCCTGTGATGGAGGCGCCAGCTCTTATCTCCATGGACCTGTTGGAGCGCCGTCCCGATGTGCAGCGTCAGGCATTTGCGGTAGAGGCTGCGGCTGCTCGGCTGGGCATGGCCAAGCGAGATATCTATCCTCGAATCCAGCTCGACTGGAGTGGCCGCAAGGAGCGGCTCGCAGCGCAAGGCACCACTGCATCTCCGGTCATCGCTATCGGCTATGGCATTTCCCTGTCCATGCCTATCTTTGATGGTGGCCGTATCCGTTCCAACATCGCTGTGCATGAAGCGCGGGCGCAGGAGTCCATGGCTGCGTATGAGAAAGCGATGCTCTCGGCACTCGCCGACGCGGACGTGGCCGTCAAACAGTTTCTGAGCGCACGGGAAAGCTCTGCCTCATTGGTGCAAGCAGAGAAGGCCCACGATCGTGCCGCAGGGCAAAGTCTGCGAATGTTCGATGCCGGCTTGGTGGACATCAATACCCTGCTGGATACCCAGAGACTCGCCATCAAGAGCCGGGATGCGCTTTTGCAGGGCACTGGGGCTCAGTGGGATGCCGCAGTCGCAGTGCGCCGCGCTTTTGCGGGAAGTGTCTAGCGCTAAGCCCCCAACGCCAGAGCGAGCTCCCGGCACTCGCCGCCTGCAAGGCAAGCAAAGCCGGGATAGCTCAAAGACCCGACCGCAGCACTCCCTCAGCCCTGCTTGGGCGCAGCGTCCCAGCCGCCACCCAAGGCCCGCACCAGGCCCACCGTGGCCTGGAAGCGCAGCGCCTGCACCTGCAGCGCCGCACGGCGGTTGCGCAGCTCGCTGCGGCGCGCGTCCAGCAGGTCGAGCTGGTTCACGTAGCCGTTGCGGTAGCGCGAGTCCGACAGCGCGGTGGCGCGGCGGGCAGAGACCACGGCGCGGTCCAGCACCTCGGCCTGTTCGCCCAGCAGGCGCAGGCCGGAGAGCTGGTCTTCCACTTCTTGGAAAGCGGTCAGCACCTGGCCGCGATAGCCAGCGGTGGCGGCGTCGAGCTGCGCGCGGGCGCTCTCGATGCCGGCCTCGCGCCGGCCGCCGTCGAACACCGGCAGCGACATCAGCGCGCCCAGGCTCCAGGCGCGGGCCGACCACTTGAACAAATCGCCGATCTCGGGCGAGGCATAGCCGCCGCTGGCGGTGAGCGAGATGCTCGGGAACCAGGCGGCCTGCGCCACGCCCAGGCGCGCCTGCGCCGCCAGCAGCGCGCTTTGCGCGGCAGAGATATCCGGCCGCCGCGCCAGCACGGTGCTGGGCACGCCGGCGGGGATGATCGGCAGTGCAATGTTCCAGGCTGTGCTTTGCAGGGCAAAGTCCGATGCCGGCTGGCCGAGCAGCACGGCCAGCGCGTGTTCCAGCTCGGCGCGGCGGCGGTCCAGCGCCAGCGCGTCGGACTCGGTGGAGGCGGCCTCGGAGCGCACGCGCACCACGTCCAGCTCGGCCACGTCGCCCGCCTCGAAGCGGCGCTCGGTCAGGCGCAGCGTGCCCTGGTAGGCCTCGACCGTCTCGCGCACCAGGGCGCGCTCGGCGTCGAGCACGCGCAGCGACAGATAGGTCTGCGCCGTTTCGGCCTGCACCAGCAGGCGCGTGCTTTGCAGCAGCGCGGCGCGCGACTCGGCGTCCAGCGCGGCGGCATCGCGCGCCTGCGCCAGGCGGCCGAACAGGTCGACCTCATAGGACAGGTTGGCGCCGGCCGTGGTGATCGTGGCCGGGGTGCTGCCGTTGGCGGTGTTGGCACCGGCCTGGCGCACCGCGCCGCCGCTCAGGCCAAGCTGCGGCAGGCGGTCGGCATTGGCGCTGCGCACCAGTGCGCGGGCCTGGGCCAGGCGCGCGGCGGCTTCCTGGATGCTGGTGTTCTGCGCGCCGGCGCGTTCCACCAGGCCATCGAGCACCGGGTCCTGGAAGGCCAGCCACCAGGTGCCGCGCGGCTGGGCCTCGGCCGGGGCGGCCTGGGTCCAGTGCGTGGGCGCATCGGTTTGCTCTTTGAACTGCGCGGGCGTGGGCACCAGCTTGGCGGTATCCACCGCCGGTGTGCTGGCGCAACCGGCCAGCACCAGGGCCGCCAGCAGCGGCACCAGCGCGGCGCGCAGGGGATGGAAGACTTGCAATTGCGTATTCATGACCAAGCCTTTCTTCTTATTCATGGAGGCCGCGCGGCGCGGCGGGCTGGGGCTGCAGGCCGCCTGCACCGTGGCCACCGGCGACGGGATGGTCGGCCGAGACAAAGGCCTCTTCGATATGCGGCACGGTGCCATGCAGCTTGAGCGGGCGGTTGCCAGCCAGGCGGCGCAGCAGCACGTAGAACACCGGCGTCAGGAACAGGCCGAAGGCGGTGACGCCGATCATTCCGGAGAAGACGGCAATGCCCATGGCCTGGCGCATTTCTGCACCGGCGCCGGTGGACAGCACCAGGGGCAGCACGCCCATGACGAAGGCCAGCGAGGTCATCAGGATCGGGCGCAAGCGCAGGCGGCTGGCCTCGATCGCGGCCTGGATCGGCGTGCGCCCGGCAAACTCCAGCTCGCGCGCAAATTCAACGATCAGGATCGCGTTCTTTGCGCTTAGCCCCACCAGCACGATCAACCCGATCTGGGTGAACACGTTGTTGTCACCGCCCGAGAGCCACACGCCCGTCATGGCCGCCAGGATGCCCATGGGCACGATCAGCACGATGGCCAGCGGCAGGGTCAGGCTCTCGTATTGCGCCGCCAGCACCAGGAACACCAGCAGGATTGCCAGCGGGAACACCAGCAGCGCAGAGTTGCCGGCCAGGATCTCCTGGTAGGTCAGCTCGGTCCACTCGAAGCTGATGCCCTGCGGCAGCGTCTCCTTGGCGATGCGCTCGATGGCCAGGCGTGCCTGGCCCGACGAGAAGCCCGGCGCCGGGCCGCCGTTGATGTCGGCGGCCAGGTAGCCGTTGTAGCGCATGGCGCGCTCGGGGCCAAAGCTGGGCTCCACCTTCATCAGCGCCGACAACGGCACCATCTCGCCCGTGATCGAGCGCACCTTGAGCAGGCCCACGTCCTCGGCCCGTGCGCGGTAGGGCGCATCGGCCTGCACGCGCACGCTGTAGGTACGGCCAAACTTGTTGAAGTCGTTGGCGTACAGGCTGCCCAGGTAGATCTGCATGGTGTCGAAGATGTCCGTCACCGGCACGCCCAGTTGGCGCGCCTTGGTGCGGTCGATGTCGGCATACAGCTGCGGCACGTTGACCTGCCAGCTGGTGAACATGCCGGCCAGCTCAGGCGTCTGGTAGGCCTTGGCCATGAAGGCCTTCACCGCAGCGTCCATCTGGTCGTAGCCGAGCGAGGCGCGGTCTTCCAGTTGCAGCTTGAAGCCGCCCGTGGTGCCCAGGCCCGCCACCGGCGGCGGCGGGAACATGACGATGAACGCATCCTGGATGCCGGCAAAGGCCTGGTTCAACTGGCCCGCCACGGCGCCGCCGCTCTGGTCGGCGCGCTTGCGCTCAGCGAAGGGCTTGAGCGTGGCAAACACGATGCCGGAGTTGGAGCTGTTGGTAAAGCCGTTGATCGACAGGCCCGGGAAGGCGAGCGTGTCTTCCACGTTGGGGTTTTGCTTCATCAGCTCGCCCATGCGGTGGACCACTTCCTCGGTGCGGTCCAGCGTGGCGCCGTCGGGCAGCTGGGCAAAGCCGATCAGGTACTGCTTGTCTTGTGCCGGCACGAAGCCGCCGGGCACTGCCTTGAACAGGCCAAAGGTGGCCGCGGCCAGCGCCAGGTAGATCACCATCATCAGCGCCTTGCGTCCGATGACGCGGCGCACGCCGCCGCTATAGGCCTCGGAGCCACGGTGGAAGCCCTTGTTGAAGCCACGGAACAGCCAGCCAAAGGCGCGGTCCATGCCGCGCGTGAGCGCGTCCTTGGGCTCGTCGTGGCCCTTGAGCAGCAGCGCGGTCAGCGCCGGTGCAAGCGTGAGCGAGTTGATGGCCGAGATCACGGTCGAGATCGCGATGGTCACCGCAAACTGCTTGTAGAACTGGCCGGTCAGCCCGCTGATGAAGGCCAGCGGCACGAACACCGCCACCAGCACCAGCGCAATCGCGATGATGGGCCCCGACACCTCGCGCATGGCGCGGTAGGTGGCCTCGCGCGGGTTCAGCCCGGCTTCGATATTGCGCTCGACGTTCTCCACCACCACGATGGCGTCATCCACCACGATGCCGATGGCCAGCACCAGCCCGAACAGGCTCAGTGCATTGATCGAGAAGCCCAGCACATGCAGCACGGCAAAGGTGCCGATCACCGACACCGGCACGGCCAGCAGCGGAATGATGGAGGCGCGCCAGGTCTGCAGGAACAGGATCACGACCAGCACCACCAGCAGGATGGCTTCCAGCAGCGTGTGGATCACCGATTCGATCGATGCGCGCACGAACTGCGTCGGGTCATAGGCGATGCGGTATTCCACGCCCTCAGGCATGTTCTTCTGGATCTCGTCCATGGTGGCACGCACGTTGGCCGAGATGTCGAGCGCATTGGAGCCTGGCGCCTGGAATATGCCCATGCCCACGGCCTGGTCGTTGTTGAGCAGCGAGCGCAGCGAGTAATCGGCCGCACCCAGCTCCAGCCGGGCGATGTCGCGCAGGCGCGTCACCGCACCGTCGCTGCCGGTCTTGACGATGATGTCGCCAAACTCTTCTTCGCTCTGCAGGCGCCCTTGCGCGTTGATGGACAGTTGCATGTCCACGCCCGACTGGCCGGGCGATGCGCCGACCACGCCGGCCGCGGCCTGCACGTTCTGGCCACGGATGGCCGCCACCACGTCGCTGGCCGACAGGCCGCGCTGCGCCACCTTCTGCGGGTCCAGCCAGACGCGCATGGAGTAGTCGCCACCGCCAAAGATCTGCACTTGGCCCACGCCCTGGATGCGCGCCAGCCGGTCCTTCACGTTCAACACTGCGTAGTTGCGCAGGTAGTTGATGTCGTAGCGGTTGTTGGGCGAGACCATGTGCACCACCATGGTCAGGTCGGGCGCGCTCTTGACGGTGGTGATGCCCAGGCGGCGCACCTCCTCCGGCAGGCGCGGCTCGGCCTGCGAGACACGGTTCTGCACCAGTTGCTGCGCCTTGTCCGGGTCGGTGCCCAGCTTGAAGGTCACGGTCAGCGTCATCACGCCGTCGGTGGTGGCCTGGCTGCCCATGTAGAGCATGCCTTCGACACCGTTGATCTGCTCTTCGATCGGTGTGGCCACCGTCTCGGCGATCACCTTGGGGTTGGCGCCGGGGTAGGTGGCGCGCACCACCACCGAAGGCGGCGACACCTCGGGGTACTCGGACACCGGCAGGCCGCGCAGCGCGATCAGGCCGGCGATCACCATCAGCACCGACAGCACGCCGGCGAAGATCGGCCGGTCAATAAAGAATTTCGATAGATTCACGGGGAGCTTTCTTCTTCAGCGACGCAATCAGGATTGCGCCGCGGTCTTGCGCGAAGGCGCCGCCTGCGCCGTGGCGTCCATGGCCACGGCCTTTGGTGCCAGCAGCGCGCCGGGGCGCACATGCTGCAGGCCGTTGACGACCACGCGCTCGCCGGCCTTCAGGCCGCTGGTGACCACGCGCAGGCCCTCGGCCGGGGCGCCCAGCGTGACTTCGCGGTATTCGGCCTTGTCGTCGGCATTGACCACCATCACAAACTTCTTGTTCTGGTCGGTGCCGACCGCGCGCTCGCTCACCAGCAGCAGTTGCGCGCTGTGCACCTGGCCCATGCGCACGCGGGCGAACTGGCCGGGGATCAGGGCACCGTCGGCGTTGTCGAAGGCGGCGCGCACGCGCACCGTGCCGCTGCGGGCATCGACCTGGTTGTCGATCAGCTGCAGCCGGCCGGTATAGGGCGTGTCGTCCATGCCGACCGTGCCCATGCGCACGGGGATGCGGTCGATCTGCGTACGGGCGCCGGCGCCGCCGGGCAGGTCTTTCAGCGCGCGGCTGACCACTTGCTCGTCGGCGTCAAAGCTGGCGTAGATCGGGCTCACCGACACCAGCGTGGCCAGCACCGGCGCGCTGGGGCCGGCGGCCACCAGGTTGCCTTCAGTGACCTCGCGCCGGCCAATGCGCCCGGCCACCGGTGCCCGCACCTGGGTGTAGGACAGGTTCAGGCGCGCCACCTGCAGCGAGGCCTGCGCGGCGCGCAGGTCGGCCTGGGCCTCCAGCGCGCCGTTCTGGCGCTCGTCGAACTCGCGCTGGGCAATCGCGCGGTCGTCCCACAGGCGCTGCGAACGTGCCTGCTCGCTGCGTGCCTGGGCCACGCGGGCCTCGGCGGCGGCGACCTGGGCAGCGGCGCGCTCCACCTCGGCGGCGAAGGGCGCGGGGTCGATGGTGAGCAGCAGGTCGCCCTTCTTCACCAGCGCGCCTTCACGAAAGTGCAGCGACTGGATGGCACCTGCTACACGCGAGCGGACCTCCACACGCTGCACCGCCTCCAGCCGGCCGGAGAACTCGTCCCACAGCGCCACCGGGCGCTCGGCCACGGTGGCCACGGTCACGGGCACGGCGGCCGGCGCTTCCGCCGCTACGGCCTGGCCCTCCGTGCCGCTGCCTGGCATGCCGAACAGGGCAGACACCACGGCCGCCAGCGCGGTCAGGCCGGTTACCGCCGGCCACAGGCCGCGGCGCAAAACAGAAGGGGTCGAAGCGTTCATGGGATTTCCTCCGGGAATATGAGAATTGAGTAAAAGAAAAAATTGGGCTATTGCAGACGCAAGTCGCCGATGCGACAAGTCTAGGAATGAGGGGCTGGGGCGCGGTAGCCCGATACACCGGGGTTCTTGCACAATCCTGCGTAATTGAGGTCTGGGGCTCGCGTGCGGCGCCCTGCGCGACTAAGCTGCGCGGCATGCCTAATCCCACAGTCCTCACCCTCGTCCCGCCGGCCGATGCCGCTGCCGCCGAGCAGTGGCGCCTTGACCAGCGCATGACCGAACTCGCTGCCCTGATCCTGCGGCACAGCCCCGGCGACGGCCTGCACGCCACCAGCATCCCGCGCCTGCAACTGGTGCGCCTGGCGGCGCCGCAACTGCCGATCTGCGGCATCTACACACCCTCGGTGTGCATCCTGGCGCAGGGCCGCAAGCGGGTGACGCTGGGCAACGAGGTTTATGTCTACGACCGTTCGCGCTACATCGTCGGTGCCGTCGGCCTGACCGTGACCGGCGAGGTGGTTGACGCCACGCCCGAGCAGCCCTACCTGTGCTTTCGGCTGGACTTCGATCCGCGGCAGATCGCCGAGATGGTGCTGGAGCTGGGCCTGCCCATGCCCGCCAAAGGCACGGCGCGCGGCCTGTTCCTGGAAAACGCGAGCCTGTCCATGGTGGACGCCGCGGTGCGCCTGATCAGCCTGCTCGACACTCCCGAGGACATCGGCGCGCTGGCGCCACTGGCCGAGCGTGAACTGCTCTACCGCCTGCTGCGCAGCGCGCAGGGCTGGCGCCTGATCCAGGCCGCGACGCAAGACACCCATGCGCACCGCATCGACCACGCCATCCGCTGGCTGCAAGAGCGCTTCACCGAGCCGCTGCGCATCGACGTCATGGCCGAGGCCGCCCACATGAGCAGCTCCGCCCTGCACCATCACTTCAAGGCCGTCACTGCCCTCAGCCCGCTCCAGTACCAGAAGCGGCTGCGGCTGCAGGAGGCGCGCCGGCTGCTGATGGCCGAATCGCTCGATGCGGCCACGGCCGGGCACCGCGTGGGTTACGAGAGCCCCTCGCAGTTCAGCCGCGAATACGCCCGCCTGTTCGGCGCCCCGCCCGCGCGGGATCTGCAGCGCATGCGGGAGCAGAACGCGCCGCTGGCCATCGCGTCCTAGCAGAGCAGCGATGGCGGTCTTCACGGAAGGCATTGGCAGTGTGGATGGCATGGCGACTCCTTTCGGGTCCGGCAACGATGGGCAACACGCGTCCCGCCGGCGCACACGGCGCCGGAAAATCCGGGACTACGGGGAAGGGGGCGGGGTACGGCTACGGCCGCGGTTCAGGTACTTCGAAGAACGCCTGGAACTGCTGCAGCACCGCAGGGCCGCAAGCACATTCGTTGTCTTCTGGCGCAAACAGCGCATCCGGCCAGTTGTCGGTGGCGCTCAGCACCCGGCTGGTGACCGCGATGCCGGCACTGCGCAGCCGCTCGGCGTAGGCCATGGCTTCGTCGCGCATCGGGTCGTCGTCGCCAGCCAGCACCAGCGTGGGCGCCAGGTTCGTCAGGCGCTGCACGCTGCCCGGCACCGCGTAGGGATGCTCGGCATCCATGGGGCTGCGCAGGAAGGCCTGCCAACCTTCGGTCCATTTGCATTTGCCGTTGTCGCAGGTGACGGACTCGCGCAGCGAGGGCGTGCCGGTGCAGGGGTCGAGCATGGGCGACACCAGGATCTGCCCGGCCAGCGGCGGGTGCCCGCGGTCACGCGCAATCAGCGCCACCGACGCGGCCAGGTTGCCGCCGGCTTCTTCGCCCGCCAGGTACAGGCGCACGCGCCGGCCGGCCAGTTGCACGCGCTGGCGGTAGACCGCCTCCAGTGCCGCAAAGCCGATCTCGACCGGTTCGGGGAAGGGGTGCTCGGGCGCCAGCGGGTAGGCCAGCGACACCGCCACCGCGCCGGCGCGGGCCAGCAGCCGCGCAACGTAGGCGCCGTTGTCCAGGCCACCGGCCACGAAGGCGCCGCCATGGAAGTGCAGCACCAGCGGCGTACCACCGCCGGGCTGGCGCCGGCCATAGAGGCGCGCCGCTACCGGTGCACGGCCCGGCAGGTCGAGGGCGATGTCCTGCTCCGGCACGGCCGCAGGCAACCCGGCAGGGGCGGCGGCAAGGGTGGGATCGCGGTCGGTGGACATGGTGGTCTCGGGCAGTGGTCGGGCAGGTGGTCGAAGAAGGCGTCGGCGAGATGGGCAGTGGGTGTACTGTAGGCCCACGTCCCCTGAGGATAAAGCCTCCGTACGCCAGCGCTCTGTTTCCACAACGCCAACAATCGCGGGGTTTGCAGCGGCCAGAATCCGCCGCCCCCGGCACAACTGGGTTAGACACTAGGAAAGCACATGGACCAGATCCAGGCCATGCGGGCCTTTACCCGCGTCGTAGAAGCGGGCACCTTTACCAAGGCGGCAGATTCACTCTCGCTGCCCAAGGCCTCCATCACCAAGCAGATCCAGGCGCTGGAGGCGCGCCTGCAGGTGCGCTTGCTCAACCGCACCACGCGCCGCGTCACCGTCACGCCCGATGGCGCCGCCTATTACGAGCGCACCGTGCGCCTGCTGAGCGACCTCGACGACATCGAGGCCAGCATGACCAACGCCCAGGCCAGCCCCAGGGGCAAGCTGCGCGTGGACGTGGGCTCGTCCATCGCGCGGCTGATCCTGATCCCGGCGCTGCAGAGCTTCTACGACCGTTATCCGGACATTCAGCTGGACCTGGGCGTGGGCGACCGCCCGGTGAACCTGATCACCGACAACGTCGACTGCGTGATCCGTGGTGGTGAATTGACCGAGCAGTTCCTGGTGGCGCGGCGCATCGGCCGCCTGCCCTTCGTCAATGTGGCCGCGCCCTCTTATATAGAGCGCCATGGGGTGCCACAACACCCGCATGACCTGAGCGAGGACCACTACACGATCCGCTTCTTCTCCCCGCGCACCGGCCGCCTGTTCCCGCACGAGTTCGACAAGGATGGCGAACACCTGGAGCTGGACACGCGCTACAAGCTCTCGGTCAACGAAAGCAACGCCCACATGGCGGCCCTGCTGGGGGGGCTGGGCATCAGCCAGGCGGCACGCTTCCTGGCCGCGCCCTACCTGGCCAGCGGTGAACTGGTAGAGGTGCTGCCCGACTGGCAGCACCCGCCACTGCCGGTGCACGTGGTCTACCCGCCCAACCGCCACCTGAGCGCCAAGGTGCGGGCCTTTGTGGACTGGGCGGCGGAGCTGTTTGCACAGCATCCGCACCTGCGGTCCTCCTAGCGATGTCCTCTGTGGACATTTTTTTGATGAAATATGCCTCTATCCCAGGTGCAGCCTGGGCTTATAGCTATCTATTTGATAGTTGTGGTCCCGCGCCTTGCCGGCATCAACCGGCGTAGAGCACGGCGCGCGGCCCGCGGCACAGGCCCCATAGCCGCATGCCGGCCTGCCGCGCAATCTGCACCGCCAGCCCCGTGGGGGCCGAAATGGTCGCCAGCGCCGGCACGCCCAGGCGCGCGCACTTGCGGGCCAGCTCGTAGCTGGCGCGGCTGGACATGACGACAAAGCCCGGCTCGCCCAAGCGTCCCTGGGCGGCCAGGCGGCCCAGCAGCTTGTCGAGCGCGTTGTGGCGGCCCACGTCTTCCAGCACATCCGTCAACCGACCGTCCGGCAGCGCCCAGCCGGCGGCGTGCAGGGAGCCGACCTGCGCATTCAGCGGCTGCAGCGCAGCCAGGCCGTCGAAGGCCGCGAGCACGGTGCGCGCATCCAGCGCCTGCAGCCAATCGGGCTGGGGCACCTGCTCGGGCAGCAGGTCCAGCGCCTGCAGGCTGTCGATGCCGCAGACGCCGCAGCCGGTGCGGCCCGCCAGCGCGCGGCGCCGGTCCTTCAGGCGGGCAAAGCAGCGGCTGGCGACTTCCAGGTGCACCTCGATGGCGGGGGTTTCGGGGTCGTCGTCCGTACTGGTGGCGGCGCGGCGCAGCTCTATGCCGTAGCAATCTGCCGGCGTGTCGAGCAGGCCTTCGCTCAGCGCAAAGCCCAGGGCGAAGGCCTCCAGGTCCTGCGGCGTGGCCATCATGACGGCGTGCGACAGGCCATTGAAGACCAGCGCCACCGGCACCTCGGCGGCGACCAGATCGCTGTCGGCGGCGGACTGCAGCTGGCCGCTGGCCAGTTGCTGGCGCTGCACCTGCACGGGGATCAGCGGTGGCGGCAGTGGAGCGTCTTCGGCAGTCATGGCGCAATCATGGCGCAGCTATGCGGCCAGCCTGCGCCAGCCCGGCCTCGGTCAGCCGCACCATCCAGCGCTCGCCCACGTGTTCCACCTGCACCCAGCCGGGCCCGGCCTGCCCGCCAATGCGCGCACTGCCCATGAGCGAGAGCTGGCGCATCACCGTGCTGGCCTCCAGTTGCAGGCGCTTGCCCAGGCGCGGCAGGGACACGGCACCGGCGCCCTCTTCTGCCAGCGCCTGCAGGATGGCAACAGCCAGCGGCGGCGTGCTCACACGACGGCTTGCGCCAGAGCGGCGCTGTGCGCAGGCGTGCTGGCAGCATGCGGCACCAGCACCACCGGGATCGATTTGGAGGTAGGCGTGCCGGCGTTGAGCGCCACCGACTCCAGCGGCACCAGCGGATTGGTCTCGGGGTAGTAGGCCGCCAGGCAGCCGCGCGGGATGTCGTATTGCACCAGCTTGAAGCGGTCGGCATGGCGCTCCTGGCCATCGTCCCAGACCGTGCGGATGTCGACCCAGTCGCCATTCTTCAGGCCCAGCGCGTGGATGTCTTCGGCGTGGATGAAGACCACGCGGCGCTGGCCGAACACGCCGCGGTAGCGGTCGTCGTGGCCGTAGATGGTGGTGTTGTACTGGTCGTGCGAACGGGTGGAGAGCAGGTTGAACACCTGCGTGTCGCGCAGCCGCGCCCGGGCGCGGTGCACCGGCGTGTCCAGCGGCACCGGGTGCACGAAGAACTCAGCGCGCTGCGAGGCGGTGTTCCAGATGCGTTCGCTGGCGGTATTGCGCAGGCGAAAGCCGCCCGGGTGCGCGATGCGGTGGTTGAAGTCCTTGAAGTCGGGGAACACGGCTTCGATCAGGTCGCGGATGCGGGCGTAGTCCTCGATCAACCAGAGCCAGTTGATATTGCTGCGTGCGCCCAGCGTGGCATGCGCCAGCCGCGCGACGATGGCCGGCTCGGACAGCAGCTCCTCCGACGCCGGCGGGTTGATGCCCACGGAGATGTGCACCATGCTCATGGAGTCTTCCACCGTCACGCCCTGCGGGCCGGCGGCCTGCATGTCGATCTCGGTGCGGCCCAGGCAGGGCAGGATCAGCGCCTCGCGGCCATGCACGATGTGGCTGCGGTTGAGCTTGGTGGTGACATGCACGGTCAGGTCGCAGCGGCGCAGCCCCTTCCAGGTCTCGAAGGTGTCGGGCGTGGCCGCGGCAAAGTTGCCGCCCAGCGCGAAGAACACCTTGCCACGGCCGTCGCGCATGGCGGCGATGGATTCCACCGTGTCCAGCCCATGCGCGCGCGGCGGCGTGAAACCAAACACCTCTTGCAGCTTGTCGAGCAGGGCGGCCGGCGGCTTCTCCCAGATGCCCATGGTGCGGTCGCCCTGCACATTGCTGTGGCCGCGCACCGGGCACGGCCCGGCGCCCGGGCGGCCAATGTTGCCGCGCAGCAGCAGCAGGTCGGTGATCAGTTGGATGGTGGCCACCGAATGCGTGTGCTGGGTAATGCCCATGCCCCAGCAGGCGATCACGCTGCCGGCATTGCAGTAGACCTCGGCGGCCTCGCGGATCTGCGCCTGCGGCAGGCCGGACTCGGCCTCGATGCGCTCCCAGGATTCGGCGCGCAGGTCATCCAGCAGCGCCTCCAGGCCACGCGTGTGCTGGGCGATGAAGGCGCGGTCCAGCAGCTTGTCGCCGGCGTCCTCGCGCTCGACCAAGTGCTTCATCATGCCCTTGACCGCAGCCAGGTCGCCGCCCACCTTGAGCTGGAAGTAATGCGTGCTGATGGGCGTGGAGCCCATGGTCGCCATCTCGAACTTGTCTTGCGGATCGGCGAAGCGCTCGAGCCCGCGCTCGCGCAGCGGGTTGAAGCTGACGATCTTGGCGCCGCGCTTGTGCGCCTCGCGCAACTCACCCAGCATGCGCGGGTGGTTGGTGCCGGGGTTCTGGCCAAAGATGAAGATGGCGTCGGCGTGCTCGAAATCTTCCAGCGTCACCGTGCCCTTGCCAATGCCAATCTGCGGCCGCATGCCGCTGCCGCTGGGCTCGTGGCACATGTTGGAGCAGTCGGGGAAATTGTTGGTGCCGTACTCGCGCACGAACAGCTGGTACAAAAACGCCGCCTCGTTGCTGGCCCGGCCCGAGGTGTAGAAGATCGCCTGGTTCGGGTCCGGCAGCGCGTTCAGGTGGCGCGCAACCAGCGCAAAGGCGTCGTCCCAGCTGATGGGCACGTAGTGGTCGGTGGCCGCGTCATAGACCATGGGGTGCGTCAGGCGGCCCTGGTCTTCCAGCCAGAAGTCGCTCTGGCGCGCCAGCTCGGCCACGCTGTATTGCGCGAACAGCTCGGGCCCGGTGCGGCGCGCGGTGGCCTCGGCCGCCACGGCCTTGGCGCCGTTCTCGCAGAACTCGAAGGTGGATGCATGGTTGCGGTCCGGCCAGGCGCAGCCCGGGCAGTCAAAACCATCTGGCTGGTTGGCCGACAGCAGCGTGCGTGCCCCCTTGATCGGGATGTCTTGCTGCTTCAGGTGCCGGCCCACCGAGCGCAATGCGCCCCAGCCGCCAGCCGGGCCTTTGTAGATTTCGATTTTTTGTTCGCTCATCGCAGTCTCCTGGGCTTGCATTTGCGGATTGGACACCCGCCGGGCGGTGCCGTGCACGGCAGAACCGCTATGCCGGGGTTTTGAAAGTGGCTGCAGCGTCGGCCAGCGCCGCCGCCTGCTCGCGCATGCGCAGGGCGGCGGCTGCGGCCTGCTCGACCAGCGCCGCGTTCTGCTGCGTCATTTGCTCGATACGCCCGACGCTCTGGTGGATATTGCCGATGCCACTGCTTTGCTGCCCGCTGGCAGCGGCAATTCCCTCTATCAGTCCGGTAACTTCGGCAATCGAGTGGGCAATTCCCTGCATTGAGCGGCGAGCATCATCCACCAGCCCGCCACCGGCGTCCACCCGCTCGACAGAGGCCGCGATCAGGCCACGGATCTCACGCGCGGCGCTGGCCGAGCGCTGCGCCAGCGCCCGCACCTCGGCCGCCACCACGGCAAAGCCACGGCCCTGCTCGCCGGCACGCGCGGCCTCTACCGCAGCGTTGAGCGCCAGGATGTTGGTCTGGAAGGCAATGCCGTCGATGATGCCGATGATGTCCTGGATGCGGTGCGCGCCCTCGCGGATTTCGCCCATGGTGACCACCACGCGCTCCACCGCAGTGCCGCTCTGGCCGGTGGCCTGCGACACCGCAGCCATCAGGCCGTTGACGCGCCGCGCATGCTCGGCGTTCTGCGCCACGGTTGCCGTCAGTTGCTCTAGCGCCGAGGCGGTGGCATTCACCTCGCCGGCCTGCTGCTCGGTACGTGCGGCCAGGTCGGTATTGCCGGCGGCAATCTCGCGGGTCGACAGGCGCAGCCCCTCGGCGCCAAGCCGCACATGGCCTACCAGGCCCGCCAGGCCCACTCCAATGCCGTTGATGGCCTGCAGCATCTGGCCGATCTCGTCGCGCCGCGCCACGTGCATCTGGGTGGTGAGGTCGCCAGCGGCAATGCGCTGCGCTGCGCCACGGCCCTCGGCCACCGGGCGTGCAATGCCGCGCTGCGCCATGCCGTACACCAGCGCCGCCACCAGCAGCGGCAGCATGCAAAGGGCAATGTCCCAAGCGAGTGGCAAGCGTGGCAACACCAGCCAGGCCAGGCCCCACAGCAGGTACTGCAGCGCCAGCGCCGACAGCGCCAGGCGCCCTGCCACGTTCAGCGCGGGGATCTCGCTGACATCCAGTCCGACATAAAGCACGCCCACCACCTGGCCCGAGGCATCGCGCACCGGGTCGTAGCGGGTCATGTTCTGGCGCCCGAACACGGTGGCGTAGCCGGCATACGAACGCCCCGCCAGCAGAGCGCTGTAGCCAGGGTGGGAGCGGTCAAGCAGCGTGCCCACGGCACGCCCGCCGTCCTGCTTGCGCACCGACGTGGCGATGCGAAGGAAGTCGCTGCCCTGGCGGACGAACACCGTGGCGCGTACACCGGTCTGCGCGGTGAAGCGGTCGGCTACCGCGAAGTCGCCGTTGAGCAGCTTGCCGCCGCACAGCAGGGTCGGCGCCCCGGCCTGGGAAGCGCCCAGGCTGAAGGCGCCGGCATGCTCGGCCGCAAAGCGCTGCGCCGCTGCATTGATCCGACGCCGCAGGGAGCCGGGCAGCGGCATATGCAGCAATTTACTGGAAGAACTTGGCAGCACTCACCAAGGTTCGATAAATGCCCCAGGCCAGCGGAATGCCCACGGCCAGCCAGGCCAGGGGCACCAACACCGGGCTGGTGCTGCCACCCACGCCAGAGCCGGCGCCGACTTCAGCGGCCGCCGATTTCTCGTGGGCCAGCTTCTTCTCGATGGCCAGTTCTTCTTCGGTCATGAACCACTTGTCGGCCAGCGGGCGCACCAGCAGGTTGGCGATCAGGCCGATCACCAGCATGCCGACCAGGATGTACATGGTCTGGTTGTAGACCTGCTCGCGCGGCAGGCCCAGGCCCAGTTGGTACTCGCGCATGTAGTTGACGACCACCGGGCCCAGGATGCCGGCGGTGGCCCAGGCGGTCAGCAGGCGACCGTGGATGGCGCCGACAAACTGCGTGCCGAACAGGTCGGCCAGATAGGCGGGCACCGTGGCAAAGCCGCCACCGTACATGGACAGGATGATGCAGAAGGCCGCCACGAACAGCAGCTTGCTGCCAGCCGCGGCCGAGCCGGGAATGCTGGCGTAGAGCAGGCCACCCAGCACGAAGAAGGCCACATAGGTCATCTTGCGGCCGAGCTTGTCAGACAGGCTGGCCCAGAAGAAACGGCCGCCAATGTTGAACAGTGACAGCAGCGCGGTGAAGCCGCCAGCCACCGCAGCAATGGCCGCCAGCTGGGTCTTGTCGAGTTCGCCGAACTTCTGCTGCACGCCAATCAGCGCGCCGCCAAACACCTCTTGCAGCATGGGCGAGGCCATGCCGATCACGCCAATGCCGGCGCTCACGTTCATGCACAGCACGATCCAGACCAGCCAGAACTGCGGAATGCCCCAGACCTTCTTCACGTGCACGTGGCGCTGCGTGATCATGGCGCTGGCACTCGCAGGCGGCGGCGTCCAGCCGGCCGGCTTCCAGCCCGTGGCCGGCACGCGGTAGCCGAGTGCGCCGGCCATCATGAAGACGAAATACACCAGCGCCATGACGACGAAGGTCTGCATCACGCCCACGTCGGTGGGGGTGGCGAAGGTTTTCATCAGGTCCACTGCCAGGGGCGAGCCGATCATCGCGCCGCCGCCAAAGCCCATGATGGCCATGCCGGTGGCCATGCCGCGCCGGTCCGGGAACCACTTGATCAGTGTCGAGACGGGCGAGATATAGCCCAACCCCAGCCCGATGCCGCCGATCACGCCCGAGCCCAAAATCATCAGCCAGAACTGGTGCAGGTGAATGCCCAGCGCCGACAGCAGCATGCCGCCACACCAGCACACGGCCGACACTACGCCAGCCTTGCGCGGGCCGGCGCGCTCGAGCCAGCCGCCCCAGATCGCGGCCGAGCAGCCCAGGAACACGAAGAACAAGGTGTACATCCAGCCCAGCGTGGCAATGCGCCAGTCACAGCCGGAGGCGAACAGTTCGGCAAAGAAGCTCATGTCCTTGGCACAGGCCTGCGCGCCGGTGCCGGCCGTGGACAAGGCCTTGGACAAAGGCAGCCAGAACACCGAGAAGCCATAGGCCATGCCGATGCACAGGTGAATGGCCAGCGCTGCGGGGGGAACCAGCCACCGGTTGAAGCCGGGGCCGGCTATGGTGCGTTCCTTGTCCAGAAAACCGGGCATGCATCTCTCCTCTGTGAGTGGCGAGCCTGGACATCCAGGCCCTTATTTGTAGAGCGCGCGAGTGTGCTGTTACTAACTGATGCAGGTCAAATTCAATTGCCATATTGGGCAATTCGAAAACTAAATGAGGCTTTGCCTCATTCCTGACTCAATCGTCGAAGTCGCCGGTGTGGGCCGCCACGCGCTGCAGCCAGTCGGCCTCGCGGGCCAAGGCCAGGGCCGCATCCAGCGCGCGCGAAGGCCGCGCCCCCGCCTGCAGGATGAAGCCGACCGGCGTATGCACCTCCGGGTGTATCAGCGGCAGCGCCTCCAGCGTGCCGTAGCCGCGCACCGCATCCACCAGCGCGCCGGGCAGGATGCTGCAGACCTCGCCCACCACCACGCTCAACACCAGGGCCAGGATGGAGTTGGTCTCGATCGCCGGCTTGACCTGCGCGCCGGCCATGGCCAGGGCGCTGTCGATGATGGTGCGGTTGTGCATTTCCTCGGTCAGCAGGCACAACGGGTGCTGCGATGCCTCTTTCCAGGACACCGCCGGGCCCAGGGCCATGCGCGCCGGCGCAGCCAGCGCGGCACGGCGCACCAGGTAGTAGCGCTCGGTGTACTGCGGCAGCGCCGTCAGCCGCAGGCCGCGCTCGCCCAGGCGGTCGGTGTAGCCCAGGCCGATGTCGAGCGACAGCGCATCCAGGTCCATCTCGATCTCGGGCGAGCTCATGGAGCGCACCACCGGCAGGATGCCCGGGTGGCGCGCCTGCAACAGTGCGGCAAAGCGTGCCACCACCGGCACCGCGGTTGGCACGGCGCCGATGCGCAGGGTGCCACGCGGGCGGTCTGCGCCGCTGTGCAGCTCGTCTTGCAGCAAGGTGTGCTCGCGCAGCATGCGCTGGGCGGTGGACAGCACGCGCTCGCCTTCGTGGGTCAGGCCGGCATAGGCACGGCCCCGCTGCACGATGACCACGCCAAACTCCTGCTCCAGCGCGCGCAAGGCGTTGGACAGCGCCGGCTGCGTGATGTGGCAGGCCTGCGCCGCGCGGCCGAAGTGGCGGTGCTCGTTGAGCGCCACCAGGTAGCGCATGGAAGCCAGCAGATTCACGTTGCGGCTGCAGGCATCACGTGTTCTGGCTGACCGTGATCGTCGGGAAGCGGCTGGAGAAGTCCTTGGTGCGGCCGGCCAACGCCACCGCCACGCGCTGGGCAATGTCGCGGTAGAGCGCCGCATGCGGGCCCTCGGGCGCGGCGGCCACGGTGGGTGTGCCGCCGTCGGCCTGCAGGCGGATGTCCAGCGCCAGCGGCAGTGCGCCCAGGTAGTCCATGCCGTACTCGGTGGCCAGGCGCTGGCCGCCGCCCTCGCCAAAGATGTGCTCTGCATGCCCGCACTGGCTGCAGATGTGCACCGCCATGTTCTCCACCAGGCCCAGCAGCGGCACGCCCACTTTCTCGAACATCTTCACGCCCTTCTTGGCGTCGATCAGCGCAATGTCCTGCGGCGTGGTGACGATCACGGCGCCGGCAATCGGCACGCGCTGGCTCAGCGTGAGCTGGATGTCGCCGGTGCCGGGCGGCATGTCGACCACCAGGTAGTCCAGGCCCTTCCAGTTGGTCTGGCGCAGCAGTTGCTCCAGCGCCTGCGTGGCCATGGGGCCGCGCCAGATCATGGCCTGGTCGGGCTCGACCAGAAAACCGATGGACATCACCTGGATGCCATGGGCCACCAGGGGTTCCATGGTCTTGCCGTCGGTGCTGGCGGGCTTTTGCCCGGCAATGCCCATCATGGTCGGCACGCTGGGGCCGTAGATGTCGGCATCGAGCAAGCCGACGGTCGCCCCTTCAGCCGCCAGCGCCAGCGCCAGGTTGGCCGCCGTGGTGCTCTTGCCCACGCCGCCCTTGCCCGAGGCCACGGCGACGATGTTCTTTACCTCGGGCATGGGCTGCAGGCCGCGCTGCACCGAGTGGGCGACGATGCGGGTGGTGATTGCCACCTCTACCGCCTGCACGCCCGGCACCTGGCGCGCCGCCGCCGTGAGCGCCTCGCGCAGCGCCGCGTGGCGGCTGGCGGCCGGATAGCCCAGCTCCACGCCGAAGCGCACGTTGCCTTGCCCGTCCACCGCCAGGTCGCGCAAAGCGCGGGTAGAGACGAAATCCTTGCCGGTCACGGAATCCACGACCGTCGCCAATGCGCCCAAGAGCGCCTGTTCTGTAGCTGCCATACGTACTTTCCTGATATGCGGTGAGTCTAGCGAAGCCATTCATCAACCAATAATCGCCCTCTATGTTCCGCTCCGCCAAAGTCCCCGCCGCCCCCGCCGTGCCCCTCACCGGCCTGCTGCTCACGGGCGGCGGCGCCCGTGCCGCCTACCAGGTCGGGGTACTGGAAGCCATTGCCGACCTGCGGCTGGCAGCCGGCGCCCAGCGGCAGGGCAATCCGTTTCCGATCATTGCCGGCACCTCGGCCGGCGCCATCAACGCATCCGCCCTGGCCTGCGGCGCCGATGACTTCGACGGCACGGTGCGGCGCGTGGCGCAGGTCTGGCGCAACATCCAGACCGAGCAGGTCTACCGCGCCGATGCCCTCAGCATGCTGCGCAGCGGCGCGCGCTGGCTCAGCCTGCTGTCCTTGGGCTGGGCGCTGACGCGCTGGCGCCGGCTGCGGCCGCGCTCGTTGCTGGACAACAAGCCGCTGGAGGGGCTGCTGACCACCTTGGTCCCGCTGGTACGCCTGCCACGGCTGATCCGCCAGGGGCACTTGCATGCGCTGGCCGTGACCGCCTCCAGCTACAGCTCGGGCGAGCACGTGACCTTCTTCGAGGCCGGCCGCCGCACCGAGCCCTGGGTGCGCTCACAGCGCATGGCCGTGCGCGATCGCATCACCACGGCGCACCTGCTGGCTTCCTCGGCGATTCCCTTCGTCTTCCCGGCGACGCCGCTGGAGTTCGACAACCGGCTCGAATACTTCGGCGACGGCTCGATGCGCCAATCAGCCCCCATCGCGCCGGCCATCCACCTGGGCGCCGAACGCATCCTGGTGATTGGCGCCGGGCGCTCGCTTGAGCCGCGCGCCCCGGCCGTGCTCCACACGACGGCCAGCTACCCCACGCTGGCGCAGATCGCCGGCCATGCGCTGTCCAGCATCTTCCTGGATGCGCTGCCGGTGGACGTGGAGCGGGTGCAGCGCATCAACCAGACGCTGGCCCTGATACCGGCCAAGGCGCTGCACGCCAGCAAGCTGCGCCCCATCGAGCTGCTGGAGATCTCACCCTCCGAGCGCCTGGACGGGGTGGCGGCGCGCCACGTGCAGGCGCTGCCGCCAGCCGTGCGCAGCCTGCTCGCCGGGCTGGGCGTGGCCCCGCACGGGACCGATGCGCGCAGCGCCGCGCTGGCGAGCTACCTGCTGTTTGAGGCCGGCTACACGCGCGAGCTGATGGCCCTGGGCCGGGCCGACGCGCTGCGCCAGCGTGCCGAGATCTGCCAATTCTTCGGCTGGGATGCCTCTTTGGTGCGGCAGGTGGCGCCGTAAAATCCCAGGTTCGCCCACCCGCGGCGACTGACCGATTGCCGAAAGCCCGCCCTCCGATGTCCCAACGCACACTCTTCGTCACCACCGCCCTGCCGTATGCCAACGGCAAGTTCCACATCGGCCACATCATGGAATACATCCAGGCCGATACCTGGGTGCGGTTCCAGCGGATGCAGGGCCATGCGGTGAACTTCGTCGGTGCCGACGACGCGCATGGCGCGCCGATCATGATCGCGGCCGAAAAGGCCGGCATCACACCGCAGCAATTCGTCGCCAACATCGCCGCCGGCCGCAAGGAATACCTCGACGGCTTCCACATCCAGTTCGACAACTGGCATTCCACCGACGCGCCCGAGAACCATGAACTCGCGCAGCAGATCTACCTCGACCTGAAGGCCGCCGGCCTGATCGAAACCCGCACCATCGAGCAGTTCTTCGACCCCGAGAAGAACATGTTCCTGCCAGATCGCTTCATCAAGGGCGAATGCCCGCGCTGCCACAGCAAGGACCAGTACGGCGACAACTGCGAGAACTGCGGTGCCGTCTATGCACCGACCGACCTGATCAACCCCTACTCGGCCTTGTCCGGCGCCAAGCCGGTGCTGAAAAGCTCGGAGCATTTCTTCTTCCAGCTGTCGGACCCGCGCTGCGTGGAATTTTTGGAGCGCTGGACGCAGGATGGCCGGCTGCAGCCCGAGGTGGCCAACAAGGTCAAGGAATGGTTCAGCGTGCGCACCAACCCGGACGGCAGCACCAGCGAAGGCCTGGGCGACTGGGACATCAGCCGCGACGCGCCCTACTTCGGCATCGAGATCCCCGATGCGCCGGGCAAGTACTTCTACGTGTGGCTGGACGCGCCAGTGGGCTACCTGGCATCGCTCAAGAACCTGCTGGGCAAGCGCGGCCAGGACTACACCGCCTACATGGCCAACCCGGCGCTGGAGCAGTACCACTTCATCGGCAAGGACATCGTCACCTTCCACACGCTGTTCTGGCCGGCGATGCTGCATTTCAGCGGCCGCAAGACGCCCGACAACATCTTTGTGCACGGCTTCCTCACCGTGAACAACGGCGAGAAGATGAGCAAGAGCCGCGGCACCGGCCTGGACCCGCTCAAGTACCTGGGCCTGGGCATGAACCCGGAATGGCTGCGCTACTACCTGGCGGCCAAGCTCAATGGCCGCAACGAAGACATCGACTTCAACCCCGAAGACTTCATGGCCCGGGTCAACAGCGACCTGGTGGGCAAGTTCATCAACATCGCCTCGCGCGCGGCCGGCTTTCTTGCCAAGCGCTTTGGCGGCCAGCTCGGCACGGTGAGTGAAGACGGGCAGGCCCTGCTGGCCACCCTGCGCGCGCAGGCCGCCACCATCTTCGACGCCTTCGAGAAGCGCGACACCGCCCGCGCCGTGCGCGAAACCATGCTGCTGGCCGACCGCGTGAACGAATACGTGGACGCCAACAAGCCCTGGGAGCTGGCCAAGCAAGAAGGCCAGGACGCACGCCTGCAGGACGTCTGCACCACCTGCATCGAGGCCTTCCGCCTGCTCTGCATCTACCTGAAGCCCGTGCTGCCGGCCCTGGCCGCACAGGTCGAGGTCTTCCTGAACGCCAAGCCGCTCAGCTCGGCCGACGCGCAAACGCTGCTGGGCGCGGGCCACAGCATCGGCGCCTACCAGCATCTGATGCAGCGCGTGGATGTGAAGCAGCTGGACGCATTGTTCGAGCCGCCTGCAGCGCCCGAGCCTGAGGCCACCGTGCCCGGCGGCGAGGAACTGGCGCCCACCATCGGCATCGACGACTTCGCCAAGATCGACCTGCGCATTGCCCAGATCGTGAACTGCGAGCCGGTCGAGGGCTCGACCAAGCTGCTGCGCCTGACGCTGGACGTGGGCGAAGGCCGCCACCGCAACGTCTTCAGCGGCATCGCCAGCGCCTACAAACCTGAGCAGTTGATCGGCAAGCTGACCGTGATGGTCGCCAACCTGGCGCCGCGCAAGATGAAGTTCGGTATTAGCGAAGGCATGGTGCTGGCCGCCAGCCACGCCGACGAGAAAGCCCACCCGGGCATCCACGTGCTGGAGCCATGGCCAGGCGCGACGCCGGGCATGCGGGTGGGCTAAGAGCGTTCGTCAGACTCGCCGGTGCGAAATAAAGCCGTAGATCACCAGCAGGATGATCGCGCCCACGATGGAGGCGATCCAGCCGGCCGGCTGGCCCACTGCGTACCAGCCCATGGCCTGGCCGATGTAGCCGGCCACAAAGGAGCCGGCAATGCCCAGCACGATGGTCATGATCCAGCCCATGCTGTTGTTGCCAGGCTTGAGCGCTCGGGCGATCAGGCCCACGATGAGGCCGACGATCAGGGTTCCGATGATGGACATGAAGCGATTCCTTTCAGGGTGACGGGGGCGGGAGTGCCTCGATCCCAAGCCTGTTTATAGAAAGGCCAGGCCGCCAGCCTGTGACGCGGTGTAAGCAGCGGGCCGGATCAGCCCCCCGCCCGCTGCGCCTCGGACTGCGGGTCCAGCGTGCTGCCGGTGCGCAGTACCCGGCCGTCGGGGCCGAAGGTGGTGCTGAACACCATGGCGGTATTGGGCGGCTCCAGGTAGCGCCAGTCCCAGATCGTCTCGCCGGTGCGGGCAAAGGGCGTGTCCTTCATGGGCCGGCCGAGCCGGCGCCGCACCTCTTCCGCCGCCATGCCGGGCTGGATCTGGGCGAAGTTGGCGGGCGTCAGCACCTGGCGCAGGGCGCTCATCTTGCCGTCTGCGCCTATGGTGATCATGTAGTTGCGCTGCCCGGCGGGCTGGCGGTTGTACTCGAAGGTGCGGGCGCCGCCGGCTTCGGGCCAGACGCGCTCGGGCTCGCCGAAGGTGCGGCGCACGTCGGCTTCGGTGGAAACACCCTCTTCCAGCGCCCGGATGCGGTCACCGTCACAACCGGCCAGCCAACAGACCATGGCCAGCAGCCCCGCCTGCGCCCAAACCCGCCAACTCCTGTTCATACCTATCCCCCGGTAAAATCGCGGGTTCCACGATAGCAGCCTGCCATGTCCATCTTCAATCGCCCCCACTACACCTCCGATGCCACCCAGTTCATCGACCAGCTCAAGCAGCAGAAGCCGACGCTGGAGGCCGAACAGCGTGCCGGTCGGGCCTTGCTGTGGGACAAGAACGTGGACCGCAGCGCCTCCCAGGAATACCGCGACGGCAACGTGCCGCAAAAGCCCTACGTCTACCAGACCGACGCCAGCTGATTTTTTAAAGAAAAGTGGCTGAAACGCAGGCTACACGCCGGCTTATAGCTATACTTTAAATAGCACCCAAAGAATGTCCGCCAAAGCGCAAGCCAGCGCAGCCCTTGCCGCAGCGCCGGTCGCCGGCAGCCAGCCGGAGGTGGTGGACCAGGTCGCACTGGCCCGGCTCTATGGCGAGCCGCTGTTTGCGATGCCGACCGACCTCTACATCCCGCCGGATGCGCTGGAGGTCTTCCTCGAAGCCTTCGAGGGCCCGCTGGACTTGCTGCTCTACCTGATCCGCAAGCAGAACTTCAACATCCTCGACATCCCGATGGCCGGGCTGACGCGGCAGTACCTGTCCTATGTGGACGAGATCCGCAGCCGCAACCTGGAGCTGGCGGCCGAGTACCTGCTGATGGCGGCGATGCTGATCGAGATCAAGTCGCGCATGCTGTTGCCGCCCAAGAAGGTGGCCGAGGGCGAAGAGCCCGAAGACCCGCGCGCCGAGCTGGTACGCCGCCTGCTCGAATACGAGCAGATGAAGCTCTCGGCCGCGCGCCTGAACGAAATGCCGCAGCTGGGCCGCGACTTCCTGCGGGCGCAGGTCTACATCGAGCAAAGCCTGCAGCCGCGCTTTCCCGATGTGGAGCTGGCTGACCTGCAATCGGCCTGGCGCGACATCCTCAAGCGCGCCAAGCTGGTACAGCACCACAAGATCACCCGCGAAGAGCTGAGCGTGCGCGAGTACATGAGCATGGTGCTCAAGACCTTGCAGGGCCGCCGCTTTGTCGAGTTCGAAGAGCTGTTCCAGCCCGAGAAGGGCTCGACCGTGCTGGTCGTCACCTTCATCGCGCTGCTGGAACTGGCCAAGGAAACCCTGGTCGAAATCACCCAGGCCGAGGCCTTTGCGCCGATCTACGTGCGCCTGGCATTCACCCCGGCATGACGCGCGCCGCGCAGCGGCCCTCCCCTGCAAGCATGAATTCTTCAAGTTTCGATGTCCTGATCGTCGGCAGCGGCCTCGCCGGCCTGTCGGCCGCGCTGCACCTGGCGCCACGGCACCGCGTAGCGGTGCTGACCAAGGGCGTGCTGGCCGAGGGCTCCAGCCAGTGGGCGCAGGGCGGCATCGCCGCCGTGCTGGCCGAGGGCGACAGCGTGGACGAGCACCTGCAAGACACGCTCATCGCCGGTGCCGGCCTGTGCGATACCGCTGCGGCGCGCTTCGTGGTCGAGCAGGCGCCCGCCGCCATCGCCTGGCTGGAGACACTGGGCGTGCCCTTCTCGCGTGAAGACGGCGCGCTGCACCTCACGCGCGAAGGCGGCCACAGCCAGCGCCGCATCGTGCATGCCGCCGACGCCACCGGCGCCGCCGTGCAGCGCACGCTGATAGAGCGCGTGCGCGCCACGCCCGGCATCACCCTGCTTGAAGGCCACGTACTGGTGGACCTGATTACCGACGGCACGGGCAGCAGCCGCCGCTGCGTGGGCCTGCATGCGCTGGACACGGCCACCGACCGGGTCGCCACCTTCGGCGCGCGCCAGGTGGTGCTGGCCACCGGCGGTGCGGGCAAGGTCTACCTCTACACCACCAACCCCGACAGCGCGACTGGCGACGGCATTGCCGCGGCCTGGCGCGCCGGCTGCCGCGTGGCCAACATGGAGTTCATGCAGTTCCACCCGACCTGCCTGCACCATCCGCATGCCAAGTCCTTCCTGATCAGCGAGGCGCTGCGCGGCGAAGGCGGCCAGTTGGTGCTGCCGGCCTCGGCCGGGGGCACGCGCTTCATGCCCGCGCACGACGCGCGTGCCGAACTGGCGCCGCGCGACATCGTCGCCCGCGCCATCGACTTCGAGATGAAGAAGCACGGCCTGGACTGCGTCTACCTCGACATCTCGCACCAGAGCCCGGCCTTTCTGCACGAGCACTTCCCGACCATCCTGGCACGCTGCGCCGAGCTGGGCATAGACATCACCAAAGAGCCGATCCCCGTGGTGCCCGCCGCGCACTACACCTGCGGCGGCGTGCAAACCGACCTGGACGGCCGCACCGACCTGGCCGGCCTCTACGCCATTGGCGAGACCGCCTGCACCGGCCTGCACGGCGCCAACCGGCTGGCCAGCAACTCGCTGGTCGAATGCATGGTGTTTGCGCGTGCGGCGGCCACTGCCATTGATGCAAGCCCCGCCGCAGCCCCGCCCGCGCAGCACCCCTGGGACGACAGCCAGGTGACCGACGCCGACGAGTCCGTGGTCATCTCCCACAACTGGGACGAGCTGCGCCGCTTCATGTGGGACTACGTGGGCATAGTGCGCACCAACAAGCGGCTGGAGCGCGCCGCGCACCGCATCGCGCTGCTGGCGGCAGAGATCCACGAGTTCTACGCCAACTTCCACGTCAGCCGCGACCTGCTGGAGCTGCGCAACCTGGTGCAGGTGGCCGACCTCATCGTGCGCTCGGCCCAGGCGCGGCATGAGAGCCGTGGCCTGCACTTCAGCCGCGACTATCCCGACACTGCCGCAGCCGCCATGCCCACCGTACTTACTCCCTGAACACCATGGCCTACAGCGTCAAGGAAATCTTCTACACCCTGCAAGGCGAAGGCGGCCAGGCGGGCATGCCCGCCGTGTTCTGCCGCTTTGCCGGCTGCAACCTCTGGAGCGGCCGCGAAGAAGACCGTGCCAGCGCCATCTGCCGCTTCTGCGATACCGACTTTGTCGGCACCGACGGCACGCTGGGCGGCAAGTTTGCCAATGCCACAGCACTGGCCGCGCAGATCGCCGCGCAGTGGCCGCAGCACGACCGCGCGCACCGGCTGGTGGTGCTCACCGGCGGCGAGCCGCTGCTGCAGGTCGACACCGCACTGGTCGATGCGCTGCACGCAGAGGGCTTTCGCATTGCCGTGGAAAGCAACGGCACGCTGGCCGCGCCCGCCGGCATCGACTGGCTCTGCATCAGCCCCAAGGCCGGCGCGCCCTGGGTACAAAAGCGCGGCCAGGAGCTGAAGCTGGTCTGGCCGCAACCAGGTTTTGACCTGGACGCGCTGGAGGCCGGCACCGATTTCCCCAACCGCTTCCTGCAACCCATGGACGGCCCCGACCAGGCCGCCAACATCGCCCATTGCATTGCCACCTGCATGCAGCGGCCCGCCTGGCGCCTGAGCCTGCAGACGCACAAGCTCACCGGCATTCGCTAGTTTTTGTCTCCCATGCAGTTCACCGTCCGCCAACGCTTTTTCTTTGATGCCGCCCACACGCTGGAGCGCGAGATCGAAGTCGAAGGCAGCCGCCGCATCCACGGCCATACCTACCAGGCAGAGATCGCCGTCACCGGCCCGCGCGATGCCGACAGCGGCATGGTGATTGACCTGGGCCATCTGCGCCTGCGCATAGCAGCGCTGCGCGAGCGGCTGGACCACCATCTGCTGGACGAAGTCCCCGGCCTGGGCAAGCCCACGCTGGAGAACCTGTGCCTGTTCATTGCCCAGGCGCTGCAGGACCTGCAGCCGCCGCTGTCGCAGGTGCGCGTCTGGCGCGCCTCGGTGGGCGATGGCTGTACGCTGGATCTGTAGACCCTTCACCTCTTCACAAGGACATCACCATGCCCCACCTGACCGTCGAATACAGCCGCAACCTTGCCGACCTGCCTGCCGCCCAGGTGCTGCGCGAACTGAACGAAGTGCTGACCGCCAGCGCCGAGATCGCGCAGGAGTCAGACCTGAAATCGCGCCTGGTGGTGCATGACAGCTTCCAGGTGGGCACCGCACCGGAAGCCCGCGCCTTCGTGCACGCCCAGTTGCGCCTGCTGGCCGGCCGCTCGCCCGAGGCCAAGCGCGACCTGTCGGACCGCATCGCCGGCGTGCTGCGCCGCCTGGTGCCGCGCCCCGAAGGGCTGCGGGTGGCGCTGAGCGTGGAGATCGTGGATATGGACCGCCCCTCGTACACCAAGGAACAGCTGGCGCCTTGAGCGGGCGCATGCGGCCTCAAGGCCATCCCTTGCAAGGTCTTTGAGATATCCCTGCGCCTGTGTGCCTTGCGGGCGGCGGGTGCCGGGAGTTCGCCCCGGCGGGCGAGTAACTTTCTCTTGTGTCGCCAAGAGAAAGTCACCAAAGAGAAGGCGACCCCACGTGCTGCGTCCCCTTCGCTTCGCTGCGGGGCAACCTGCGGTACTCGCGTCAGGCGGGGTCTCGCCCAAACTCGCCTTCGGCTCAAACAAGGGCGATCCCTTATCCGCCTGACGCTGCGCTCCTCGGCGCATCCCGAGGGGACCCGGGACAGCCATACGGGCCTTCGCTGCGCTCGGCCCGGCACCCCACGAGAACTACCGAACAGATCACAAGACCTTGAAAGGGATGGGCCTCAGGGCACAAAGCCCGAGCGCCGCACCACCGGCTCCCACTGCTGGCGAAAGTCCTTGAGCATCTTGGCCGTCTCTGCCGGCGTGCTGGCCACCGGCGTCAGGTAAAGGCCGGTGATGGTCTTTTGCAGCGCCGGGTCCTGCATGACGTCAAGAATGGCCCGGGCCAGCACCTGCACCTTGGGCGCGGGCATGGTGCTGGGCGCGAAGAAGGCGTTCCAGCCGCTGGCGTCTATCTTCAGCCCCGACTCCTTGAAGGTCGGGATGCCCTTGGCAAATGCGCTGCGCTGCGTGCCCGATGTGGCCAGGATGCGCACCTTGCCCGCCAGGTGCTGCGGGTAGAGCGAATCGAGCGTGTCGATGGCCACCGGCAGCTTGCCATCGGCCAGGTCGGCCACGACCGGCGCCGAGCCCTTGTAGCCATTGATCTGCGGCCGGATGCTGACGGCATCGCCCAGCATCAGGCCAAAGAAGTGCGGCAGGCTGCCGGTGGCGGGCACGCCGAACACGGCATCCTGCGGATGGGACCAGAGCCAGCTGATCAGGAACATCACGCGGTCCAGCGGCAGCTTGGTGCCCACCGCCAGCGCAAAGTCGTAGCTCGACACCTCGGACACCGGCACGAAGTCCTTGTCCGGGTCGTAGCCCGTGTCCTTGAACAGCAGGGGCGCCACCACCATCACCGCCGGGTTGCCCAGCATCAGCACGTTCTGGTTGGCCGGTGTGCGCTTGACCTGCTGCGCGGCCAGCCGGCCGCCGTCGCCGGGGCGGTTCTCTACCGTCACCGGCACGCCCAGCTTGGGCGCCAAGCGCTCTGCCACCAGGCGGGCGACACGGTCGGTACTGCCGCCCGGGGCGTAGCCGACGACCAGGGTCAGCGGGCCGTCCAGCAGCGCATCGGCCTGCGCGCCGCCGGCGGCCAGCAGCAGGCCCAGCGCAAGCGCAGGCAAGCGCAGCCAGCGGGCAAGGCTCATGGCTCGAAGCCCGAGCGCTGCACCACCGGCTGCCACTGCGCGCGGAAGGCCTTGAGCATGCCGGCCGTCTCGGCCGGCGTGCTGGCCACCGGGCTCAGCTGGATGGACTCGAAAGAGGCGCGCATGGCCGGGTCCTGCATCACCTCGCGGATCGCCTGGCCCAGCAGTTGCACCTTGGCCGCCGGCATGGAGCGCGGCGCGAAGAAGGCGTTCCAGCCCGTGGCGGCGATGTTGAAGCCGGCCTCCTTGAAGGTCGGGATGTCTTTGGCGTAGCTGGCGCGCTGCGTGCCCGACATGGCCAGGATGCGCAGCTTGCCCGCAACATGCTGCGGGTAGACCGAGTCGAGCGTGTCGATCGCCACCGGCAACTGCCCGCCGACCAGGTCGCCCACCAGCAGCGCCGAGCCGCGGTAGCTGATGATCTCGGGCTTGACGCCCACGGCATCGCCCAGCATCAGGCCAAAGAAATGCGGCAGGCTGCCCGAGGCCGGCACGCCGAAGTTGGCCTTCTCGGGGTTGGCCTTGAGCCAGGCCACCAGGTGCGACAGCTCGCGCACCGGCACCTCGCGCGACACCGCCACGGCGAACTGGTAATCGCCCACGTTGGACACGGGCACAAAGTCCTTGTCCGGGTCGTAGCCCGCGTCCTTGAACACCAGCGGGGCCACCACCATCACCGCCGGGTTGGCCAGCATCAGCACGTTCTGGTTGGCGGTGGCGCGCTTGACCACCTGGGCGGCGATGCGGCCGCCGGCACCGGTGCGGTTTTCGACGATCACGCTCACGCCCAGCTTGGGGCGCAGCTTCTCGGCCACCAGGCGCGCAATGCGGTCGCTGGTGCCGCCGGGCGCGTAGCCCACCACCAGGGTCAGCGTGTCATCCAGCGCAGCGGCCGATACCTGGCCGGCGGCCAGCAACAAGCCCAGCAGCGCAAGGCGCCGCCGGGAAATAGGTTTAGTCATGGGAAATCCTCCAGAATGGCCGTCGCGCGCCGCGCAGGCGCTGTGGCAAATTTATATATCGGCGACAGATAGTTGATCTAATCCATCATCCCGCCACCGGCGCGCAGTGTGAGAAGCGCGTCACACTTTTCCATGAAGCCCCTGCCCACCGCCTCCACCCTGCTGTCGCCGCAATGCCTGGAGGACCTGCTGCTCTACCAACTTGCACGCACGGTGCGCGTCTGCGGCAGCATGGCCACGCGCCTAGTCGAGGGCGGCTTTGGCATCACCCGCCGCGAATGGGGCATGGTGGCAAGCCTGTACGGCGCCGGGGAAATCACCTCATCCGCGCTGGCCGAGCGGCTGCACCTGGACCGCGTGCGCACCTCGCGCGCGCTGCAAGGCCTGGTGAAGAAAGGCCTGGTCGAGCGCCGGCATGGCCCGCAGGATAGACGCGAAGTACGGGTGCAGCTAAGCGACAACGGCCGGCAACTGTACGCAGAGCTGTTCCCCCGCATTGCCCGGCTCAATACCGAACTGCTGGCCGACATCGCCCCCGCGCAGGTCGAGGTGCTGCTGCAATGCCTGCAGCAACTCGAAGCACGCGGGCAGGCGCTGCAGCAGATGGGCCACGTCACCGACAAGGCCGACCGGCGCACCGGCGGGGCGCAACGCCGGCGCTGGGCAGAGCCGGCGGTTTAGAGCCAAAAGTACCTCTAGCCCTTACCCCACCTGGGCTATTAGCTATTTATTTAATAGCACACCAATCTAAGCCGCGCCTATGCCCGGCACCATCGCCCCCGCCGACGCTTGCGCCTTCAATGCCGCAGTAAACGCCAGCATGCGGTCTATCGGCCGGCGTGCCAGCGGGATCAGCGCCGGGTCCACCTGCACCGCGTTGGCGCCGGTTTCCAGTACGCGCGCCACGTCGGCCAGGCCGTTCATGGCCATCCACGGGCAGTGCGCGCAGCTCTTGCAGGTGGCGCTGTTGCCGGCGGTGGGCGCCTCGATGAAGGTCTTGCCCGGGTTCAGCGTGCGCAGCTTGTGCAGCATGCCGTTGTCGGTGGCGACGATGAAGGTGTCTGCATCCAGCTCGCGCGCAGCCTTCAGGATGCCCGAGGTGGAGCCCACGGCGTCAGCCAGCGCCACCACTTCAGCCGGCGACTCGGGGTGCACCAGCACCTTGGCCTGCGGGTAGTCGCGCTTGAGCGCTTCCAGCTCGAAGGCCTTGAACTCGTCGTGCACGATGCAGGCGCCGTTCCAGAACACCATGTCGGCGCCGGTCTCGCGCTGGATGTAGCCGCCCAGGTGGCGGTCTGGCGCCCACAGGATCTTCTCGCCGCGCGCCTTCAAGTGGCCCACGATCTCCAGCGCGCAGCTGGAGGTCACCAGCCAGTCGGCGCGCGCCTTTACCGCCGCGCTGGTGTTGGCGTAAACCACCACGGTGCGGTCCGGGTGCGCGTCGCAGAAGGCGCCAAAGGCGTCAGCCGGGCAGCCCAGGTCGAGCGAGCAGGTGGCGTCCAGATCGGGCATCAGCACGGTCTTCTCGGGCGACAGGATCTTGGCCGTCTCGCCCATGAAGCGCACGCCCGAGACGACCAGGGTCTGCGCCGCGTGGTCGCGGCCAAAACGCGCCATCTCCAGCGAATCACTCACCAAACCACCGGTTTCCTCGGCCAAGTCCTGCAGATCGGGGTGCACGTAGTAATGCGACACCATGACCGCATTGCGCTCGCGCAGCAGGCGCCGGATGCGCTCCTTCAGCGCCGCGCGCTCGGCCTGCGAGGGCTCGGGCGGCACGCGCGCCCAGGCGTGGCGCGTGGCACAGGCTGCGCCGGCGTCTTCCTGCGGCTGCTCGTATTCGACGTCGATGGTGGGGGTGTTCATTTTTCAGTACTCATTACGCGAAGCGCGCAGCCTGGAGGTGTCACAAAAACCGCATTGAAAAGTCCACGGCCTTGACGTCTTTGGTCAACGCGCCAATCGAGATGCGATCCACACCCGTGGCAGCCAACCCGCGCACGCTGTCCATGGTGACGCCGCCCGAAATCTCCAGCACCGCGCGGCGCTCGCCCGCGGCCTCGTTGCGGCGCACGGCCTCGTGCAGTTGCGCCGGGTCCATGTTGTCGAGCAGCACCATGCGGGCGCCGGCGGCCAGCGCCTCGTCCAGTTGGGCCAGGGTCTCGACCTCGATCTCGATAAAGCGGGCCTGCGCCGCCACACGGGCCGCCGCCTGCAGCGCGGCCGTCACGCCGCCGGCTGCGGCGATGTGGTTCTCCTTGATCAGCACGGCGTCGAACAGGCCAATGCGGTGGTTGGTGCCGCCGCCGGTGCGCACCGCGTATTTCTGCGCCAGGCGCAGGCCGGGCAAGGTCTTGCGCGTGTCGACGATCACGGCGCGCGTGCCCTGCACCGCCGCCACGTAGGCCGCCGTCTTGGTGGCGACGGCACTCAGCAGTTGCAGGAAGTTGAGCGCGGTGCGCTCGGCGCTCAGCAGCGCGCGGGCGTCGCCTTCCAGCTCCAGCACGACCTGGTCGGCGTTGCAGCGCTCGCCCTCCTGCACATGCCAGGTGATGCGCGCCTGCGGGTCCAACTGGCGCAGCGTGGCCTCGACCCAGGGCGCGCCGCACAGCACGGCCGATTCACGCGCCAGCACCCGTGCGCGGGCGGGCTGGTTGGCCGCTACCAGGCCGGCGGTCAGGTCGCCCGCGCCCACGTCTTCCTGCAGTGCGCGCGCTGCGTCGGCGCGGGCCAGTTCCACCATGCGGACTGGCGAGAAATCAAAGGGATTTGTCATGGGCGCGGAGGATAACGGCTGTAGCCAATGCCTGCCGGGCTGCGTGCTACATTGCGCGCCAATTTGCACCCGGCCCCTGCGGCCGGGCCCTCGACCGACGTCTGCAGGTTCTTCTTCATGGTGCATGTTTCCCCCGACTCCGCCCCGCCGCGCAAAGCGCTGACCCTGCCCCGCCTGCGCGAGATGCGAGGAGCCGGCGAGAAGATCGCCATGCTCACCGCCTACGACGCCACCTTCGCCGCCCAGGCCGACCGCGCCGGCGTCGACTGCCTGCTGGTAGGCGACTCGCTCGGCATGGTCTGCCAGGGCCGCGCCGACACCGTGGGCGTGAGCCTGGAGGCCATGCGCTACCACACCGAAAGCGTGGCGCGCGGCCTGCAGCGCGTGCAGGGCCGCGCCTGGCTGGTGGGCGACCTGCCCTTTGGCAGCTACCAGGCCTCGCGCGAGCAGGCGCTGCACAGCGCCACCGTGCTGATGCAGGCCGGCGCCCACATGGTCAAGCTCGAAGGCGGCGGCTGGACGGCCGACACCGTGCGCTTCCTGACCGAGCGCGGCATCCCGGTCTGCGCCCACCTGGGCCTGACGCCGCAGACGGTGCACGCCCTGGGCGGCTACCGCGTGCAGGGCCGTGGCGACGAAGGCGCGGCACAACTGCGCCGCCATGCGCTGGAGCTGCAAGACGCCGGCGCCACCCTGCTGGTGCTGGAGATGGTGCCCGCCGCGCTGGCCAGCGCCCTCACCGCCGAGCTGGACCGCTGCCCCACCATCGGCATAGGCGCCGGCCGTGGCACCGCCGGCCAGGTACTGGTGATGCACGACATGCTCGGCCTGCACCTGGCGCGCGCGCCGCGCTTTGTGCGCAACTTCATGCAAGATAGCCCCAGCATTGCCGAGGCCATGGCCTCTTACGTACGCGCCGTGAAGGACGGCAGCTTTCCCGACGACAGCCTGCACGCCTGGTAGCACCCGGCGTCGACATAAACAGAGAGGAGACAACAATGCACATCGCCCGCACCATCGACGACCTGCGCGCCTACCTGGCGCCCTACCGCCAGGCCACCGCCTTCGTGCCCACCATGGGCAACCTGCACGACGGCCATATTGCGCTGGTGCGCCAGGCCCACTCCCATGGCGAAGCCGTGGTGGCCAGCATCTTCGTCAACCGGCTGCAGTTCCTGCCGCACGAAGACTTCGACACCTACCCCCGCACCTGGGAGAGCGACTGCGACAAGCTGCGCGCGGCCGGCTGCAACGTGCTTTTCGCCCCGGACGAGCGCGCGCTCTACCCCGAGCCCCAGGCCTGCAAGGTGCATCCCGACCCGGCGCTGGCCGACATTCTGGAGGGGCACTTTCGGCCCGGCTTCTTCACCGGCGTCTGCACCGTGGTCGCCAAGCTGCTGAACTGCGTGCAGCCGCGCACCGCCCTGTTCGGCAAGAAGGACTACCAGCAGGTGATGGTGGTGCAGCACATGGTGCGCCAACTGGCGCTGCCGGTGCACATCCTGGCCTGCGAAACCACGCGTGCCGAAGACGGCCTGGCCCTGTCCTCGCGCAACGGCTACCTGAGCGCCGAGCAGCGCGCCCAGGCGGTGCAGCTCTCGCACACGCTGCAGGGCATGGCCAAGGCGCTGCGCAGCGGCCAGGCCGACATCGCCCAGTTGGAGCAAGACGCGCTGCAGCAACTCAGCAGCCGCGGCTGGCAGCCCGACTACCTCACGGTGCGCCGCCGCGGCGACCTGCAGGCGCCCGCCCCGGGCGACGCGCTGGTGGTGCTGGGCGCGGCCCGGCTGGGCAGCACGCGGCTGATCGACAACCTGGAAGTCGAAGCGCACTAAGGCTCCTCACTTGTCAGTCAGGTGGCGGATTTCCCGCCCCTGGCGTCAGGCATTTACCGCGCGATGGCAGCGCCACCGCGGGTTATTCCCTATGAAACAAGCCGTTTTTCACTTCTGAAGGCTTGCGCCCCAACTTGTCTTACAACTATACTTTTGGAAAGAACCCGCCCTTACTCCCCAGACTTTTGCCCTGCCGCACCCTCCCATGAAAACGACGCCCGTCACCCCCGCCGACCTCCAGTCCTCCGTGCTGGCCGTACCACCCCTGGCGCGCCATGCCGACCTGAGCCTGAACGTGGAAGGCAACCGCGCCATGGTCCGCCACCTGGAAGACGGCGGCGTGCGCACGCTGATGTACGGCGGCAACGCCAACTTCTACAACATCGGCGTGCGCGAATACCCCGCGGTGCTGGACCTGCTGGAGCAGATCGCCGGCGCCGACAGCTGGGTGATCCCCTCCATCGGCCCCGAGTACGGCAAGGCCTGCGACCAGATCGACATCCTGCGCGAGCGTGCCTTCCCCACGGCCATGCTGCTGCCGCTGCTGTTCCCCTCCACCAACAACGGCCTGGCCACGGGCTTTCGCAAGCTGGCCGAGCGCTATGGCAAGCCGCTGATCCTCTACATCAAGTCCGACGGCTACCTCACGGTCGACACGGTCGCGGCGCTCATGAACGATGGCCTGGTCAGCGCGGTGAAGTACGGCACGGTGCGCGAGAACCCCGCGCAAGACCCCTTCCTGCGTGAACTGCTGCAGAAGGTGGACGCGAGCCGCGTCATCAGCGGCATTGGCGAGAACCCGGCCATCATCCATCTGCGCGACTTCGGCCTGCAGGCCTTTACCTCCGGCTCGGTCTGCGTAGCGCCGCGCGGCTCCATGAAGCTGCTGCAGCTGCTCAAGGACAAGAACTACGCAGAGGCAGAGAAGGTGCGCGCCGCCTACATGCCGCTGGAGGCCGCGCGCGACGGCATCAGCCCGATCCGCGTGCTGCACGAGGCGGTGACGCTGGCCGGCATCGCCGACATGGGCCCGATGCTGCCCATGCTCTCCAACATCGACCCGGCAGACCACGCCCGCGTGGGCGAGGCCGCACGCGCGCTGCTGGCGCACGACCGCGCCCTGGCCTGAGACCCCACGGGCGCGGCCACTGCGCGCCCGGCCGACCGCCCGCACCGGGCGGCGGTGCCTTCCCCAAAAACACAAGGAGACAAAAGATGCCAGACCCTCAGGAGACATCCGCCCTCAGCCGCCGCCAATGGGTGGCCGGCGCCCTGGCCGGCACGGCCGCCACGCTGGCGCAGGCCCAGTCCTTCGACTTCAAGCCGCAGCAGCGCTACCCCGACCCGTCGGTGCAGGTGCTGGACCCGAGCTTTGCCAAGTACCGCCTGTTCAGCAGCAGCGTGGAGCAGATCGCCACCGGCTTTCGCTGGGTCGAAGGGCCGGTCTGGTTCGGCGACGGGCGCTCTCTGTTGTTCTCTGACATTCCCAACAACCGGATCATGCGTTGGGACGAGGCCACCGGCCAGACTGGCGTGTTCCGCCAGCCCTCCAACCATTCCAACGGCCTGGCGCGCGACCGCAATGGCCGCCTGCTGGCCTGCGAGCACCTGACGCGCCGCGTCACCCGCACCGAGTACGACGGCAGCATCACCGTGCTGGCCGAAGGCTACAACGGCAAGCGCTTCAACTCCCCCAACGACATCGTCTGCAAGAGCGACGGCTCGATCTGGTTCACCGACCCACCCTTCGGCATCGGCGGCATGTGGGAAGGCGACAAGGCCACGCCCGAACTGCCGCAGTCGGTCTACCGCATCGACCCGCAAAGCGGCAAGGTCGAGGTGGTGCTGGACGACCTGGCCGGCCCCAACGGCCTGTGCTTCTCGCCCGACGAGAAGCTGCTCTACATCGTCGAGTCGCGCCACCAGCCCAACCGCGTGATCTGGGCCTATGACGTGGGCGCCGGCCGGCGCCTGTCGGGCAAGCGCCTGCACGTGGATGCCAACGGCCCCGGCGCGCTCGACGGCATCAAGTGCGACGAAGACGGCAACCTCTGGTGCGGCTGGGGCAGCAACGGCGCCGCCGGCGTCGACCCGGCGGCGCTCGACGGCGTGATGGTGTTCAACCCGCAGGGCAAGCCGATCGGCCACATCCGCCTGCCCGAGCGCTGCCCCAACCTGTGCTTTGGCGGCCCCAAGAGAAACCGGCTGCTGATGGCCAGCAGCCATTCCATCTATTCGCTGTTCGTCGAAGTGCGCGGCGCGGTCTGAGCCCGCGCACGCACACCCCTTTCCCCCATCCATAAGGAGACAAGCATGAACCACCAACGCCGCCGCTTCGCCCTGAGCGCCTGCAGCCTCGCCGCCCTGGGCGCCCTGCCCCTGGCCGCCCTGGCACAAGACAAGTGGCCGACCAAGCCGATCAGCTACGTCGTGCCCTTCCCCACCGGCGGCACCACCGACATCCTGGCGCGGCTGATCGGCCAGAAGACCGGCGCCGCGATGGGCACCACCTTCGTCGTCGAGAACCGCGCCGGCGCGGGCGGCAGCATCGGCTCCGAGCTGGCCTCGCGCGCACCGGCCGACGGCTACACCATCGTCGGCGGCACGGTCAGCTCGCACGCCATCAACGTCAGCCTCTATCCCAAGCTCGGCTACGACCCGATCAAGTCCTTTGCGCCGATCGTGCTGATCGGTGCCAACCCGGTGGTGCTGATCGTGGGCGAGAAGAGCCCCTTCAAGTCGCTGAAGGACGTGATCGCCGCCGCCAAGGCCAAGCCCGGCACCATCACCTCGGCCTCGGCCGGCAACGGCACTTCGCAGCACATGTCGCTGGAGCTGCTGGGCTACAAGGCCGGCGCCAAGTTCGTGCACGTGCCCTACAAGGGCAGCGGCCCCGCCATCCAGGACGTGATGGCCGGCCAGGTCGACATGATGTTCGACACCACCGTGGTGGCCGGCCCGCACATCCAGAGCGGCAAGGTGCGCGCGTTGGCGGTCAGCTCGGCCAAGCGGCTCGACAGCATGCCCGACGTGCCGACCGTGGCAGAGACGGTGCCAGATTTCGAGGTCACCTCCTGGCAGGGCATCTTCGCGCCGGCCGGCACGCCCAAGCCCATCATCGACCGCTTCAGCCACGAAATCCTCAAGGTGCTGCACACCGACGAAATGCAAGAGCGCCTGAAGAGCCTGGGCATGCAGCCCTCCAACATGACGCCCGAGCAGTTCGGCGTCTTCCAGCAAAAGGAAGTCGAGAAGTGGGCGCAGGTGGTGAAGGCCACCGGCGTCAAGCTCGAGTAGCGGGCCGCTGCGCGCCCCGGCTACCATCGCGGCTTTGTCTCTGGAACAAAGGACCATCACGTTGGCTGGACGCAAGCGCGCAAGCGCCCCCCTGCAACTGCGCAAGGACAGCGGCGTGCCGCTGTCGCTGGAGCCCGGCCAGCGCATGCGCCTGAGCGACCAGCTCTACGCCCAGGTGTTCGACCAGATCGTCTCCGGCCGCCTCAATGTGGGCGACCAGCTACCGTCTGAAAACGAAATCTCGGAGATGTTCGGCGTCTCGCGCCCCGTGGTGCGCGAGGCGCTGCTGCGCCTGCGCGCCGACGGCCTGGTCACCGCGCAGCAAGGCCTGGGCACCTTCGTCAGCAGCCAGCCGGCGCCGCGCCTCAAGACCTTTGCCGGCGCCGAGAACGTCGCCGCCTACCTGCGCTGCCAGGAAG
The DNA here is from genome assembly GCA_038961845.1 of Xylophilus sp. GW821-FHT01B05. Lineage (NCBI taxonomy): Bacteria > Pseudomonadati > Pseudomonadota > Betaproteobacteria > Burkholderiales > Xylophilus > Xylophilus sp. GW821-FHT01B05. The sequence continues at coordinate 4,905,135 of CP152408.1, forward strand.
TGCGCATCGCCGTCGAGGGCGACACCGCGCGCCTGGCCGCGCTGCGCCGCACCGCCGCACAAATGACCGCGATAGAGGCCGCGCACCGCACCTTTGCCGAGAGCGCGCTGCAAGGCGGCATGGTGCCGGCCGACGACCTGGCCTTTCACCGCAGCATTGCCGAGGCCACCGGCAACGAGTTCTACCTGCACGTGCTCGACAACACCCACGAGGCGCTATCGGGCTTCATGCGCCTGAGCCTGAGCCTGACCCGCACCACCGGCTCCAGCCGCCGCGCGCAGAAGGTGGTGGACGAGCACCAGGCCATCGTCGACGCAATCGACGCACGCGACGGCGAACGCGCCCGCACCGCCATGCAGTTCCACCTGCAGCAGGCGCGCGAGCGGCTGCTGGACCGCAAGCAGGATCAGTAGACAACTGCTACTAATTTAGTAGCTATAAGCCCAGGCCGCACCTGGGCTAGAGGCCTAAAAGACCATTATTTCTCTGGCGCCGGGCCGCGCCCCATCAGCGCCGCTACGGCCTGCTCTGGCCGCAGCGCGCCATTCAGCAGCGCCACCACCGCCTCGGCAATCGGCATCTCCAGGCCCAGCCGGCGCGCGCGCTGCACCACGGTGCGGGCGCAGTACACGCCTTCTGCCACGTGGCCCAGCGAATCCACCGCCTGCTGCAGCGTGCGGCCCTCGGCCAGCAGCAGGCCGACGCGGCGGTTGCGGCTCAGGTCGCCGGTGGAGGTCAGCACCAGGTCGCCCAGGCCGGACAAGCCCATGAAAGTCTCGGCCTGCGCGCCCAGCGCCAGCCCCAGGCGCGACATCTCGGCCAGGCCGCGCGTGATCAGCGCCGCGCGCGCGTTCAGGCCCAGCTGCAAGCCATCGCACAGGCCGGTGGCAATCGCCATCACGTTCTTTACCGCGCCGCCCACCTCCACGCCAACCACGTCGTCATTGGCATAGACGCGCAGCGCCGGCCCATGAAAGGCCGCCACCAGCGCGGCGCGCACTGCCGCATCGGCACTGGCGGCCACCAGCGCCGTCGGCTGGCCGTGCGCCACTTCCTGCGCAAAGCTGGGCCCGCTCAGCGTGCCCGCGGCCAGCGCGGGCGCCACCTGGGCACAGACCTCGTGCGGCAGCAGACCGAAGGCGCCATCGCCGCTGGCCGCCTCAAAGCCCTTGCACAACCAGGCCACCGGCACCGTCAGCCCCGCCAACTGCGCCAGCACGCCGCGCAGCGCGGCAATAGGCGTAGCGACGATGACCAGTTCGGCCTCCGGCAGCAGCGCCGTCAGCGGGCCAGACGCCACCGACAGCGCCGGCGGCAGCGCCGCGCCCGGCAGGTAGCGGGCGTTTTCACGCGCGCGCTCCAGCGCCGCCGCCTGCGCCGGGTCGCGCGCCCAGAGCTGCACCGCATGCGCACCCGCGGCCGCCGCGGCAATCGCCATGGCCGTGCCCCAGGCACCTGCACCAATTACTACTATTTTCATAGCAAAAAGCCGTTGCAGGGCAACGGCTTGAGGGCTAAAAGCGTCAGAAAATTACTGCGGCAGGCCTTGCGGCTGCTCGCCAGCGGCTTGCGCCTGCTGCTGCTCGTACATGGCCTGGAAGTTGATCTCGGCCAGGTGCACCGGCGGGAAGCCGCCACGCTGGATGATGTCAGCCACGTTGCCGCGCAGGTAGGGATAGACGATCTGCGGGCAGGCGATGCCCAGGATCTGGCCAACCTGGTCTTCCGGCAGGTTGCGCACTTCAAAAATGCCGGCTTGCTTGGCTTCGACCAGGAACACGGTCTTGTCCTTGATCTTGGTCTGCACCGTGGCCGTTACCGACACCTCGAAGATGCCTTCGGCCACCGGCTGCGCGTCCACGCCGAGCTGGATGTCGACGGTGGGCTGTTCCTGCTCCAGCAGGATGGCGGGCGAATTCGGTTGTTCGAGCGACAGGTCCTTCAGGTAGACGCGCTGGATCTGGAACACGGGTTCTTGCTGGTCGGACATGGTGTGCAGTAGTGCTTCGGGTCAAAAAAACAAAGCCTGCCGGGGAGACTCCCCAGCAGGCGCTCGGCATGCATTATCTCTATCTCTGAGGCTCGGATTTAAGCCGAGGCACCTTCCAGCAACGGCACCAGGCCGCCACGGCCTTCCAGCGCCATCAGGTCGTCGCAGCCGCCCACATGGGTGTCGCCGACGTAGATCTGCGGCACGGTGCGGCGGCCGGTGCGCTCCATCATGGCGTTGCGCGCGGCCGGGTCAGTGTCGATGCGGATCTCTTCGATCGCCTCGACGCCCTTGGACTTGAGGATTTGCTTGGCGCGAATGCAGTAAGGGCAAACGGCCGTGGTGTACATGGTGACGGATTGCATAGGCGTGGGTAGAAGTCGGCTAGATACGGGGTTTAACCCTTGTCAACCGGCAGATTAGCTTCTTTCCACGCCTTCAGCCCGCCGGCCAGCACTTGGGCCTGCTCGTAACCGAGTTTCTTGGCAATGGCCAGCGCCCGGTTGGCCCGCCCGCCGGTGGGGCAGACCAGGATCACCGGCAGCGCCTTGTTCTTCACCACGGCCGGCAGGCGCGCCTCCAGTTCACCCAGGGGCACGTTCTTGGCACCGCCGGCATGCTGCTGGGCATATTCCTCGGTCTCGCTCACGTCGATCAGCACCGCCTTCTCGCGGTTGATGAGCTGCACCGCGCGCGCCGGCGTCAGGGCGCCGCTGGTGGCGCCCTTGATCAGGGGCCAGACCAGCATGCCGCCCGCGGCGATGGCGATAAGGAAGAGCGACCAGTTGTCGATGATGAAATTCACGGGAATCCTTGGGGGCAGGGCCTGGACCAGGCCGGTGGAGAGGCAAAACCCGGCAATTTTAGAATGGCGGGCTTGGCGCCCCTTTTTCACCCCCTCCAAGCCCCCGCCACGAAAGGCCTTCCCTTGTACAAGCTCGTCCTGATTCGCCACGGCGAATCCACCTGGAACCTCGAAAACCGCTTTACCGGCTGGACCGACGTAGACCTCACGCCCACCGGCGTCGAGCAGGCCAAGACCGCTGGCCGGCTGCTGCGCGACGAGGGCTATGACTTCGACGTCGCCTACACCAGCGTGCTCAAGCGCGCCACGCGCACGCTCTGGCACACGCTCGACGAAATGGACCGCACCTGGCTGCCGGTGGTGCACAGCTGGCGCCTGAACGAGCGCCACTACGGCGCGCTGCAAGGCCTCAACAAGGCCGACATGGCCAAGGAATACGGCGACGCCCAGGTGCTGGTGTGGCGCCGCAGCTACGACACGCCGCCGCCGCCGCTGGACGCAGCCGACCCGCGCGGCGAAGGCGGCGACCGCCGCTATGCCAAGCTGCAACCCGGCGAGCTGCCGCTCACCGAATGCCTGAAAGACACCGTCGCCCGGGTCCTGCCCTTCTGGAACGAAGCCATGGCGCCGGCCATCCGCGCCGGCAAGCGCGTGGTCGTGGCCGCGCACGGCAACTCCATCCGCGCCCTGATCAAGTACCTGGACGGCATCTCCGAGACCGACATCGTCGGCCTGAACATCCCGAACGGCATCCCGCTGGTGTACGAACTGGACGCCGATCTGAAGCCGCTGCGCCACTACTATCTGGGCGACGCCGAGGCCGCAGCCAAGGCCGCGGCGGCAGTCGCCGCCCAAGGCAAAGGCTAAAAAGCTTAAATGGCGCGCCGGGCTTGCCCCGGCGCGCCGCTCCAGCGCTAGGGAACCCTTTCGGCCGCAGCACTTCCAAGGTGTATATTGAAGCGGTTAACCAGAGGTTATATGGGTCAGAAACTCCGAATCGCAGGCTGGATCTCCGTAGGCGTCGTCGCCGGCGCGCTGACCACCGTCTCCTTGCAGACCGTGGCGCGCAGCGCCCTCAGTCCGCTGCCACTCGAAGAGCTGCAGCAGCTCGCCGCCGTCTACGGCATGATCAAGACGGACTATGTCGAGCCAGTGGACGACAAAAAGCTCATCACCGATGCCATCTCCGGCATGGTGGCCAGCCTTGATCCGCACTCCCAGTACTTCGACAAGAAGAGCTTCAAGGAATTCCGCGAAGGCACCACCGGCCGTTTCGTGGGCGTTGGCATAGAGATATCGCAAGAAGACGGCCTGATCAAGGTAGTTTCACCCATCGAGGGCTCGCCAGCCTTCCGCGCCGGCATCAAGACCAACGACCTCATCACCAAGATCGACGACACGGCCGTCAAGGGTCTGGCCCTAAACGACGCCGTCAAGCGCATGCGTGGCGAGCCCGGCACCCAGGTCACGCTGACACTGTTCCGCAAGGACGAGTCGCGTACCTTCCCGGTCACCATCACGCGCGAAGAGATCCGTACCCAGTCGGTGCGCGGCAAGATCATCGAGCCCGGCTACGCCTGGCTGCGTCTGTCGCAGTTCCAGGAGCGCACGGTTGACGACTTCGTCGCCAAGGTCGACGAGCTCTACAAGCAGAACCCGAACATCAAGGGCCTGGTGCTGGACCTGCGCAACGATCCGGGCGGCCTGCTGGACTCGGCCGTGGCTGTCTCCGCTGCCTTCCTGCCTGCCGGCGTCACCGTGGTCACGACCGACGGCCAACTGGCCGAGAGCAAGGCCGCCTACAAGGCAGAGCCCGCAGACTACCTGCGCCGCCCCGGCAGCACCGACCCGCTGCGCCGCCTGCCGGCCGCACTCAAGACCGTGCCCATGGTGGTGCTGGTCAATGAAGGCTCGGCCTCGGCCAGCGAAATCGTGGCCGGCGCGCTCAAGGACCACAAGCGCGCCATCATCATGGGCAGCCAGACCTTCGGCAAAGGCTCGGTACAAACCGTGCGCCCACTGGGCCCGGACACCGGCCTGAAGATCACCACCGCGCGCTACTACACGCCTAGCGGCAAGTCGATCCAGGCCACCGGTATCGTGCCCGACGTGATGATCGACGAGACACTGGAGGGCAACCTGTTCTCCGCCCTGCGCACGCGGGAAGCCGACCTCGAGAAGCATCTCAACAGCGGCCAGGGCGAAGAGAAGAAGGACGAAGCCCGCGAGCGCGCCCGCCAGGAAGCCATCAAGAAGCTCGAAGCCGAAGGCAACAAGCCGGCGCCACGGGCGCCGGAGTTCGGCTCCGACAAGGACTTCCAGCTGGCGCAGGCCATCAATCGCCTCAAGGGCCAGCCGGTGGTTGTGAGCAAGACCCAGGTCGAGCGCGCTACCGAAGACAAAAAGGAAAACTAAAGGCGCGCCTGCGCGCCAACGCCCCGCCGGTACGCCGCGCGGGGCTTTTTTTCGTATGGACGACCAAGACCTTCTGCGCTATTCCCGCCACATCCTGCTCGACGAGATCGGCATCGAGGGGCAGCAGCGCCTGCAGGACGCGCATGTGCTGGTGGTGGGCCTGGGCGGCCTGGGCTGCGCCGCGGCGCTGTACCTGGGCGCGGCAGGCGTCGGCCGCATGACCCTGGTGGACCACGACCGCGTCGACCTCACCAACCTGCAGCGGCAGATCGCGCACAGTACCGAGCGTATTGGCTGGCACAAGGTGGCGTCAGCCGCGGCCTCGATCCAGGCACTCAACCCGTTGGTGCAGCTGCAGCCCCTGGCCGAACAGGCCGACGCCGCCTGCCTGGAGCGCCTGGTGCCCCAAGCCGACCTGGTGCTGGATTGCACCGACGGCTTTGCGATCCGGCAACTGATCAACGCCGCCTGTGTGCGCCATGGCCGGCCGCTGGTGTCGGGCGCGGCGCTGCGCTTTGATGGGCAACTGGGCGTGTACGACGTGCGCGATGCGGCCTCGCCCTGCTACGCCTGCGTCTTCCCGCCGCAATCGCAGGTCGAGGAAACCGCCTGCGCCACCATGGGCGTGTTCGCGCCCCTGGTAGGCCTCATTGGCGCCGCACAGGCCGCCGATGCGCTGACAGTGCTGCTCGGGCGCGGCGCCCCGTTGCTCCAGCGGCTGCGCATGGTGGACGCCCGCCGCATGGAGTGGAGCGAGGTGCGCGTTGCACGCGATGTAGCCTGCCCCGTGTGCAGCGCACGACGACCCTGAAGCTATTCCTGTGCGGCAGCGGCCAGCCGCACATAGACGGTGCAGCCCGCGTCCAGCGCGCCCTCTGCCCGCACGCTGCCGCCGTGGCGCTCGGCGATGCGGCGCACCGCCGCCAGGCCCAGGCCCAGGCCTTCGAACTCCGAGGTGCCGTGCAGACGCTCGAACACGCCAAACAGCCGGCCCGCTGCGGCTGGGTTGAAGCCCGCGCCGTTGTCGCGCACAAAGATTTCTGCCGCGCCTTGCGTCCCGCGCTGCCAGCCGACCGCGATCTGCGCCGCAGGCTGGCGCCGCGTGAACTTGAGCGCATTGCCCAGCAGGTGTTGCAGCAGTTGTCGCAGCAGCGCCGGGTCGCCTTGGCAGGCCGGCAGATCGGGCGCGATGTGCCAGGCCACGTTGCGACCGGCGGCCTCGGCCTGCAGGCCGTCGCGCACCTCGGCCGCCAGCGCGGCCAGGTCCAGCGGCAGCACGGTGAGCGGCGCGCGGCCTATGCGCGACAGCCCCAGCAAGCCATCGACCATGCGGCCCATCAACGCGGTGGATTGCTCCATGTTGGCCAGAAAGCTCAGCGCCTCGTCATCGCTGCCCAGGTCTTCCAGCCGCTCGCGCAGCAGGCCGCCAAAGGCCTTCAAGTGGCGCAGCGGCGCGCGCAAGTCGTGCGAGGCGACGCGGAAGAAGTCCTCCAGTTCGGCGCGTGCCGCAGCCAGTTCGGCCTGCAGCGCGGCGACATCAGGCGGCGACGTGCCCATACCTCTAGCCTTCCGTCTTGCGCACCGGGCGCTTCCAGTCCGGCAGGTTGACCTGCCGCGCGCGCGACACGGCCAGGGCGCCGGGCGGCGTGTCCTTGCTGATGGTCGAGCCCCCGCCCACCGTGCTGCCCGCGCCCAGCGTGACCGGCGCCACCAGCACGCAGTTGCTGCCGATATGCACGTCGTCGCCAATCACCGTGCGGTGCTTGTTCACGCCGTCGTAGTTGGCGGTGATGCTGCCCGCGCCGTAGTTGACCCGCGCGCCCACGGTGGCGTCGCCCAGGTAGGCCAGATGGTTGGCCTTGGCGCCTTCGGCCAGGGTGGAATTCTTGACCTCGACAAAGTTGCCGATGTGCACCTGCGCGCCCAGCCGCGCACCAGGCCGCAGCCGCGCGAAGGGGCCTACCAACGCGCCCTCGCCCACCTCGACCGGGCCGGCCTTGCCGCTGCGCTCGCCCGCCACGTGGCTGAACGGATGGATCACCGCGCCAGCGGCGATCTGCGCGTTGGCAATGACGCAGTGCGCACCAATGCGCACGCCCTCGCCCAGGCTCACTTCGCCTTCGAAGATGCAGCCGACATCGATCTCTACATCGGACTCGCATTGCAGCGTGCCGCGCAGGTCGAAGCGCGCCGGGTCGGCCAGGCGCACGCCGGCTTCCATCAGGCGCTCGGCCTGGCGGCGCTGGTAGGCGCGCTCCAGTGCCGCCAATTGCGACGGGCTGTTGATGCCTGCCACCTCGACCGCATCCTGCGTGCGCACAACGCGCACCGGCACGCCATCGGCCACGGCCAGCGCGACGATGTCGGGCAGGTAGTACTCGCCCTGGGCATTGCGGTTGTCCAGCCGCGCCAGCCAGCCGCGCAGGCGCGCCGCGGGCACGGCCATCATGCCGGTGTTGGTTTCGCGGATGGCGCGCTGGGCGTCAGTCGCATCCTTGTGCTCGACGATGCCCTGCACCGCGCCCTGCGCATCGCGCACGATGCGGCCGTAGCCGCTGGGGTCGTCCAGCTCGATGGTGAGCAGGGCCAGCGCGCCATCGGCGGCGGCATCGGCCAGGGCGCGCAGCGTAGTGGTGCCGATCAAGGGCACGTCGCCGTTCAAGACCAGCACCGTGCCGTCTTCACCCAGCAGCGGCGCCGCCTGCTGCACGGCGTGGCCGGTGCCCAATTGCGGCTCTTGCCGGGCAAAGGCCAGTGCAAACGGCAGGGCCTCAAGTTGCAACGCGGCCTCAACCACCTCGGCGCCGTGGCCGGTCACCACCACCACGCGGCGCGCGCCCAGCGGTGCCACGGCATCCAGCACGTGCTGCAGCATCGCGCGCCCGGCAAGCCGGTGTAACACTTTGGGCAGGCGGCTTTTCATCCGCGTACCCTTGCCTGCCGCCATCACCACCACATCCAGCACCGCCATGTACTTTCCTTCTAGCCTGCGTTCGACACTGCTCCGACGCACGGCCAGAGCTTGGTTGCGGATTATCGGCGTGGCGGCCGGCGCACTGCTGGCCACGGCGCTGCTGCAGGCCTGCAGCACCATGCGCCTGGCCTATGACCAGTCACCCCAGCTGGCCTACTGGTGGCTGGACGGCTATGTGGATTTCGACAGCAACCAGTCGCGCCAGGTGCGCGAAGACCTGGACGCATTGCAGCAATGGCACCGCAGCAGCGAGCTGCCGCAGATAGACGCCCTGCTGCGGCAAGCGCAGGACGCCGCGCCACGCGAAATCACGGCCGACAGCGCCTGCCGCCTGCTCGACGGCGTGCGCGAGCGGCTGCAGGCCGTCACGCTGCGCGCCGAAGACGTGGTGGCCGTGTCCGCGCTGAGCCTGCAGCCCGAGCAGATCGACAACATCCGTCGCAAGTTCGAACGCAACAACGCCAAGTACCGCAAGCTCTGGCTCGACGCCACGCCCGAGGATTGGCGGGCCCGGCGCCTCAAGGAAGTACGCGAGCGCAGCGAGATGCTGTACGGCCGCCTGAGCCCGGCCCAGCGTGAGGCGCTGCAGGAGCACATCGCACGCTCGGCCTTCGACCCGCAGCGCCGCTACGCCGAGATGCTGCTGCGGCAGCAGGACCTGCTGCAGACCCTGGCCCAGCTATCGCAAGACAAGCCGCCGCCAGAGCAGGCGCGCGCCACCGTGCGTGCGCTGTTCGAGCGGGCCCTCAACCCGCCCGACGCGGACCAGCGCCGCCATCAACAGGCGCTGCAGCGCGAGGGCTGCGAGGCCTTTGCCCAGGTACACGCACTGGCCACGCCGGCCCAGCGCCAGACGGCCGTGGAGCGGCTGCAGGACTACCGGCGCGATCTGCGGCGGTTGGAAGCCGCGCGCTGAGTTGCCCCCCCTCAAGCATCCTGATTCAGATTGGCTTCCTGGACATAGGACTCGACTTCGCTGGCGTTGCGCAGCCCGCCAGCGGGCGCCCGCACAGTCTCTGGTGCGGGCTCCGTGCCCGCAGGCTTGCCGCGCCGGGGCAGGTCTCGCCCTGGCACGCGTTGCACGCCAGCAGGCAGTGCTTTGCGCGGCCCGGTCTGGAATTCGGTCGCGCCCTGCTGCTGCTGCAGGCAGTTGAGCGCCATGGCGCTGCGCCGGGATTGCTGTTGCTGTGGCCGCGGCGGTATGCGCGCGGGGGCGTTGGGTTGCTGGGGGGTGAACATGGCGTCTCCGGATCGGGCTGGCGGCCCGCAAGGGGCCGCCTGAGAACGATCAAGCGTAGGGAGCCGCCCACCACCGGCGTGTCGTCTCTGGCGGGCGGTGCCCGTCAGTGGACGCCTACAGCGCCCACCTCAAAGCTTGCGCCCGGCGCCGGCCGTGCATTCGGCCGGCACCTCAGCCGGCCGCCCGCGAGAGCTGGCGGCATGCGCCACCCAGTACACCAGCCCAAGCGCCAGCGCCGCTGCAGACCGTGCGCACCTGCGCACGCTGCGCCGCAGCCGGCGCGCTGCCAATGCCAGGCCCAGTTGCCAGGCCGCGTCAGGCATCGCTGCGCTGACGGGCTGCCAGTCGAACCGGGCCTCGGTCTCTGGTGTCAGCGACTCCACCACCACACGGCGCCCGGCCGGCACGGCCAGCCGCCCGCCCTGGCTCAGGAACCAATCCCCGCCGCGCGGCGCCGCGCCGTGCCGGTGCCAGGGCGTGGCCGCGCCGCCAGCATCGATGGTGATCCAGGCCGCGCCCTGACGCAGCACCACCATGCCGCGGCCGGTAGTGTGGAAAGTACGCACGCTGCCGCCAATAACGGCGTGCGATTCTTGTTCTTTTGTTGTCAATGCCTGGACCATGATCAGCTCCTGCGGAGTTTGGGAGAGGTACTCATAATCAAGCTCTTCACGACCCTGGTCCAATGAAATCGCGGTTCGGCATTGATTCCGCCAACGCATCAATGAAGACCGCCCCAGCCCTTTCCCCATGACCCCACACCTGTCCTTGCGCACCCGCACCATCGGCCTGGGCTGCCTGCGCGCCTTCGAGGCCGTGGCGCGCCACCTCAACTTTCGCGCCGCAGCGGAGGAGATGTCGCTCACCCAGTCCGCCGTCAGCCGGCAGATCCAGTCGCTGGAAGACGACGTCGGCGTGCCGCTGTTCCTGCGCCATACCCGCGCGGTGGAGCTGACCGGCGCCGGCGCACAGCTGCTGCGCGCGGTGCAGCCCAGCCTCTACAACATGGACAGCGCGGTGCAGCAGATCCGCCAGACCGCCGGGCGCCGCAGCGTGTCCATCAGCACCTGGGCGTCTTTTGCCTCGATGTGGCTGATCCCGCGGCTGGAGGCCTTCCAGCGCGACCACCCGGACATCGACATCCGCATCGACGCCACCGACGTGTCGGTGGACCTGGAAACGACTGACGTTGACGTCGCCCTGCGCTACAGCGTGCCCGGGCGCGTGGCGATGAATGCCGAGCGCCTGTTTGGCGAGCAACTGGCCGTGGTCGCCAGCCCCTGGCTGCTGCAAGACGGCACGCCGCTGCGCGAGCCGGCCGACGTGAACCGCTTCACCCTGATCGAGGCCGGCGACCTCTACCACTCGCACCACACCGAGTGGCTGAGCTGGCAGCGCTGGGCCGATGCGCATGGCGTGCGCAGCCTGGAGCCGCGGCGCTGGCTGTACTTCAACTACGCGCACCAGATCGCGCAAGCCGCCCTGGCCGGCCAGGGCGTGGCGCTGGCCCGCATGCCGCTGGTGGCCGACAGCCTGGCCGCGGGCGATTTGGTCGAGGTGCTGCCCCAGCACAAGCTCGATTCGCCGCTGGCCTACTGGCTGCTGATCGCCCCGCGCCGCGCCGCGCGGCCAGAGGTCAAGGCCTTCTGCGACTGGCTGCGCGTGCAGGCCACCCTCACGCGCCAGACCATTGGCGACGTGCAAGACCCCGACACGGTAGACAACCTGGATTGACGGCGCCCACTACAAAATAAATAGCTAAAAGCCCAGGCTGCACCTGGGCTAGAGGCATATTTCTTCTAAAAACCCATCAGGCCAGCGTGACCCGCGCGAACTTGCGCTTGCCGACCTGCACCACGTAGACGCCGGCATCCAGCTTCAGCCCGCGGTCCGACACCGGGCTGCCATCCACCCGCACGCCGCCGCCCTCGATCAGGCGGCCGGCCTCGGAGGTCGACGGCGCCAGCCCGGCCTGCTTGAGCAAAGCCATCACTCCCAGGGGCGCGCCTGGCAACGTCACTTCCGGGATCACGTCCGGCACGCCGCCCTTGCTGCGGTTCTGGAAGTCCTGCTCCGCCGCCTCGGCCGCGGCTGCGCTGTGGAAGCGCGCCGTCAGTTCCTTGGCCAGCGCCACCTTGGCGTCCTTGGGGTTGCGGCCGCCTTCGACCTCGGCCTTGAGCGCGGCGATCTCGGCCAGCGAGCGGAAGCTCAGCAGCGTGTACCAGCGCCACATCAGCTCGTCGGAGATCGACAAGGTCTTGGCGAACATGCTGTTGGCGTCCTCGCTGATGCCGATGTAGTTGTGCTTGCTCTTGGACATCTTCTGCACGCCGTCCAGGCCCTCAAGCAGCGGCATTGTGAGTGCACACTGCGGCTCCATGCCGCTTTCCTGCTGCAGATGGCGCCCCATCAGCAGATTGAACTTTTGATCGGTGCCGCCCAGTTCCAGGTCGCTCTTGAGCGCTACCGAGTCATAGCCCTGCAGCAGTGGGTACAAGAATTCATGCAGGCTGATCGACAGGCCGCCGGTGAAGCGCTTGTGGAAATCGTCGCGCTCCATCATCCGCGCCACCGTGTACTTGGACGCCAGCTGGATCATGCCCACCGCGCCCAGCGGGCCGCACCACTCGCTGTTGTAGCGAACCTCGGTCTTCGACGGGTCCAGCACCAGGCTGGCCTGCTTGTAATAAGTGTCAGCATTCACCTTGATCTGCTCGGCCGTCAGCGGCGGGCGGGTGGTGTCGCGCCCGGACGGGTCGCCGATCAGCGTCGTGAAGTCGCCAATCAGGAAGATCACCTGATGCCCCAGATCCTGCAGCTGGCGCATCTTGTTGAGCACCACGGTGTGGCCGAAATGGATGTCCGGCGCGGTCGGATCCAGCCCCAGCTTGATGCGCAGCGGCGTGCCGGTGGCCTCCGAGCGCGCGAGTTTCTGCACCCATTCGGACTGCGGCAGCAATTCGTCAGCCCCGCGCAGCGAAATTTCGAGTGCTTGTCCTACGCGATCGGTAACGGGGTATGTTGTAACGACTGGTTGATTCATAAGGGTTTTTTCAGATGCCACAGGTTGGTGCATCGGTATACTTCCGGCCAGCCCGCCACTCGGATTTTAAGTGGCCTGCTTTTTGCACCCGGCAGCCACCGAGGCGTGCAAAGAACACCTCCCAAGAACACTGCAGGCTGCGGGACTCCGCCTCCCGCCCTGCCACAGCGACTTCCTTCTGGGGATAGATTTTTGAACAACGGTTTCCTGGCCGTCGGGGAAGCATTGCTGACCCGTGCAGCCCACAGTGTCCAGCGGCATCCCAAACGTGTCACCGCAGTCATCGGCGCCCTGCTGCTGTTCGGCGGCGGCGGCGCTTTTGCCGTGGCCAATCTGGCCCCCGATCCAGCCGATCTGCCTGTCAGACAAATCCTGCAATCTGTCCAGCCCTTGTCCGCTGCCGTGCCGCTGGAAGTGCTGGACATGCACCAGATGCGCCTGTTCCGCACCGAGACCACGCGCTCGACCGACACGGCAGACTCCCTGCTGCAACGCCTGGGCGTGAATGACCCAGCCGCCGCCACCTTCCTGCGCCGCGACGAACGCGCCCGCCAGGCAGTGCTGGGCCGTGTCGGCCGGCTGGTGTCGGCCGAAGCCTCGGACGACCACGGACTGCTGCGCCTGACGGTGCGCTGGAGCGCAGACGACGCCGAGCAGTTCCAGCGCCTGGTGGTCGAGAAGACCGCTGACGGCTTTGCCAGCCACATCGAATCCGCCCCGACGACGGTCTCCAGCCGCCTGGGCAGCGGCGTGATCCAGACCTCGCTGCTGGCCGCGACTGACGCCGCCAACATCCCCGAATCGGTCGCCAACCAGGTCGCCGAAATCTTCTCCAGCAGCATCGACTTCCGCCGTCACCTGCGCAAGGGCGACCGCTTCACCGTCGTCTACGAAACCATAGAAGCCGACGGCGAAGTGCTGCGCCCCGGCCGCGTGCTGAGCGCAGAGTTCGTCAATGACGGCAAGGCGCTGGAAGCCATGTGGTTCCAACCCAAGGGCGAGAAAGGCGCGTACTACACGCTGGACGGCCAGAGCCTGAATCGCGCCTTCCTCAGCGCGCCGCTGCAGTTCACCCGCGTCTCCAGCGGTTTCTCGAACCGTTTCCACCCCATCCTCAAGCAATGGCGCGCCCACCTGGGCACCGACTTTGCAGCGCCCAGCGGCACGCCAGTGCGCACTGTGGGCGACGGCGTGGTCGAGTTCGCCGGCGTGCAGAACGGCTACGGCAACGTGATCTTCGTGCGCCATCGCAACGACTACGTCACGGTCTACGCCCACCTGAGCCGCATCAACGTCAGCCGCGGCCAGAGCGTGGCCCAGGGCCAGAACATCGGCAATGTCGGCCAGACCGGCTGGGCCACAGGCCCGCACCTGCACTTCGAATTCCGCGTGCGCGGCGTGCAGGAAGACCCCATGACCGTCGCGCGCCAGAGCGAGGCTACCCAGCTCACCGCTGCGGCGCGACCTGAGTTCGACCGGCTCGCCGCCACCATGCGCATCGAACTGCAGACCGCCAGCCAGTCGGAGTTGGCTAGTTCGGACTAAGCTCGCCCCCAGGCTACGCACTTCGTGTCTCCGCCAACCCCCTTCCGGGGTGTACTAGGTTCACCCCCAGGCTGCGCACTTCGTGTCTCCGCCAACCCCCTTCCGGGGGCAACACCGGTGGACCGGCAAAGCCGGATCCACGGTGTTCTTGGGATGGCCGCTATCTGGCACAGTAAGTAGTGATGCACACGCCTTGCTACATCGGATTGATGTCCGGCACATCCCTCGATGGTGTGGACGGGGTGCTGGCGGAGTTTCCGGCGGATGGCGCTGGGGCGCGGGTGCTGCGACATGCCACGGCGCCGTTTCCGGCGGCCTTGCGGGCTGAGTTGCTGGCCCTGAACCGCAGCGGCCCTGACGAACTGCACCGTGCCGCGCTTGCTGGCAATGGCTTGTCGCGGGTCTACGCGGAAGTGGTTACAGCCTTGCTGACCGCCGCCGGACTGCCAGCAAGCTCTGTACGCGCCATTGGCGCCCACGGCCAGACCGTGCGGCATCGGCCGCTGGAGTTCGATGGCACGGGCTATACATTGCAGTTGCAAAACCCCTCACTGCTTGCCGAGCTCACCGGCATCGACGTGGTGGCGGATTTCCGCAGCCGCGATCTGGCCGCCGGCGGCCAAGGTGCGCCGCTGGTGCCGGCTTTTCACCAGGGCTGGTTCGGGCGTGCGGATGCGACGGTCGCCGTGCTCAATATCGGCGGCATCTCGAACCTCAGCGTGCTGCCTGCGGCGGGCGTCAACACCACCGGCTTCGATTGCGGGCCCGGCAATGCCCTGCTGGACCACTGGTGCCAGCAGCACACCGGTCAGGCCTTCGATACCGACGGTGCCTGGGGCGCCACGGGCCGCGTACTGCCAGCGCTGCTGGACACCCTCAAGGCCGAGCCCTTCTTTGCCCGCACGCCGCCACGCAGCACCGGCCGTGACCTGTTCAATGCCGAATGGCTGGCGGCCCACCTGGCGCCGCACAGCGCGGCACGGCCCGAAGACGTGCAGGCAACGCTTACCGCCCTCACCGTACAGACCTGCGCAGAGGCGCTGCTGCGCTACGGCCAGGGCAGCCAGCAGTTGATCGTCTGCGGTGGTGGCGCCTTGAACAGCGCCCTCATGCGCGGGCTGGCGGCCGCCCTGCCCGGGGTGCAGGTGCTGTCATCCGCGCAAGCCGGATTGCCGCCGCTGCAGGTGGAGGCCACCGCCTTTGCCTGGCTGGCCCATCGCACGGTAGAGCGCCGCACGGCCAGCCTGGCCGCCGTTACAGGCGCCCGGGGGCCGCGCATCCTGGGCGCGATCTACCCGGCCTAGACGTTCTCTACGGCGTCCGTCTCCACGGGCACCAGCTTGGCCGGGATGCCTTCGGGATCAGGCGTCAGCTGCCAGAAGATGGCGGAAGCCGCCAAGGTCATCAGGCCCATCGTGGCAAACGTGGCCCGGAACGCCGGCAAGGTGTGGCCACCCGTCGCGTCAGCGCCAAAGTAGCTGCCAAACCCGGCCAGCACCGCGCCTGCCGCCGCCACACCCAACCCCATTGCCAGCATCTGCACCATCGACAGCAGGCTGTTGCCGCTGCTGGCCATGCCGCCTTCCAGGTCCTTGAGCGTGACCGTGTTCATGGCCGTGAACTGCATCGAGTTGACCGCGCCAAAGCAGGCCAACTGCACGATGCGCAGCCACAGCGGCTGGTCCAGCGACACCAGGGCAAAACTGGTCATGATGAGCCCGACCATCGCGGTATTGCCCACCAGCATGCGCCGATAGCCAATACGGGCCACCAGGCGCGTGACCACCGGTTTGGCCGCCATGCCGGCCAACGCCACAGGCAGCAGCATCATCCCGGCCTGCGACGGCGAATAGCCCATGCTGACCTGCAACAGCAACGGGATCAGGAAGGGCATGCAACTGCTGCCGATACGCGCAAACAGATTGCCCAACAGGCCCACCCGCAGCGAGGCGACCGAGAACAGCTCCGGCGCAAACAGCGGGTCTGGCCGGCGCAGTGCATGCAACCAATAGGCCGCCAGACTCGCCAGCCCGAATATCAGCAGCAGCACCACGGTCGCCTGCCGCAGGCCCAGCTCCGACAAGCCGTCGAGCGACAGCGATATCGCCACCATGCCAAAGGCCAGCAAGCCGTAGCCACCCAGGTCGAAGCGCGCCATCACCATGCTGCGCCCTTCGGGCATATAGCGCAGCGTGGCAATACAACCCACCAGCGCCACCGGCAGATTGATCAGGAAGATCCAGTGCCAGGACACGTACTGCACCAGCCAGCCGCCCAGCGTCGGCCCCAGCAGCGGGCCGATCAGGCCCGGCACGGCAACAAAGCTGATGGCACGCAGAAACTGCTCGCGCGGGAAAGCCCGCAGAACCGCCAGGCGGCCCACCGGCAGCAGCAAGGCGCCACCCAGGCCCTGTAGCACGCGCGAGGCAACGAGCTGACTCAGGTTCTGCGACACGGCGCAGAACAATGAGCCCAGGGCGAACAACAGAATGGCGCTGAAGAACACGCGCCGGGTGCCAAAGCGGTCAGCCACCCAGCCCGAGGCCGGGATCAGCATGGCCATGGTGAGCGAATACACCACCACCACCGACTGCATGCGCAGAGGGCTCTCGCCCAGGCTGCTGGCCATGGCGGGCAAGGCGGTGTTGACGATGGTCGCATCCAGCGTCTGCATGAAAAAGCCCACAGCCACCAGCCAGAGCAGCGGGGTCCCGGAGGAGGCAGGGTTCGACAGGCGATTCATCGAGTCAGGTCAGTCAAAAAGAACGCGAAAACGAAAAAGCCGCCCGGAGGCGGCTTGTCGGCGGTGTGCGAAGCAGCGCACGCTCGCAGGGGAATTCAGGCCGAGAAGCTGGAGCCACAACCGCAGGTGGTGGTGGCGTTCGGGTTCTTGATCACGAACTGCGCGCCCTGCAGGTCTTCCTTGTAGTCGATCTCGGCACCCACCAGGTACTGGTAGCTCATGGCGTCGATCAGCAGGGACACGCCATTCTTGGTCATGGTGGTGTCGTCCTCGTTGGTGATTTCGTCGAACGTAAAGCCGTACTGGAAGCCCGAGCAACCACCGCCCTGCACGAAAACACGCAGCTTCAGGTCGGGGTTGCCCTCCTCGGCGATCAGGTCGGCCACCTTGGCGGCCGCGCTGTCGGTGAACAGGATAGGCACGGGCATTTCTTCGGTCTGGATGATTTCAGCGACAGCGCTCATGGCGGGACTCCGGTGGGATGTGCGGGGGGACGCAAGGGGAATATGCTAGCGCAAAGCGCAAAAACAAGCCGCCCCGCGGTTTTTGCCGGTACGGCCAACAGGGCGATGCAACAAAAAACAAAACCGCCACGAGGGCGGTTTGGGCAGCAAACGAAGTGCTGAGATTTGCGTAGCGAGGGCCTGCAGGGCAAGGCGCAAACCGGAGCAAGGCTTGCGCCTTGCGAGGATTTGCAACGCGGCCATGCAGGTCCGCAGTAGCAAAGATCAGCGCTTCGAGAATTGCTTGCGGCGACGTGCAGAGTGCAGGCCGACCTTCTTACGTTCGACTTCACGTGCATCGCGGGTCACGAAGCCGGCTTGGCTCAGTGCGGGCTTGAGCGTTGCGTCGTAGTCGATCAGGGCGCGGGTGATGCCGTGGCGGGTGGCACCGGCCTGGCCGGATTCACCGCCGCCGTGCACATTGACCTGGACGTCGAAGGTTTCGACGTGGTTGGTCAGCACGAGCGGTTGCTTGGCAATCATGATCGAGGTTTCGCGGCCGAAGTACTCTTGTACGTCCTTGCCGTTGACCGTGATCTTGCCGGTACCCTTTTTCAGAAACACGCGGGCGACGCTGGATTTGCGACGGCCGGTGCCATTGTTCCATTCACCAATCATTCTCGGCTCCTCAGAGTTCCAGCACTTGCGGCTGTTGAGCGGTGTGCGGATGTTCCGCGCCACCGTAGACCTTGAGCTTCTTGATCATGGCGTAGCCGAGCGGGCCCTTGGGCAGCATGCCCTTGACAGCCTTCTCGAGTGCGCGGCCAGGGTGCTTGGCCTGCATGTCACGGAAGTTGGTAGCCGAGATGCCGCCGGGATAGCCCGAGTGGCGGTAGTACACCTTGTCGGTCGACTTGGCGCCGGTCACCTTGAGGCGGGCGGCGTTGACGATGACGATGAAATCGCCGGTATCGACGTGAGGCGTATAAATGGCTTTGTGCTTGCCGCGCAGACGGAGGGCAACTTCGCTGGCTACCCGGCCGAGGACCTTGTCGGTCGCGTCAATCACAAACCACTCGTGCACCACGTCAGCGGGTTTTGCGCTGAATGTAGACATTGCTGAAAGCTTTCGAGTGAGCAGGCCCTTTTCCACGGTCGGTGTTTCTCTGAAGGAAACCTCTTAGGTGGGGATAAACCTCGCCGCGGGGCCAAGTAAGCGCTGCGAAGCCTTCCATTATAGGAAGTTTTCACCCTGGCCGGCAAGGCCGCTTACCATAGGGGCTATGTTCAGCTACCGCCACGCCTTCCATGCGGGCAATCACGCCGATGTGCTCAAGCACACGACGCTGATTGCCATCCTCGACCACCTTGTGCAAAAGGAGGCGGCGCTGACGGTGCTCGACACCCATGCGGGCGCGGGGCTGTACCGCCTGGACGGCGACTATGCCACCAAGAGTGGCGAGGCGCTGGAAGGCATTTTTCGCCTCTACGGCAAGGCCCCTGCCGACTGCGCACCGGCGTTGCAGGCCTACCTGGATTTGGTGAAAAGCTTCAACCCCAGCGGCGCCAACCCCAAGGTCTACCCGGGCTCGCCTTTCTTGCTGGAGCGCCTGCTGCGCTCGCATGACCGGCTCAAGCTGTTCGAGCTGCACCCGACCGATGCGCGGGCGCTGTCGGGCAACATCGCGCAGCTCGAAGCCGGCCGGCAGATTGCGGTGCTGAACGAAGATGGCTTTGAGGGCGTGAAGAAGTTCATACCGCCGCCCGCGCGCCGCGCCCTGGTGCTGTGCGACCCAAGCTACGAGCTCAAGCAAGACTACGCCCGGGTAGCGGCCCTGGTGGCCGACAGCCTGAAGCGCTTTGCCACCGGCACCTATGCCGTGTGGTACCCGCTGATCGCCCGCCCCGAGGCACACGACCTGCCACGGCGGCTGCGCACGCTGGCCACGCAGGCCGGCAAGCCCTGGCTGCATGCCACGCTGACGGTGAAATCCTCCAAGATGGCCAGCGCCGCGGTGGCCGGCGAAGGCGCCAAGCGGCCCGGGCTGCCAGCCAGCGGCATGTTCGTGGTGAACCCGCCACACACGCTGAAGGCAGCGCTGGCCCCCGCGCTGCCGCAAATGGTGACGGCGCTGGGCCAGGACCGGCACGCGGCTTTTACGCTGGAATCCGGCGGTTAAGCCATCTTCAAGGCGAGGTCAGCGCCTCGGCCTGGTAGGCCCGGTGCAGCAATGCCTGAAAGGATGGCGCCAGCGGCAGGGGCATGGAGCCGATCCGGTGCACCGCCACACCCGGCGTCCATGAGTTCATGACCACGGCGCCGGCCAGCGTCGGCAGGTCTGCAAGCGTCAGCGCCTGAACACGCTGGGGAACGCCGAGACGATCCAGCTGCCGGCGAACGATGCCCATCGTGGTCCCGCCCAGCATCTCGGCCATGGGCCAGACCACGGCCTCGCCATCCCAGAAAGCCAGGTTCCAGATCGAGCCTTCGCTGAGCCGCCCTTGGCGATCCACAAAAGCGACATCGTCGAAGCCCTGCCCGACAGCCTGGCGCAGGAAATAGGTCTTGGCCACCTCGCCGACATGCTTCACGGCTGGGAGCACCCGTTCGTGCTCGATCACCGCCAATGCCAACGGGCCCGCCGGGCCGGATGCGGCCGGACCGGTGCGCACCAGGACCTCGGGCAGCACATCGGCGCCGGCCACGGTGAATTCCCCCGCCGGCGAGTACACCGTGACCACCAGTGAGAGATCCGCCGGGCCGGCCTCCAGCGCCGCCCGCAGATAGGCGCGCACGCTGGCGTCGGGCAGTGCCTGGCCGAACAGCTCCACCGAGGCAGACCGCAAACGCTCCAGATGCAGGTCCAGGCCCCTGACTTGGCCCCCGCGCACCTGCATGGCGCTGAAGTGCGCATAGCCCGCAAAGGCGAGCGGAGCCAAGTCTTCCGCGGTGGCCGGTCTGCCATTGCGTTGAACAACAAAAGAAGTCGGGCCAGCAGGCATGTATTCACTCCGAGGGTTTGGGTTGTGGTGCCGTGATCGCCTGCCGGGCAGTGCAATCATTAAGTTGCACAACTATCTCTTGTTGATCTGCCATTGAAAAACTAGTACTTTTCAATAAATCATCAAATATTGCTTGAAGATCAATGACACGCATGCTGCCTGGAACACGGGCACTCAGGACCCTGGAGGCCGCCGGGCGGCACTTGAACTTCACCCGCGCGGCCAACGAGTTGGGTTTGACGCCGGCGGCGGTCAGCTACCAGATCAAGGAGTTCGAGGATCAGCTGGGCATGCTGCTGTTCACCCGCACCAGCCGCAGCATTCAGCTCACGCCCGCCGGCGCCGTGCTGCTCGAGGCTGCCGCCGACGCACTGGACGGCTTGCAGCGCGCCGCCAGCCGCGCCCGGCGCATGGCCCGCGGGGCGGCGCATCTGCGCGTTTCGCTGAGCGCACGGTTTGCCACGAACTGGCTGCTGCCCCGGCTGCCAGAGTTCAGGGCCGCACATCCAGACCTGGAGCTGACCTTCGATATCTCCGATCAGATACGGGACTTCGACGCCGACGATGTCGATGTGGCGATCCGCTTTGGCACCGGGAATGACACACACGTGTGCTCAGAGCGGCTGTTCGACACGGTGGTGGCTCCGGTCTGCAGCCCGCGGCTGCTCGAAACCGGCCCCAGGCTGGAAGAGCCGCGCGACCTGCTCCAGCACACGCTCTGCTACGTGGACTGGAAGACAGATGGCATGGTCTGGCCCCACTGGCGCATGTGGATGGCTGCCGCCGGCATTGAGGACTTCGACGACAGCAGGTGCATCGGCTTCTCGGATTCAAGCTACGTCGTGCAGGCCGTGCTCGACGGCGCGGCCGTAGGCCTGGCTGACCTAGACATGATCGGCAAGGACCTGGCGCAAGGCCGGTTGGTGCGGCTGTTCGATGTCAGCGTGCGTGTGGCGCCAGACTACGCCTACCACCTGGTCTACCCGCAAAGCAGCAGCCAGGACCCGCGCATCCTCGCGTTTCGAGCGTGGATGCTCCAGCAGGCGGGGCAGCCGACTTCGCCTGCCTGAAACAAAAAAGGAGGCCGTGGCCTCCTTTTTAGATGGGCGCAGCGCCGCGTCAGAAGCGGTGGCGAATGCCCACGCCAGCGCTGGTGCCGCCGGTCAGTGCCGTGACGTTGTCGCGCATGACCATGGCGTAGACGTCGGTGCGCTTGGACAGGAAGTAGTCATAGCCCAGCGTGCCCGTGGTGCGGGTGCCGTTGTAGGTGCCGGACACCTCGGTGCGGGCAACGGCTGCCTTGACCGAGCCGCCGCCCAGGGGCACGTCCAAGCCCAGCGAGGTGGTCTTGCCCGTGTAGTCGGCGATGTCGGCCTTGGACTGGCCATAGGTCAGGAAGGCCTTGAGGAAGCCTGCGTCATAGGCGCCGCCCAGCATCCAGTCCTTCTTGGTGTCGGGCACGCCGCCGGTGGTGATGACGCTGGGGTTGACCGGGTTGGAGATCTGGTCGCGCTCGTAGAAGCCGACCAGGGTCAGCGGGCCGCCGAAGTACAGCGCGTTGATACCGACGTTGCTCTTGCTGCCGTTGCCGCTGCTGCTGCCCTGCTCACCAAACTGGTAGTGCAGGTTGGCCTTCAAACCGCCAAAGCTGGGCGTGGTGTAGACGACCTCATTGCTCCATCCGGTGTCAGCCGGCGTGGTCGAGGTGGCCCAGCCGGTGGTGGTGACGTTGGCGTGCAGCACCAGCGGCGAGAAATTGAAGGAGTCACCGAAGGGGTTGACGATGATGGTGGGCAGGAAGTTGGGCGCCATGCCACGGCCCAATTGCACATTGCCGAAGGCGCCGCCCAAACCAACGCTGGCGTCACGAGAAAAGAACGGGTCACCACCGAAACGACCAGGAGAGCCAGTGTCGGCGCGCAGGAAGGAGGTGACCAGGAAGTTTGCGCTGAGGCCGCCACCCAGGTCCTCGGTACCCTTGATGCCCCACCAAGAGGTGGTCATGCCGCCACTGCCAACAACATTGGTGCGCCCGGAATCGCCTGCCATGCGCGTGGTGCCGACGTAGGCATCCATCAGGCCGGTGAGTGTTACAGAGCTTTGCGCCTGTACGGTGCCCGCTAAAGCCAGCAGGGCACCAAAGGCGATCAGGGATTTCTTCATGGAGTAGGTTCCTGGGTAGGTTGGGAGTTTGACCATTTGGTCTTGCAAATCCCATGCCTACCGCACGGCCTTTCAGCCAGACGTCACGTCATCCCCATTTTTGTGAACACATTCGCCTGCTGCGGAGGGCCGGCTGAGCACCACCTGCTTGACGCCCATACCGACCATGTCCAACGCCTGGGCGGCAGCGCGGCTCAGGTCGATGATGCGCTGCCGGGCCCACGGCCCCCGGTCGTTGATGCGCACCACCACGGTACGGTCATTGACCAGGCTGCGCACGCAGACCAGGGTGCCGAACGGCAGGCTGCGGTGCGCGGCTGTCAGCGCCGTCATGTCAAAACGCTCGCCGCTGGCGGTGCGCCGGTTGTGGAAGCGGCCGCCGTACCAGGAGGCGCCGCCGCGGTCGATTTCCTCCCCGGCCTCGGGCTCTTCCTCGGACACGGGCGGCGCGGTGACCGGCGCGACCGCGGATGCAGGCGCGCGCGCTGGCGTGTCGCGTGTGTGGGCCAGCGGCTGCAGCGGCGCGGCGACGGGCGCCGGCAGCGTCTCATCCTGCCTTGGCAGCGGCGCGCAAGCAGCCAAGCCCAGGGCCAGCGGCCCCGCGAGCATCCAGGTGCGCAGCCGCGCTTTCATAGGAGAACGTGCCTACGATCTCTATGGGGTCGCGCAAGTGTCTTTGCGGGATGGGATGCAAGGCGCGGTACGCAGCCAATAGCTTGGGCTTTGGCAAGCGCCGCAACGCCGCAGACCGCCCGCAAAGACACTTGCCCGAAGGGTTGGAGTGAAATCGGGCGATTGAGCGCCCCATCTGCTTGCATGGGCACGAGCCCATGCGGCGCAGACTGGGCCGCCCACTCATCCCGATTGCACTCCAACGCGATCCCCATACAGATCGTAGACACGTTCTTAGAGCCGATCCAGCAGCGCCAAAGTGGCCTGCGACTGGTTCATGGTGTAGAAGTGCAGCGCCGGTGCGCCACCGGCGCGCAACTGGGCGCAGAGGTCGGCCACCACGTCCAGGCCAAAGGCGCGGATCGATGCCACGTCGTCGCCGAAGGACTGCAGCCGCAGCCGAATCCAGCGCGGGATCTCGGCGCCGCAGGCATCCGAGAAACGCATCAGTTGGGTCGAGCTGGTGATCGGCATGATGCCGGGCACCACGGGCACGGTCAGCCCCAGCGCGCTGATGTCGTCGACAAAGCGGAAGTAGGCGTCGGCGTTATAGAAGTACTGCGTGATCGCCGCATCGGCCCCGGCCTGCACCTTGGCGACGAAGGCCTGCAGATCCGTGGCCGGCGAGCGCGCCTGCGGATGCACTTCAGGGTAGGCGGCCACTTCGATACGAAAGCTGCTACCCGTCTCGGCGCGGATAAAGGCGACCAGGTCACTGGCGTAGACGAACTCGCCACCCGTGCCATAGCCGCTAGGCAGATCGCCGCGCAGCGCGACCAGGCGCTTGACGCCCATTTGCGCCAGCGTGGCCAGCTCGGCCCGCACGGATTCGCGCGTGGCGCCGATGCACGAGAAGTGCGCGGCGGCCTCGACGCCCTCGCCCAGGATCTCGCGCACCGTGCTGAAGGTGCCTTCTTGCGTGGAGCCGCCGGCACCGTAGGTGACCGAGCAGAACTCCGGCACCCGCGCATACAGCGCCTGGCGCACGGCGCGCAGCTTGATAACGCCCTCGGGCGTCTTGGGCGGGAAGAACTCGAAACTCACCGGCAGCGATGCCGACTGGGGTGAGGACGAGGAAACAGAAACAGAGGTGGAAGCGGTCATGCCGCCCTCCTTGCATGCATAAAGAACTCGCGGTTGCCGTCGCCGCCCTCGATCGGGCTGTCGAACCACCGCTGGATCACCAGGCCCAGCTCATCGCAGGTGGCGCGCAGGCGCGCCTCCACCACCTCGTACATTGCCGGATCGCGCACGATGCCGCCCTTGCCGACCTGGCCGGGCTGCAGCTCGAACTGCGGCTTGACCAGCATCAGCAGGTCGGCATCGGCCGCCATCAGCGGCACCAGCGCCGGCAGCACCAGCGTTTGCGAGATAAAGGACAGGTCGCCGACCACCAGGTCGAAGCGCGTCTCGGAATTTAAAGAAAAAGTGCCTGAAACCCAGGCTGCACCTGGGCTATAAGCCACAAAATCAGTAGCACTCAGGCTGCGCGCGTTGATTTTCTCCAACGCGGTCACGCGCTCGTCGTCACGCAAGCGGGCATGCAGCTGGCCATAGCCCACGTCCACGCCCACCACGTGCAAGGCATCTTGCTGCAGCAGGCAGTCGGTAAAGCCGCCGGTGGATTGGCCAACGTCCAGGCACAGCTTGCCGGCTACCGCAATGCCGGCCGCCTTCAGCCCGCCTTCGAGCTTGAGGCCGCCGCGCGACACGTAGCGCGACTCGGCCGCGTCGAGCAACTCCAGCTCGGCGGCTTCAGGGATGTCGTCGCGGTTCTTGCCGACGACGCGCCAGGCGTCGGCACTGCCGGCCTCGCGCCAGCGCAGGCCACCGGCAATCAGCCGGACCGCCTGCGAACGCGAGGCGGCCATGCCGCGCTCTACCAACAGTTGATCTGCGCGCACAGATGCTTAGTAACGGTAGGTGTCGGGCTTGTACGGGCCCTGCTTGGACACGCCGATGTAGGCGGCCTGCGTGTCGGTGAGCTCGGTCAGCATGGCGCCGACCTTCTTCAGGTGCAGGCGCGCGACCTTCTCGTCCAGATGCTTGGGCAGCACATAGACCTTGCCGGCCTGATACACGTCTTGCTTGGTGAACAGCTCGATCTGGGCGATGGTCTGGTTGGCGAAGGAAGACGACATCACAAAGCTCGGGTGGCCCGTGCCGCAGCCCAGGTTCACCAGGCGGCCCTTGGCCAGCAGGATGATCTTCTTGCCGTCGGGGAAGGTGATGTGGTCGACCTGGGGCTTGATCTCTTCCCACTCGTACTTCTCGATCGAGGCAACGTCGATCTCGTTGTCGAAGTGGCCGATGTTGCAGACGATGGCCTGGTCCTTCATGGCGGCCATGTGCTCGTGGCGGATCACGTCCTTGTTGCCGGTGGTGGTCACGAAGATGTCGGCCTTGTCGGCGGCGTATTCCATGGTGACGACCTTGTAGCCTTCCATGGCGGCCTGCAGGGCGTTGATCGGGTCGATCTCGGTCACCCAGACTTGCGCCGACAGCGCGCGCAGCGCCTGGGCCGAGCCCTTGCCCACGTCGCCGTAGCCGGCCACGCAAGCCACCTTGCCGGCGATCATCACGTCGGTCGCGCGCTTGATGCCGTCCACCAGCGATTCACGGCAGCCGTACAGGTTGTCGAACTTGCTCTTGGTGACCGAGTCGTTCACGTTGATGGCACGGAACAGCAGCGTGCCCTTGGCGGCCATCTCGTTCAGGCGGTGCACGCCAGTGGTGGTTTCTTCGGTCACGCCAATGATCTCGGCCGACTTGCGGGTGTACCAGGTGCCGTCAACGGCCAGCTTGGCCTTGATGGCGGCGTAGAGGATGCGTTCTTCTTCGCTGGTCGGGTTGGCCAGCACGCTCTGGTCCTTCTCGGCCTTCTGGCCCAGGTGCATCAGCAGCGTGGCGTCGCCGCCGTCGTCCAGGATCATGTTCGGGCCTTCGCCCGGCGTGCCCTTGGCACCGAAGTCGAAGATGCTGTGGGTGTAGTCCCAGTAGTCTTCCAGCGACTCGCCCTTGACCGCGAACACCGGCGTGCCGGCAGCGGCGATGGCGGCGGCGGCGTGGTCCTGGGTCGAGAAGATGTTGCACGACGCCCAGCGCACGCTGGCGCCCAGGGCCTGCAGGGTCTCGATCAGCACGGCGGTCTGGATCGTCATGTGGATCGAACCGGTGATGCGCGCGCCCTTCAGCGGCTGGCTCTTGGTGAATTCTTCGCGGATCGCCATCAGACCGGGCATTTCGGTCTCGGCAATGCGAATTTCCTTGCGGCCCCAGGCAGCGAGGGTGATGTCGGCGATGGCCTGGTCGGCAGAGGCGGAGGGCTTGAGGACGGCGTTCATGGTCGGCTCCAAAATTGGGTTGGATGACCACGCTCCTGTGGGGCGGGAAAGCGCTCGGGCACACGGAACGTGGGCGAGCGTCGTTGCGGTTAGGTTCCGAGCCTCACGCCCTAGATGGCGCTGCAACGCTCCTCGGAAGCGGCGGATTTTAGCGCAGGCCAAATCCGCGCCACCGCACCGCCGTGCAAGGTCACCCTCGCAATACCGGAAAATACCGGCCATTGCATGCGCCGGCCTCCCCTGGCGCTTCGACCCTTTCGCCTGGAAAACTGCTTTGTCCTTCGTCTCTGAAACCCGCCGCCGCCGCACCTTTGCCATCATTTCCCACCCTGACGCCGGCAAGACCACGCTGACCGAAAAGCTGCTGCTGTTCTCGGGCGCGATCCAGATCGCCGGCTCGGTCAAGGCGCGCAAGGCCTCGCGCCATGCCACCTCCGACTGGATGGAGATCGAAAAGCAGCGCGGCATCTCGGTGGCCTCGTCGGTCATGCAGATGCTGTACCGCGACCACGTCATCAACCTGCTCGACACGCCCGGCCACAAGGACTTCTCTGAGGACACCTACCGCGTGCTGACCGCGGTTGACTCGGCCCTGATGGTGATCGACGCGGCCAACGGCGTGGAAGCGCAGACGCGCCGCCTGATCGAGGTCTGCCGCCAGCGCGATACGCCCATCATCACCTTCGTCAACAAGATGGACCGCGAGGTGCGCGAGCCGCTGGACATCCTGGACGAGATCGAGCGCGAACTGGGCATGCCCTGCGTGCCCATGACCTGGCCGGTGGGCCAAGGCAAGAACTTTGGCGGCATCGTCAACCTGCGCACGCAGGCCATGACGGTGTTCGACTCGGGCAAAGAGCGCCTGCCGCAAGAGTTCGAGACGATTCCGCTGACCGACCGCGCCACGCTGCTGCAACGCTTTGGCCATGAGTTCGAGACGTCTGAGCAAAGCATGGAGCTGGCCGCCGGCGCCTCGCCCGCCTGGGACCGCGAGGCCTTCCTCGCCGGCAAGCAGACGCCGGTGTTCTTCGGCTCTGGCGTGAACAACTTCGGTGTGATGGAAGTGCTGGATGCGCTGGTCGACCTGGCGCCCTCGCCCCAATCGCGCACCAGCTCCACGCTGGTCAACCGCCAGCCGGTGGTGAAAGAGATCCAGCCCGAAGACAAGGACTTTGCCGGCGTGGTGTTCAAGGTGCAGGCCAACATGGACGCCAACCACCGCGACCGCATCGCCTTCGTGCGCATGGCCTCGGGCAAGTACACGCCGGGCATGAAGCTGCGGGTACAGCGCACCGCCAAGGAACTGCGGCCGACCTCGGTCGTCACCTTCATGAGCCAGCGCCGCGAGGCGGTGGAAGAAGCCTACGCCGGCGACATCATCGGCTTTACCACCCACGGCGGCGTGCAGTTGGGCGACACCATCACCGACGGCGCCAGCCTGCAGTTCACCGGCCTGCCCTTCTTCGCGCCGGAACTGTTCATGACCGTGATCCTGAAGAACCCGCTGCGCACCAAGCAGTTGCAGCAAGGCCTGGCCCAGTTGGGCGAGGAAGGCGCGATCCAGGTCTTCAAGCCTGACGCCGGCGGCGCAATGCTGCTGGGCGCCGTCGGGCAACTGCAGTTTGAAGTGGTGCAGCACCGGCTGAAAGCCGAGTACGACGCCGACGTGCGCCTGGAAGGCTGCCAGTACACCGGCGCCCGCTGGATCACCGCCGACACCCCCGCCGAACTGCGCGCCTTCACCGACGCCTACCCGCTGCGCATGGCGCATGACGCGGCCAATACGCTGGCCTACCTATGCACCTCGCCCTACGACGTGCGGCTGGCGCAGGAACGGTTTCCGAAGATCCATTTCCATCCGCTGCGGGAGCATGCAGGGTTGGCGCTGCAAGTGGCGGGATAGACCTTAGTCAATGAGAAAAATACCGAACGTGGCAGAGAACTCTCTTTATCCAGGCATTCCGCATAGCGCCCCTTCTACGACCGAACTCAAGACCTTCGGAATCGTATTGACTCTGCTAGGCACCATTTATAGCTTGTGGCTATTGACTTTCTGGCCCGGGGTGCTGGGAGAAGACAGTCTTTCCATCATGCTGGAGGTCGAGAATCCTGGCAGCTATCTGTCAGCAAAACCGGTATTTTGGTATTACTTCGTCAAAGCCTTTTACCAAGAGCTGCGCCTGGTCGAAATCCCCATCGGGGCGCAGCTTGCCTTTTGCGCCATTGTTTTCTCGCGGATACTATCCTGGTGCTGGCATCAGCATCTGAGAAAAACCTTTTACTTTTCACTGATATTCATATGCCTTGCGCCGCATATGGTATTTTTCATTGGCACCTTGTACGCAGACGCCATTTTCTCTGTTGCGGCAACAGGGCTTTTGTTTGAGGTATGGCTGGCGGCAAAGTCCCGGAAAATAACCGGCGCCTCCTTGTGCATCATAGCGCTCACCTTGCCCATAGCTGCCTTTGTGCGGCCTAATGGCATTATTTTCCTTGCACCGGTTATCCTGACGGCATTCCTGGTGGATCGCACCAGCAGGCGATGGCTCATCGCCATTATCGTAGTTTGGTGCGGTCTCATGCTCATTGGCTCGCGCCTTCACAAGAAGGATAGCCATGGCACGCTATATCCTCTTGCCCTATTTGAAACCGTCAACTTCCTCCAACCCCGCCCCATGAACCTGTGGACTCAGAATCCACGCGTACACCCGAGAAGCGTAGAGATACTGAGTCGCTTCCGCCCCCTGGATAACGTAATATCAAATTACGATCCAGACTACTGGGATCCATTGATCTACAAACCCGATGGCCCCCAGCTAATGGCCCTCCCCAGGGAGGACAAAAAAGCCATTGTCAAAGATTTCTTTCTTTACAATCTTTGGCAAAATATCCCAAAATTTTCGGGCAGTCGCGTCAATATTTTCTTGACTTCGGCACTTGCTCAAGGCGGCATTCCGGGGCGGGCATACGCAGAGTATGTAATAAAGGCCACCCAGTCTAAATCTCAGTTCAGGGCATTCCAATGGTCCACGGCCGAGAAAATCCTGTCTGACGTGCATGATTTCAGCTACACATGGCGCTGGCTGCTATGGTCCCCGCTACTGGGAGTAGCGCTATTGGCCTGGGCCTTGCGAAAAGGTCTGCAAACACGCAGCATTCCGACCCTGCTGGTGGCCATCCCCATGGCATTGCAACTTGGCGCAATATTCTTCTTCTCGATAGCGGGCGAGTATCGGTATCTGCTTCCGTTTTTCACGCTACCGCTCGTGCTGCTGCCTATTATTTCCGACCTTTCAGCAACCCAGAAAAATCCTCGGAAGTAAAAATGGGCTCATTCCAGCTGATCTCTGCATTCGTCCGCCGCTCACTCCCGGCAAAGGCACAGGTATTGGGGATCGGCATATTTTTCTCGATTTCCGCCCTTGCCCAGCAAACCGCCCCCCCGCCACGCGCCCCGCTGGTGCTTGCGCCCACGGTCGAAGGACTATTGCTGTGTGACGCGGCCTTGCAGGATCCGCGCCTTACAACACTGGAGGCGGGCAACAGAAAATGCGCGCAACTCAAGCAGGACGCTTCACCTGCCCTGTCCCGCTTGCTTGATACGCTGGAGCCTGGCGGCGCCAAGGGCCAGGTACAGGTCGGCTATACGCTGACCGTGCAACTACTCGACCTCTTCCGCAAGACACAGCGCGGCTGGGAGATCGACCCTGCACGGCTTGACCCCTACCTGCAGCTCATCACCAAAATCCAGCGGCCCGTGGTGTTTTACCTGGCGGCCGATCACTTCGACTCACAGGGCCCCATTACCAAGGAGTTGCTGCAAGACCCGCAGAACCTCCTGCAACTGGCCAACGGCACAGCGCCCGTGTCAGGCTATTTCGGCTACCAGATCGTCCCCTATACCTTGCTTGCGGACCGGGACATTCCCGTCAACAAGTACCGGTTCGCCGCATTGGAATATGTCGCCAAGCGCGTCAAGGCGCTCCCCAAGGCGGCCCAGGACCGTATCGTGGCGTTCACGCTGGCGGGCGAACTGCATCAGATGTTCCCCGACTTCGAGGCCGGTATGGGGGCCTTCCAGAACGTCCAGGTGACGGACTACAGCCCCCGCTCGGTGGAAGGGTTCCGTACCTGGCTGGCTGGCAAGTACGGGTCAGTGCAGCAGTTCAATGCCCGCACCGGTCTGTCGTATGCCGGGTTCGATGCAGTACCCGCGCCGGCAAAAGATATTCGCAAGGACAAACTGAACAACTTCGGCGAGCACTACGACGCCTTCGCCGCCGGTGTGCTGCCTTTGTCCGGCTGGCTATGGGATCCGGAGCGCCGTATCAAGCAACTGGAGCTGTACCTGGACGGCAAGCCGGCGGGCCCCGTGGACCAAGGACTTAACCGCCTGGACGTTTACCGCGCCGATGAGTCCACCCTCAGCCCCAATGTCGGCTTTCGGCGTGATCTGGACTACCGCGCACTTGCACCGGGTCGCCATCTGGCGCAGGTGGTGGCCGAATCCGGCGGGAAGCGCTACTTGGCCGCCCAGGTGGAATTCGTGGTGGGCTCGCGCAGCCAAGACAAACCGGCCGCGCTCAAGATGGCGTCCGCCCCATCGTTCCTGGATGCCAAAGGCTTGTCTGGCGTGCGCTCTTGGCTGGACCTGCCCAAGCCGCTCCAGGACGTGTACTTCAACCCCGTCGCGCGGGACTGGGATGAGTACCGCGCCCTGCAAGTCAAGGGCTTCCTGGCCAAATTTCATGATGTAGCGCTGAAGGCAGGTCTGCCGGCAGACAAGCTTTACTCCCATCAGATCGTGCCTCAGATCAATTCCACGTGGAATTCGCAGCTGTTCGCAGTCGATGCAACGATGGAAGCTGGCCTGCCCTGGAAGCACGGGCTGAACATGTATGGAGGCAGCACCAACAGCGACTGGATGCGCCAGTTCATGGCCGACCGCAAGATCACCGACTACGGCGTGCCCGAATTCAACCCACAGCAGTGGAAGAGTCCAGGCGTGCACCTGGAGGCCATGCGCGTTCACTACGCGGCGGGCGCACGATTTGTCAGCCCCTACTACTTCTCGCTGATCCCCGACCGTTTTCGCGGCGGTGGCATTCACGGCGTCAACCGCATGGAATTGCGCCCGGACAACAAGCTGGACGGCTCGGATCGCTTCTACGAGGCGATCCGCGAGTTCGCCAAGCAATGACGATGCAACGCCACCTACCGTCAACGCCTTGAAGCCCCCATGCGCATCAGCAAACAATTCCTGATCTTCTGCGTCGTAGGCACCATCGGCTTCGTTGTCGATCTTGGTGTGCTGTATGGCCTGGCGCCGCTGCTGGGCTGGTATGGCGGCCGGGTGGCCTCGTTCTGGGCGGCGGCTACGACGACCTGGTGGTTCAACCGGCGCATCACCTTTGCGGCGGGCGCCGCCGCGCTGCGGGGCGCCGGCATCTGGCGCGAATATGGGCGCTACCTGGCCACCATGCTGGGCGGAGCGGCGCTGAACTACCTGGCCTATGCCGCCACCCTGCACTGGCTGCCCGGCCATGGCGGCGCCGCGCTGGGCGTGGCGCTGGGGAGCCTGGCAGGGCTGTCGGTGAATTTCCTGAGCGCGCGCTACTTTGTGTTCCGGCGCGGAGCGCAGCCCGACGACACACTATGAGCCTGGCCGGAAAACTTCACGGACAAGTCCGTGGCGAGCCAAGCAGGCACGCATACCGCCCCGGGCGGGAATTCTTCGTGATCCTGGCCGTTCTCTGCGTGGCCTACGCCTGCTGGCTGCTCGCGTTCTGGCCCGGCGTGCTGGGGCCTGACAGCTACGCGATCCTGCTGGAAGTGCAGACGCATGGCGGCTTCCAATCCGGCAAGCCCAGCTTCTGGTACTTCTTTGTCGATCTTTTCTATGGCAGCACCCAGCGGGTGGAAGTGCCCGTCGCGTTCCAGTTGCTGTTCGCTGCGCTGGTGTTTGCCCGCATGCTGTCGTGGTGCTGGCGGCAAGGCCTGTGGAAGACCGGCCTGTTCAGTGCCGCATGCATATGCCTTGCGCCCCACATCATGTTTTTTGCGGGAACGCTGTATCCCGACGCCTTGTTCTCCATTGCAGCGGCGGCGCTGCTGTTCGAGTTGTGGCTGGCGGCCAGGGCCGGGCGCTTGGCGCCCTTTCAGCTCTGCATCGTCTTCATCACTCTGCCTTTTGCGTTGTTCGGCCGGCAGAACGGCTTCATCTTTCTTGCGTCGATTGCCCTGGCGTCCCTGGCCTTGCGCTGGCCGGATCGGCTCTGGCTATGGGGCGTGGCGCTGTTCTGGAGCGTGCTTGTCCTCGTGGGCGGGAAGATGCATTCGACCGAATCGCACAGCGTGCTTTTCCCGCTGGCGGTGTTCGAGACGGCCAACTTCCTGCAGCCCCGGCCCATGAACCTGCCGCAGGCCGAGCCCCGGGTTTCCGAGGCGACCATCCAGGCGCTGACGCGGCAGCATGACCTGCAAAGCATCATCCGCAACTACGACCGGGACTACTGGGACCCGCTGATCTACAAGCCGGACGGGCCGGAACTGATGCGGCTGCCACCCGAGGACAAGGCCGTCATCGTGCGCGAATTCTTCCGCTACAACCTGTGGCACAACCTGCCGGCCTTCCTGGGCAGCCGGGTCAACATCTTCATGACCTCGCTGCTGGCACAAGGCGGCATCCTGCCGTTCGACTACACGCAGCAGGTGCTGGCCCAGGTGCAGACGAAATCGGTCATGCGTAGCTTCCACCTGGACCGGCTCGAAGCCGTGCTGCAGAAGCTGCACAACACCAGCCTGGCCTACCGCTGGTTGCTGTGGACGCCCGTGCTGGGCATCTTGCTGCTGCTCTGGCTGCTCCCAGGCGCCCTCAGGCAAAGAAGTGTTCCGGAACTGCTGGTGCTGCTGCCCATGCTGGCCCAGTTGGGTGGAATCTTCGTGTTCTCCATCGCCGGCGAGTACCGCTACCTGCTGCCCTTTGCCATAGCCCCTGTCTTTCTGCTGCCCATGATGCAGAGCCGCCGCAGCACGGCCGCCCCCTTGTGAACCCACCTGACCACCACCATCGCTTGCAGGCCCTGTCCACCTGGCCCCTAGCCGCCCGCCGCGGCATCCTGGGCGTGTTGACCGACATCGACGACACCCTGACCACCGACGGCGCGATCACGCCGGATGCCTTGGCGGCGCTGGGCGCGCTCAAGCAGGCCGGGCTGCATGTGGTACCGATCACCGGCCGGCCGGTGGGCTGGAGCGAGACCTTTGCCGCGACCTGGCCGGTCGATGCAGTGGTGGCGGAGAACGGCGCCGTGGCGCTGCTGCCTTTGCATGAAAAAGGCCTGCAGCCCAATCAGCACCTGGGGTTAGCGCTATCAAAAATATACCAGCAGGACTTCGCCACGCGCAGCGCCAACTTCGCCCGCATGCAGGCGGTGGCGCAGCGCGTGCTGCGCGAGATTCCCGGCACCACGCTGGCCACGGATTCGCCCGGGCGCGAGACGGATATCGCCATCGACCACAGCGAATTTGTGCAGTTGCCGCCCGAGGCCATTGCGCGCGTGGTGGCGCTGCTGCAGAGCGAGGGCATGAACGCCACGGTGAGCAGCATCCACATCAACGGCTGGTATGGCGAGCACGACAAGCTGTCAGGCGCGCGCTGGATCGTGCGCACGCTCTGGCAGCGCGACCTGGATGCCGAAATCGATCGCTGGGTGTATGTGGGCGACTCGACCAATGACCAGAAGATGTTCGAGCGCTTTCCGCACAGCGTAGGCGTGGCCAATATCGCGCGCTTTGTGCCGGCGCTAGAGCACCTTCCGCGCTACCTGGCGGCGGGCGCGCGCGGTGCCGGTTTTACCGAGGTAGCGGAGGCGCTGCTGGCGGCACGCTAGCCGCAACGGGCGCGGGTCACCACGCCGTGCTCGTCCGCATCCAGCGTCAGGCGTGAGGCACTGAACTCCAGCGTCACGATCTGCCCCGGGCGCAGCACCCGCACCACCTTGGCATGGGCGCGGGCGCGGGCCTCTTCGCCCAGGCGCGCGTCCACCGTCTTGCCCACGGCGAACTGGACGTTGGCGGCGTCGCACACGGTCGCGTCACCGATGACGTCCACTTCCGGCGGAACGGAGATCGGCGGCTTGTGGAAGGCGCAGCCCTGGACGCTGAACACCAGCGCCAGGCATGCAAGAAGAGAACGCGGCATGTGGATTCCTCGGGTCATGGATGGATCTTCGCACGCGAACAGAGCAACTATGGCCCGCTCTTGCGCTGCAGCCCCTCCAGCATGGCGAGGTCGAGCAGGCTCGATGCGGCCTTGACCTCGTCCAGGTTCATCTTCTGGCCAGTGAGCTCTACCACCACGCCGTTGCGCAGGGTGGTGGTGTACTGGGCCTGGCTGCCGTCCTTGCGAAAGCTCTCGTGCAGGGTGCGGCCGTTCTCCTGCCAGGTGCGCTCGGACAGTTGGCTGTTCTCGCGCTCGCCCTGCACTGCGGCGCCGGCATCGGCCATGAGCTTGCTCATGCTGCCCAGGTCGAGCATCTCGATGCGCAGGCGCTGCTCGTCATGGCTGTAATCGGCGCGGGCATTGCTGGTGGCGCGCCCGGTCATGTGCCCGCCCTGCATCTCGATGGCGGTGCGGCGAAACGCGCCCAGCGTCTCGGGCAGCGCGGCCTTCAATGCCGGCGCGGGCACGGCGCCCCCGTCCGGGTCGCCGCCTGTGACCGGTGGCGTGCCCGTGACCGGCGCCTGCGCCGTGGCCGCCTGGCGCTCGCTGGCGGCCTCCATGCGCTGCGCGGCGTCAGCCATCTGCTGCGAGGCGGCGCCCAGCGCATTGGCATCCAGATTCAGCTTGCCGCCCGGCGTGCGCAGCGTGATCACGGCCGAACCCAGGCCGCGCGCGGTGAAGTAGGACATGGAGGACGAGACCAGCAGCCCCGCCACCGCGCCTGCGAGCACGATGACGGCGGTGTAGGGCACGGTCTTTTGCGGTGCGCTGCGCATCAGCACCGGCAGGCCGGTGAAGACCAGGTAGGCCGAGTAGCAGGCCGCCACCAGCATCAGCGGAGCCAGGCTCGGCAGCAACAGGAACACGCCGCCCAGCAACGCGGCGCTGCTGGCATGCACGGCCAGGCTGAAGGCGCTCAGGCGGTCGGCACGGCCGCCGAAGGTGGGGGCGACGATGGCGGTGACATGGGCCAGCAGCCACACGCCCAGCACCAGCAGCAGATAGGTCGCTGCCGCCAGGGCCAGCCCGTGGGCCCAGGGCAGGCGCACGCTCAAGCCCGCGCCGCCCGCGCCAATGGCGCTCATGCCAATACCAACGCTGGCAGCGGGAATGAGGGCCAGCAGCAGCAGTTGGCGCCACAAGCGACTGGCGGAAACAGACTCTTCTTCGATGCGGCGCCAGGCCATGCGGGGCTGGAGCAGCAGTTTCTGGATGCGATGGATCAGGGTCATGGAAAGTGGGACAGCAAAGACACCGGCGGCGTTCCCGCCACCGCCCGCCACACACCAGTGCAACGGGGCTTGCATGATGTGCACAAGGCCTGCGGGCTGCGGCGCCGCGGGCCTGTTTTTTTGTTTCAGCGCGTTGCCAGGACGGGCATGCAGAAGTTGCGTAATTCTCGCCGAAAAACGCCAAACCCCTTGTCTGGTAATGGCTTATAGCTACTTATTTAATAGCAAACCCAGGAACTCAGCGCAGGGCGTCCACCTCGGCATGCAGCGTCTCGGCCCAGTTGCGCCGGTCCTGCCCCTCGGCGCGCTGCGGCCTGCCCAGCCGCACCACGGCGGTGATCGGGTTGGCGGTGAGCGTGCGCCAGAGCGAGCCCAGCAAAGTGTCGGCCCCGGCATAGACCGCCGCCCGCGAGCGCTGGCCAGTGGCCGTGTCGACAAAGCGGATGCCCAGCGGCTGCGCCGGCGCGTCGGCCGAGATCGCTGCCTGCAGCAGGTTGGCATGAAAGGGCAGCAGCACCTCGCCGTCGCTCGTCGTGCCTTCGGGGAACACCGCCAGCACATCGCCCGCGCGCAGGCTGTCGGCCATGTGGTGCACCACGCGCAGCGCGTCGCGGCGCGAGGCGCGCTCGATGTAGAGCGTGCCGACGCCGGTGGCTACGTTGCCGATCAGCGGCCAGTGCCGCAGTTCGGCCTTGGACACGAAGCGGCACTGGCGCGTGGCCTGCATCACCAATATGTCGAGCCAGGACACATGGTTGGCCACCAGCAGCAGCGGCCCAGTGGCCTGGCGCTCGCCCTCGACCTGCAGCGTGACATTGAACAGCGCCAGCATGTCGCGCGCCCAGCGCTCGATGCGCGCCTCGCGCTGCGGCGGCGTCATGTGCGGCAGGTGCCAGCGGATCACCCACATGCCCCGCAGGCAGTGGCCAATGGCACGCAGCAGGCGCGTGGCGGCAATGAGATGGCGCAGCGGACGCATGCAGGCGGCCGGGCCGTCAGGCGCTCTGGTACTCGAATGCCACCACGCCACCCACCAGCGTCCAGCGCACCTGCGCGGGCAGCTCGTAGCCGGAGAAAGGCGTGTGCTTGCCCTGGCTGCGCAGCGCCTCGGGCGTGACCGTCCAGCGCGCGGCCGGGTCGAAGATGCACAGATCAGCCACGCCGCCCGGCGCCAGGCGGCCCAGGCTGGCTTGCAGCGTACCGAGTGATGCACCCAGCACCGTGGCCGGCGCGTGGGTGATGGCGGCCAGCGCGCGCGGCAGGCCAGCGCCCTCCTCGCCCCACTTCACGGCCAGGCTCAGCAGCAGCTCCAGGCCGGTGGCGCCGGGCTCGGCCTCGGCGAAGGGCAAGACCTTGGCGTCTTCGTCCACCGGCGTGTGGTCTGACACCAGCGCGTCGATGGTGCCGTCGGCCAGTGCGGCGCGGATGGCGTCGCGGTCGCGCTGCTGGCGCAGCGGCGGGTTCAGGCGCGCGCGGCTGTCGAAGAAGCCGATGTCGGCATCAGTCAGGTGCAGCGAGTTGATGCTGACGTCGCAGCTCACCTTGAGCCCCTCGGCCTTGGCCTGGCGCACCAGGGCAATGCCGGCGGCGCTGCTGAGGCGGCACAGGTGCACGCGCGCGCCGGTGGCCTTTTGCAGCTCGAAGATGGTGTGCAGCGCAATGGTCTCGGCCGCCACCGGCACGCCTGAGAGGCCCAGGCGCGTGGCCAGCGGGCCGCTGGCGGCCACGCCCTTGCCCAGGTGCAGCTCTTGCGGGCGCAGCCAGACGGTGTAGCCAAAGGTGGCGGCGTATTGCAGCGCGCGCTGCAGCACCTGGGTGCTTTCCAGCGCCACCTCGGCCTGGCTGAAGCCGACGCAGCCGGCCTCGGTCAGCTCGGCCATTTCGGTCAGCACGCCGCCGGCCAGGCTGCGCGTGAGCGCGCCCAGCGGGAACAGGCGCGCCTGGTGCAGCTTCTCGGCCCGGAACTTGAGCATCTCCACCAGGCCGGGCTCGTCCAGCACCGGGTCGGTGTCGGGCGGGCAGACCAGGCTGGTGACGCCGCCGGCCACGGCCGCGGCCATCTCGGACTCAAGCATGCGCTCGTGCTCGTAGCCGGGCTCGCGCAGGCGCACGGCCAAATCCACCAGGCCGGGCATGACGATGCAGCCGCTGGCGTCTATGACGCGGTTGGGCGTGAAATCAGGCGCTATGTTATCGATAGCTAGAAGCCGGCCAGCAGCAATGGCTACGTCGGCTTTTTTATCAAAACCGGTGGCCGGGTCGATGACGCGGCCGTTCTGGATCAGGATCTTCATGCTTCGTTTCCTGCAACGATGCTCATTGCGGCCATGCGCACCGCGATGCCAAAGGTCACCTGCGGCAGGATCACGCTCTGCTTGCCGTCGACCACGGCGGAGTCGATCTCGACGCCACGGTTGATCGGCCCCGGATGCATGACGATGGCGTCGGGCTTGGCCAGGCGCAGCTTCTCGGGCGTGAGGCCAAAGCTCTTGAAATACTCCTGCGAGGACGGCAGCAGCGCGCCGCTCATGCGCTCGTTCTGCAGGCGCAGCATGATGACCACGTCGCAGTCCTTGATGCCCTCTTCCAGCGTGTGGAAGACACGCACGCCCATCTGCGCCATGTCGCTGGGCACCAGGGTCTTGGGGCCGACCACGCGCACCTCGGCGCAGCCGAGCGTGGTGAGGCCGTGGATGTCGGAGCGCGCCACGCGCGAATGCAGCACGTCGCCCACGATGGCCACCGTGAGGTTGCTGAAATCCTTCTTGTAGTGGCGGATGGTGTACATGTCGAGCAGCCCCTGCGTGGGGTGCGCATGCCGGCCGTCGCCTGCATTGATCACGTGCACATGCGGCGCCACGTGCTGGGCGATCAGGTAGGGCGCGCCACTTTCGCTGTGCCGCACCACGAACAGGTCGGCCGCCATGGCGCTCAGGTTGGCGATGGTGTCCAGCAGCGACTCGCCCTTGGTGGCCGAGCTGCGCGCGATGTCCAGATTGATGACGTCGGCCGACAGCCGCTTGGCCGCGATCTCGAAGGTGGTGCGGGTGCGCGTGCTGTTCTCGAAGAACAGGTTGAACACGCTCTTGCCGCGCAGCAGCGGCACCTTCTTCACCTCACGGTCGTTCACGCTGGCGAAGTTGGCGGCGGTGTCGAGGATGTGGGTGACGATGTCCTTGGGCAGTCCTTCGATGGACAGCAGGTGGACCAGCTCGCCGTGCTTGTTGAGTTGGGGGTTGCGTTTGTAGAGCATGTCAGGCGTTTTCTACATGGAAGCTGAAGCGGCCGGCCGCATCCTGCACCAGTGCCAACTGCTGCGTGTCGGGCAGCGCCACGCGCGCCGCGGCAAAGTCGGCCTGCACCGGCAGCTCGCGCCCGCCACGGTCTACCAGCACCGCCAGCTTGACGCTGGCCGGGCGGCCGTAGTCGAACAGCTCGTTCAGCACGGCGCGGATGGTGCGGCCGGTGTAGAGCACGTCGTCCAGCAGCACCACGTCGGCGCCGTTCACATCAAAAGGCAGCGTGGTCTGCGCACCGGCGGCCAGGCCGCGCTGGGCAAAGTCGTCGCGGTGCATGACCGAAGAGATGGTGCCGGGCGCATCGGCCAGGCCCAGGTCCTGCTGCAGACGCGCGGCCAGCCAGACACCGCCGGAGGCGATGCCGACCAGGCGCGTCTGCATGGTGAGCATCTGCCGCATGCCGCGCAGCAGCTCACGGTACAGCGCTTCGGCGTCGAGCACCAGGCTCTTGGCGGCGATGGAAGAGGAAGCGTCAGAAATCGTCATAGGGGTTCTCCATTGCGCCGCACAGCACCGGCCGCACACGAAACCGACCGGCACTGAAGGCCGCGGAGCAGGCCATGCGCAGACATCCGCGGAACCGGCTCTGCCGGG
Source organism: Xylophilus sp. GW821-FHT01B05 (assembly GCA_038961845.1). NCBI lineage: Bacteria > Pseudomonadati > Pseudomonadota > Betaproteobacteria > Burkholderiales > Xylophilus > Xylophilus sp. GW821-FHT01B05. The sequence goes on from CP152408.1 coordinate 4,944,864, forward strand.
CCGCTGGATGTGCCCCCTTTCGCGCAGCAGAAGGGCGGTTGGCGGAGAGCGCCGCGCGCAGCCTGGGGGGATGTCTCATTCGAGGCTCCTCAGGAACTGTTCGAGGATGATGCAGGCCGAGGCCGCGTCAGCATCCTTGGCACCGGCGGACAAGGCCTCGGTGGTGCTGTAGCGCTCGTCCACCTCGTACACCGGCAGGCCAAAGCGGCCGCGCAACTGGCGCGCAAAGCGGCGCGCGCGGCGGGTGTTTTCGTGCTCGGCGCCATCGGGGTGGAAAGGCACGCCGATCACCAATGCGTCAGGCTGCCACTCACGAATCCAGGCCTCCAGCGGGGCGAAGCGCGCGTCGCCCTCGGCCTTCACCGAGCCCTGCGGCGTGGCGGTCTTGAGCAGGCGGTTGCCGGTGGCCACGCCCGTGCGCTTCTGGCCGTAGTCAAGGCCGAGAAAGCTCTGGAAATGCGCGGGGACGGAAGGGGCGTCGGTCACAGAGGATGCAGTACTGGCAGGTTCACGGGCGCAACTTTGGCCCCGCATGGATAGCGCAGGGGCCGCCGCGCACGGCCGCCCGAAGCGGCCGGCCCGCCCCCGGTAGGGGGTTGGCGCAGCGACACGAAGTGCGCGAAGCCTGGGGGGGGAGCCTTTAGATTCAAGCGTGCCCCGCGCCCGGCGAGATCATCCAGCTCTGCAGCCCGAGCAAGGCCAGCGCGCGGTCATAGCGCTCTTCCACCGGCGCATCAAAGATCACGCCCAAATCAGCGCCCACGGTGAGCCAGCTGTTCTCGGCGATCTCGCTCTCCAGTTGGCCCTCGCCCCAGGACGAGTAGCCCAGCGTGACCAGCACGCGCTTGGGGCCGGCACCGGTGGACAGCGCCTCCAGCACATCCTTGGAGGTGGTCATCTCCAGGCCGCCGGGGATGGTCATGGTCGACGCATAGGCCAATTCGTCGGGCGATTCGGTGCCGGCGAACATCGGCTCATGCAGCACAAAGCCGCGCTCGGTCTGCACCGGGCCGCCCTGGAACACGGGCGTGTCTGACAGGTCCTCGCGCCGCAGCGACAGATCGACCTTGTCGAACAGGCGGCGCAGGTTGATGTCGCTGGGTTTGTTGATGATCAGGCCCAGCGCGCCACGGGCGCTGTGCTCGCACAGGTAGATGACGCTGCGCGCGAAGGATTCGTCCTCCAGCCCGGGCATGGCAATCAGAAAGTGATGCGTCAGGTTGATGGGATCGGAATCAGCTGCCATAGCCGGCGATTTTAGGGCTTGGCGCAAGCGGGGCATTTGCTGCTCAAATGCACAAATTCCATGCAACGCCCCGCACCTCCAAAGTTCGACGCCGGCCTGATGTGGTTCCGGCGCGACCTGCGCTGCGATGACAACGCCGCGCTCTACCACGCACTGCGCCACTGCCGCCGTGTGTACTGCGTGTTCGTCTTCGACACCGCCATCCTGGACGCGCTGCCGCGCGCCGACCGGCGCGTGGAATTCATCCACGCCGCCGTGCTGGAGCTGGACCAGGACCTGCGCCGCCTGGCCGGCCAGCCCGCCGCCGGCCTGATCGTGCGCCATGCCGACGCGCAGCAGGACATCGCCCTGCTGGCCAAGTCGCTGGGCGTGCAGGCGGTGTTCGCCAACCGCGACGACGAGCCCGCGGCGCAGCGGCGCGACGCCCAGGTGCTGGGCGCGCTGGCCAATGCCGGCATCGTGCTGCAGTTGCACAAGGACCAGAACCTGTTCGAGCGCGACGAGCTGCTGACCCAGGCCGGCACGCCCTTCAGCGTGTTCAGCGCCTACAAGAATGCCTGGCTGCAGAAGCTCGACGACTTCTATCTAAAGCCCTACCCCGTCGCCAAATACGCGCAGGCCTTGGCCCCGCGGCCCGAGGCGCATGCCCAGCCCATGCCCACGCTGGCTGCCCTGGGCTTTGAGGCGACCAATCTGTCGCAACTGCAGATCCCCACTGGCGCCAGCGGCGCCGAGGCGCTGTTCGACGACTTCTTTGCGCGCATTGACGACTACCACCGCACGCGCGATTTCCCCGGCACCAAGGGGCCGAGCTACCTGGGCGTGCACCTGCGCTTTGGCACGGTGTCGGTGCGGCGCCTGGCCACCACCGCGCACCGGCTGGCACTGGGCGGCAGCCAGGGCGCCGCCACCTGGGTGGGCGAGCTGATCTGGCGCGATTTCTTCTTCCAGGTGCTCTACCACCACCCGCACGTGGTCGGCCACGCCTTCCGCCCCGAGTACGACGCCATCAAGTGGGAGCACGGCAAGCAGGCCGACGCCTTGTTCGCGGCCTGGTGCGCGGGCCGCACCGGCTACCCGCTGGTGGACGCGGCCATGTTGCAGCTCAGCCTCAGCGGCTACATGCACAACCGCCTGCGCATGGTGGCGGCCAGCTTCCTGGTGAAAGACTTGGGGTTGGACTGGCGTCGCGGCGAGGCCTTCTTTGCGCTGCACCTGAACGATTTCGAGCTGGCCTCCAACAACGGCAACTGGCAATGGGCAGCATCCACCGGCTGCGACGCGCAGCCCTGGTTCCGCATCTTCAACCCGGTCACCCAGAGCCAGAAGTTCGACGCCGAAGGCCACTTCATCCGCCGCTACCTGCCCCAGCTCGCCAAATTGCCGAACGACTTGATCCACACGCCCTGGCGCGCCTCACCGGTAGAACTGGCCGCCGCCGGGCTGGAGCTGGGCCGCGACTATCCGCTGCCGCTGGTCGACCACGCGCTGGCGCGCGAGAAAACATTGGAGCGCTACGCAGCGGCGCAGAAGGCCGCGCGCTAGGGCGTGTCATCAATCGAAACACGTTCTAAGAACCATCCCTTTCAAGGTTCTGTGATCTGTTTGACAGCAGGAGCTGGGCCGAGCGCAGCGATGGCCCGACTGGCAGTCCCGGGGTCCCCTCTGTGGCGTTGAGGAGCGCAGGAGTCGGCAGGTTGCCCGTAGCGCAGCGAAGGGACGGCGAGGACTGTCTGAGCGCAGCGAGTTCCGCAGCCGCCTGCCGAATCCGAGCACCGCAAAGCAGTCCGGCAAAGCCGGACCGCCACAGTGGGGTCGCCTTCTCTTTGGTGACTTTCTCTTGGCGACTCAAGAGAAAGTTACTCGCCCGCCGGGGCGAACTCCCGGCACCCGCCACCTGCAAGGCACACAGCGCAGGAATCTCTCAAAGACCTTGAAAGGGATGGTTCTAAGAGCCTACGACCACAGCTGCGGCAGCCCGCCCTCTACCGCGAGCCCGGCCTCAGCCAGCATCCTCCGGTAGGCGCCGCCGAGCTGGCCGCCGCCACGGCCATTGCCGCGCTCGACCATGCCCAGGTTCAACACGCGGTAGACCGGTTGCCACTCCTCCTGCCCGTCGGCTCCGCGCACCCGCAGGCGCAGCGCCGGGTTGGGCAGGTAGTGGCCATTGCGCGTACGCAGCCAGAGCTTGCGCGCGGGCGCGTAGCTGCTGTCCACCTCGGCGCGGGCCAGCACGCCGTTGAAGTAGACGCGCTTGCGCCGCTCTTCGCGCCAGACCGCATGCGGAAAGTGCTCGATGCCACGCATCAGGTAGGCCGCATCAAAGCCCGCAAGGCGGCGCACGTCGTGCTGCGGCATGTTGTACATCAGTGAAGCCAGGGTCTTGAGGCCTGCCAGCATGAGCTGCAGCAGCAGGTACTCACCCTGGTGCTCGTGCAAGCGCACCAAGCGGCCATCGACCTCGATGTCGAAGGTGGGTGGCGCGACCAGGCGATGCACCTCACCGAAGGCGCCTGCGGCATAGCCTGGATCGCAGGCTGCGCGCGCCAGTGCCAGGGACTGGGCGCTATGGCCGAACAGGTCGCGCCGCCCGATGTCGGCGCCGCGCGCCAGCAGCGCCTCGACCAGCGGCACGTTGCCGGTGCGGGCCGCCAGCATCAGCGGGGTGGCATCGGTGACGGTGCGGTGGTCCACGCCGTACTGGTCGCACTGCTGCAGGATGTCCTTGAAGTTCTTCTTCTCGTAGGCGGCTAGGTGGCGCACCCCCAAGGCCTGCTGCGCGCGCAGGAGGGCGCCTTCCCGCGCCTTGGCCACCAATTGCACGGCCACCGGCCAGTGCATGTCTCCGTCCAGCGCCAGGATGTGGTCGTCCAGATAGTGCCAAAGCGCAGAGTCCAGCAACTGCTGGCGCGGCTTGGCGGATATCTCCTTTGGGTCATAGGCACGCGCCATGCTGGTGTTCAGCAGTGCGGCATCCGCTACCGGCCAGGGCACCGGCCGGGTCTTCAAGATGGACTGGCGAATGGCGTCAGCCTGCTCCTGCTTGCCCTGCTGCTCCAGCCGGTGCGCCTCACGCTCCCAGTCTTCACGGCTGGACTGGGCCGCCTGCACGTCGAGGCGCTCGGCGCTTTCGCGCACCTCCAGCAATTGCAGCAGCGGGTGTGCAAGATCGCTCTCGACCAGGTAGAGGCGCTCTACCGCGCGCGTGATCGCCACGTAGAGCGCGTTGACGTAGAACTTCCAGAGTTCGAGCGCGCGGTCGTGCTTGTCCTTGGCGCGGCGGTAGTCCAGCGTGTCGCGCTTCAGGTCGTCGGCATCGACGCCTTCGCAGATCTCCGCATAAGCCGCGCGCTGGGCCGAAACAAAGCGGTAGAGGATGATGTTCGGGTACTCCAGCCCCTTGGCCTCGTGCACCGAGAACACCAGCGGCGTGCGGAACACGCTGCGCGCCTCTGCCTTGTCCTCGTCGCGCAGCACCAGCACGGCAAACTGGGTGGAGCCGCGCGTGCGGGCGTCCAGATCACGCTTGACCGCATCCTTGTCGGGCAACAGGCGAACCTCGCCGTCCACGCCCGAGGCCGGCTGCACCAGGTGGTTGCTTTCCCGGTCGATGGAGCCAAAGCGCGCGTGCTTGATCTTGAGCAAGGCGTTGGCCACGCGGGTGACTTCACGCGCGTTGCGGTAGTTCACCCCCAGCACCGACAAGGTTTGGCGCTCGGCCAGTGCCGGGTCGCGCCAGAACAGGCTCTTGACCGCGCTCCACGAAAAGAAGTTGGGGTGCACGATCTGGTTCGAGTCGCCGCACAGCATGAACTGGCCCGCGGTCTTGAGCGTGCGCAGCACCAGCGCGAGCTGGGCGTTGGTCAGATCCTGCACCTCGTCGATCACGACGAAGTCGTACTGCGGCTGCGCCAGCGCCTGCCACTCGTGGGCGACAAGGTTGCTGTCGAACAGGCCGCTGGCCGCCAGCCACTGGCGGTACTTGCCAAACAGCTCATAGACGGCCTCGCGCTGCGCGGCCTCGAAGATCGACTGGCGCGGCCCCAGCGCCAGGTAGGCCTCGCGCGTGAGCACGCCCTCGGGCTGGCTGCCGATCACGCCGCGAAACTCCTCGAAGCAGGGGTGCGCATCGGTAAAGCGGTACTGCTGGCGGTGCCGCGCAAACCAGTCACGGAAGGCGGTGAAGTCAACCTCGCGCCCTGGCGGCACGCGCAGCGTCTCCAGGAACTCACGGTAGGACAGAAACTGCGCCTCTTGCGCCGGGTTTTCGTAGCCGTGCGCGTAGTAGAGGCCGCGCGCGCTCTGCGCCAGCCAGGGCGACTGGGTGACGTAGAGCACCTCGCCCTCGGCATGGCGCAGCTTCTCCAGCGTGAGCGCGGTCTTGCCCGAACCGGCCGAGCCAACCAGCACCAGGGGCGGCGGCAGCCGGTAGATCGCGTCCTGCGCGTCATCGAAGGAGATCGGCTTGTCCAGCAGATGGAACACGCCGCGCCCCGGGTGCAGGTAGCGCACCGCTTCAGCCCCGGCGCGCGCCTCGTCGGGCGTGGCGTCCTCGATCAGCGCCTCGTCTACCCGCACCCCGCGCAAGAAGCGCGACTTGTCGTAGGCATGGTGGGCAATGATTTCCAATGCCAGGCAAGCCGCCTGGCCACCGTGCTGCACAAACTGCACCAGCAAGCGGCTGGCGTCGTCGAGCTTGGCGCGGTAGTAGCGCGTGGGCGCCAGCTTTTTCATGTCGATGCTGCGGAAGTCACCGCGCTCGATGGCAGCGCAGACTTTCTCAAACTTGCTGCGCAGCTTGGCTGGGTCAAGCCCGGCGTAGATCAGGACCTGCATTGACGAATTTCAAAGGAATGGGAACGACCCTGCATCTTCGCAGACGGCTCAATGAGAAAAGGCGGCCACGTTGCCGTGGCCGCCTTGGCAGGCGATGCGGTTGAGACCGCGATCAGGCCGTCTGCAGCGCAGCGATGCGTTGTTCGATCGGCGGGTGCGAAGAGAACAGCTTGCCGATGCCGCCGGTGATGCCCATGGCCTGCACGCTCTTGGGCAGCTCGCCCGGCGTCATGCCGCCCAGGCGGGCCAGCGCGTTGATCATGGGCTGCTTGCGGCCCATGAGTTGGGCGGCGCCGGCGTCGGCGCGGAACTCGCGCTGGCGCGAGAACCAGGCGACGACGATGGCCGCGGCAAAGCCCAGCACGATGTCGAGCACGATGGTCGTCACGTAGTAGCCGATGCCGGGGCCGGAGCGGTTCTCGTTGTTCTTGTTCAGGAAGCTGTCGACGGCATAGCCGATGACGCGCGACAGGAACACGACGAAGGTGTTCATCACGCCCTGGATCAGCGTCATGGTGACCATGTCGCCGTTGGCGATGTGGGCCACCTCGTGGCCGATCACGGCCTCGATCTCTTCGCGCGTCATGCCTTGCAGCAAGCCGGTGGAAACCGCGACCAGGGCGCTGTTCTTGAAGGCGCCGGTAGCGAAGGCATTCGGGTCGCCTTCGAAGATGCCGACTTCCGGCATGCCGATGCCGGCCTTGTCGGCGAACTTGCGCACGGTCTCGACGATCCAGGCTTCGTCAGCGTTGGCGGGCTGGTTGATGACGCGCACGCCCGAGCTCCACTTGGCAACAGGCTTGCTGATGAGCAGCGAAATGATGGCGCCGCCAAAGCCCATGATGAGCGCAAAACCCAGCAAGGCGCCCAGGTTGAGGCCGTTGGACGTAAGGAAGCGGTTGACGCCAAGCAGGCTGGCGACGATGCCCAGCACGAGGACGACGGCCAGGTTGGTAAGAACGAACAGAGCGATGCGTTTCATGAATTCTCCGTGGGATGGACCAAGGCCCTTGCGCAGACAGATGGAGGCGAGGCCGCCCCCTTCAAGCCGCGCCGCAGGATGCGCTCTGTTGTGCTGTGTTTATGCAGCCCTGCGAAGGCGTGAAGATGGAAGCGATCATAGGCGGAAAAGTTCAGCTTCCTGGCTTTCCCACATAGACCAACGCTATACTTTCTATAGCTGCAGGCCAAGGCTGTTCCTTGGCTGCGGGCGTGTTCCCTTTAAATTCCGGTCAGGCCTAGGCGTCGCGCGGGCCAGCCGAGCAGCCATCAAACGCAGGCCCGGAGCTGCGTCATCATCGCTGCGGAAAAAACTACTTTTTCAGCAAAATTGATAGCTACAAGCCCAGGTACCGCCTGGGCTAAAGGCATATTTCGCTTAAAATCCGTGACCACTCAGCTCCCCCTGTGCCGTGTGATCTGTTTGGCAGATCTTGTGTCTTGCAGGCAGCGGTGTCGCTGGCGATGGCGGTGCACGCGCTGTGGCGTGGAAGTGGCGCTACTTAATTAGTAGCTTCTAGCCGGCGTATATCCTGCACTTCAGGTACTTTTTCACCTGAAACGAAGGGTATTCGCCGGCATAGCGCTATGTTTTTTGATTTCCCGCATGCAGCGCCGGTTCACGCTTGGTACGCAAGGCCGGTCGGAACGCCCCACCGCCACCGCGCCGGCCAGGCAGCGGCCTACCTAGTTTCGGGGATGTACAGCTTGTTGCAAGCAGGTCAGCATCGGCGGCATTGGCGTGCCCACCCCGGGCGCGCGCGCAGGACCGTCCCATGCCCGCCTTGCACCGCTTCCTCATCCCTCTGGCCCTGCTGCTGGGCCTGCACGGCGCCGCCCAGGCCGCCATCTGCCGCGTGGCCGCTGACGGCAGTGCTGACGCCGACGCCGCCGCCGACGGCAGCAGTTGGACCCCGGCCACCACGCTGCAGGCGGCGCTGGGCAATGCCAACTGCGACGAGATCTGGGTCCAGCAGGGCCTGTACAAACCCACCACCGACACCAACCGCACGGTCAGCTTTGCCATCAACCGCCCGCTCAAGCTCTACGGCGGCTTCGCCGGCACGGAAACCGCGCTGGCGCAGCGCAGCGGCGGCAGCAGCAGCACCACGCTCTCGGGCGACATCGGAACGGCGGGCGACAGCAGCGACAACAGCTACCACGTGCTGGTCATAGGCGGGACGGGCGCTACCGGCAACGGCAGCTACACCAGCGCCGATACCGTGGTCGATGGCTTCACGGTGACGGCGGGGCAGGCGGATGGGGGTTCGTTTCCTCACTACTACGGCGGCGGCCTCTACTGCAATGGCAGCGGGGCGGGCAAGGTGTGCAGCCCGCTGCTGGCCGGGCTGGTCTTCCAGGGCAATGCAGCCGCCTACGGCGGGGCGATCTACAACAGCGGCAACTCCGGCGGCAGCAGCAGCCCCGCCATCACCAACACCACCTTCAGCGGCAATTCAGCCACCTACGGCTACGGCGGGGCGATCTACAACGAAGGCTACGCAGGCAACAGCAGCCCCGCCATCACCAACGCCACCTTCGGCGGCAATTCAGCCGCCGGCTACGGCGGGGCGATCTTCAACAATGGCAACTTCGGCGGCAACAGCAGCCCCGCCATCACCAACACCACCTTCAGCGGCAATTCAGCCGCCTTCGGCGGGGCGATCTACAACTATGGCGGCTCCGGTAGCAGCAGCCCCGCCATCACCAACGCCACCTTCAGCGGCAATTCAGCCGCCGGCGGCGGGGCGATCTACAACTATGGCAGCTCCGGTAGCAGCAGCCCCGCCATCACCAACGCCACCTTCAGCGGCAATTCAGCCACCGGCTACGGCGGGGCGATCTACAGCTATGGCTTTGGCTCGACCAGCCGCCCCAGCGTGACCCGCTCGGTGTTCTGGGGCAATACGGCTGGCAGCGGTCCCCAGGCGTGGACTAGTAGCAACGCCCAGATCACCTTCAACAACAGCCTGATCCAAGGGGGCTGCGCCAGCAGTGGTGACGGCGGCGGCGGCGGCGCGTGCCCCGGCCCCGACCCGCTGTTGACCGCTGACCCGCTACTCGGCCCCCTGCAGAACAACGGCGGCCCCACGCCCACCATGCTGCCGGCGGCCAATAGCCCGGTCATCGATGCGGGCGGCGCCTGCACCGGTAGCGACCAGCGCGGCGTGGCCCGCCCGCAGGGCGGTGCCTGCGATCTGGGGGCGGTGGAGCGGATCGCCCAGGCCGACCATGCCCTGAGCGTGGCCGCCAGCGGCCCGGGCCGGGTCAGTGCGGCGGCCTTGCCTGCCCCGATCAGCGGCAGCATCGCCCAGTGCCGCGCGGCCAGCGGCAGTTGCAGTGCGAGCTATACCGCCATAGAGACGACCCCGCAGGTCAGCGTCACCCTCACGGCCACGCCCGATGCGGGGCAGGTCTTTGCGGGCTGGGGCGGGGCCTGCATTGGCTCGGGCACGGCCAGCACCTGCACGGTGGCGATGGACCAGGCGCGCAGCGTGAGTGCGGCGTTCATGTTCGCGGACCAGGTGTTGAGCGCTACGGTCACCGGCCCCGGCACGGTGGAGGCCAGCCCCGCGCCCGCCGGTGGTGGCGGTCTGTCCGCCTGCCGCGCGGGCAGTGGCACTTGCAGCGCCACCTACACGGGCCAGAGTGTGGCGACCAGCGTCACCCTCACGGCCACGCCCGATGCGGGGCAGGTCTTCACCGGCTGGGGCGGGGACTGCATTGGCACGGGCACCTGCACGGTGGCGATGGACCAGGCGCGCAGCGTGAGTGCGGCCTTTGCCTTGCTGAGCTATACCGGTACGGCGCCTGGCGGCACGGGCAGTACCACGGCGGTGCTGGACAGCGATGGTGCGGGCTGCGTGCTGGACCCGGCGGCGGCATCCTTTACGGCCCCGGCCAACCCGCCGGCCGGGGTGACGTTCCCGCAGGGGGTGTTTGCCTTCCGCGCCACGGGCTGCACCAGCAGCGTGGCGGCGCCGGCGGTGCTGACGGTGACGCTGACCTACCCGCAGGCCCTGCCCCCCGGGGCGCAGTACTGGAAGTTTGGCCCGAGCGCGGCCAACCCTGTGCCGCATTGGTTCGTGCTGGCGGGCGCCACCCTCAACGGCAATACCGTGAGCTTCCAGCTCACCGACAACGGCGACGGCGACAGCGACCCAGCCCTGGGCAGCATCACCGACCCGGGCGGCCCGGGCGTGCTGGCGGTGGCCGCTGGCGGCGTGACGGCGATCCCGGTGGATGCGCCCTGGATGCTGGGGCTGTTGACGCTGTTGCTGGGCGGGGCGGCTTGGCGTGCGAAGCGGGTGGGCTACAGGCAGGGCCAAGGGCACTCATTTATTGATGGCTGATAGCCCAGGCTGCACCTGGGCTAGAGGCATATTTCATTCAAAAACCGTAACTACTCACGCCCCGTTCGCCCTGAGCCGGTCCTTGGGCTTGGTGATGCGTGGCAGGGCTTCGACAAGCTCAGCCCGAACGGTATGGGAACCTGAGTAGTTACTAAAAACCCGCACGCGGGCCGGAAAGACCTGGTGCGCACCGGAACACCTGCGCATCGTCGTAGAAGCCCGGCTGCGCATTGGCCGGCCACCAGCCCGGCACGCCCAGCACCGGCAGCGGCGTGAAGGGCTTGGCGGCCAGCGCGTCCGCTTGCAGTTGCTGCGCCAGCCAGTCGTCGGCATGGGCCATGTCTGCCATCGCCAGAGGCCGGCACAGGACATGGGCGACCACCGCTTTGCGCGGTGCCACCAGCTTCTCCAGCAGCGCATGGCCAAACAGCAGCAGCCGCGCCTCGGCCCAGCGCGCGCGGTGGGTGACAAAAAGCGCCTGCCAGTCGCGCGCCAGCAGCGCTTGCCACAACACATCGGGCGCGGCCAGCACGGCGCCGTTCTCGTCGAACACGGTGATGGCGTCGCGCAGCGGGCCGCGCACGCTGCCCACGCCGGCCGCCGCGATGGCGCCGGCCTGCAGCCGGTTGAGCTGCACCTTGGCCTGCGGAAAGCGCCACCAGACCAGGCCATTGAAGAAGTCATGCAGGCTGTCCCGCGTGGGCACCTGGCCGCGCTCGGCGATAAAGCTTTCGTAGGCCATGCCCGTGGGCAGCGCGGCCTGCGGCACAAAGCGCACCGGGCCGGCGCAGGCGGCATCCAGCGCAGCGGCCACGCCGGCGCCGGAGGCGATCCGCTGCTGCACCGCCGAGCCGATGTCGCGCCAGGGCGCTAGCCAGGGCTGCGCCCAATGCACTGCTGCCTCAAATCCAGCCAAGGTGTTCACGAGCTCAGCGTTCCATTGCGCCACTCGGCACAGAAGGCCGCGGAGCAGGCCATGCGCGAACATCCGTGGAGCCGGCTTTGCCGGGCCGCCGGATGTGTCCCCTTGAGGGGGTTGGCGCAGCGACACGCAGTGCGCGAAGCCTGGGGGTGTTCCACTTGCTACGGCCTGCGCAAGAGCCTGATTTGGCGCGCCGGACCGTCCTTGGGATGGATCTCAAAGTAAGCCGGGTACTTGCGAAACAGGTCGTGCAGCGGCTTGCTGCCTTTCTTGATGCCGGCGTCGTGCAAGGGCTTGCCCAGCGCGTTGAGCTGCTTGGTGCTGCCGACCTTCCAGTCGGGGATGGCGGCCAGCACCTGGCGCAGTTGCTCGGGTACATCGCGCTCGGCCGGGTCGGGCCGCGCGACGGGCGGCGCGGGCACGGGGGCCGGCACTGCCGTGGGACGCGTGCTGCGCCGCGCGCGCACCGGTGCGGGCTCGGCTACGGGTGCCGTGACCACCAGCGAAGGCCGTGGCCGCGGCTCCAGCGGCGCCGACACACGCCCGCCGACATGGATCACCGCGTCATAGGCCTGGGCGATATCGGTGGAGGCCTTGTCGGCCTGCGCAAAGCAGATCACGCGCACGCCGGCCTCGCGCAGCCGCACCACCAGCGGCACAAAGTCGGCATCGCCCGAGCCGATCGCCACGGTGCTCGGCCCCAATTGGTGCAACAGGTCGATCGCGTCCACCGCCAGCGCCACGTCGGTCGAGCCCTTGCCGTGGTTGAGAAAGCCGCGCACCGCATGGCGCTGCATCACCTCGCGCAGGCCGGCGAGCTTCTCTGCGCCGCCGTAGGCACGGCGCACCGTTATGGCACCGGGCAGGTCGCCCAGCTTTGCGAACGCTTCCTCCACCGCCGCCGGGGACAGGTTGTCGGCATCGATCAGGAAGGCCGTGGTGTCGGGTTTCGCGTGAAGCATGGTGCTGCCTTGGTGGGTGGAAAAGATCAGTCCGCGACCAGCCGCCAGGCCAGACTCTCGCCCCCGCGCAACGGCTTGAGGATGGTCTCGCCATAGGGCACGGACTCGGGCACGGTCCAGCTCTCGCGGCGCAGCGTGACGGTGTCGGTGTTGCGCGGCAGGCCGTAAAAATCGGGGCCGTGCAGGCTGGCAAAGCCTTCGAGCTTGTCGAGCGCGCCAGCGTTGTCGAAGGCCTCGGCATACAGCTCCAGCCCGGTCAGTGCGCTGTAGCAGCCGGCGCAGCCGCTGGCGTGTTCCTTCAGGTGCGCGGCATGCGGCGCGCTGTCGGTGCCCAGGAAGAACTTGGCACTGCCGCTGGTGGCGGCGGCGACCAGCGCCTGGCGGTGCACCTCGCGCTTCAGGATCGGCAGGCAGTAGTAGTGCGGGCGGATGCCGCCGGTGAAGATGGCGTTGCGGTTGTAGAGCAGATGCTGCGGCGTGATGGTGGCGGCCACGAAGCGGTCGGCGCTGGCCACGTAGTCGGCGCCTTCCTTGGTGGTCAGGTGCTCGAACACGATCTTCAGCTCGGGGAAATCGCGGCGCAGCGGGATCAGCACGCGCTCGACAAACACCGCTTCGCGGTCAAACACGTCCACCGCCGGGTCGGCCACCTCGCCGTGGATCAGCAGCAGCAGGCCGTGCTTCTGCATGGCCTCCAGCGTGGGATAGGTGTTGCGGATGTCGGTCACGCCGGCATCGCTGTTGGTGGTGGCACCGGCCGGGTAGAGCTTGAGCGCGACCACGCCGGCGGCCTTGGCACGGGCGATTTCCTCGGGCGGCAGGCGGTCGGTAAGGTAGAGCGACATCAGCGGCTCGAAGGCCACGCCGGCAGGCACGGCGGCACGGATGCGGTCGCGGTAGTCGGCCGCCAGCAGCGCGGTGGTCACGGGCGGGCGCAGGTTGGGCATGATCAGCGCGCGGGCCATCTGGCGCGCGCTGGCGGGCACGACGGCCTGCAGGGCGGCGCCGTCGCGCACATGCAGATGCCAGTCGTCGGGACGGATGATCGTGAGGGAGTCGATGGTCATGGCGGGATTTTCGCACCCGTGCCCGGCGCCGAGCCCTGCGAGTACATTTCGCACGGCCGGCTGCGGCGCTTTGCCCATGTCCTCCCGACTCAAGATCTTCTTCCTGGCCATCGTCCCGTTGCTGGTATCGCTCGCGCTGATTGCCTACGCGGTGCGCGACCAGCAGCAGCGCCTCTCACGCAGCGAGCAGGCCCTGGTGCGCGAGGAATACATGAGCGCGCGCCAGGCCGAGCTGCGCAACTACGTACAACTGGCGGTCAGCACCATCCGCCCCTTGTACGACGCGGCACCGGGAGAAGACCGCCGCGCCGAGGCCTTGCGGCTGCTGGGCTCGCTCGACTATGGCAACGACGGCTACTTCTTCGTCTATGACCTGCAGGGCCACACCCTCATGCATTCGCGCGAGCCAGAGCTGGTCGGCAAGAACCTGTGGGAGCTGCGCGACCCGCAGGGCCGGCCCACCATCCAGCAACTGATCGCGCGGGCCAACGAGGGCGGCGGCTACATCGAGTACATCTGGCACAAGCCCTCCAGCGGCCAGCCAGCCAAGAAGCTGGGCTATGTGGTGGCGCTGCCGCGCTGGGGCTGGATGATCGGCACCGGGCTCTACCTGGACGACATCGACACCACGCTGCAGCAACTGGAGGCGCAGGTTGGCGGCAACGTGGCGGGCACCATGGCCTGGATCGGCGGCATCGCCGTGGCGGCGCTGGCCGTGATCAGTGCCTGCGGCCTGCTGCTGAAGTTCAGCGAGCAGCGGGTGGCCGATGCGCGCCTGCGGCTGCTGGGGCGGCGCGTGGGCCAGTTGCAGGAAGAAGAGCGCGCCCATCTCGCGCGCGAGCTGCACGACGGCGCCGGCCAGACGCTGGTGTCGGCCAAGCTGATGATCGAATCGGCCGTCGAGGGCCTTGAAGGCCTTGGCAATAGTGATGCTGCCGCCCGCCACGACCTGGGGCGCGCGCTCGACTGCATCAAACGCACGCTGCAAGAGATACGCCGTATCGCGCACCGGCTGCGGCCCGCGCTGCTGGATACCTTGGGGCTGCCGGCGGCGCTGCAACACCTGGGGTCGGAGTTTGATGCGGACGGGCGCATTGCCGTGGACATCAACCTGCTGGGCACCGAGCGCGAGCTGCCCGACGAAGTGAAGACGGTGCTGTTCCGCGTGGCGCAAGAGGCGCTTGCCAACATCAGCAAGCACGCAGGCGCGACGCATGTGGTGCTGACGCTGGAGTTCCGCGCCGCCGGCGGCGTCGACCTGCACATCACCGACAACGGCCAGGGCTTCGACACCGAGGCCGCCGCGCTGCAGACCGAAGGCATAGGCCTGCGCAACATGCGCGAGCGTGTGAGCGCCATCGGCGGCCGGATGCAGTTGGCCTCGCGGCCCGGCCTGGGGACCGAGATCGACGTGCATCTGCCGGCGCAGGTGCTGCAGTGGCAATACGCCGCCACCATGGAAACCTGAGACATGCCACAAGCTGCCGCCCCCGCCGCCCCCATCCGCCTGCTGCTGGTCGATGACCATCCGCTGGTGCGCGATGGCCTGCGCGCCCGGCTGGCGCGCGAGCCGGGGCTGGAGGTGGTGGCCGAGGCAGAGTCGGCCGCCGAGGCCCTGGCGCAGGCCGAGCTGCACCGGCCCGGCATGGTGCTCACCGACGTCAGCATGCGCGACGACAACGGCCTGGTCCTGGCCGCCGAGCTGCTGGCCCGCTACCCGACACTGCATGTCATCGTGCTCAGCATGTACGACAACCCGGAGTACGTGCAGCGCGCCTTGCAGGCCGGCGCCCGCGGCTATGTGCTCAAGGATGCGCCCGCCAGCGAGATCAGCACGGCCATCGCCACCGTGGCCGGCGGCGGTGTCTTCCTGAGCGCGGCACTCTCCAAGCGCCTGCTGCGCAACCAGTCCCCACGCCCCCTGCTCTCTCTGCGCGAGAGCGAGATCCTCTCCGCCCTGGGCTGGGGCCAATCCAGCAAGCACATCGCCCGCACCCTGGGCCTGAGCGTGCGCACGGTAGACGCGCACCGCCAAAGCATCCGCCGCAAGCTCGACCTGGAAGGCCAGGCCGAGCTGATCCGCTACGCGGTAGAGCACGCAGGCCGCAAGCGCTAGCGCCGCGTCAGGCGCGATGTGGCGCCAAGGGTTATCACTTAGTCAATGCCACGGATGCCGGCACGGCGGCGACTCCGGATACTCCCGCCACCCGGCCCGCATGCCTCATGCCGGCGCCGCCCTTGCCTGCGTTCGCGCGATCAACATCCCAAGGTGGACCACCATGCGGTTCTTGCTTTTACTGCCCTTCATCGGCTTGCTATGGGTGCCCTTCTATAACAAGGAGCTGCCGCAGCTGTTCGGCTTCCCCTTCTTCTACTGGTACCAGTTCGCCTGGGTGCCGCTCACGGCGCTGATCATCTGGATCGTCTACCGCGACGGCCTGAAGAAGGGGGTGGAATGATGGAAGGCCAGATCAACTGGACGGCGCTCGGCGTCTTCATCTTCTTCTTCCTGCTGGTGACCGTGCTTGGCTTCTGGGCCTCGCGCTGGCAAAGCGGTAGTGCCAACAAGGGCGCCCACCTGGACGAATGGGGCCTGGGCGGCCGCAACTTCGGCACCTGGATCACCTGGTTCCTGGTGGGCGGCGACTTCTACACCGCCTACACCATCATCGCCGTGCCGGCCCTGGTCTATGCGGTAGGTGCCTACGGCTTCTTTGCCCTGCCCTACACCATCCTGGTCTACCCGATCGTCTTCGTCGTCATGCCCAAGCTGTGGCGCGCGGCACACCGTGCCGGCCACGTCACCGCAGCCGACGTGGTGTACGGGCGCTACGCCTCGCGCCCGCTGGAGCTGGCCATTGCGCTGACCGGCGTCGTTGCCACCATGCCCTACATCGCGCTGCAGCTGATCGGAATGGAGGTGGTCATCAAGGCGCTGGGCGTGACGGGCGAGCTGCCGCTGGCCGCCGCCTTCATCATCCTCGCGCTCTACACCTACTCCGCAGGCCTGCGCGCACCCGCACTGATCGCCTTCGTGAAGGACCTGATGATCTACATCGTGGTGCTGGTCGCGGTGGTGCTGGTGCCGATGAAGCTTGGCGGCTATTCAGCGGTGTTCTCCGCCGCCAGCGATGCCTTTGCCCAAAAGGGTGGCGCCACGGGCATCACGCTCAAGCCGCAGCAGATCCTGCCCTTTGCCACGCTGGCGCTGGGCTCGGCCATGGCCGCCTTCATGTACCCGCACACGCTGACCGGCATCTTTGCTGCCAAGAGCGCCGACACGATCCGCAAGAACGCCGTGTTCCTGCCCGCCTACACCGTGCTGCTCGGCCTGATCGCGCTGCTCGGCTTCATGGCCCATGCCGCCCATATCAACGTCAAGAGCAACAACGACGTGGTGCCGGCGCTGTTCAACGCGCTGTTCCCCAGCTGGTTCAGCGGCTTTGCGTTCTCTGCCATCGCCATCGGTGCGCTGGTGCCGGCCGCGGTGATGTCCATTGGCGCGGCCAACCTGTTCACCCGCAACTTCTGGAAGCCCTATGTCAACCCCGGCGTCACGCCTGCCGGCGAGGCCAAGGTGGCCAAACTGGTGTCGCTGGCGGTCAAGCTGGGTGCGCTGGTGTGCATCATCTTCATGCCAACGCAGTTCGCACTCGACCTGCAGTTGCTGGGCGGGCTGTGGATTCTGCAGACCTTCCCGGCCGTGGTGTTCGGGCTGTTCTCGCGCTGGTTCCGGGCCGTGGCCCTGCTGGCGGGCTGGGCGGTAGGCATCGGCGTCGGCAGCTGGATCGCCTTTGCCGACGGCATCAAGCCGGTGCACACGCTGGTAGTCGGCGGCAGCAGCTACACGCTCTACACCGGCCTGCTGGCGCTGGCGCTCAACATCGCCGTGGCGGTGGTGGTCCAGCTGGCCCTGGGCCGGCGCGGCGACACCTACCAGGAGCCAAGCGAGCCCGCCCTGAAGCGCAGCTAAGGCAGCACACTCCCGCATCCCAAGGCCTGCCACGTGCAGGCCTTTTTGCCTTCTGCGCCGCGGCGGCCCTAAGGAAAGCACTGATGCGCGCCGCAGCCGCCGGTCCATACGATGTACATGGCCCGCCGGGCCAGCTGCAAGCCTGCAGCTTCCGTCCCCCAGCTTCCAGCCTCTACGCCATGTCTTCGCCCCCCGAATCCGGCCCGCTGCTGGATGCCGCCAGCCCGGCCCCCGATCCCACCCCAGAAACCGACGAACCCACCCGCGTGCCGCTGGCGATAGAAGACTGGCTCACCGTCATCGTCATGGCGGTGCTGGCGCTGATCACCTTCGCCAACGTGCTGGTGCGCTACTTCACCAACAGCTCCTTTGCCTGGACGGAAGAGTTCTCGGTATTCCTCATGATCGTGCTGGCACTCATCGGCGGCTCGGCCGCGGTGGCGCGTGACCGCCACATCCGCATCGAGTACTTCGCCGAGGGCGGCTCGATGAAGCGGCGCACGCGCCTGGCGCAGTTCGGCGCGCTGATGGTGGCCCTGCTGTTCCTGCTGATCGCCGCGCTGAGCGTGCGCGTGGTCTGGGACGACTACCGCTACGGCGAGACCTCCCCCGGCATCGGTGTGCCGCAGTGGTGGTACTCGATCTGGCTGCCCGTCATATCGCTGGGCATCGCGCTGCGGGCGTTGGGCCTGTTCATCCGGCGCCGCCGGCAAGGCCGCGTCGACGAAGGCAAACAAGGCGGCGGGGGCGCCGCATGATCGCGACGCTGCTGTTTACGCTTTTCATCCTGATGATGTTGGTCGGCGTGCCGATCGGCGCAGCGCTGGGCCTGGCCGGCGCCGCGGCCATTGCGCTGGCCAACCTCGATACGCAGTGGTATGGCCTGCTGGCTGTGCCGCAAAACTTCTATGCCGGCCTGGGCAAGTACCCGCTGCTGGCCATCCCCATGTTTGTGCTGGTGGGCTCCATCTTCGACCGCTCCGGCGTGGCGCTGCGGCTGGTGAATTTCGCCATCGCCATCGTCGGCCGCGGCTCGGGCATGCTGCCGCTGGTGGCCATCGTGGTGGCGATGTTCCTGGGCGGCATCTCGGGCTCGGGGCCGGCCAACGCGGCGGCGGTGGGCGGCGTGATGATCGCGGCCATGTCGCGCGCCGGCTACCCGGCGGCGTTCTCGGCCAGCGTGGTCGGCGCAGCAGCCGCCACCGACATCCTGATCCCGCCCTCGGTGGCCTTCATCGTCTACTCGGTGCTGGTGCCGGGCGCCTCCGTGCCGGCGCTGTTTGCCGCCGGCATGATCCCCGGCATCCTGGCCGGCATCGCGCTGATCGTGCCGGCCGTGTGGCTGGCGCGCAAACACAAGATGGGCGCGCTCGAATCCACCCTGCCCCGCCCGGCCTTCTGGAAGAGCCTGCGCGAAGCGGTCTGGGGCCTGGCCGCACCGGTGCTGATCCTGGGCGGCATGCGCGCTGGCTGGTTCACTCCCACCGAGGCCGCCGTGGTAGCAGTGTTCTACGGCCTGTTCGTGGGCATGTGCATACACCGCACGATCAAGGTCCGCGACCTGTTCGTGATCCTGCGCGAGTCGGGCGAGCTGTCGGCGGTAATCCTGCTGGTGGTGTCGCTGGCAGGCATCTTTGCCTATTCGCTCTCCACGCTGGGCGTGATCGACCCGATCACCCGCGCCATCGTCAACTCGGGCCTGGGCGAGTACGGCGTGCTGGCGCTCTTGATCCTGATGCTGATCACGGTCGGCATGTTCCTCGATGGTGTCTCGATCTTCCTGATCTTCGTGCCCCTGCTCTGGCCCATCGTGCAGCACTACAAGTGGGATCCGGTCTGGTTCGGCGTGATCCTCACGCTCAAGGTGGCGCTGGGCCAATTCACCCCGCCGCTGGCGGTGAACCTGATGGTGTCCTGCCGCATCGCCAAGGTGCGTATGGAAGAAACCGTGCGCTGGGTCGGCTGGATGCTGTTCGCCATGTTCCTGGTGATGGTCGCCGTCATTGCCTGGCCAGAGTTGGCGCTGTGGCTGCCTCGCCGCCTAGGCTATCTGTGAGTTATCCATGAGCCCCCGGCTTCTCACTGGCTTCGCTGCGTGTAGTTCGCCACCCCCGAGGGGAGGCGCGGCCCGGCGGCGGCCGCATGCATTTCTATTCGCTTCGTCCTGTGTCATCCCCGCTTTTCAAAGAGGAGTTAGCCCCATGAAGTTCCGCCGTTCCATCCTCGGTCTGGCGCTGGCCGCGACCGGCCTCGCTCTCTCGCTCGGCGCCACGGCGCAGGTCCCGCCCAACTACCGGGCCGAGTACAAGATGTCGCTGGTGCTGGGCCCCGCATACCCCTGGGGCAAGGGCGGCGAGATCTGGGCCAACCTGGTGAAGGAGCGCACCCAGGGCCGCATCAACATCAAGCTCTATCCCGGCACATCACTGGTGCAGGGCGACCAGACGCGCGAGTTCACTGCGCTGCGCCAGGGTGTGATCGATCTAGCCGTGGGCTCCACGCTCAACTGGTCGCCGCAGGTCAAGCAGCTCAACCTGTTCTCGCTGCCCTTCCTGATGCCGGACTTTGCCGCCATCGACGCACTCACGCAGGGCGAGGTCGGCAAGGACATCTTTGCCGAGATCGAGAAGGCCGGTGCCGTGCCGCTGGCCTGGGGCGAGAACGGCTTTCGCGAGATCAGCAACTCCAAGCACGCGATCCAGTCGCCCAAGGACATGAAGGGCCTGAAGATCCGCGTGGTCGGCTCGCCGCTGGTGCTGGAGACCATGAGCACGCTCGGCGCCAACCCGACGCAGATGAGCTGGGCCGATGCCCAGCCCGCGCTGGCCAGTGGCGCGGTAGACGGCCAGGAGAACCCGCTGGCGGTCTACACCGCGGCCAAGCTGCAGACCGTGGGCCAGAAGCACCTCACGCTCTGGGGCTACGTCGCCGACCCGCTGATCTTCGTCGCCAACAAGGAGATCTGGAACAGCTGGACGCCAGCCGACCGCGAGATCGTCAAGCAGGCCGCCTTCGACGCCGGCCAGCAAGAGATCGCCATCGCCCGCAAGGGCCTGGTGGAGGCCGACAAGCCCTTTGTGCAGGAACTGTCCGCTCTGGGCGTGACCGTGACCCAGCTGACGCCAGAGCAGCACGCAGCCTTTGCCAAGGCCACCCGCCCGGTCTACGACAAGTGGAAATCCGCCGTCGGCACCGAGCTGGTGACGCGCGCCGAGAAGGCGATCGCGGCACGCCAGAAGTAAGCGCCGCGGTTCAGCCGGCACCTGGCCGGCTGAAAGCAGGGCCGCATCAAACGCGGTAGCGGCTGGGGTTGGCGCCTGCCAGCCTCTTCATCATGCGCCGCAGCGCCGTGGCGTCCTGGTAGCCCACGGCCCCGGCCACCTGCTCGACCGTCATGCGGCTGGACTCCAGCAGCGCACGCGCGCGTCGCAGCCGCACGCTCTGCAGCAAGGCCTGGGGACTCTTGCCGGTGGCCTTCTGCACGTGGCGTGACAGCGTGCGCTCGGACATGCAGAACTCGCGTGCCAGCCCACTGACCGAAAGCGCCTGCGGCAGCGCCGCCTCGATCCGTGCCGCGAGCCGCGCCACCAGCTCGCTGCCGCTGGCCAGTACCTCCGGCACGATGAACGGCGCCTGCGCCTGGCGCGCATCCATCAGCAGCATGCGTGACACCAGGTCGCTGAGCGCGCTGCCGCAGCGCTCGCGCAGCAGGTGCAGCATCAGGTCGGTCTGTGCAAAGGCAGCACCGGCCGTGACCACCGCCCCATCGGCGCACACCATGCGGTCGGCATCCACCGTGCAGCCGGGCGCCATCGTCTTGAGCAGCGGCGCATACCACCACGAGGTGGTGGCGCGTCGCCCCTGAAGCAGTCCGGCGGCGTTCAGCAGAAACACCGCCGAGCACGAGGCCGCGACCTGCCCGCCACCCTTCGCATGCCGCACCAGACCCGCGACCGCCGCAGCCGCCGCGTCGCTCTCAAGGCAACGGCGGATCTCGCCCGGCGTGTTGAGCCCCAGCCCCGGCACCACCCATATCGAACGGTCGCCGCGCGGTCGTGCGGGCATGCGTGTCGTGTCGATGGTCATGCCGGCCTGCAGCGGCACCGGGCCGCCCTGCACCGAGCACAGCCGCCAGCGCGGCGGCGCCACGCCGGCCCGTGCCGCCAGCGCCTGCGCGGTGCCGAGGATGTCGAGCGTGACCGCCATGCTGGAGTTGAAGGCGCCGGGCAGCACCAGGATAGTGAAGTCGTGCATTCTTGGTAGCTGTCTGATTAAGCCTCTAAACAGTCAAATTTGACACTGCCATTCTGGTGGCACGAAGGGCCCAATACAAGCATGCCCAACATCCTTGTGAAGATTCCCCACGGCGCCTTTCCCGGCGAGAGCCGCGCCACGCTGGTGCGCACAATCAATGAAGCGGCTGCGGCCGTGGAGCAGATGCCGGACGAGCCCCGCGCGCGCTTCATGTGCTGGGTGCTCGTCGACGAAATCGCGACCGGCGGCTGGACCTGCGGCGGTGTCGACGCCACCGCGCAATACCTGCCCTGCATGGCGCGGGTGCTGCTGCCGGCCGGCGTGCTCGACGGCGCGTCGCGCAGCCTCTATGCCGCGCGCATGCACGCCGCCTTCGCGCAAGCCATGCCGGCCGACGACCGGCGGCGCCTCATGACATCGGTGGTGCTCGACGAAGTACCCGACGGCGCATGGGGCGTGGGCGGTGAGATCTGGACGCTGCCCGACTTCGCCCGCAGCGCGGGCTATGCCCACCTGCAGCACCTGGCGCACCCTTTCTCTTCAATAACCGGAAGACAGCCATGACGACGACCCGCGCCCTGACCGAAGACGATCCGCTGGACGATTTCACGCCGCGCCAGATCAACCTGGACGGCATCGAGAAGAAGGTCTACGTCGCCGGCCACGGCCCAGCGGTCATCGTGATGACCGAGATGCCCGGCATCAGCCCGCACGTGGCGCGCTTCGCACGCTGGGTGCGCGACGCCGGCTTCACCGTCTACATGCCCTCGCTGTTCGGCCGCGACGGCGCCGTACCCGGCGCGGAAGAAGGCGTGGCCGTATTCCGGCGCGCCTGCGTCAGCGCCGAGTTCCGCGCCTTCGCCGCCAACGAATCAAGCCCGGTCACGCAATGGCTGCGCGCGCTGGCACGCCTGGCACATGCCGAGTGCGGCGGCCCGGGCGTGGGCGCGATCGGCATGTGCTTCACCGGCAACTTCGCGCTCTCCATGATGCTCGAGCCCGCGCTGCTGGCACCGGTGGTGTGCCAGCCCTCGCTGCCCGTGGACAACCCCGCCGCCACGAACATGGCGCCCGAGGAGCTGGCCGCCGTCCGTGAACGGCTGGAGCGCGAGGACCTGACGGTCATGGCCTACCGCTTCGAGGGCGACAAGCACTGCAGGGCGCAGCGCTTCGCGGCCTTCACCAAGGCTTTGGGCAAGCGCTTCGTGGCACGCGTACTCCCCGACAGCGCAGCCAACCCCGACACGCCCCCCTTCTTCGCCCAGGTGGTGGCCAGCCCGCACAGCGTGGTCACCGCCCACCTGATCGACCAGGCCGGCCAGCCCACCCTGGCCGCACGCGACGAAATCCTGGCCTTCTTCGCCCAGCGGCTCAGCCGCTGAGCCATGCAAAAAAGCCCCGCGGCGCAAGCCGCGGGGCTTTTCATATGATCGACCGATGCTACAAATTAAATAGCCAAAAGCCCAGGCTACACAAGGGCTAGAGGCCTATTTCACCAAAATCCGCCACACCCCAAAACCCGCACAGCCTATGCGCAGACATCCGCGGAACCGGCTCTGCCGGGCCGCTGGATGTGCCCCCGGAAGGGGGAAGGCGAAGACGCGAAGCGCGTAGCCTGGGGGTGAACCTAGTGCGCCAGGATCTTGTTGAGGAAATCCTTGGTACGCGGCTGGCGCGCATCAGGGTTGCCGAAGAAGTCGTCCTTGGAGCAGTCTTCCAGGATGCGGCCGCCAACGTCGATGAAGATCACGCGGTTGGCCACCTTGCGCGCAAAGCCCATTTCGTGGGTGACCACCATCATGGTCATGCCTTCCTTGGCCAGGCTCACCATCACGTCGAGCACTTCGCCGACCATCTCGGGGTCGAGTGCCGAAGTGGGTTCGTCGAACAGCATCACGATCGGGTCCATCGACAGCGCGCGGGCAATCGCCACACGCTGCTGCTGGCCGCCAGAGAGTTGGCCCGGGAACTTGTCCTTGTGCGCCATCAGGCCCACGCGGTCGAGCATCTTCAGGCCGCGGGTCTTGGCT
Organism: Xylophilus sp. GW821-FHT01B05; assembly: GCA_038961845.1. Taxonomy (NCBI): domain Bacteria; kingdom Pseudomonadati; phylum Pseudomonadota; class Betaproteobacteria; order Burkholderiales; genus Xylophilus; species Xylophilus sp. GW821-FHT01B05. The sequence goes on from CP152408.1 coordinate 4,968,506, forward strand.
TCGTCCGCGCTGCGGCCCAGCACCTTGATTTGCGCAATCGTGAGGTTCTCGGTCACCGACAGGTGCGGGAACAGCTCGAAATGCTGGAACACCATGCCGACCCTGGAGCGCAGCTTGGGCAGGTTGGTCTTGGGGTCATGCAGCGGAATGCCGTTGACCGTGATCTCGCCCTTCTGGAAGGGTTCGAGCGCGTTGACGGTCTTGATCAGCGTCGACTTGCCCGACCCGGACGGGCCGCACACCACCACCACGTCGCCCTTGTTGATACCGACCGAGCAGTCGTTGAGCACCTGCACCGGGCCGTACCACTTGGAGACGTTCTTGATTTCGATCATTTTTTCGGACATTTCTTTCTCCTGTCAGTTACTGCGCTTGGCACATTCACTACGCATGAAGCGAGGTCTATGCCAGAAATACCGCGGAACCGGCTTTGCCGGGCCGCTGGTATTGCCCCCTGCAAGGGGGTTGGCGAAGCGACACGAAGTGCGCGAAGCCTGGGGGTTAGCGGATGATGGCGATTCTCTTGTGCAGGCGCTTGACCGCCCAGGACAAGGCAAAACAGATCACGAAGTAGGCGACCGCTGCGACTAGGTAAGACTCGATCGGACGACCGTAGTTCTTGCCCGCAGTCTCGAAGCCCTTGAGCATGTCGTAGGCGCCGATGGCATACACCAGCGACGTGTCCTGGAACAGGATGATGGTCTGCGTCAGCAGCACCGGCAGCATGTTGCGGAAGGCCTGCGGCAGCACCACCAGGCGCATGTTCTGGCCGTAGGTCATGCCCACGGCCTGGCCGGCGTGGACCTGGCCGCGCGGGATCGACTGGATACCGGCGCGCATGATCTCGCTGAAGTAGGCCGCCTCAAACGCGATGAAGGTGACATAGGCCGAGATTTCCGCGCCGATGGGCCGCCCGATCAAAAAGGGCACCAGCAGGAAGAACCAGAGGATCACCATCACCAGCGGGATGCTGCGCATGCCGTTGACGTAGATCACGGCCGGCACTTCCAGCACCTTCTTGCCCGACAGGCGCATCAGCGCCAGCAGCGTGCCCAGCAGAATGCCGCCAGCCGTGGCGACGATGGTCAGGGTGATGCTGAACCAGAAGCCCTTCAGGACGAAGGCACGGATCAGCTCCCAATTCATGAAAGAGAAATCGAGATTCATCAGTGGCCCCCTCCGGCGCGGCCAGGCAAGGCAAAGCCAGGGATGCGCAGGCGCTTCTCGATGAACGCCATGATGCGGTTGATCGCAAAGGCCGACACGATGTAGAGCGCCGTCACGGCCAGGTAGACCTCGATGCCGCGCGAGGTTTCTTCCTGCACCTGCATCGCGAACATGGTCAGCTCAGACACCGACACGGCAAAGGCCACGGAGGAATTCTTGAAGATGTTCATCGTCTCGCTGGTGAGCGGCGGCACGATGATGCGAAAAGCCATCGGCAGCAGCACGTAGCGGTAGTACTGGAAGGTGGTGAAGCCCATGGCCATGCCCGCATAGCGCTGGCCGCGCGGCAGGGCCTGGATGCCCGAGCGCACCTGCTCGGCGATCCGCGCCGAGGTAAAGAAGCCCAGCGCCAGCACCACCAGCACAAAGCTCGGCACACCGCGCAGCGGCGGAATCAAGGCCGGCACCACGTGGTACCAGAGGAAGATCTGCACCAGCAATGGAATATTGCGAAACAACTCCACCCAGGCATTGCCCAGGCGCGCCCAGACCGGGCTATCGGGGAGCGTGCGCAGCGTCCCGATGACAAAACCCAACACCAGGGCCACGATCAGCGCCAACACCGACACCGACACCGTCCAGCCCCATGCGGACATCATCCATTGCCAGTAGGTCGGGTACTCGCCCCCTGGGTCCTGCAGAAACATCTGCCAATCCCAATTCGATCCCATAGGGATTCCTTCTCAAACTGTTGCACGACTCACTGGCCGTCTCTCCGGCCTGTCCTTGCCGCCCGGTGTGGACAACAAAAAACGCCCACCTTGCAGGTGGGCGTCGATCAGCGCATGGTTAGCGCTTACTCTTTGGCTGCGTATTCTTCCATAGGTTTGTCGTTCGGATGCTCCCATGCATCCTTGGTCGCGGCAGACAGCGGCAGGCCGACCTTGACATTGCTCGGAGGAATCGGCTGCATGAACCACTTGTCATAGAGCTTGGCCATCTCGCCCGACTTGATCTGGGCCACGATGCTGTCGTCCACGGCCTTCTTGAAGGCGGGGTCGTCCTTGCGGATCATGATCGCAATGGGTTCGACGGAAAGCACTTCACCGACGATCTTGTAGTCGCTGGGAGCCTTGGACTTGGCTGCATTGGATGCAAGGATCGAGCCGTCCATCACGAAGGCGTCGGCGCGGCCGGACTCGAGCAGCAGGAAGCTGTCGGAGTGGTCCTTGCCAAACACTTCCTTGAAGGTCAGGCCATCGGCGCGCTTGTTCTTGCGCAGGGTCTGCACCGAGGTGGTACCCGTGGTGGTGGCGATGGTCTTGCCGTTCAGGTCCTTGATGCCGGCGATGCCGGAGTTGGCCTTGACCAGGATGCGCACTTCTTCCACATAGGTGGTGTAGGCGAAGGACACGTCCTTGGCGCGCGCCGTGTTGTTGGTGGTGGAGCCGCACTCCAGATCCACCGTGCCGTTTTGCACCAGCGGGATGCGGTTTTGCGAGGTCACGGGCTGGTACTTGGTCTCGAGCTTCTTGCCCAGGGACTTTTCCAGGTCCTTGATGATGTTGGCGCAGACGTCGTAGTGGAAGCCGGTGTACTTGCCGTCGCCCAGGGTGTAGGAGAGACCCGAAGATTCCCGCACGCCTTCGGTGATGACGCCCGAAGCCTTGATCTTGGCGAGGGTGTCGGTGTTCTGGGCGAACGCGCCGCCAGCAGCCAGGGCCGCGACCGCGAGGGCCAACAGTTGTTTCTTCATGCAAATCTCCTAGTAAGCGAGGATGAAAGTAAGGGAGAGTCTAGAACGGAATCCAGGCCTGCTGCGCGCGGGTAACACCCAGGGCACGCCAAGTTGGTGCAAAGAGATTGCGCATGGGCATCATTCCGGTGCATCGGCAGACCCGTAGCATCTCCGTCGGAAACATACGGTTGCAAGCTCCGTGCCCAAGCTGGCGAACGGCAGGTGTTGCGAACTGTACGGCTGGCGGCGGAGGCTGACCAATGCCAGTTGCTCTCCGCTTCATGCAAAAAAAACATGGACTAATGACAAACCCTAATGCCGGGCCGGCACACCACGCAGCCGCCTATTTGCCGGCGCTGCGCACGGTGGACGGGTTCTGCAGAAAGGCCCAGAGCGCATCGGCTGGCCGGCGCGCCACGGCCGCGCGGCCGCGACCCGTCACGCCTTCGCGCGGGGCAGCCGGCTTTTCGCGGTAGGCGCGGATTTCCATGGTCATCTGCAGGCCGGTTTGCTCGGCCGGCAGCGCACTGACCAGGCGGCGGCTGCGCAGCTCGCGCCGTACCGCGCTGTGCGGCAAGAACGCCAGGCCGTGGCCTTCCAGCGCCATGGCCTTCAGGCCTTCGGCCATGTCGGTCTCATAGACGCGGTCCAGGTGGATGGGCGTGCCGGCCTCTTTCAGCAATGTTTCGACCACGCGGCCCAGGTAGGCGCCGGGCGCGTAGGCCAGGTAGGGCAAGGGCTGGCTGCTGCGGCCGGGCAGCTCGAACATGGGCCGGCCGTCGGCGTCGGGACGCGAGAACGGGGCCACGGTTTCCTCGCCCAGCACCACCATCTCGTAGCGGTCGGCATCGAGCTGGATCGGCTGGGTGCTGTGGTGGTAGGCGATCAGCAGATCGCAGTTGCCCTCCATCAGCCGCAGCACGGCGTCGTGCACGTTGAGCGCGATCAGGCGGCTGCGCATGGGGCCGAAGCGCTCGCGCAGGCCCGACACCCAAGTGGGGAAGAAGGTGAAGGCCAGCGTGTGCGGCACGGCGAACTGGATCACGTCCTTGCCGGCTGCGGTGTGGCCACGCAGCATGGCGCGCGTGCTCTGCAAGGCCTGCAGCATCTCCAGCGACTGGGCGTAGAGCGTCTCGCCGGCGGCGGTCAGGCGCGTGGGATACGAGGTTCGGTCCACCAGATCGGTGCCGGCCCAGCCCTCCAGCGCCTGGATGCGGCGCGAAAACGCCGGCTGCGTCACATGGCGCAGCTGTGCCGATCGGCTGAAGCTGCGCGTTTCCGCGAGGCTGACAAAGTCCTCGAGCCACTTGGTTTCCATGGCCCGCATTATGGAATTTTCGCGGGGCCCTGGCCGGCCATGCCGCATTGATATATCTCCCAGTGCAAACAGCCGGTTGTGCAGGGGCGGCCCGCGCGGAATAGTCGCGGCAGCGGCGGGACAGCCGCCCGCGTTCCATTTCCCAGGATTCCAAGGAGACTTATGCATTCCCCCCGCCGAACCTTCGCCGCCGCATTGCTGGTGGCCCTGGCCACCCTTGCCGGCGCGCCCGCGCAGGCACAGCCGCTGTCCTCGCGCCCGATCCGCCTGGTCGTGCCCTTCGGGCCGGGCGGCGTGGCCGACCTGACCGCGCGCAGCGTGGCGCAGAAGATGTCCGAATCCATGGGCCAGAGCATCGTGGTGGACAACAAGCCCGGCGCCGGCGGCGTGGTGGCCTCGGACACGGTCGCCAAGGCACCGCCGGACGGGCACACGCTGCTGCTGATGTCCAACGGCACGGCCGTCAGCGTGGGCCTGTTCAAGTCGCTGCCCTATGACACGGTGAAGGACTTCGCGCCGGTATCCATGCTCGGCTATTTCGACATCGCGGTGCTGGTGCCGGAGAACTCCAGGTTCAAGACGCTGCAGGACCTGGTGGCCCACGCCAAGGCGCACCCAGGCACGCTCAACGTCGGCACCATCAATACCGGCAGCACCCAGTTCCTGGCGGGCGAACTGCTCAAGAATTCGCTCGGTATCGACGCGCAGGTGGTGCCCTTCAACGGCACGCCGGGCGTGGTCACCGCGCTGCGCGGCGGCCAGGTGGATGCGGCGGTGGAGATTCTGGCGCCGGTCCTGTCGCAGGTCACCGGCAAGGCGCTGCGCGTACTGGCCGTGATGGGCGAGAAACGCTCCCCCAACCTGCCCGACGTGCCCACGGTGGCCGAAAGCGGCGCGCCAAAATTCAACGTCGCCTCGTGGAACGCGCTGGCCGCGCCGGCCGGCACGCCCAAGGATGTGCTGGCACGCCTCAACAAGGAAGCCAACGCCGCCCTGGCATCGCCCGAGGTGAAGAAGCGCCTGCAGGACCTGGGCGTGGAGCCGCGTGGCAGCACACCCGAGCAACAGGCCGCCCTGCTGGCAAGCGAGATCAAGCGCTGGTCTGCCGTGATCCAGCAGGCCGGCATCCCCAAGCAATGACCTGAACCCCAAAGCCCTGACGCCCATGAAGAGCATTTCGCCCCCCCATCCCAACCCCAGCCGCCCGGCCTTGCGCCTACCGGCAGGCGCCTGCGACGCGCACTGCCACGTGTTCGGCCCGGGCGAGCAGTTTCCCTATTCGGACAACCGCCGCTACACGCCGCCCGATGCGCCGGCCGCCAAGCTGCGCGCGCTGCACCAGTTGCTGGGCATAGAGCGCGTGGTGCTGGTGCAGGCCAGCGTGCACGGCCATGACAACCGCGCCATGCTCGACGCCATTGCGCAGTCGCCCGACAGCTACCGCGGCGTGGCCATGGTGGGCGCCGGCGTGAGCGACGCCGAGCTGAGCGCGCTGCACAAGGCCGGCGTGCGCTCGGTGCGCTTCAACTTCGTGCAGCACCTGGGCGGCGCGCCCGACCTGCCGACCGTGCTGCGCATGGCCGAGCGCATCCAGCCGCTGGGCTGGCACCTGGTGCTGCACCTGGACGCGGAAGACCTGCTGACCTACCGCGCCTTCCTGGACACGCTGCCCGTGCCCTTCGTGATCGACCACATGGGCCGCACCATGGTCGAACACGGCCTGGAGCAACAGCCTTTCGCCATGCTGCTGGACCTGATGCGCGACGAGCGCGCCTGGGTCAAGGTCAGCGGCGCGGAGCGCATCTCGCACACCTTGTCGACGCAGGGCGCGCCCTATGCCGACGCCGCCCCCTTTGCCCGCCGCCTGATCGAGGCCGCACCAGACCGCGTGCTGTGGGGCACCGACTGGCCGCACCCCAACGTGCGCGAGATGCCCGACGACGGCAAATTGGTCGACCTGCTGCCGCTGTTCACGGAAGACGCCACGCTGCTGCACAAGTTGCTGGTGGACAACCCGACGCGGCTGTACTGGTACGACTGAGCACTTTCTTTCCTTTCCCTAAAAAACACGGAGACACCATGCCAACACGTCCCATGAAGCGGACGCGCGCAGCCCTGCGCGCCCTTCCCTTGCTTGCCGCTGCTTGCGCTGCCAGCACCAGCTTCGCGCAGAGCGCCCCCAGCTCCAGCGTGCAGATCTACGGCCTGATCGACGCCTACGCCGGCACGCTGCGCCGCAGCGACCAGACCGGCCGCACCACCGTCGTCAACAGCGGCGGCATGAACACCGCCTTCTGGGGCGTGCGCGGCAGCGAGGACCTGGGTGGCGGGCTGAAAGCGCTGTTCATGCTGGAGAGCTTCTTCCAGACCGACACCGGCGTGTACGGGCGCAACGCCACCGACCCATTCTTCTCCAAGAACTCCTGGGTTGGCCTGGGCGGCGACTTTGGCCAGGTAGCGGCCGGCCGGCAGACCAACCCGCTGTTCCTGGCGACCGGCGCGTTCAACCCGTTTGGCGGCTCGCTGCAGTTCTCGCCCGTGATGCTGCAGACCTGGCAGCCCACCTACAACCGCAGCGTGCTGGGCGACAGCGTGTGGGACAACACGCTGCAGTATTCGTCGCCCACCGTGGCCGGCCTGCGCGCCAACCTGGTGTACGGCTTTGGCGAGGTGCAGGACCGTGCCGGCGTGCGCAACCTGAACCTCACCGTCAACTACGAGCGCGGCCCGTTCGCGGCCGTGGTGTCAGCCCAGCAGGCCAAGACCGGGCCCGGCTTCACCACCGCCATCGGCCGGCAGAACGCGGCACTGGTCGGCGCCTCGTATGACTTCAAGGCCGTGCAGCTGTACGGCCAGTTGCTGCGCAGCCGCACGCCCGACATCCAGACCACGGCCGACACGCTGCAGCTGGGTGCAGCCGTGCCGGTGGGCGCGGGGCGCATCATGGCCTCTGCATCGCGCACCACGCGCGAGGTGCAGGGCGCTGGCGACACGCACCGCACCACCTGGGCCGCCGGCTACGACTACAACCTGTCCAAGCGCACCGACATCTACGCCATCTACCTGCGCGACCAGCTCACCGGCTACGCCGGCGCGGGCAGCCTGGGCGCCGGCATCCGGCACCGGTTCTGAAGCCACGATCAAGAGACTCACGCATGTCACAACTCCCCTCTTCCCTGCGCATCGGCGTGATCGGCTACGGCGAGGTCGGCAAGATCTTCGCCGCCGGCCTGCAAGGCCAGCCCGGCGTGGCCGGCATCCAGGTCTGGGACCTGCGCCTGGCGCCCGGCCAGGCAGCGCGCGAGGCCGAGGCCGCGCACGCCCGCGCGGCCGGCCTGGAGCCCGTTGACAGCGCTGCGGCGCTGGCGCAGGTCGACCTGGTGATCTCGGCCGTCACCGCGTCGCACACCTTCGAAGTAGCGGCGCAAGCCGCGCGCTTCATGCGCCCCGGCGCGCTGTTCCTGGATTTGAACTCGGCCTCGCCCGGCACCAAGCAGGAAGCCGCCGCCGCCATCGATGCGCGCGGCGCCCATTACGTGGAAGCCGGCGTCATGACCTCGGTGCCGCCCTACGGCATCCGCGTGCCCATGCTGCTGGGCGGCGCGCAGGCAGCGGCGCTGGCCGAGCGCCTGCGCGGCTGGGGCATGGACGCCACGGCGGTGGCCGAGCGCATCGGCGTGGCATCGGCCATCAAGATGTGCCGCAGCATCATGATCAAGGGCCTGGAAGCGCTGGTGATCGAGAGCTACAGCACCGCGCGCCACTACGGCGTGGAAGACCAGGTGCTGCCGACGCTGGCCGAGACCTTCCCCAGCATCGACTGGCCGCAGCAAGGCGCCTACTTCTTCAGCCGCGTGGTGCAACACGGCAAGCGCCGCGCCGAAGAAATGCGCGAATCCGCCCGCACCGTGCAAGAGGCTGGCTTTGCGCCGCTGATGGCGGCGGCCATTGCCGACAAGCACGATGGCGTGGCGAAGCTGGCGCGGGAAGGGGTGTTTGCTGGCATTGGCAAGGATGCGGCGTGGCAGGAGTATGCGGATCGGTTGGTCAAGCAGTCCGCCACCAAATAGAAAGCCAAGGAAGGTCTGCACAAGCCGATCGCGTACTCAACTAGCTGTTTGCTATCCATGGGCCCCGTTCGCCGTCAAGCGCTGGCCAGTTCGTGGTTCATGCGCTTCAGGCGACGAGGGTCATGCCCGCGTGCTTCGAGGCGCGGACATCGAAAGTCATCGTTTGAGAGCAGCCAGCACTGGATGCGGAACGCTCAATCAGGCAATCAGAGAAATCCGCCTTCCCTGCGCTATAGACCCGTAGGGCACGCATTACGACGTCGGCTCGCTCCACCACAAGTTGCTTGGTGCGAATGATGGATTCAAGCGCTTGCGCGGCTTGCTCGCCGGCCAGTTCGTAGCTGGAAGTCAGGATCCAATACAACTCAACCACCGTGATGATGGTGATGAACCCGGGCTTGTCAGCATCGAGTGATTCAATCAGCTTGGTCGCCTTCGCAGACTGCTTAGGATCGTCCTGCATGATGTAGCGCACGAGGACATTCGTGTCGAGACCGATCACCGCGCTGCGGCTCCGCGCCGTGCGACGGCCGCGTTCATGGCCTCAATCGAAACGGTCTTCTTTGCAGGCCCGAACATGCCCTTCAGTTCAGCGACCTCCCGGGTGGCGGCCACGAACTCATACCGTCCAGGCCCGATCTGGACGAATTCAACGCGATCACCCGTATCCACCTTAAGGTCGTTACGGACATCGACGGGGATTGTGATCTGGCCTTTGGAGCTGAGTGTGGCAGTCGCCATTGCAAATTCCTTTTTCCTTACTTTAGTGTAAGGCGTTTGGCGCGTCAACGGACACGAAGCAACCCGCCATCAGGTTATCCGTTTGACGCTCGGTCGAGCTAACAGGCCCAAGCGGCGCGTCCGCTTGGGTCAGCGAACAGGGTTCACCGTCTTCGGCCAGGACAGCCAGGGCCGTGCCATAGAGGGTGAGCAGCAGCGCGGTATCACGCAAGGGCGCACGGCTGTTTTCCTACTTGGTCCAGTTCTCGACTTGCAGGCCCTTCACGCGCCCGAAGTCCTTCACGTTGTTCGTGACCACGATGGCGCCCATGGCCCGTGCATGGGCCGCGATCATCAGATCAGCAGCGCCAAGCTGCGCGCCGCGCTTCTTGAGATCGGCGCGAATTTCGGCGTAATGTCTCGCTGCATCTTGAGGCCAGTCCAACACTGCCAGGTGCAAGGCCAAGCTGTCGAGCACAGCTTGGTTCTGTTTGCGCTTGGCGGCTGCAGAGGCCTGCACGCCATATGCCAGCTCGGCAAACGTTACTGCCGACATTACCTGTTGCTGAAGCGGCACCGACTGCACCTTTGCCGCCAGCGCCTCAGACCCACCTCGCATCAGGAAGATGCAGGTATCGGTATCGAGCATGAAGAGTTGCGCCGTCAAAACGAGCGCTCCTGCACCGGCAAACGGTCGCTTTCTGCCATGAAGTCGGATGAGGCCTTCATGCATGACGCAAAGAAACCAGACCAATCAGTCGGTCGCGGCGTCAAGACCACGCTTTCACCTTCTCGGCGGATGAACACCTCACGCACAGATTCGGGGAACCGATATTCGAGCGGCATAGTCACCGTCTGCGAACGGTTGTTCCATCCGACGCGGGCGGTCGGTCTTGGGATAGAGGTTTGACGTGATGCCATGTATCGCAGTATATGGCGGCCTATGCCATATGGCAAACCATATATCAGACTACGCTTGCAAACACCTCCTGCAGCGTCACCAGGGTCGCTGTCAAAGTCTTGGCCGACACCGCTCCAAGCTTCCTGGCCAGGCGCACCTTGTCGACCGCCCGGAGTTGGTCCAGCACGATCAGTCCCTTGGTGCCAGCGTGCGTTACCGGCACCCGAAACGGGGCCTCAAAGCCCTTCGGCGTCATCGGCGCCACGATCACCGTCCGAAGGTGGTCATTCAGCTCGGCCGGCGACGCCACCACGCACAGGCGGAACTTCTTGATCTCGCTCCCCACGTTAGCGTCAAGATTCACCAGCCAGATTCACCCAGGCCCTGGCTCTCCAGCAGCGCCTTGCTGGCGTCACCGGCCGCCCGCACCAGATGGCCCTGCCCCGCCCCGCCCGATTGCACCCATCAATCAACAAGCAGGCGACACCCAAAGAAAAAGCCCCGGCGCTCTCACGCTCGGGGCTCTCTCTGTCAGCGGCGGCCATTCACCTTGTCGCTGCCGTGGTTCGACTCACCAGATCAATGGCGGTTACGGCTGCGGCACAGTGCAGATCGGCAGCAAGGGCGTCGCACGCCGGCATTCGACATCACAGAAGCAGCGCAGGGAAGCCCGAAGGGCCCCTGACTCCGGTACGCCTTCTCTTTGCCTAGCAGGGCGAGTCCCGGCTCCTGCCGCCAGCAAGACACACCAACTATCAAATAGATAGCTAATAGCCCAGGAAGCACCTGGACTAGAGGCATATTTCGCTAAAACCTATTCAGCCCTGACATTCCCCGCCGCCAGCACCGGCTTCCACCGCGCAATCTCCCGCACGATCAGTTGCCCAAACACCTCCGGCTTGGCCGGCGTGGCCTCCGCGCCTTCGGCGGAGAAGCGCTCGGCCAGCGCGGGCGTGCCCAGCGCCTGGTTGATCTGCGCATTGAGCTGCGCCACCACGGCCGCCGGCGTGCCGGCCGGGGCGACGACGCCGTACCACTGGTCGGCCTCGAAGCCTGGCCAGCCGCTTTCGGCCACGGTGGGCAGGTCGGGGAAGGCCTTCATGCGGTGCGGCGAGGACACGGCCAGCGCGCGCAGTTGCCCGGCCTTGACCGGCGGCATGACGGCGGGCGCGCCGGTGAACATGAGCTGGATCTGGCCGGCGATCAGGTCGGTCACGCCGGGTGCGGTGCCGCGGTAGGGCACGTGGGTGAGCGGCGCGCCGGTCTGCAGCCTGAAGTACTCCATGGCGATGTGGGCCGCGCTGCCGTTGCCGCCCGAGCCGTAGTTGAGGCCGCCGGGCGTGGCCCGGGCGTAGGCCACCAGTTCTTTCACCGTGCGTGCCGGCACCGAGGGGTGCACCGCCAGCACATTGGGCACGCGCGCCACCCAGGCCACGGGCGCAAAGCTGTGCACCGGGTCGTAGGGCAGGCGCGGGTAGAGCGAGGGGTTGACCGCCAGCGTGCCGATGTGGCCCATGAGCAGCGTGTAGCCGTCGGGCGTGGCCTTGGCGACCTTGTCGGCGCCGATGGAGCCGCCCGCGCCGGGCACGTTGTCGATGACGACTGGCTGGCCCCAGGCCTCGGTCAGCTTCTGGGCAATGGAGCGCGCCAGGATGTCGGTGGAGCCACCGGGCGTGAAGGGCACGACCAGGCGGATCGGCCGCGTGGGCCAGTCGCGCGGGGCCGCCGCCAGTGCCGAGCCCGCCAGCAAGCTGCCGGCCAAACCGAGATTGAAATGCCGCCGTGGAATACCGGCCATGGTGTTGTCTCCGAAGTCGTACTTATCAGCCGACTATCGGGGCCAGCGGCCGGGCCCACAAGCCAGGCACGGCGCTAGCAGCTATGCCGTTCTGGCAGAGGAGATATCCACGCCGCCGCCCAGCAGTTGCTGCGCCAGCTCGCGGATCAGTTCCAGCATGGCCTGCTGCGTCAGCGTGGCCGGGCGCTGCGAGCTCACCGCCAGCGCCAGCCGGCTGCGCAGGCGCGGCTTGATGATGGGGCGCGTGGCATAGGCCTGTGGCCGCGCGGCGGTGGACACCGCGTTCATCGACAGCACGGCGCTGCCGGCGCCGTCGGCCACCAGGTCGAGGATGGCGGCCACGCCGTCGATCTCGAGTGCGATCTGCGGGCGGCAGCCGATGTTGGCCAGCTCGGCCTCTACCTGCATGCGGATGGCGTTGGGCCGGGTCGGGATCACCAGCGGCTCTTCGGCCAGTTCGCGCAGCGACAGCGGCTGGCGCTCCAGCGGCGCGCCGTGTGCGGCACTGACCAGGAACAGGTCTTCCTCCAGCAGCACCACGCTGTCTACGTCGGACGAGGGCTGCGGGTTGTAGAGCAGCGCAATGTCCAGGCGGCCGGTGAGCAGGGATTCCTGCATGGCGGTGGACAGGTTCTCGGTGATCGACAGCGTGGCCTCGGGCAGGCGCTGGCGGAAGGCGCGGGTCAGCGGCACCGTCAGCAGCTTGGCGATGCTGGGCGGCAGGCCCACTGCCACGCGGCCGGCCAGCGCGCCGCGCATGCGGCCCAGGTCTTCGCGCGCGCGCTCGACCTGGTGCAGGATGCCGCGGCCATGCTCCAACAGGCGCTTGCCGGCCTCGGTCACCACCACGCCGCGGCCGTTGCGGATCAGCAGGTTCTGCCGCAGCTCCACCTCCAGTTGCCGCACCTGGCGGCTGAGCGCCGGCTGGGCGATGTCGATGGCAATGGAAGCACGGGTGAAGCTGCCCAGCTCTGCCACGCGGATGAAGTATTCGAGCTGTTTCAGGTCCATAGCCGCAGTGTAGAAACATAGCAGGCCGCCGGATATGCGAATTTGCTCTAGCTGCTAGTCAAAGGCGCGCCTGTTGCCCTGCGGGCCGCTTTTGCACAATGGACGCGATGGAGACAAACATACCCGCCGTAGCTGGCACCAGGCTGCGCTGCATTTCGTCCATGGCGACCCGGCTGCTGCTGGTGGCGCTGGCGCGGCAATTCCACGCCGCCTCGGGAGTCGAGGTGGAACTGGTATCCATCGGCGGCGTGGACGCGGCCAAGCGCGTTGCCGCTGGCGAGCCCTTTGACGTGGTCGTGCTGGCATCGGATGCGCTGGCGCAGTTGGCTCAAGCTGGCCATGTGCGCGCCGGCAGCGAGGCACCGATCGCCCTGTCTGACGTAGCAGCCGCCGTGGCGCAAGGCGCGCCGGTCCCGTCCATCGCCCGCCAGGCAGAACTGATCGCGGCACTGCGCGCGGCGCGCGCCATTGGCTACTCGACCGGTCCCAGCGGCAAGGCGCTGCTGGCGCTATGGCAGCAATGGGGCCTGCTGGAAGAACTGCAGCCGCGCCTGGTGCAGGCGCCGCCGGGCGTGCCGGTGGGCGAGCTGCTGGTGCAAGGCACGGCCACGCTGGGCTTCCAGCAGCGCAGCGAACTCATTCACCACGCCGGCATCAGCCTGCTCGGGCAGATGCCGGCTGGTGCCGGGATCAGCACCATTTTTTCTGCCGGCATCTGCGCCGCAGCGCCGGCGCCAGAGCAGGCGGCGGCCTTCATCGCCTATCTGCAATCGCCTGCCGCCGTGCAAGCCCTCACCCCGCAAGGCATGGCGCCACCCGGCGCGCCAGCCCTCTCACCTGAAAGGCCCACCGCCCCATGATCATCGACTGCCACGGTCACTACACCACCGCGCCCAAGGCGCTTGAAGACTGGCGCAAGCGCCAGATCGACGCGCTGGGCAACCCCGCCGCCGGCCCCAAGGCGTCAGAGCTGAAGATCAGCGACGACGAGCTGCGCGAGAGCGTGCTGGGCGCGCAGATCCGCATCCAGCAAGAGCGCGGCACCGACCTGACCATCTTCTCGCCGCGCGCCAGCTTCATGGCCCACCACATCGGCGACGCGCAAACCAGCGCCACCTGGGCCGCCATCTGCAACGAGCAGGTGCACCGCGTGGCGCAGCTGTTCCCCGACAACTTCATTGGCGGCTGCATGCTGCCGCAGTCGCCCGGCGTGCGGCCCGAGACCTGCATCGCAGAGCTGGAGCGCTGCGTGAACGAGTTCGGCTTTGTCGGCTGCAACCTGAACCCCGACCCGTCCGGCGGCCACTGGAAGGAGCCGCCACTGTCGGACCGCTGGTGGTACCCGCTGTACGAGAAGCTGGTGGAGCTGGACGTGCCGGCCATGGTGCACGTCAGCACCAGCTGCAACGCCTGCTTTCACACCACCGGCGCGCACTACCTGAACGCGGACACCACCGCCTTCATGCAGTGCCTGACCTCCAACCTGTTCAAGGACTTCCCGACGCTGAAGTTCATCATTCCGCACGGCGGCGGCGCGGTGCCCTACCACTGGGGCCGCTTCCGTGGCCTGGCGCAGGACATGAAGCTGCCGCCGCTGAAGGAGCACCTGTTGAACAACATCTTCTTCGACACCTGCGTGTACCACCAGCCGGGCATAGACCTGCTGCTGAAGGTGATCCCCGAGGACAACATCCTGTTCGCCTCCGAAGTGGTGGGCGCGGTGCGCGGCATCGATCCGGAAACCGGCTACTACTTCGACGACACGCGCCGCTATGTCGACGCCGTCCCGGCCCTGTCGGCAGAGGGCCGGCACAAGGTGTTCGAAGGCAATGCGCGCCGCGTATTCCCGCGCCTGGACCGCGCATTGAAAGCGAAGGGACTCTGATATGGCCGCCTTGCACAACCTCGGCACCGTCGTGCGCCAACCGCCGCGCGCCGATGCCGCCGCCGTGGCCGAACTCGCCAAGTACGGCGTGGCCACCATCCACGAAGCCATGGGCCGCACCGGTCTGGCGCGGCCGGTGCTGCGGCCGGCCTGGGCCGGCGCGCACCTGTGCGGCACGGCGGTGACTGTGCTGGCCCAGCCCGGCGACAACTGGATGCTGCACGTGGCCGTAGAGCAGGTGCGCGAGGGCGACGTCGTCGTCGTTGCCTGCACCGCCGAGAGCACCGACGGCATGTTCGGCGAGCTGCTGGCCACCTCGCTGCGCTCGCGCGGCGCGGTCGGCCTGGTGACCGAAGCCGGCATTCGTGACGTGAAAGAGCTGACCGCCATGGGCTTCCCGGCCTTTGCCCGCGCCTTCTCGGCACGCGGCACGGTCAAGGCCACGCTGGGCTCGGTCAACGTGCCCATTGTCTGCGCCGGCGCCCTGGTGCACCCGGGCGACGTGGTCGCGGCCGACGATGACGGCGTGGTGGTCGTGCCCCGCGCCCTCGCCGCCGAAGTCGCCGCCGCCTGCGCCGCGCGCGAAGCCAAGGAAGCCGGCAACCGCGCCCGCTTCCTCAAGGGCGAACTGGGCCTGGACATCTACGGCATGCGCGACACCCTGGCCAAGGCCGGGCTGCGCTACGTGGACCCGGAATAAAGCGGGAAAATCAAAATACATAGCGGCATGCCGGCGTGTCACCTGCATTTCAGCCATAAACAATGCTGAAACGCAGGCAGAACAACGGCATCCAGCTATTTATTTAATAGCTCCCCAAAACGCAGCACACCAAGGCGACAGCGCGCTTGGGGCAGATCACCCTAAAATCGATAATCGATTTCATTGATCCGCTTTAACGCCGCCCGCCCATGACGCCCTCGTCCGCTTCCTCCGCCGCCCGTGCCGGCAAGCCGCGGGCGCCGGCCCCGGTGGCCGATCCGCTGTTCAACCAGTCGCTGGAAAAAGGCCTGGCCGTGCTGCGCGCCTTCGACGCCGCGCACCGCACCCTGACGCTGGGCGAGCTGGCCGAGCTGGCGGGCATGAGCAAGGGCTCGGCCCAGCGCACGGTGCACACGCTGCAGGTGCTGGGCTACATCGGCAAGCACCCGCAGACGCGGCGCTTTCAACTGCTGCCCAAGGTGATTGAGCTGGGCTTCAACTACCTGGCGGCGCACCCGCTGATCCGCATCGCGCACCCCTATCTGTCGCAACTGGCCAATGCCAGCGGCGAGACGGCCAGCGTGACCGAGCCGGTCGGGCTGGAGATGGTCTATGTGTCGCAACTGGTCACCTCCAAGTTCATTCCCATGCTCACGCCGGTGGGCATGCGCATCCCCATGTACTGCACCAGCTCCGGCCGCGCCTACCTGAGCCGCCTGCCCGACGCCCAGGTGCGCGAGATGCTGGAGGCCTCCACCCGCGCGCCGCGCACGCCCGCCACGCTGACCGACGTAGACGCCATCCTGGCGCGCATCGATGAGTGCCGGCAGATTGGCTACGCGGTGAACTGCGAGGAGCTGTTTCTGGGCGACATGGGCGTGGGCGCGCCGATCCAGAACAGCCGCGGCCAGGCCATAGGCGCCGTCCACCTGTCGCCGCCCAGCAGCCGCTGGACGCTGGAGGAAGCACGCCGCAAGCTGGCGCCGCTGGTGATCGAGTGCGCGCGGGCGATTTCGGAATCCATCGCGCACTGAGAGCGGGCAATGCACCAGTTTGGGCACTGGCGCAGCGGCTTCCAGGCCCTTAAACCACCGTTAATCAGCTCATATATATCGATTAGCGATAGCAACAAATATTAGGCATGCCTATTGCTTGGAGGCTTCCACGTTCACAACCATCCTTGAACCGGAGCCCCCATGAGCCTGAACCCGCTGACGCCGACCCGTGCCGCACGCCCTTTCCGCCTGGCGTGCATTGCGGCCCTGTCCCTGGCCTGCTGTACCGGGGCTTTTGCACAAGAGAAGGTGCTGCGCATCGCCATGACGGCGGGCGACATCCCGCGCACCTCGGGCCAGCCTGACCAGGGCTACGAGGGCAACCGCTTCACCGGCATCCCGATGTACGACAGCCTGACGCAATGGGACCTGTCGTCCGCCACCAAGCCCAGCGTGGTGATCCCCGACCTGGCCGTGTCCTGGGCGGTGGATGCCAAGGACCAGACCAAGTGGATCTTCAAGCTGCGCCCGGGCGTGAAGTTCCATGACGGCACGCCCTTCAACGCCGACGCCGTGGTGTGGAACGTGGGCAAGGTACTGGACAAGGAAGCGCCGCAGTTCGACCCGGCGCAGATCGGCGTCACCGCATCGCGCATGCCCACGCTGCGCACCGCACGCAAGGTGGACGACCTGACGGTGGAGCTGACCACCTCCGAGCCGGATTCTTTCCTGCCGATCAACCTCACCAACCTGTTCATGGCCTCGCCCGCGCACTGGGCCAAGAAGCTGGCCGCAGTGCCGGCCTCGGTCACCGACAAGGCCGAGCGCAGCAAGCAGGCCTGGACCGCATTTGCCGCCGATTCATCGGGCACCGGCCCGTTCAAGCAGAGCAAGTTCGTCTCGCGCGAGCGCCTGGAGATGGTCAAGAACGCCGACTACTGGGACGCCAAGCGCCGCCCCAAGATCGACCGCGTGGTGCTGCTGCCCCTGCCCGAGGCCAGCGCGCGCACCGCCGCCCTGATGTCTGGCCAGGTGGACTGGATCGAGGCCCCCGCACCGGATTCGCTCGACGCCATCAAGGCGCGCGGCTTCAAGCTTTATTCCAACCTGCAGCCGCACCTGTGGCCCTGGCAGTTCTCGGTGCTGCCGGATTCGCCCTTCAAGGACAAGAAGGTGCGCCAGGCCGCCAACCTGTGCGTGAACCGCACCGCCATGAAAGAGCTGCTGGGCGGCCTGATGGCCGAGGCCACCGGCATCGCCGAACCCGGCGACCCATGGCGCGGCAACCCCACGTTCCAGATCAAGTACGACGTGCCCGCCGGCCAGAAGCTGATGCAAGAGGCCGGCTACTCCGCCGCCAAGCCGGTGAAGGTGAAGGTGCAGACCTCTGCCTCGGGCTCGGGCCAGATGCAGCCGCTGCCCATGAACGAGTTCATCCAGCAAAGCCTGAAGGACTGCTACTTCGACGTGCAGTTCGACGTGGTCGAATGGAACACGCTGTTCTCCAGCTGGCGCCTGGGCGCCAAGGACCCGGGCGCGCACGGTGCCAACGCCACCAACGTCAGCGCCGCCACCATGGACCCGTTCTTTGCCATGGTGCGCTTCGTCAGCACCAAGGCACAGCCGCCGGTGTCCAACAACTGGGGCTACTACAGCGACCCGACCATGGACGCGCTGGTGGAGAAAGCCCGCACCACCTTCGACGACAAGCAGCGCGACACGGCCCTGGCCAACCTGCATGCGCACATCGTGGACGAGGCGCCCTTCCTGTTCGTGGCGCATGACGTGGGGCCGCGTGCGATGTCGCCCAAGGTCAAGGGCGTGGTGCAGCCGAAGAGCTGGTTCATCGATCTGGCCACGATGGACATGAACTAAACCCCGTTCGCCCTGAGCTTGTCGAAGGGCTTGCCCCACGCAAGCAAGGCTTCGACAGGCTCAGCCCGAACGGTTCTTGATCAAACGGTGGTTGGAACGGTTGCCGATCCAGCAAAAAAAGAAAGCCCACGATGCTTGCCTACCTTCTCCGCCGCGTGGGCTACGCCCTGCCCATCATGCTTGGCGTGTCTTTCTTGTGCTTCATGCTGGTGCACATCGCGCCGGGCGATCCGCTGGTGGCGATCCTGCCGGCGGATGCCTCGGCCGACTTGCAGCAGCAGATGATGAAGCTCTACGGCTTTGACCGCAGCCTGCCGGAGCAATTCGCCCACTGGCTGTGGCGCGCGCTGCATGGTGACCTGGGCACCTCCATCGCCACCAGTCGCCCGGTGGCGCAAGAGGTGTTCAAGGCCGTGGGCAACACCTTCATGCTGGCCGCGATGGCCACGCTGATCGGCTTCTTCTTTGGCGCGCTGTTCGGCTTTGTGGCGGGCTACTTCCGCAACTCCTGGGCCGACCGCGCGGCCTCTTTCATTTCGGTGATTGGTGTCAGCGTGCCGCACTACTGGCTGGGCATGGTGCTGGTGATCGTGTTCTCGTCGCAGCTGATGTGGCTGCCCGCCACCGGCGCCGGGCCGGATGGCTCGGGCGCCTGGAAGTGGGACCTGGAGCACATCAAGTACATGGTGCTGCCGGCCATCACCATGTCCTTCATTCCCATGGGCATCGTCGCGCGCACGGTGCGCGCGCTGGTGGCCGACATCCTGTCGCAAGAGTTCGTGATCGGGCTGCGCGCGCGCGGCCTGGGCGAGCTTGGCGTGTTCAAGCACGTGGTGAAGAACTGCGCGCCCACCGCGCTGGCCGTGATGGGCCTGCAACTGGGCTACCTGCTGGGCGGCTCGATCCTGATCGAAACGGTGTTCGCCTGGCCCGGCACCGGCTTTCTGCTGAACCAGGCCATCTTCCAGCGCGACCTGCCGCTGCTGCAGGGAACCATTCTGGTGTTGGCGCTGTTCTTCGTGGCGCTGAACCTGGTGGTCGATGTGCTGCAGACCGTGTTCGACCCCCGCATTGAAAGGGCTTGAGATGTCCGCCGTACTCAACTCCCCCATCCTGACCCAGCCCGTACAGCGCTCGCGCAGCCACGGCGCCAACGTGCTGCGCCGGCTGGTGCGCAACCCTGTTGCGATGGGCGCTGCCACCGTCATCGCACTGCTGGTGCTGGCGGCAATCCTCGCGCCCTGGCTCATGCCGGCCGACCCGTTTGCCACCTCCATGTTCAAGCGCCTGCGGCCGGTTGGCACGCCGGGCTTCCCGCTGGGCACCGACGAGCTGGGCCGCGACATGCTGTCGCGCCTGATGCTGGGCGGGCGGCTGTCGCTGTTCATGGGCATTGCGCCGGTGCTGATGGCCTTTGTGATCGGCGGCGGCATCGGCATCCTGGCCGGCTACGCGGGCGGCAAGGTCAACACGGTGGTGATGCGCTGCATCGACGTGCTCTATGCCTTCCCCTCCGTGCTGCTGGCGATTGCGCTGTCGGGCGCGCTGGGCGCGGGCATCACCAATGCGCTGATATCGCTCACCGTGGTGTTTGTGCCGCAGATCGCGCGCATTGCCGAAAGCGTCACCACCCAGGTGCGCCGCAGCGACTATGTGGACGCAGCCCGCGCATCGGGCGCATCGCCCTTCACCATCGTGCGCCGGCATGTGCTGGGCAATGTGGTCGGGCCGATCTTTGTCTACTCCACCAGCCTGATCTCGGTCGCCATGATCCTGGCCTCGGGCCTGTCCTTTCTGGGCCTGGGCGTGAAGCCGCCGCAGCCGGAATGGGGGCTGATGCTCAACACCCTGCGCACGGCCATCTACAGCCAGCCCTTGATCGCCGCGCTGCCGGGCGCGCTGATCTTCATCACATCCGTGTCCTTCAACATGCTGGCCGACGGCCTGCGCTCTGCCATGGAGGTCAAGTCGTGAGCATCTCCAACATCACCCCCGCCGCCCTGGCCGACCCGCGCGACCTGGGCGGCCCGCGCCAGCCGCTGCTGCGCGTGCAGCACCTGCAAAAGCATTTCCCGCTCAAGCGCAAGGGCCTGGGCCTGCGCGGCCCGCGCCCGGCCGTGCGCGCCGTGGACGACGTGAGCTTTGACATCAAAAAGGGCGAGACGCTGGGCGTGGTCGGTGAATCCGGCTGCGGCAAGTCAACCACCGCGCGCCTCTTGATGCAGCTGACCCGCCAGGACAAGGGCGAGCTGATATTCGACGGCCAGACGGTGGGCTCGCGCGGGCTGCCTTTGCGTGAATTTCGCCGGCAGACGCAGATGGTGTTCCAGGACAGCTACTCGTCGCTCAACCCGCGCATGACCATCGAGGACTCGGTGGCCTTCGGCCCCACGGTGCACGGCGTGTCGGCGCGCGTGGCCCTGAACCGTGCGCATGACCTGCTGGCGCGCGTGGGCCTGGACCCGGCGCGCTTTGCCGGCCGCTACCCGCATGAGCTGTCGGGCGGCCAGCGCCAGCGCGTGAACATCGCACGCGCCTTGGCGCTGGAGCCACGCCTGGTGATCCTGGACGAGGCCGTGTCCGCGCTCGACAAGTCGGTAGAGGCCCAGGTGCTGAACCTGCTGGAAGACCTGAAGCGCGACTTCGGCCTGACCTACCTCTTCATCAGCCACGACCTGCACGTGGTGCGCTACGTGAGCGACCGCGTGCTGGTGATGTACCTGGGCCAGGTAGTGGAAGTTGGCCCGGCCGAGCAGGTGTTCGATGCGCCACGCCACCCCTACACCCGCGCCCTGCTGCAGTCCATGCCCAGCACCGACCCGCTGCAGCGCACCACCGAGGCACCGCTGTCGGGCGACCCACCGAACCCGATCGATCCGCCGCCGGGCTGCCGCTTCCACACCCGCTGTGCCTTTGCCCAGCCGGTGTGCGGCCAGCAGATGCCCGCGTTTGTCGAGCCAGCACCGGGCCACGGCGTGGCCTGCCTGCGCTGGCAGCCCGAATCAGACTACGACCCGACGCCAGACTTCCCCACCACCGCCGCGCCCGCGTCGGCCGTGCCCTTTGCGCTGAGCACCTTGCCCGACATCTTCCCGGAGGCCCGCCATGGCTGATTCCGCACAACACAAGGCCGCGCTGGCCGTGCGCATGCAGAACCTGAAGGTCGAGTTCCACGCGCCGGGCAAGCGCATCGAGGCCGTCAACGGCGTGGACCTGGAGCTGCGCCAGGGCGAGGTCGTGGCGCTGATCGGTGAATCGGGCTCGGGCAAGAGCGTGACGCTGCGCGCCATCATGCGGCTGCATGCCGAGCGCAGCACGCGCATCACCGGCCAGCTCGAAGTCGCCGGCGAAGACGTGCTGGCCATGTCCTCCACCGCCCTGGCCGCGCTGCGCGGCAAGCGGGTGGCCATGATCTTCCAGGAGCCGCTGCTGGCGCTGGACCCGGTCTACCCGGTGGGCGCGCAAATCATCGAGACCATCCGCCGCCACGAGAACGTCTCCAAGGCCGAGGCCCATGCGCGCGCGCTGGCGCTGTTTGAGAAAGTGCGCATCCCCAGCCCCGAGCGGCGGCTGGCCGCCTATGCGCACGAGATGTCGGGCGGCATGCGCCAGCGCGCCATGATCGCGCTGGCCCTGGCCTGCCGGCCGCAGGTGCTGCTGGCCGACGAGCCCACCACCGCCCTTGACGCCACGGTGCAGATCCAGATCCTGCTGCTGCTGCGCGAGCTGCAGCAAGAAATGGGGCTGGCGATTGTCTTTGTCACCCACGACATCGGCGCCGCCGCCGAGGTGGCCGACCGCATGGCCGTGATGTATGCCGGGCGCATCGTCGAGCAAGGCCCGGCCGCCACGCTGCTGACCAAGCCGCGCCACCCCTACACCCAGTCGCTGCTGCGCAGCCGCAGCCACGGTGCCATGCAAAAGGGCAAGCGCCTGCAGACCATTCCGGGCTCGCCGCCTGATCTGTCCAAGCTGCCCGCGGGCTGCGCCTTTGCCGAGCGCTGCGCCTGGGCCGACGAGGCCTGCCGCAGCACGCAGCCGCCGGAAGAAGTGCTGGGCACCGGCCACAGCGCGCGCTGCCTGCGGCTGGAAGAGATCCAGGCCGGCGTGGTGCCCGTGCATGCCCTGCCGGCATGACGATGGATGCTTTCGCGATGCATGACACAACACCGTTCGGGCTGAGCTTGTCGAAGCCCTTCGACAGGCTCAGGGCAGGCTCCTTCGACAGGCTCAGGGCGAACGGCATTGAGCCACCCCGGCAGCACTTCAAAAATGATAGCTATACCCCCAGGTACCACCTGGGCTAGAGGCCTATTTTCTTCAAAAGGAGACCAATGGCATGACCGACACCAGCGCCGCCCCCGCCCACTGCTTTGTCCCCTACCCCGCGCCGCCCGGCGGCACGCCGCATGCTGCGGCCGGCCCGCTGTCGGGTCTCTGCTTTGCCATTAAGGACATCTACGACGTGGCCGGCTACCCCACCGGTTGCGGCAACCCGCATGTGCTGGCGCTGTCGGGCATCAAGCCCGCATCGGCGCCGGTGGTGGACAGCTTGCTGGCAGCAGGCGCGGCCTTTGTCGGCAAGGTGGTGACCGACGAGCTGGCCTTCTCCATGAACGGCAAGAACGCGCATTTTGGTGCGCCGCGCAACGGCGCCGCGCCAGACCGCATCACCGGCGGCTCCAGCTCGGGCTCGGCCTCCGCCGTATCCAACGGGCTGGCGGACTTTGCCATTGGCTCTGACACCGGCGGCTCGGTGCGCGCGCCGGCCAGCCACTGCGGGCTGATCGGCCTGCGGCCCACGCATGAGCGCATCTCGCTGGCGGGCTGCATGCCGCTGTCGCCGGGCTTTGATACCTGCGGCTGGTTTGCGCGCGACATTGCCACCTTTGCCCGCGTGGGCCAGGTGCTGCTGGGCGAAGACAGCGCGCCGCTGCCGCTGCGGCCACGCTGGCTGGTAGCCGCCGACGTGCTGGGCCTGCTCGACCCTGCGGTGCAGGCGCTGTTCTCTGCCACGCTCGACCGACTGGCGCTGGTGCTGGGCACGCCCACTCCCGTGCAGGCCACCGGCGGCATCGCCTTCGACACGCTGTACTGGGCTTTTCGCCACCTGCAAGGCGTGCAGGCCTGGCAAAGCCAGGGCGCCACCATAGAGCGCTACGGCCTGCAGCTGGGCCCGGGCGTGGCCGATCGCTTTGCCTGGGCGCGCGACGTGGCGCCCACCAACATCGCCACGCATAGCGCCGTGCAGCGCGATTTGCGCCAGCGCCTGCACACGCTGCTGGGCGAAGACGGCGTGCTGCTGCTGCCCAGCATGCCGCAGGTGGCGCCGCTGCTGGCCGAGTCCGAAGCCTCGCTCGACGACTACCGCAACCGCGCCATCCGCATGCTGTGCCTGGCCGGGCTCTCGGGCTGCCCGCAGCTCTCTTTGCCGCTCATGTCCATCGATGGCGTGCCGCTGGGCTTCTCGCTGATCGGCCCGCCGGGCAGCGACCAATCGCTGATCGCCCTGGCCGCCCAACTTCTTGAAAGCTGATCCCATGTCCCTGCTTGCCCCCACCCGCCCCGCTCCCACTACCGCCGCCACGCTGCGCACCGATGGCGACCGCCTCTGGCAGTCGCTGATGGATCTGGCCGAGATCGGCGCCACCGACAAGGGCGGCGTCTGCCGCCTGGCCCTGACCGACCTCGACGGCCAGGGCCGCGACCTGTTCGTGTCCTGGTGCAAGGCCGAGGGCATGACGGTGCGCGTGGACCAGATCGGCAACATCTTTGCCCGCCGCGCCGGCACCGACCCCACGCGCGCGGCAGTCGCCACCGGCAGCCACATCGACACGCAGCCCACCGGCGGCAAGTTCGACGGCAACTACGGCGTGCTGGCCGGGCTGGAGGTGGTGCGCACGCTCAATGCCAATGGCATCGAGACCGCCGCGCCGATCGAGGTGATCGCCTGGACCAATGAAGAGGGCTCGCGCTTCGTGCCGGTGATGATGGGCTCGGGCGTTTTTGCCGGCGCCTTCACGCTGGAGCATGCGCACCGCGCCACCGACATCGACGGCAAGACCGTGGCCGACGAGTTGCAGCGCATCGGCTACGCCGGCACCCAGCCCGCGGGCGAGGTGCCGGGCGGCATGTTCGGCGCCTACTTCGAGGCGCATATCGAGCAGGGCCCGGTGCTGGAGGCGCACGAGCTCACCATCGGCGTGGTGCCCGGCGCGCTCGGCCAGCGCTGGTACGACGTGGTCGTCACCGGCATGGAAGCACACGCCGGCCCCACGCCCATGCCGCTGCGCCACGACGCGCTGCTGGTGGCTGCACGCATCGTCGAGCAGGTCAACCGCATCGCGCTTGACCAGGCGCCGCACGGGCGCGGCACGGTCGGCTTCATGCAGGTGCTGCCCAACTCGCGCAACACCATTCCCGGCACGGTCAAGTTCAGCGTAGACCTGCGCAACCTCACCGACGAAGGCCTGCTGGCCATGGACGCGGCACTGAAGGCCGCCTGCACCAGCATCGCCAGCGCGGCCGGCGCGCAGGTGTCGATAGAGCAGGTGGTGTACTTCCCGCCCTGCCACTTCGCGCCGGCCTGCGTCGCCAGCGTGCGCGACGCCGCCGACACGCTGGGCCTGGCCCACATGGAAGTGGTGAGCGGCGCCGGCCACGACGCCGTCTATGTCGCCAACAAGGCGCCCACGGCCATGATCTTCGTGCCCTGCAAGGACGGCATCAGCCACAACGAGATCGAATCGGCCGAGCCCGCCCACCTCACCGCCGGCGCCAACGTGCTGCTGCACGCCATGCTGGCCCACGCGCGGTGAACACGCTGCAGGCCCAGCCGCTCACGCGCGAGGCCTTTGCGCCCTTTGGCGAAGCGCTGCTGGTGCCGCAAGACACCGGCCTGGCCATCAACGGCGGCAGCGCCCAGCGCTTTGATGCGCAGTCGCCGCCCGATCTATTGGCCCAAGGCGGTGCGCCCTGCCTCACGCTGTTTCGCACCGCTGGCCCCGAGCATGCCGCGCCCTGGTCGCTGCGCCTGCTGGAGCGCCACGCACTCGGCAGCCAGACCTTCGTGCCGCTGGGCAGCGGCCGCTGCCTGGCCGTGGTCGCCCCCAGCGCCGCCGACGGCAGCCCAAACGAAGCCCAACTGCAGGCCTTTGTCGTCGAGCCCGGCCAAGGCATCACCCTGCGCCGCGGCACCTGGCACCACCCGCTGCTGACGCTGGGCCCTATCGATGTGCTGGTGCTGGAGCGGCGGGGGCCGGTGGTGGATTGCGACCTGGTGCCGCTGCGCCAGGCATGGCGCGTGAGCCTGGCTGGCTAGCCGTCGACCTTCACATCGGCCGCGCGGATCACCTTGCCCCACTTGGCCGTCTCGGCGGCAATGAAGGCATCAAATTCAGCCGGCGTGCCGCCGGCCGGGAAGGTGCCCATGGCGTCGAGCCGCTGGCGCGTCTCTTCGCTGCGCACGATGCGCGTGACCTCTTCTGCCATGCGCTGCACGATGGGGTCGGGCGTGCCGGCCGGCGCCACCATGCCGGCCCAGGTGCTGCCGGTGAAGCCGGCAAAGCCCTGCTCGATGAAGGTTGGCACATCGGGCACCGCCGGCAACCGCTTGTCGCCCGCCACGCCAATCAAGCGCACCTTGCCAGCCTTGCCCGAGGGGATCAAGCCGGTGGGCGCATCAAAGCAGAACTGGATCTGGCCACCCAGCAAATCATTGAGCGCCGGCGCCGCGCCACGGTAGGCCACGTGCACCATGTCGGTCTGGGTTTGCAGCTTGAACAGCTCGCTGGTCAGGTGCACGGCCGAGCCATTGCCCGACGAGCCAAAGCTCACCTTGCCCGGATGGGCGCGCGCATAGTCCACCAGCTCGCGCGCGGTCTTGAACGGCGCCTGGATGGCCGCCGCCGCCAGCAATGGCGACACGCCCATCAGCGCCACGCCGCGCAAGTCCTTGGCCGGGTCATAGGGCAGCTTGGGGTAGAGCGTGGTGTTGGCCGAGAAGGCCGCGATCACCACGCCAAAGGTGTAGCCATCCGGCGGCGCCTTGGCCACCGCATCGACGCCGATGATGCTGTTGGCACCCGGCTTGTTGTCTATCACCACCGGCTGGCCCAGGCGCTGCTGCAGGCCCACTTGCAACAGCCGCGCCATCTGGTCGGTGAAACCGCCCGGGGTGTAGGGCACGATGATGCGGATCGGCTTCTGCGGCCAGGGCGCCTGGGCAAAGGCGGGGGCTGCCAATGTGGCGGCAGCGGCAATCGAAAAACGTCTACGGCTCAGGGGAACAACATGCATTCAGGGGACTCCTTCAGTCCTGCCCATTGTTGCGCCTGGGCCCTGCCCTCCCAAAGAGGGGTTTCCCGAAAATCAATCGACCAGCGCCAAGGCCGCGTAGTCACCCACCTTGTCCTGCAGCCCGGCCGGCACCAGCTCAACCCCGGCCGTAAGCGCCGGCAAGTGCCGCGCCAGCTCGGCCTGCAGCCGCGGCAGCAGGTGCTCGCGGTGGTGCCAGAACACGCTGCCGCCCAGGCTGATGCGCTGCAGGTCCAGCAGCGCCACCACGTTGTAGAGCGCCCGGCCCAGGATGTGGCACAGCTCGTCGACGATGGCCGCCGCCGCTGGCTCGCCAGCGCGCGCGGCCTGCAGCAAGGCGGCGGCATCATGAAAGCCCTGGCCCGCGAAGCGCCGGCCCATGGCGGTGCCCGACACCAATGACTCCAGGTCGCCCACGTTGCCGCAGCCGCACAGCGGGTCTTCATAGCTGCCGCTGGAAAAGGTGTGGCCGCCATGGCCGGCGTTGCCGTTCTTGCCGCGCAGCACGCGGCCGTCCGCGCACAGGCCCATGCCCACGCCGGTGCTCCAGGTGACATAGGCGCAGTGGTCCACGCCCCGCAGCGCGCCCCAGCGGCGCTCGGCCTCCAGCGCGGCGACGGCATCGTTCTCTACCCGCACCGGCACGCCGGCGCCAAAGTGGGCGCGCAGCGGCGCCTCCAGCGGGAACGAGGTCCAGTCATTGGGCAGCCCCCGGTCGGCACCGGCCAGGCCGCCGCAGATATTGGGCGTGGCCACCTCGATCATCCCGTCGCGCATCAGAAAGGGGCTGGCCGAGGACACCCCCACGCCCCGGATCGCCGCCAGCGTGATGCCCGCCTCTGCGCAGGCATCGCCCAGCAGCCGCAGGATCTGCCGCGCCACCGCATCGGGCGCGCCCTCTTTGGCGGTGGGCTCGGCGCGGCGGTGCAGCAGTTGCCGCGAGCCAGGCTGCGCCAGGCTTACCGCCAGCTTGGTTCCACCGATATCGACGCAGGCATGCATGGGTGCTTCCTCAAACAAACTTGGCGACCAGGCCGGCCACCACGCCGATCAACAGCGTGCTGGTGACGGGTACGTCCCACTGCCGCCCAAACAGCCGAAAGTGCAGGTCCCCCGGCAGCCGGCCCAAGCCAAAACGCCGCAGCCAGGGCGCGGCCCAGCTGAGCAGGATAAGGACGAGGAAGACGACGAGGTAGAGACGGATCATGGCAACGGGCAGGCAAGGCCGCATTCTGCGCGATGGCCAGGGCCTGTTGGAAATAACCGACACCACGCGGTTTTTTGCGGTGATAGCGTCAGGCCCATGTCTTCGACCACGCCCCTCACCGCCCCGCGCTTGTGGGATATCTCGCCGCCGGTGCATGCCGGCAGCCCGGTGTTCCCGGGCGATGCGCCCTACCGCCAGGAATGGCTGGCGCGCATCACGCCCGCCTGCCCGGTCAACCTGAGCACGATCACGCTGTCGCCCCACATCGGCGCGCATGCCGATGCGCCGCTGCACTACGACCCGCAGGGCGTGCCGATCGGCGCGCTGGACCTCGCGCCCTATCTCGGCCCCTGCCGCGTGGTGCATGCCATTGGCTGCGGCCCGCTGGTGCGCTGGGAACACATTGCCCACGCCGCGCACAAGCTGCCGCCACGCGTGCTGGTGCGCACCTATGCGCAGATGCCGGTAGACCGCTGGGACGCCGCACTGGCCGGCTTCGCGCCCGACACCATAGAGCGCCTGGCCGATGCCGGCGTGCAGCTGATAGGCATAGACACCGCCAGCATCGACCCGGCCGACAGCAAGACGCTGGACAGCCACCAGACCATTCGCCGCCGCGGCCTGCGCGTGCTGGAGAACCTGCTGCTCGACGACGTGCCCGAGGGCGACTACGAGCTGATCGCGCTGCCGCTGCGGCTGGCCACGGCTGACGCATCCCCCGTGCGCGCCGTTCTGCGCTCACTGACCTGATTTCTTCCCCCGCACCCCATGACCACCTTGCAAGACTGCCTGCGCCTGGACGCGCAAGACCCGCTGCGCGCCCTGCGCGATTTGTTCACCCTGCCCAAGGGCGTGCTCTACCTTGATGGCAACTCGCTGGGCGCGCTGCCCGCCGCCACACCGGCCCGCGTGGCCCAGGTGGTGACGCAGGAGTGGGGCCACGAGCTGATCCGCGCCTGGAACACGGCCGACTGGGCCACCGCACCGCAGCGCCTGGGCGACAAGATTGCGCGCCTGATCGGCGCCGGGCCGGGCCAGGTGGTGGCCACCGACAGCACCTCGGTCAACCTGTACAAGGTGCTGAGCGCGGCGCTGACCATTGCCGCGCAGGACGCGCCCGGGCGCAAGCGCATCGTCAGCGAGCGCAGCAACTTCCCGACCGATCTCTACATTGCCGAATCGCTGGCGCGCGAGCGCGGCCTGGAGCTGGTGCTGGTGGAGCCCGAAGAGATCGCCGCCGCGCTCGACGACCGCCTGGCGCTGCTGATGCTGACCCACGTCAACTACCGCACCGGCGCCATGCACGACATGGCCGCCATCACCGCCGCCGCCCATGCCGCCGGCGCGCTGGTGGTGTGGGACCTGGCGCACAGCGCCGGTGCGGTGCCGGTGGCGCTGCAAGAGGCCGATGCAGACTTTGCCGTGGGCTGCGGCTACAAGTACCTGAACGGCGGCCCGGGCGCCCCGGCCTTTGTCTGGGCGCACCCGCGCCATGCCGAGCGCTTTCGCCAGCCGCTGTCGGGCTGGTGGGGCCACGCCCGGCCCTTTGCCTTTGTGCCCGGCTACGAGCCGGCCGCCGGCATTGCGCGCTACCTGTGCGGCACGCAGCCGCAGATCGCGCTGGCCGCGCTCGAGTGCGGGCTGGACACCTTGCTGGCCGCCGAGCCGCTGGGCGGCATGGCAGCGCTGCGCGCCAAGTCGCTGGCGCTGACCGACCTGTTCATTGCGCTGGTGGAAGAGCGCTGCGCCGGCCACGGCCTGGGCCTGGCCACACCGCGCGCGCATGCGCAGCGCGGCTCGCAGGTCAGCCTGAGCTGGGGCGGCGAGGATGACGCCGGCGCCTACGCCATCGTGCAGGCGCTGATCGCACGCGGCGTGATCGGCGACTACCGCGCGGGCGACGGCGCACGGCATGCGCACATCCTGCGCTTTGGCTTCACGCCGCTGTATGTGGGCTTTGAGGACGTGTGGCATGCGGCCGAGCATCTGCGCGAGGTGCTGACCAGCGGCGAGTGGCGCCGGCCAGAGTTCAAGCAACAGCACGCTGTCACCTGAGATGACCCACGACACGCCCCCGCAAGACCCCTCGCGCATCGTCACCGAGGAAAAAGCCCAGCTCGACTTCAGCAAGTCGATGAGCTATGGCGACTACCTGCAGCTCGACGCCGTGCTGTCGGCACAAAAGCCGCTGTCGCCCGCGCATGACGAGATGCTGTTCATCGTGCAGCACCAGACCAGCGAGCTGTGGATGAAGCTGATGCTGCACGAGCTGCACGCCGCCATCCGCTGCGTGGCCGCCGACGAGCTGGCGCCGGCCTTCAAGATGCTGGCGCGGGTGAGCCGCATCATGGAGCAGCTGGTGCACGCCTGGAGCGTGCTGGCCACCATGACGCCGCCCGAGTACACCGCCATGCGGCCCTACCTGGGCGCCTCCAGCGGCTTCCAGAGCTGGCAGTACCGCTGCATCGAGTTCGCGCTGGGCAACAAGAACCCGCTGATGCTCAAGCCCCACGAGCACCGCCCCGACCTGCTGGCCGCGGTGCAGGCGGCCTACGAGGCGCCCTCGCTCTACGACGAATCGCTGCGCCTATTGGCGCGGCGCGGCTTCGCCATTCCCGCCGAGGAATTGCAGCGCGACTGCAGCCAGCGGCGCGAGCCGAGCGAAGCCGTGGAGCAAGCCTGGCTGGAGGTCTACCGCCACCCCGAGCAGCACTGGGACCTGTACCAGCTGGGCGAGAAGCTCACCGACATCGAAGACTCGTTCCGGCTCTGGCGCTTCCGCCATGTGTCCACCGTGGAGCGGGTGATTGGCTTCAAGCGCGGCACCGGTGGCACCGGCGGCACCAGCTATCTGCGCAAGATGCTGGAGGTGGTGCTGTTCCCGGAAGTATGGAGCTTGCGCACGCAGCTGTAGGGGCCCGGCCGGCCGGCGCAGTGCCTGCGCGTGACCGGGAAAGTCACAGAGCTGCCCCTCAAGAATTGCCGTCGCGCGCGGCCTCGGCCTTGCCTACGCGCAGCTCGCCCTTGGCCAGCAGCGCGCGCAGGCGGCTGGCATCGGCAAAGTCGGAATGCCGGCCGGTGGAATCCAGCAGCACCATGACCACCGGGCGCCCATGGATGGTCGCCTGCATCACCAGGCAAATACCTGATTCGTTGATGAAGCCGGTTTTCTGCACGCCGATCTCCCAGCTCGGGTCGCGCAGCAGGATGTTGGTGTTGCGGTAATGGAGCACGCCCCGGCCACCATGGACCTCGTGGCTGGGGTCGGTGGAGAAGCGGCGGATCAGCGGGTATTGGTAGGCGGCATCGACCATTTTGGCCAGGTCGCGCGCGCTCGATACGTTGAGCCTGGACAGGCCGGCCGGGTTCTCGAAGTGCGTATCGACCATGCCGAGCGCGCGGGCCTTCTGGTTCATCGCCTCGATGAAGCCCGGGCGCCCGCCCGGGTAGTAGCGCGAGAGTGCCGCGGCGGCGCGGTTCTCTGAGGCCATCAGGGCGATGTGCAGCATGTCTTCACGCGACAGCACCGAGCCGACCGACAGGCGCGAGCCGGTGTTCTTCTCGGCGTCGCGGTCTTCGTCGGTAACCCGGATCTGCTCGGGCAGCGGCGCCTTGGAATCGAGCACGACCATGGCCATCATCAGCTTGGTGATCGACGCAATGGGCACGACGGCGTGCGAGTTCTTGTCGAACAGGGCCTCACCAGACTCGCGGTCCACCATGTAGGCGATGGACGAGCGCAGCGCCGGCGCGGCAAACGGGCCGTGGCCCAGCGGCGCGCGCGGCTCGAACGCCACATTGCGCACGCCCTTGCTGGCCTTGCCGGCCTTCTTCAGGTGCGCTGCGGCAGCACGGGAATGCTTGTGCGCGGCAGCGCTGGCGCCCAGCGGCAGGCTGGCCAGCGCGGCGGCCATGGCCAGCGGCAAGGCAGCGCGCGACACGGCGCGAAGCCCGGACGCGCACAGCGCGCCGAGCGAAAAAGAGATATCTGTCGTCATGACTCAGGAGGTGGGGAATGGCAGGCGGCGGTGGCTGCGCCGCAGATCATAACTATCAAATAGATAGCGACATGCCGTAGGGCCACCTATATTTCAGGTACAAAACATGCTGAAACACAGGTAAACCGCCGGCTTACCGCTATCAATTTAGACAGCGTTTATTCAGCGCGTGGGCATCAAGGCAGGTCCTTGTTCGGCTCCACGAAGTTCGGGTCTTTGGGCCCGACGGTGCCCAGCCGCGCGCGCAGCGACTGCGCCTGGCCGCTCAGGATGGCGGCGTAGGTGGTGGTGTTGGCCAGCACCTTCTTCACGTAGTCGCGCGTCTCGGAGAAGGGCACGTTCTCGGCCCAGATGGCGGCGTCCAGCACCGGGCCATTGCGCCAGTTGCGCGGGCGGCCGGGGCCGGCGTTGTAGGCGGCGGCGGCCAGCGCCATGGAGCCCTGGAAGTCGTCCAGCGCCAGCTTGAGGTAGGCGGTGCCAATGGCGATGTTGGTGTCGCGGTCGTTGATCTGCTCGGGGCGGAAGCCGTCCAGGCCGATCTTCTTGGCGGTCCAGCGCGCGGTGGCGGGCATGACCTGCATCAGGCCGGAGGCACCCACGCCCGAGCGCGCGTCGGTGATGAAGCGGCTCTCCTGGCGGATCAGGCCGTAGACGTAAGACGGGTCGATGCCAATGGCGCGGCTGCGCTGCACCACCTGGGACTGGTGCGGCATGGGGAAGCGCTGGGCCACGTCGAAGAGGTTCTTGGTGCGCTCGCTGGTGTTGATGCAGCGGTCCCAGACCTCGTTCTGGCAGGCCAGCTCGGCGGCGGCCAGCAGCTCGCGGTCGCCCATGCCGCCGTTGTCGTGCAGGTTGGTGGCGTAGTTCCATTCACGCACGCCTTCGCTACGCAGGCCAAGCTGGATGGCGTACAGGCCGCGCGCCAGCGATGGGTTGCTGCGCGCGGCGGCGCGCTCTTCGGGCGTGGGCGGCAGCGGCCGCTGCGGCAGCACGATGCGCTGGCCCAGCTCTTCCAGCGCCAGTTGCTCGTAGAAGCCGCGCGGGCTGGCGATGCTTTCGAACAGGCGCTGGGCCTCGGCGCGGCGCGCCTCTGGCGGCTGGCCGCGCACGGTGGCGGCGGCCGGCTCGGCGGCGGTCTCTGCCTGCGGCGCGGTGGCGACGGGCGCCGGGCCCAGTGCGCCGCCGCCCAGCAGCGCCTTGGCGCGCCAGTAGACCCAGGTGCTGTCGCTGCGCAGCGGCGCGTCCATGGCGGCGGTGGCGGCCAGCACCTCGCGCCAGTTGCCGGCGCGCAGCGCGGCGCGGGCCTTCCAGGCGATCATTTCGTCGTTCAGGTCGGCGTCCTTGGTGACCCGGGCGTAGTAGTCGAGCGCGTTGGGCGCCAGCCGCGTGGCGGCCTGGCGGCCAATGGCGCCCCAGACCCAGTTGCGCTCTTCGGCCGTGATCTGCACGCCCCACTTGCCTTCCAGCTGGGCGGCGGCGGTATCGGGATCGGTGCTGCCCATCTTCAGCAGGGCCAGCGCGATCAGTTCCTTGCGCGTGCTGCCCGATACCGTGGCTTGCGACATCAGAAAGCGCATCGGGCTGTCGTTGATCTGCGTGACCAGGCTGGAGGCCTCGGGCGCGACGATCTGCACCGCATTGCGCGCCACGCGCGGGCGGTTGGCGTCGATGGCCAGGCGCGCCTTGCGCCAGATGTCGGCGGCGCCCAGCTGGCGCGCGCTGTACAGCTCTGAGGCGGCCAGGGTGCAGCCGTCGTCGGCCTCGCGCAGGCCCCACCAGTTGCGGCGCACCTCGTCAAGCTGCTCGGGTGCCAGCGGCGTGCCGCTGCGCAGGGTGCCGACCAGCAGCGCGTAGCAGCGCACCTCGCGGTCGTCGTTCATGCGGAACTGCGGATACAAATCGGCAAAGCGCGGCCAGTCGCGGCGCTGGCCCAGCAGGCGCAGCCAGTCGTTGCGCAGGCGGTCTTCCTGGTAGCTGCCGGCCCAGCGCGCCAGGAAGGCGTCGACCTCGGCCGGCTGCGCCTCTTCCAGGCGCACCTTGAGTTCCCAGTAGGCGGCCCAGGCCTCCAGTGTGTGGCCGCGGGCCAGCGGCAGCAGTTGCGCCAGGCGGTCACGGTCGCCGCGGCGGAAGGCCTGGTTCATCTGCAGCAGCACGTCATCGGTGCGCGCGGTGGGCAAGGGTTGGGCCTGCGCCACACTCCCGCTACCCACCAACAGGCAGGCCCACAGGGCGGATGTCAGAATCTTCGGGAATTTCATCAAGGGAATTATGGACAAATCAGCTGTTCGCCGGGCGTTGATCGAAGAAAGACTGAACCTGCCGGACCGCCTGCAGCGCGCCGACCAGCTGCAGCGGGTGATGCGGATCTGGCTCATTGGCCGCCCGGACGCCGTCATTGGCGCCTACTGGCCGATCAAGGGCGAGTTTGACCCCCTGCCCGCGCTGCACCGCTGGAAGGAAGACGGCGAGCTGCAAGGCGAGCCGCAGCGCCGCCGCATCGGCCTGCCGGTGGTCGACAAGGTGGCCGGCACCCTCACCTTCCACGTCTGGTACCCGGGCTGCCCGATGGAAGAAGACGCCTACGCCATCCCCAAGCCCAAGAACACCGAGGTAGTCGTGCCCACGCTGCTGTTCGTGCCCTGCGTGGGCTATGGCGCGGGCGGCTACCGGCTGGGCTATGGCGGCGGCTTCTATGACCGCACGCTGGCCTCGCTCAGCCCCAAGCCCTTTACCGTCGGCCTGGGCTTTGGCCAGGGCTTTCTGCCCGACTTCGAGCCCGAGGCGCACGACGTACCGCTGGACGCCATCCTCAATGACAACGGCGTGGTCTGGCCGGTCTGAGAATTCCCCCTGTTTGACGGAAAGCCCCATGTTCACCCTGCTGATCGGCAACAAGAACTACTCGTCCTGGTCCATGCGCCCCTGGGTGCTGATGCGCCAGGCCGGCATTGCGTTTGAAGAGCGCCTGGTGCGCTTCGACTCGTTCGAGCCTGATTCGCAGTTCAAGCAATCGCTGCAAGGCCTGAGCGCCTCCGGCAAGGTGCCGGTGCTGCTCGACGGCCCGCTGGCGGTCTGGGATTCGCTGGCCATTGCCGAAACCCTGGCCGAGCGCTTTCCCGACAAGCAACTCTGGCCCACCGACCCGGCCGCACGCGCCCGGGCCCGCAGCGTGGTCTGCGAGATGCACACCGGCTTCACCGCCCTGCGCAGCCACTGCCCGATGAACATCGAGGCGCACCTGCCCGAAGTCGGCGCCCTGCTCTGGCGCGACCAGCCCGCCCTGCGTGCCGACGTGGCGCACCTGGTCGACACCTGGTCCGCCCTGCTCGACGCCCACGACGGCCCCATGCTGTTTGGCGAATTCACCATTGCCGACGCCTTCTTCGCCCCGGTCTGCATGCGCCTGATTACCTACGCGCTGCCGCTGCCCGAGCCCATCCGCGCCTATGTCGGCCGCGTTGCCGCCCTGCCCGGCGTGGCGGCCTGGATCGAGGGCGCGCTGGCCGAGAAGGACTTTCTCACCTTCGAGGAGCCTTACCGGCTGCGATCTTGACAAGGCACAACGCGATGCAGGTCTACAAGGTCGGCGGCGCCGTGCGCGACGCCCTGCTCGGGCTGCCGGTACAGGACGTGGACTGGGTCGTCGTCGGCAGCACCCCTGAGGCCATGGCGGCCCAAGGCTATCTGCCGGTCGGCCGTGACTTCCCCGTCTTTTTGCACCCGCAGACGCGCGAGGAATACGCGCTGGCCCGCACCGAGCGCAAGACCGCGCGCGGCTACCACGGCTTTGCCGTGCACGCCTCGCCCGAGGTCACGCTGGAAGAAGACCTGGCGCGGCGCGACCTGACCATCAACGCCATCGCCCAGCCCGTGGGCGCCAGCGGGCAAGACGGCCTGGTCGACCCGTATGGCGGCCAGCGCGACCTGGCCGCGCGCGTGCTGCGCCACGTCACCGACGCCTTCCGCGAAGACCCGGTGCGCATCCTGCGGCTGGCGCGCTTTGCCGCGCGCTTTGCCGACTTCACCGTCGCCCCCGAAACCGAGGCGCTGATGCGCCAGATGGTGGAAGACGGCGAGGTCGACGCCCTGGTACCCGAGCGCGTCTGGCAGGAGCTGAGCCGCGGCCTGATGGAGCAGCGCCCCTCGCGCATGCTGGAGGTGCTGCGCAACTGCGGCGCACTGGCCCGCCTGCTGCCCGAGGCCGACCGGCTCTGGGGCGTGGCCCAGCGCGCCGACTACCACCCCGAGGTCGACACCGGCGTGCACCTGGGCATGGTGCTGGACATGTCGGCCCAGCTGCAGGCGCCGCTGGCCGTGCGCTTTGCCTGCCTGTGCCACGACCTGGGCAAGGGCACCACGCCACCCGACGTGCTGCCGCGCCACACCGGCCACGAGCAGCGCAGCGCCGAGCTGCTGCAAGGCGTGTGCGAGCGCCTGCGCGTGCCCGCCGACTGCCGCGAGCTGGCCGACGTGGTCGCGCGCGAGCACGGCAACATCCACCGCAGCAGCGAGTTCAACGCCGCCGCGCTGGTGCGCCTGCTCGATCGCTGCGACGCCTGGCGCCGGCCGCAGCGTTTTGCCGACGCACTGCTGGCCTGCGAATGCGATGCGCGCGGGCGCGGTGGCAAGCAAGGCGCGGCCTACCCGCAACGGCCACGCCTGCTGGCCGGGCTGCAGGCCGCGCAAAGCGTGGACACCGCCGCAGTCGCGGCAGCCGCCGCCAGCAGCGGCGCGCGCGGGCCGCAGATTGGCGCGCGCATCCTGGCGGCGCGGGTGGCTGCGGTGGCAGGCGCAGGCTACTGAAACGCATCCCTTTCAAGGTCTTGTGATTTGTTCGGTAGTTCTCGTGTCTTGCCGACGGCGGGCGGCAGCCGAGCAGCCAACATCCCAACAGCCGGCCCCCACCCCAGCCCTCCCCCAGCGGGGAGTAATGCAAAGGCCGAGCGCAGCGACGGCCCGACTGGCTATCCGGGGTCCCCTCTGTGGCGTCGAGGAGCGGAGGTGGGGGCAGGTTGCCCGCAGCGCAGCGAAGGGCCGGCGAGGACTGTTTGAGCGCAGCGAGTTCCGCAGCCGCCTGCCCGCACCGAGCACCGGAGAGCAGTCTGCGAAGCAGACCGCCACAGCGGGGTCGCCTTCTCTTTGGTGACTTTCTCTTGGCGACGCAAGAGAAAGTTACTCGCCCGCCGGGGCGAACTCCCGGCACCCGCCGCCTGCAAAGGCAACCACCCCTGGGATAGCTCAAAGAACTTGAAAAGGATGCTACTGAGACGGCGCTGCTAAAACCACCCCGCCCGGTGCTCGAAGCACGCCGGGTGCTCTAATCCGCCATTGCCAGGAGCCCCCATGCCCACCGAAGAAACCGCCGCCTCCCTCACGCTCAAGCTCCGCTGGGCGCGCCAGCAGTTCATGCGCGACACGCCCACCCTGGCCCAGGCCGAGAAGCGGCAGCGCGAGCAAGAGTTGGCCGCGCTGGAAGAGGCCCTGCGCCAGGCGCAGGCCAGCGAGAGCGCTCTGTAGCCACAGCGCACAATGGGCCGATGAAAGCCCCCCAAAGACTAGAGTCACTGATCGAAGAAGGCCTGATCGACACCGTCGTGCGCCAGCTCATGAGTGGCAAGGAAGCCATGGTCTACGTGGTGCGCTGCGGCGACGAAACGCGCTGCGCCAAGATCTACAAGGACGCCACCCAGCGCAGCTTCCGCCAGGCCGTCGACTACACCGAAAACCGCAAGGTCAAGAACACACGCCAGGCGCGCGCCATGGCCAAGGGCACGCGCTTTGGCCGGCAAGCCACCGAGGCCGCCTGGCAAAGCGCCGAGGTCGATGCGCTGTTCCGCCTGGCCGCCGCCGGCGTGCGCGTGCCGCGCCCCTACAACTTCGCCGACGGCGTGCTGCTGATGGAGCTGGTGGCCGACGCCGAAGGCAATGCCGCGCCGCGCCTGAACGACGTCGTCTTCACGCCCGAGGACGCGCGCCGGCACCACGCCAGCCTGCTGACCGAGGTGGTGCGCATGCTGTGCGCCGGCATCGTGCACGGCGATTTGTCCGAGTTCAACGTGCTGCTGGCGGCCGACGGCCCGGTCATCATCGACCTGCCCCAGGCCGTGGACGCCGCCGGCAACAACCACGCCGGCCGCATGCTGCGCCGCGACGTCGCCAACCTGCGCGGCTTCTTCGGCCAGTTCGCGCCCGAGCTGCTGCACACCCACTACGGCGACGAGATCTGGCAGCTGTACCAGCACGGCACGCTGCGCGAAGACACGGTGCTGACCGGCATCTTTGTGGGCGAGAGCGGCCCGGTGGACCTGGGCGGCGTGTTGCGGGAAGTGGATGACGCGCGGGACGAGGAAGCGGCGCGGCGTTTGCGGATGGCGGGGGGCTGACGACTCAAGCCCGCCGACTGCACGAAGGCTTGTTGGCCTTGCCGGCGGCGGGTGAAGGGCGCTGCTTTAAAAAAACAGCCTTCAGCGTCGCCCCAAGAGTGGCGAGCGGCCCATCTTCTCCGCCGGCGTGGGCACTGCCGGCTTCACGGCAGCAAAGCCTGCTTCTTCAATTGCAGTGGCCAATGACGGCAGGCTCCAGCTTCTTTGAAGACGCAGGCTGTTCATCCCCGCATTCCACGCATGCAGCATTCGCCTCCCCGTTTCATGGAAGGATGGATAGCGGTTTATCGCCTCGATGACCTTCGGCGTGACGCTCACCATGGCCTCGCATATGCGCTCCACGCGCTCTCGGGTCTGTGCGGGCATGACCCCGCACCGCACTTGCAGAAACCGCTCCAGGGCCCGGCCGGGCGCCCAGGTGCTTCGCCCCTCCACCGACATGCCCGGCGGGTTCTTCGCATAGTCTTCGTACACCGTGATCGTCAGCATGTCGTAGACCGGCGCCAGGCTGATGTTGTCGCGCGATGAGTACAGTAGCGCGATGTTTTTGGTGTGGCAGTCCGCGTTGCGCAGGGCATAGGTCAGCAGCAGCAGGTCCGCCAGTTGCGAAAGCGCCGCGTTTTGCTGCGCCGCATCCGCCACTACGTCCTTGATGCGGCTGACTACGCGCTCCCAAGTCGACTGATACTTCTCCTCGGGTCGCAGCGACAGCAGACTGCACAGGTCTTCCATCCCCTTGCGGGTGATGCCGTCAGCCTCGAAGTCGAATCGGTGCACCACGAGCGCCTGCCCGTCGTCGGACACTTCCGTCTGCGCCGTTGGAATACCTGCCTGGCGCGAAACCTCCATGCAAAAGTGCTCGTTGAGCGCCACACCTGGAAGTTTGGCGGTGGTGCCCTTGATGATGTGGCGGTCGGTCGCCAGGGTTCCCTTGCCAAAGGCTTCAAGCGTATGGGGCGACAGGAACTTGGGAACGACGCCCGACACCCCTGAAATGGCGTACCTGCGAACCAGTTCAACAAAGGCCGCCTCGGAGTTGTCCCCCCGCAGGATGGACGCAAGCTCGAAGGGCACGGGCGGCTGTGTTGGATTGGCTCCGGGAGCCGCGACTTTGACTCGACCAATGGCATTGCGCCCCACCACAGAGAGCAGGTTGAGCGGCGATGCGCCAACGTGGGGCCCGAGTTGCTCCTGCAGGATGGACAGCAAGAAGCCTTCTGGCAGATTCATCCGGAACACAGGATGCAAATCCGGATAGGCGTAGGACTCCGTGCGCACCGGCATGAGCAGCGAGACGAACTGCTCGGGCGCAGCGTCAGGGTGGTAGGCCATGACGTGCCGGAACCCGTCGGTGGACTCCAGAGTGGCCACCGGCTTGTCGTGCACGAAGACATGGACCTTCATCTCTGCTCCCTGTTGTCGCTCGCAAAGTCCCGCTGCCGCTCCGCCAGCGCATCGTCCAAGGTGAACTCGCGCTTCATGGGCACGTAGCGCATCTCATAGCCCAAGACCTCCAGCAACCGTAGGAGCTTTCGAGAGCCGAATTCGGCCACGCCCCCCGTCTCGAAGCGCGCCAGCGTCGACTGCCCCATGCCGCACAGAGAAGCCAGCTCTTTCTGCGTCATACCCCGCTCCCTGCGCAGAAGCGCAAGTGATCGACCAAGGTCAAGCAGTGTGTTCATGTGCTGTATTTGCTATCAAAATCACCCGAAACGCTCAGAATTCCATTTAAAAATATGGATGAGCCCCGGATATTTATAGCATATAAAGCATTATTCAATGATCGACGTGGTGCAGCACTCCAGGCGGCGATCTCCTAGTGTCGCGTCAAGCCTCAATAGTCGGATAGAGCCTGAGCAACTTGACCCGAGCATCCTCAGAGGTGAACTGCCAGTTGATCTTGGCCTTGAGGTTGTCGCGGCGCTGCTGCCAGGCGGCAACCTCCGAGCGCATGGTCTCGATAGAGTCGATACGCCGGTCCAGGCATTGGCCAATCATCACGTTGAGTTCAATCTCGGCCATGTTGAGCCAACTGCCGTGCTTGGGCGTGTAGACAAACTCGAAGCGATCCCACAATGCCTTGGCCTCTTCGGGCACAAACGTCTCGTAGAGTGCGCCCGCAGTGTGGGTGTTCAAGTTGTCCATGACCAGGGTGATGCGCTGCGCCTCGGGCCAGGCCTGGGCTATTTCCTTGACGAAGTGCGCCCAGTCGGGTTTTGTCTTGCGTTCGGTGACCTGCGTGATGCGCCGTCCCGCCAATGGCTCACAGGCCATGAAGACGTTGCAGTGGCCCTGGCGCTCGTATTCGTAGTCCTCGCGCGCAGGCCGCCCAGGTGCAGCTTCTATCGGCTGGCGCGTCTGGCCTATCAGTTGGCGCGGCGTCTCGTCCATGCACACCACCGGGTGTGCGGGGTCGTAGGGGCGGCAGTAGACGTCAAGCACTTGCTCCATCGCCGCCACGAAGGCCGCGTTGTCCTTGGGCGGGATCACCCAGCCAATCTTGCGCCAGGGCTTGAGTTCGTTTTTTGAAGGGTTTTGCGCACCGTCTCGTGCGACAGGCTGTCTGCGTAGGAGAGCTCGACCGCCCGATCGGCCAGCAGTCGCAGGCTCCAACGGGCGCTGCCCTGCGGAGGCTCGCCGCAGCTCAGGGCGATCAGGCGAGCCTCTAGCTCGCCATCGATCTTGCGCAGGTAGCTGCGCTCGGGCCGCTTGCGCTGCAGTGCGGCTGGCAGACCTTCTTCCACCATGCGCTTCTTGAGCCGGTCTATCTTGCGCTCGCTCACGCCCATTAACTGGGCGATCTCGCTGTTGGTCTTGTGCTCGCGGCTGCTGTGCGAGCGGTCGCAGTTGAGCAGGATCAAGGCATTGATCACTTCGCTCGTCTTGTGCGCTCCCTTGCGTGTCAGCGCGCTCAGTTGCTCCCGCTCTTCCGGGCTCAGATTGACTGTGTAATGCTCCATCCCTCTATTGTCTTCTGCCGACGTTTTAGGATTGACGCGACACTAGTGTCGCGTCAAGCGTGAGGTGACGGATGGGTGCGAAGGCATCGGCGTGCAGCGCAAGGCGCGGGCCGCCGCCCAGGCTTTACGCCTGGGCAAGGGCTGCAACGCAGCGATGCGCGGCGAGGGCAAGCGCACACCGGCAGATCATGCTTGACGCGACACTAGGTTTGCATGGCCCGCCAGGGCACGACAGGCATGGATTGACGACCCAGACGGCTATCGGGCGAGTCCCGGCTCACAGCGATGGCAAAACACCATTACTATCAAATAGATAGCTACCAGCCCAGTCGGCACCTGGGCTACAGGCACTTTTTACCTAAAAACGCTCACCGCCTCCACCAGCCTTGTGGCCTGCTGCTTCAGGCTGGCCGAGGCTGCTGCGGTCTGCTCGACCAGCGCGGCGTTCTTCTGGGTGATGTCGTCCAGGTCGTTCACCGCCCGGTCTACCAGGGTGATGCCGTCGCTCTGCTCGATGGTGGCCGAGCTGATCTCGGCGATCAGGTCGGAGACGCGCTTCACACGCGAGACGATCTCGTCCATGGTCTTGCCGGCGTCATCGACCAGGCGCGAGCCCCATTCCACCTTGTCGACGCTGGCGCTGATCAGGCCCTTGATCTCCTTGGCGGCTTCGGCACTGCGCTGGGCCAGGCTGCGGACCTCGCCCGCCACCACGGCAAAGCCACGGCCCTGCTCGCCGGCGCGGGCGGCCTCGACCGCGGCGTTGAGGGCCAGGATGTTGGTCTGGAAGGTGATGCCGTCGATGACGCCGATGATGTCGGCGATCTTCTTGGAGCTGTGGGTGATCTCGGTCATGGTGGCGACCACCTCCGACATGGCCCGGCCGCCCTTGGTGGCGGCCTCGCTGGCCGAGCTGGAGAGCTGGTTGGCCTGGGTGGCGATCTCGGCGTTGCTGGCCACGGTGGCGGTCATCTGGCTCATGGACGAGCCGGTCTGCTGCACGCTGCTGGCGGCCTGCTCGGTGCGCACGCTGATGTCGTCATTGCCCTGCGCAATCTCGTTGACGGCGGCCTGCACCGTAAGCACCTGCTCACTTACATCGTCGATCAGCCAGCGGAACATCAGGCCCAGCTGGCTGATGGTGCGCAAGGTCATGCCGATTTCGTCGACCCGGTCCATGTGCACCGCCTTCTGGCTTTCGCCAGAAGCCACGCGCAGCGCCTGGTCGCGCATTTCTTCCAGCGGGCGCGCGATCTGCGCCTCCAGCCACCAGGTGGCCAGCAGCGCGGCGGCGGCCGCCACGCCGGCAAAGCCGCCAAGGGCAGCGCCACCCAGGCCCAGCGCCCAGGCGCCGCCAAGCAGTACCGGCAGCATGGCCAGCAAGGCCGAGCGGATGCGCCAGCGCACCGGCATGGTCTGCAGCCATGAGGTCCAGCCCAGCAGGCCGCTGCGCACGATCAGGCCTTTGCGGAACTGGCGGCTGCCGGCCTTGCCGCTGCGAAAGCTGGCGTACAGCGCCTCGGCGGCGGCGATCTCCTCGCGCGAGGCCTTGGTGCGCACCGACATATAGCCCGCCTGCCGGCCGTTGCGCACCACCGGCGTGGCATTGGCGCGCACCCAGTAGTGGTCGCCGTTCTTGCGCCGGTTCTTCACCAGCGCGGTCCAGGGCTCGCCGCCCTTGAGCGTGGCCCACATGTCGGCGAAGGCCTCTTGCGGCATGTCCGGGTGGCGCACCAGGTTGTGCGGCTGGCCCTGGATCTCTTCCCGGCTGAAGCCGCTGACCTCGACGAAGGCAGCGTTGGCGTAGGTGATGTGGCTCTGCGTGTCGGTGGTCGACATCAGGGTGGCGTTGTCCGGGAATTCGAACTCGCGCTGCGTGACAGGTTCATTGATGCGCACACTTGGCTCCTGGGAGTGGACAAGACCGCCGTCGTGAAACAGCGTGTGCAGCATTAAGCCTTTTGTTACATATGTGGCGATTACACGGTATGACGGGCGCGCCTAGCTGGCCGGCACCTCCCAGCGCCCGGCGATGTTCTTCAGCAGCATGCCGACCGCCATCTGCCGTCGGACGCACGGGCTCGGGCCCGCATTCGGCCACTACAATCAAGAACAATTCTTATTTACAACATTGCCGTGACCGCCCCGCCGCAGCCCAGCCCTTCTGCCCATGCCACCGTCGAGGCGCTCTACACCCACCACCATGACTGGCTGCAGGGCTGGCTGCGGCGGCAGTTGGGCAGCGCGGCCCAGCATGCGGCGGACTTGGCGCACGACACCTTCGTGCGGCTACTGGCCCGGCCGCGTCTGATCGATGCGGCGCGACCGCCGCGCGCCTACCTCAGCACCATCGCGCGCGGCTTGGTGATTGACCACTGGCGCCACCAGGCCGTGGAGCGCGCCTGGCTCGACACGCTGGCGGCCCAGCCCGAGGCATTCGCGCCCTCGCCCGAGGAGCAGGCGCTGGTGATCGAGGCGCTCTGCCGCATCAGCGCGCTGCTCGACCAGCTAGCGCCGCGACCGCGCCAGGCCTTCCTGCTGGCGCAGATCGACGGACTGGGCTATGCGCAGATCGGCGTGGAGCTTGGCGTATCAGAGCGCATGGTCAAGAAATACATGGCGCAGGCCATGCTCCATTGCATTGCCGGATGAGCGCGGACAAGACTCCGATCGACCCGCGCGCGCTGCGCGAGGCGGCCGAATGGTTTGCCGTGCTTGGCATGGCGCCGGGCTCAACTGCCGAACAGGATGGCTGGCGCCACTGGCTGGCCGCCGCGCCGGCCCATCGCAGCGCCTGGGCGCGGGTCGAAGCGGTGCAGGCCGGCTTCGCGCCGCCGCGGCAGTTGCCGGCCGCGCAGCGTGCGGCGGCCGGCGCCGCGCTGGATGCCGCCACGGCCCAACTGCGCCGGCGGCGGCTGGCGCTGCGCACGCTGCTGGTGGCCGGTGGCGGCGGCGTCATCGCCTGGGCCGCCGTGCGGCACACGCCCGGCGGCAACTGGCTGGCGGCGCTCGGCGCCGACCACCGCACGGCCACCGGCGACACACGCCGCCTGGAGCTGCCCGGCGGCGGCGTGCTCTGGCTCGCAAGCGCCACCGCCATCGATCTTGGCGATGACCCGGCCACGCCCGGTGGCCAGCGCCTGCGGCTGCGCCAGGGCGAGGTGCTGGTCGAGACCGGCCATGGCGCCGGCGCACGGCCACTGGTGGTAGAGACGCCGCACGGCCGGCTGCACCCGCTGGGCACGCGCTTTG
Source organism: Xylophilus sp. GW821-FHT01B05 (assembly GCA_038961845.1). Lineage (NCBI taxonomy): Bacteria > Pseudomonadati > Pseudomonadota > Betaproteobacteria > Burkholderiales > Xylophilus > Xylophilus sp. GW821-FHT01B05. The sequence continues at coordinate 5,012,800 of CP152408.1, forward strand.
CCGTGCGGCTACAAGACGGCGCGGCACAAACGCTGCTCGCGGTGTTCGACGGCCGCGTCGCGCTGCGGCTGGCCCGTGCGGCTGGTGGCGGCGACATCGTGGTGGACGCAGGACTGCAGCGCGCCTTCTCTGCCGATGCGGCCGGCCCGGCCGCCCCCGCCGATCCGGCCCGCGCCGCCTGGACACGCGGCGTGCTGCTGGCCGACGACATGCCGCTCGACGCCTTCGTGGCCGAACTGGCCCGCTACCGCCGTGGCCGATTGGCCTGCGCGCCTGATGCGGCCCAGTTGCGCGTGGCGGGGGGCTTCCCGCTGTACGACACCGACCGCGCGCTGGCCATGCTGGTCAATGTGCTGCCAGTGCAGGTGCGCCACACGCTGCCGTGGTGGACCACCGTGGAATTGAGTCGGCCCTGAAATCTTTTTTTAAAAAACCCGGATTTCCAGTTCCCTTTTTCCGCGCTCGCCCGGACTCCCTCCTGACAACCATCACCGAGGAGAACCCGACCATGCGCCACCGCGCTTTTTCCCCCACCCTGCGCCCGCTCGCGCTGGCCCTGCACCTGGCCTGCGCCGCCCTGGCTACCACGCCCGCGCTGGCGCAACCCGTCGCCGCGCCCGCCACCACCCGCTACGCCATCCCTGCGGGCCCGCTGGGCGCCGCGCTCAGCCGCTTCGTCGCGGATTCGGGCGTGTTCGTCGCGGCCGACGCCCGCCTGACCGCCGGCAAGGCCAGCCCCGGCGTGCAGGGTAGCCATACGCCGGCGGCGGCGTTGTCGCGGCTGCTGGCCGGCACCGGCCTGGAAGCCGCCGCGCAGGCCGGCGGCAGCTACACGCTGCGCGCAACGCCGGAGGTGAGCGGCGCTGCCGAAGGGCAGACGCTGGGGCTGGTCACGGTGACGGCACAGTCCGAGCAGGACGGCACAGCAGCAACCGTCGGCTACGTCGCCAAGCGCAGCGCGGCCGGCACAAAAACAGACACGCCGATCCTGGAGATTCCACAGACCATCAACGTCATCACAGCCGACGAGATCACGGCCCGCGGCGCCACCAGTGTTTCGCAGGCCCTGCTCTACACGCCGGGCCTGAAGGTGTCCGGCTACACCGAGAACTACATGCTGGCCGACGAGACCGCCTCGCGTGGTTTTGCGCCGGCGCCGCTCTACCTGGATGGCGCCTACATCCCCTATGCCGGCAGCCTGGGCGGCTCGGCGCAGATCGAGCCCTACAGCCTGGAGCGAGTGGAAGTATTCAAAGGCCCGGCCTCGGTGCTGTTTGGCCAGAACCAGCCGGGCGGCATCATCAACATGGTGACCAAGAAGCCAAGCGCCGATGCGGTACGCGAGGTACGGTTAGGGGTTGGCAGCTATGGCCGCACGAATGCAGCGCTTGACCTGGGCGGCGCACTCGGCGAGCAGCAGACCCTGCTCTACCGCGTGGTGGCCGTGGCCAACGGCGGCAACCAGCAGACCGACTACACCAAGAGCCAGCGCCTGTTTGTGGCACCCAGCCTCACCTGGAAGCCGAGCGCCGCAACATCCCTGACGCTGTACGCGCAACTGCAGCGCGATGACGGCCTGTCGGACTACCAGGCGCTGCCGGCCATCGGATCGCTCTTCCCCGGCCCTAACGGGCAGCGGATCAGCCGCGACTTCTTCAACGGCGACCCCCACTACAACGACGTCTGGCGCAAGCAGGCGGTCGTGGGCGTGGACTTCTCGCATCGATTCAACGATGCCGTGCGCCTGCAGCAAAAGCTGCTCTTCATCGACGTCAAGGACCAGTACAAGGGCTTCTACCTGCGGGCATTCGCCAACGACGCCTCGGGCGCCACCGACACCAGCCGCGCCACCCGCACCAAGCTGGATTGGGCCCAGCACAACAACGTCCTGAGCCTGGACAACAACCTCGAAATCCAGGCCAGCACCGGCGCCGTGCGCCACACCGTGCTGGCCGGACTGGACTACCGGCGCTTCTCGCGCAAATACGTGGGCTACAACGACTATGCGTCAGCAGCCATCAACCTCTATGCGCCCAACTACAGCACCGTCACGGCGGCGCCTGTGCTGACGACGCGCTGGGACAACACGGTGGATCAGGTCGGCCTGTACCTGCAGGACCAGATGCGCTGGCAGGACTTCGTGCTCACCATCGGCGGCCGGCACGATTGGGCCGGCACCGACAACAAGGATCTGATCGCCGCCGACCGCACCCGGCAGGACGACAAGGCCTTCACCGGCCGCGCCGGCCTGACCTGGCTCGCCGGCAATGGCTGGGCGCCGTACGTGAGCTACTCGGAATCCTTCGTGCCGCAGATCGGCACCAACTTCGATGGAGCGCCCTTCAAGCCGACGACGGGCCGCCAGGTAGAGGCGGGCGTGAAGTACCAGCCGCCGGGCTCGAATGCGCTGGCGACCTTCTCGGTCTTCGACATCCGGCAGCAGAACGTGCTGACGAACGATCTGCAAAATATCGGCTTCTCCGTGCAGACCGGCGAGGTCCAGTCCCGGGGCGCTGAGCTGGAGGTCAAGGCCCGGCTGTGGAAGGTGCTCGACATCGCCGGTGGCCTCACCTATTCCGACGTGCGCACCACGCGCTCAAACACGGCCACGGACATCAACCGCCAGTCGGCCGCCGTGCCGCAATGGAGCGCCGCGCTGTGGTCGAACTATCTCGTCCAGCCCGGCTTGAGCGTGGGCACCGGCGTGCGCTGGACGGGCAGTGCCTATGGTGACGCCAACAACAGCTTCCGCACCCCCGCCTATGCGGTGTTCGATGCCGCGCTGCGCTACGACCTGGGCCAGATCGACAGCCGGCTGCGTGGCGTGGAAGGCTCGCTCACGGTCCAGAACCTGTTCGACAAGACCTACATCTCCAGCTGCAACTATGCGTTTGGCTGCTACTACGGCAAGGCACGCAGCGCGACCGCCAACGTGACCTACCGCTGGTGAGCTAGCTGGCCGGCGCCTCCCAGCGCCCGGCGATGTTCTTCAGCAGCATGCCCACCGCCGCCAGCCGGCGGTTGCGCACGCCCAGCAGGGCGCTCTCGGCATTGAGGGCGGTGGCCTGGGCGGTGATCACATTCAGGTAGCTCACCGTGCCGGCGAAGTACTGGTTGTTGGTGACCTCCAACGCGCGGCGCGCGGCGGCCAGGGCGTCGGCCTGCACTGCCTGCTCGCGCTCCAGGCTGGCGGCGATGACCAGGTTGTCTTCCACCTCTTGCAGCGCGGTGAGCACGGTCTGGCGGTAGGTGGCCACGGCCTGGTCGGTCGAGGCGCGGGCCGATTCCACCGCAGCGCGGCGCGCGCCGCCATCAAACAGCGATACCGCCAGCGCCGGGCCCACCGACCAGAACAGGTTGGGCGCACTCACCAGATTGTTCAGGCTGGTGTTGCGGTAGCCGGCGCTGGCCGACAAGGTCAGCGCCGGGAAGAAGGCAGCGCGCGCCACACCGATCTGCGCATTGGCGGCGGCCACGCGGCGCTCGGCGGCGGCGATGTCGGGGCGGCGCTGCAGCAGGCTCGACGGCAACTGCATGGGCACCGGCGGCGCCTCGGGCAGTTGCGCGCTGCGCGCCAAGGTGAAGCCCGCGGGCGCCTGGCCGACCAGCGCGGCCAGCGCGTGCTCCAGTTGGGCGCGGTTGGTGTCGGACTCGATCAGTTGCGCCTCGGCGGACTTCAGTTGCGACTCGGCCTGGGCTACATCGGCGGAAGAGGCCACGCCCGAGGTGTAGCGGTTGCGCGTGAGTTCCAGCGACTTGCGGTAGGCGGCCAGGGTGTCGGTCAGCAGTTGCGACTGCGCGTCTGCGGTGCGCAGCGAGAAGTAGGTTTGCGCCACCGTCGCCTGGGTCGACAGGCGCAGCGCGGCCAGGTCGTCTGCGCTGGCCAGGACATTGGCCTGGGCCGCATCCACTGCGCCCGACAAACGGCCCCACAGGTCCAGCTCCCAACTGGCGCTGGCGCCCAGGGTGTCTATGGTGCGCGGCTTGCCGCCGGTGCTGCCAACCGGGTTGCCAGATGAATCCACCGTGCCCGAGCTGCTGCTGCCGCTGACGCTGCGCGTGGCGCCAAAGTTGCCGTTGACGGTGGGCAGTTGCGCCGCCTGACTGCTGCTTACTGCGGCCCGCGCGCTGCGCAGCCGGGCCACGCTCAGCGCCACGTTCTGGTTGCCGGCAGCGGCCTGTTGCTGCAGTTGGTCCAGCACCGGGTCCTTGAACAGCGTCCACCAGTCGTCGGGCACGGCTGCCGCCTGCGGGTCGGCCGGCTGCCAGACGGCGGCGCCGGGCACGCCCTCTTTGTAGGCGTCGGGAATGTCCATGGCCGGGCGCACATAGGGCGGCGCGCTGTTGCAGGCGGCGAGCAGGCACAGCGTGGCCAACAAGGACAGGCGTAGGGAGCGATCAAGCAGCATCGGGAGATTCCTTGAAGGCCGGCAGCGCGGCCGCACGGCGTGCGCGGCGGCGCTGGCGCATGGTGCGCAGCCGGTCCAGCGCAACGTAGACAACCGGCGTGGTGTAGAGCGTGAGCAGTTGGCTGCCGATCAGGCCGCCGACCACGGCAATGCCCAGCGGCTGGCGCAGCTCGGCGCCGTCGCCGGTGCCAAAGGCCAGCGGCAGCGCGCCGAAGATCGCTGCCACGGTGGTCATCAAAATCGGCCGCACGCGCAGCTGGCAGGCGCGGTAGATGGCCTGGGCTGCGCTGATCGGGTAGGCGCGCTGCCGCGCCACGGCGAAGTCGATCATCATGATGGCGTTCTTCTTGACGATGCCTATCAGCAGGATCACGCCGATCATGGCGATCAGCGAGAACTCGGTCTTGAACAGCATCAGCGCCAGCAGCGCGCCTACACCGGCCGAGGGCAGCGTGGACAGGATGGTGAGCGGGTGCACCAGGTTCTCATACAGGATGCCCAGCACCAGGTAGATGGTGACCAGCGCCGCCAGTATCAGCACCGGCTGGCTGCCCAGCGCATCCTTGAAGGCGCCGGCCGTGCCGCTGAAGCTGCCGCGTATCGACACCGGCACGCCCAGCTCGGCAATGGCGTTGTTCACCGCCGCCGTGGCGTCCGACAGCGACACGCCCGGCGGCAAATTGAAGCTGATGGTGGTGGCCGGTGTGCCGCCCTGGTGGCTCACCGACAGCGGCGTGTTGGTGAGCTCCAGCCGCGCAAAGGCCGACAGCGGCACCTGCGCCCCGGTGCTGGAGACAAAGAAGAACTTGCGCAGCGACTCCGGGCTTTGCAGGTAGGCCGGCGCGGCCTCCATCACCACGCGGTACTGGTTCAGCGGGTTGTAGATCACGCCCACCTGGCGCTGGCCGAAGGCGTCGTTCAGGGTGGCGTCCACCACGCTCATGGTCAGGCCGTATTGCGCGAGCGCGTCGCGGTCTATCACCAGCGAGGTCTGCAGGCCGTTGTCCTGCTGGTCGCTGTTGACGTCTTCCAGCTCGGGCAGCGCCGCCAGCGCCAGGCGGATGCGCGGCTCCCAGGTGCGCAGCTCGGCGTTGTCGTCGGCCTGCAGCGTGTATTCATACGAGGCATTGGACTGCCGCCCGCCAATGCGTATGTCGCGCTGCAGGCTCATGTACAGGATGGCGCCGGGTTCGTTCTGCAACTGCTTGCGCAGGCGCTCTATGACCTCGGAAGACGAGGCATCGCGCTGGCCCAAGGGCTTGAGCGACATGAACATCTGCGCCGAGTTACGCTGCCCGCCGCCCGTAAAACCGGTAACGTGCTCCACCGCCGGATCGGCCTCGACGATGGCCAGGAAGCGCTTCAGGCGCTGCTCCATGGCCTGGAACGAGGTGGACTGGTCGGCACGGATAAAGCCGACCACGCGGCCGGTGTCCTGGTCGGGCAAGAAGCCCTTCTCGATCGCGCCATACAGGTAGACGTTGAGCCCCACCACCGCCGCCAGCGCCAGCAGCGCCACGGGCTGGTGCCGCAGCATCCAGGCCAGCGAACGCCGGTAGCCGCGCCGCAGGCCCTGCTGCATGCGCGCCGACCATTGCGACAAGCGCGAAGGCGGCCGGCCGTTGTCGCGCGGCGGCTTGAGCAGCGTGGCGCACATCATGGGCGTGGTGGTGAGCGAGACCACCATCGACACCAGAATCGCCGCCGACATCACCACCGCGAATTCGCGGAAGAAGCGCCCGACGATGCCGCCCATCAGCAGGATGGGGATGAACACCGCGATCAGCGACAGGCTCATGGACACCACGGTGAAGCCGATCTCGCGCGCGCCCTCGAGCGAGGCCTGCAGCGCCGACTTGCCGCGCTCCATGTGGCGCGAGATGTTCTCCAGCACCACGATGGCGTCGTCCACCACGAAGCCGGTGGCCACCGTCAGCGCCATCAGCGACAGGGTGTCCAGCGTGTAGCCCGCCAAATACATCACGCCAAAGGTGCCGGCCAGCGACACCGGCACCGCCACGCTCGGGATCAGCGCCGCGCGGCCGTTGCGCAAGAACAAGAACACCACCAGGATCACCAGCCCCACCGAGATCGCCAGCGCGCGCTCTACCTCGCGCAGCGAGGCGCGCAGCGTGGGCGTGCGGTCAGAGACCACATCGAGATCAATCGCCGCGGGGATCGAGGCCTTGAGCCGCGGCAGCAGCGCGCGCACCCGCTCGGTCGCCTCCAGGATATTCGCGCCCGGCTCCTTGAAGACCTGCAGCAGGATGGCCGGCTTGCCATTGGCCACGCCGTAGTTGCGCACGTCCTGCACCGAGTCGCTTACCTCGGCCACGTCCTGCAGGCGTATCGCGTTGCCATTCTGGTAGGCCAGCACCAGCGGCGCGTACTCGGCTGCGGTGCGCGCCTGGTCGTTGGTGCCGATCTGCCAGTAGCGCCCGTCGCGCTCCACTGCGCCCAGCGGCCGGTTGGCATTGGCCGAGGTGACGATGGTGCGCACCGTCTCCAGCGAGATGCCGTTGGCGGCGAGCTGGGTCGGGTTCAGCTCGATGCGCACCGCCGGCAGCGCGCCACCGCCAATCGTCACCTGGCCCACGCCCTCGACCTGCGCCAGGCTTTGCGACAGCACGGTGGAGGCGGCGTCGTACATCTGCCCGCGCGTGAGCGTGTCGGAGGTGAGCGACAGGATCAGGATGGGCGAATCCGCCGGGTTGACCTTGCGGTAGGTCGGGTTGCTGGGCATGCCCGTGGGCAGCAGCGTGCGCGCCGCATTGATGGCCGCCTGCACATCGCGCGCGGCGCCGTTGATGTCGCGGTTCAGGTCGAACTGCAGCACCACCCGGGTGCTGCCCAACGTGGAGGTGGAGGTGAGTTCATTCACCCCCGCAATCGCGCCCAACGCCCGCTCCAGCGGCGTGGCCACCGTGGCGGCCATGGTGTCCGGACTGGCGCCGGGCAGGCTGGCGGAGACGGAGATGGTGGGGTAATCGACCTGCGGCAGCGGGGCTACCGGCAGCATGAAGAAGGCTATTACGCCGGCTATCGCCAGGCCTAGGGTCAGGAGGCTGGTGGCTATGGGGCGGAGGATGAAGGGGGTGGAGGGGCTCATGTTGCGATCCACCCCGACCGTTGGAACGCCTGGGACGAAGCGAGCTTTTGCTGCTCTTGCAGAGGGCGGGTGCCGGGAGTTCGCCCCGGCGGGCGAGTAACTTTCTTTCGCGTCGCCGAAAGAAAGTCACCAAAGAAAGGGCGACCCCACGTGCTGCGTCCCCTGCGCTTCGCTCCGGGGCAACCTGTGGTGCTCGCGTCAGGCGGGGTATCGCCCAAACTCGCCTGCGGCTCAAACAAGGGCGATCCCTTATCCGCCTGCCGCTGCGCTCCTCGGCGCATCCCGAGGGGACCCGGGACAGCCACACGGGCCGTCGCTGCGCTCGGCCTCTTGCGCCCCCACCCCTGCCCTCCCCCAAAGGGGGAGGGAGTTGGGCCGTTCTGTATTGCCCCCTCCACCGCTGGGGGAGGGCTGGGGTGGGGGCCGGCTGTTGGATGTTCAGGCTGTCCCACGCCGTTGGCAGCGCAGGCCTGACTCCGGCTCGCCTTTCTTTTGCCTACTTTTCTTTGGCGAAGCAAAGAACAAGTAGGTCGCCCGCCGGGGCGAGTCCCGGCTCCCGCCGCCTGCAAGGCAACAGAACTATCAAATAGATAGCTAACAGCCCAGGCAGCACCTGGGCTAAAGGCACTTTTCATCAAAAAAGAAGGCTCAAGCAGCATGCTTCAGTTCCCCTCTCCGCCGCCACCGCTGCGCCAACCCCGCAAACCCCAGATAGATGACAGGCGTAGTGAACAGCGTCAGCAACTGCGACACGATCAAGCCCCCCACCATCGTCACCCCCAGTGGATGCCGCAACTCGCTGCCAACACCCGTGCCCAGCATCAGCGGCAAGGCGCCCAACAGGGCGGCAAGGGTGGTCATCAAGATGGGCCGGAAACGCAGCAGGCAAGCCTGGTAGATGGCATCGCGCGGTGACAAGCCCTGCTCGCGCTCAGCATCCAGCGCGAAGTCGATCATCATGATCGCGTTCTTCTTCACGATGCCAATCAGCAGCACGATGCCGATGATGGCGATGATGTCCAGGTCCAGCCGGGCGGCGAGCAAGGCCAGCAGCGCCCCCAGGCCGGCCGAGGGCAGTGTGGAGAGGATGGTGACCGGGTGAATGGTGCTCTCATACAGCACGCCCAGCACGATGTACATGGTGACCACGGCCGCCAGAATCAGCAGCAGCGTGTTCGACAGCGAGGCCTGGAAGGCCAGGGCCGCGCCCTGGAAGCTGGTCTCCACGCTGATCGGCATGTCCATCGCCGCCTGCTCGCTCTTGATCGCCTCCACCGCGTGGCCCAGCGACACGCCGGGCGCGGTGTTGAAGGAGATGGTCGCGGCCGGCAACTGGCCGACGTGGTTCACGGCCAGTGCGGTGGGCCGCTCTTCCACCGTGGCCACCGATGACAGCGGCACCGGCGCACCGAGCGAAGACGGCACGTAGATGGCGCTGAGCGCCTCTGGCCCCAACTTGAAGCGCGGCGCCACCTCCAGCACCACGCGGTACTGGTTGGACTGGGTGAAGATGGTCGATATCAGCCGCTGGCCGAAGGCGTTGTAGAGCGCAGTGTCTATGCCCGCCACCGTCACGCCCAGGCGCCCGGCCTGGGCGCGGTCGATCTGCACGAAGGCCTGCAGGCCCTGGTTCTGCAGGTCGCTGGCCACGTCGGCCAGCTCGGGCCGCTGGCGCAGGCGCTGCAGCAGTTGCGCGGTGGTGGTCTGCAACTGCTGCATGTCGGGCGAGGACAGCAGGAACTGGTACTGCGTGCGCGCCACGCGGTCTTCGATGGTCAGGTCCTGCACCGGCTGGGCATAGAGCGCAATGCCGGGCACGTCGTGCACGCTGTCAGACAGCCGGCGCAGCACCTCGGCCATGGGGCCGCGCTGCGCCTTGGGCTGCAGGTCTATCAGCAGGCGGCCGGTGTTGAGCGTGGTGTTGGCGCCATCCACGCCAATGAAGGACGACACGCTCTTGACCGCCGGGTCTTGCAGTACGCGCGCCACCAGCGCCTGCTGGCGCTCGGCCATGGCGGCGAAAGAGATGGATTGCTCGGCCTCGGTCGTGGCCTGGATCGTGCCGGTGTCCTGCTCGGGGAAGAAGCCCTTGGGCACGACGAAGTACAGCAGCACGGTCAGCACCAGCGTGGCCAGAAACACCAGCAGCGTGAGGCCGCTGCGGTCCAGCACCCAGTTCAGCATGCGGCCGTAGCCGGCGATGGTGCGCTCGAAGAAGCGGCCGGTGGCCTGGTACAGGCGGCCATGGCTTTCTTCGGGTGTGTGCTTGAGCAGGCGCGCGCACAGCATGGGCGTGAGCGTGAGCGAGACCACCATCGACACCAGGATCGCCACCGCCATGGTGATGGCGAACTCATGGAACAAGCGCCCCACCACGTCACCCATGAACAGCAGCGGGATCAGCACCGCGATCAGCGAGATGGTCAGCGAGATGATGGTGAAGCCGATCTGCTTGCTGCCCTTGAGCGCGGCCTGCATCGGCGTCTCGCCGGCCTCGACGTAGCGGGCGATGTTCTCGATCATGACGATGGCGTCGTCCACCACGAAGCCGGTGGAGATGGTGAGCGCCATCAGCGTCAGGTTGTTGATCGAGAAGCCGCACAGGTACATCACGCCAAAGGTGCCGATCAGCGACAGCGGCACCGCCACGCTCGGGATCAGCGTGGCCGAGAAGCTGCGCAAGAACACGAAGATCACCATCACCACCAGGGCCACGGCCAGCATCAGCTCGAACTGCACGTCTTTGACGGATGCGCGGATGGTCACGGTGCGGTCGGTCAGCACCTGCACGTCGAGCGATGCCGGCAGCGTGGACTGCAGCTGCGGCAGCAGCGCCTTGACGCGGTCCACCGTCTCGATCACGTTGGCGCCGGGCTGGCGCTGGATGTTCAGGATCACGCCGGCGATGGAGCCCTGCCCAGGCAGGCCGGCCCAGGCCGCCAGGCGGGTGTTCTCGGCGTCGTCCACCGTGTCGGCGATGTCCTTCAGGCGGATCGGGTTGCCGCTCTTGTAGGCAATGATCAGGTTCTTGTATTCGTCGGCCGACTGCAACTGGTCGTTGGCGTCGATGGTGGAGGCGCGCGCCGGGCCGTCGAAGCTGCCCTTGGCCTGCTTGACGTTGGCCGCTGCAATCGCCGTGCGCACGTCGTCCAGCGTCATGCCGGCCGAGGCCAGCGCCACCGGGTTGGCCTGGATGCGCACCGCCGGCCGGCGCCCGCCGGCAATCGCCACCAGGCCCACGCCCGGCACCTGCGACAGCTTGGGCGCCAGCCGGTTCTCGACCAGGTCGTGCACGCGTATCACCGGCAGCGAGGGCGAGGTAATGGCCAGCGTCAGCACCGGCGCGTCGGCCGGGTTCACCTTGCTGTAGACCGGCGGCATGGGCAGGTCGGAGGGCAGCAGGTTGCTGCCGCCGTTGATGGCCGCCTGCACCTCTTGCTCGGCCACGTCCAGCCCGATGTCGAGCGAAAAGCGCAGCGTGATGACCGATGCGCCGCCCGAGCTGGTGGACGACATCTGCGCCAGCCCCGGCATCTGGCCGAACTGGCGCTCCAGCGGCGCGGTGACAGAAGACGTCATCACGTCCGGGCTGGCGCCGGGGTAGAGCGTGACGACCTGGATCGTCGGGTAATCGACCTCGGGCAGGGCCGACAGCGGCAGCAGCCGGTAGGCCAGCACACCGGCGATCAGCACCGCCACCATCAGCAGCGCCGTGGCGATGGGGCGCAGGATGAAGATGCGCGAGATATTCATGGCCGGGCCGGCTTAGCGCGATGCCGGTGCAGCAGGTGCAGCAGGTGCTGTGGCCGGCGGCGCTGCCCCCGGCGTTTGCGCCGGCGTGCCGGGCGCGCCGGGGCCGCCTGGGGTGGCGCCCTGCTGCTGCTTCTCGCGCAGTTGCCGGAAGAAGGCGCGGCGCTCTTCCGGCGTCATGTTCTGCACCTTGGCCGCCAGCTCGGGCGGCAGGTTGCGCATGCCGCCGCGCGGGCGGCTGGCCGCGTCCTGCACCGCCTGGTCGGCCTTGGCTGCGGCGTCGGCCGCGATCACCGCCACCTGCGCGCCTTCGCGCAGGCGGTCGGCGCCGTCGGTCACCACGCGCTCGCCCTCGGCCAGCTCGCCCTGCACGCTGACTCGGTCGCCATCGGTGGTGCCCAGGCGCACGCGGCGCAGCGTCACGGTGCTGTCATCCTTCACTGCATAGACATAAGTGCCCTGCGTGCCGCGCTGCACCGCCGTGGTCGGCACGGTGAGCACGTCCTTCAGCGTGTCGACCTGCAGGCGCACGTTGACGAACTGGTTGGGGAACAGCGAGCCGTCTTCGTTGGCAAAGCTGGCCTTGGCCTTGACCGTGCCGGTGGTGGTGTCGATGGCGTTGTCCAGTGTCTCCAACTGGCCCACGGCCAGCTTGTTTTTTTGGTCGCGGTCCCAGACCTCTACCGGCAGTTGCGCGCCAGTGCGCAAGCGCGCCACGATCTTGGGCAGATTGGCCTCGGGCACCGAGAACAGCGCGTAGATCGGCTGCACCTGGGTGATGGTGACGATGCCGGTGGTGTCGGCCGCATGCACCACATTGCCCAGGTCGGCCTGGCGCAGGCCCAAGCGGCCGGCGATGGGCGCAGTCACGCGGGTATAGGACAACTGCAGCTTGGCGCTGTCGACCTGGCCCTGGTCGGCCAGCACCGTGCCTTCGTATTGCGCCACCAGCGCGGCCTGGGTGTCGACCTGCTGCTTGGCGATGGAATCCTTGGCCAGCAGGTCCTGGTAGCGCTGCAGGTCCAGCTTGGCATTGCGCAACAGCGCCTGGTCACGCGCCAGTGCGCCCTGCGCCTGGGTCAGCGCGGTCTGGTAGGTGGCGGGGTCGATCTGCGCCAGCAACTGGCCGGCCTTGACCATGTCGCCATCCTTGAAGTGGATGGCCTTGAGTTCGCCATCGACCTTGGTGCGCACCACGGCGGTGTTGCGCGCGGTGATGGTGCCGATGGCGGCGATCAGCACCCGCACGTCCTGGCGCTTGACGGTGTCGGCAGAGATCGGCTGCACCTGCGGGCCGCCAAAGCGCCGGCCCGCCGCCCCGGGGCCGCCGGGGCCGGGCGCGGCCGCCGTGGCCGCTGCGCCGCTGCTGCTGCGATGGGCTTTCCACCACCAGGCGCCGGCGCCCAGCGCCAGCACAAGCAGCAGCGCCAGCAGCCAGAGGCGGGATCGCCCGGCCTGGAAGCCTGGACGCTGCAAACGGGACCGGGAGAGGCGGTAGAGGCGCATGGGGCAACAGGGGCGGAGCTGGGTCGGCGACGATAGTAGCGGTCCCGCTGCCCCGCAGGCCGCGCCAGCGGTGGTTTTACAGCTTATTTACCCGCAAAAGTCCAGCCCTGGCGGCGCTCCAATGCGTGAGAAAAAACCTTTGCCCGTAACAGGGCATTTCGCCTACCAGGGCACCGGGGTAGCTCTGGTAAGGTCCAAGGCAATGCAATTGCTCCCGACAGTTACTGCCCAGACGGCACTTTTTCTCGACTTTGACGGCACCCTCGCCGACCTCGCCCCCAACCCCGACGCCGTGCGCATCCCGCTGGGGCTGGTGCCCATGCTGGCCACGCTCTACGAGCGGCTGGACGGCGCCCTGGCCATCATCACCGGCCGGGCCATCACCGACGTGGACCACTTTCTTGCGCCGCTGGCCCTGCCCGCCGCAGGCGAGCACGGCGCGCAGTACCGCCTGCCCAGCGGCCAGCCCGTGGCCATGCCGGCACTCGACCTGACGCCGGCCATCTCTGCAATGGAATGGCTGGCCGCGCAGCACCACGGCCTGCTGGTGGAGCGCAAGTCGCGCTCGGTGGCGCTGCACTACCGCCATGCGCCCGACCTGGGCCGCCTGTGCGAGGCAGCGCTGCAAGAAGTGGTGGCGCGCATGCAGGGCGTGGAGCTGTTGCACGGCAAGTACGTGCTAGAAGTGAAATCCGCCAGCGTGAACAAGGGCCAGGCCATCGAGGCCTTCATGACCACGGCGCCCTTTGCCGGCCGCACGCCGATCTTCGCGGGCGACGACGTCACCGACGAAGCCGGCTTTGCCGTCGTCACGCGCCTGGGCGGGCGCGGCATCAAGGTGGGCGAAGGCCCCACCCTGGCCGAGCACCGCTGCCTGAGCCCGGCCTCGCTGCGCGGCTGGCTGGCCAGTGCGCGCACCAGTCTGCTTTCTCCGCCTTAGTTCATCAGGACCACCATGAACACTCCGCTCGACCTGCCCCTCAACACCCCGCCCCTGGCCGATACCGGTGCGGCCGAGCCGGTCGGGCAAGTCCCGGGCTTCGCGCCGCCAGCGCAGGCATCGCTTGACCTGGGCCTGGTCGGCAACTGCGGCTTCAGCGCGCTGGTGGACAAGCGCGGGCGCATCATCTGGTGCTGCATGCCGCGCTTCGATGGCGACCCGGTGTTCAACGCGCTGCTGCAGCCGGGCGAGCAGGCCAGCGCCTTTGCCATCGAGATAGAAAACTTCTCGCACAGCCGCCAGTGGTACGAACCAAACACCGCCGTGCTGCGCACCCAGCTGTTCGACACCGACGGCCACGGCCTGGAGATCACCGACTTTGCGCCGCGCTTTTATGCGCGCTCGCGCTACTTCCGCCCGCAGACCCTGGTGCGCCGGGTCACGGTGCTGAGCGGCGCGCCGCGCATCCGCGTCAGCGTGGACCTGCGCTACGACTGGGGCCGCGAGGTGCCCGAGATCACGCGCGGCAGCAACCACGTGCGCTTTGTCGGCAGCGCCATGACGCTGCGGCTCAACACCGACGCGCCGCTGACCTATGTGCTGGCCAAGACGCCGTTCATGCTCACGCATGACCTGCATTTCTTGCTGGGCGCGGACGAAACCCTGCACGACGGCATCTCTGACACCGCGCGCCACTTCGAGCGCGAAACCATCCAGTACTGGCGCAAGTGGAGCCAGCGCCTGGCCGTGCCGCTGGAGTGGCAAGAGGCGGTGATCCGCGCGGCCATCACGCTCAAGCTCTCGCTCTATGAAGAGACCGGCGCCATCGTCGCGGCCATGACCACCAGCATCCCCGAGGCGCCGGGCAGCCAGCGCAACTGGGACTACCGCTACTGCTGGCTGCGCGATGCCTTCTTTGTGGTGCGCGCGCTCAACAGCCTGTCTGAAGTGGGCACCATGGAGGACTACCTGCGCTACCTGTCCAACGTGGTGATCGGCGCCGAAGGCCAGCATGTGCAGCCGCTCTACGGCATAGGCATGGAGCGGCAGTTGCCCGAATCCTTTGTCGATCATCTGGGCGGCTACCGCGGCATGGGCCCGGTGCGCGTGGGCAACCAGGCGCAAGAGCATTTCCAGCACGACGTCTACGGCAACATCGTGCTGGGCGCGGCGCAGGCCTTTCACGATCACCGCCTGTTGCACCGCGGGGGCGTGGCCGAGTTCACGCAGCTGGAAGTGGTCGGCGAGCAGGCGATACGCGTCTACGGCACGCCCGACGCCGGCATGTGGGAGCTGCGCACCCGCGCCCGCGTGCACACCTCTTCGGCATTGATGAGCTGGGCCGCCTGCGACCGCCTGGGCAAGATCGCCACCGCGCTGGAACTGCCCGAGCGCGCCACCTACTGGCACGGCCATGCCACGCGCATGCGCGACGAGATCCTGCAGAAATCCTGGAACGAGCAGCGCCAGGCCTTTGCCGAGAGTTTTGGCGGGCGCGACCTGGACGCCAGCGTGCTGCTGATGGCCGAGGTCGGCATGATCGAGCCCACCGATCCACGCTTTGTCTCTACCGTCGAGGCCATGCAGAAGTACCTGTGCGACGGCCCCTACATGCGCCGCTACGAGGCGCCGGATGATTTTGGCAAGCCCGAGACCGCCTTCAACATCTGCACCTTCTGGCTGATCGACGCGCTGGCCCGCATCGGCCGCAAGGACGAGGCACGCAGCATCTTCGAGACCATGCTGGCCGCGCGCAACCACCTGGGCATGATGTCCGAGGACACCCACCCCGACACCGGCGAGATGTGGGGCAACTTCCCGCAGACGTATTCGATGGTGGGGATCATCAATGCAGCGGTGCGCTTGTCCGCACCTTGGGACTCCGCTATATGAGCAGGCTTGTAGTCGTTTCAAACCGCGTGGCCGACCCGCGCAAGGCTGCCGCCGGCGGCTTGGCCGTGGCACTGGGCGAAACCCTCAATCGCACTGGCGGCATGTGGTTTGGCTGGAGTGGCACCGTGCTGGAGAACGGCACGCCGGGCGAAGGCGAGCTGCACAAGCAGCAGGCCGGCGCGGTGACGCTGGCCACGGTGGACCTGTGCAAGGAAGACCACGACAGCTTCTACCTGGGCTACAGCAATGGCGTGCTGTGGCCGGTGTTCCATTACCGGCTGGACCTGGCGCACTTCGACGCCGGCCACGTGGCCGGCTACCGGCGCGTGAACCAGTTGTTTGCACGCAAGCTGCTGCCGCTGCTGAAGGACGACGACACCATCTGGGTGCACGACTACCACCTGATCCCGCTGGCGGCCGAGCTGCGCGCCATGGGCTGCAAGCAGAAGATCGGTTTCTTCCTGCACATACCGCTGCCGCCGCAGCAGATTCTGGCCGCCATCCCGCAGCACGAGTGGCTGATGCGCTCGCTGTTCTCTTACGACGTGGTGGGCCTGCAGAGCGAGACCGATGCCAGCCACTTCTCGCGCTATGTCGAGGGCGAGCTGGGCGCCGAGGTGCTGGGCGACCACATGTTCCGCGCCTTTGGCAGCACCATCCGCGCGCAGGCCTTCCCGATCGGCATCGACGTGGACGAATTTGCCGCGCTCACCCACGCCAAGGAGGGCCGCGACACCTACGAGCGCATGCGCGAGGAATACGCGCGCCGGCGCCTGCTGATCGGCGTGGACCGGCTCGACTACTCCAAGGGCATACCGCACCGCATCCGCGCCTTCCGCGAGCTGCTGGCCAACTACCCCGAGAACCGCGACAGCGCCACGCTGATCCAGATCGCCTCGCCCACGCGCGAAAGCGTGGAGGCCTACAACGACATCCGGCAAGAGCTGGAAGGCCTGTGCGGCGCCATCAACGGCGACTACGGCGAGCTGGACTGGATGCCGATCCGCTACATCCACCGCGTTGTGGCGCGCAAGCGCATCCCCGGCATCTGCCGCGCTGCGGCCGTGGGCCTGGTGACGCCGCTGCGCGACGGCATGAACCTGGTGGCCAAGGAGTACGTGGCCGCGCAAGACCCGGGCGACCCCGGCGTGCTGGTGCTGTCGCGCTTTGCCGGCGCGGCCGAGCAGATGAAGGAGGCGCTGCTGGTCAACCCCTACGACGCCCACGGTACGGCCGAGGTGATCCAGCGCGCGCTGCGCATGCCCCAGGAAGAGCGCCGCGAACGCCACCAGAAGCTGCTGCAAGGCATACGCGACCACGACGTGCACTGGTGGCGCAAGACCTTCCTGGACGCGCTGGCAAGGCAATGATCCACCCCCAGGCTACGCGCTTCGCGTCTTCGCCTTCCCCCCCAAGGGGGCACATCCAGCGGCCCGGCGGAGCCGGTTCCGCGGATGTCTTGGCATGGCCTGCTCCGCGGCCTTCTGCGCCTTTATGTGTCGTGCAACGCGGCTGGTAGGCGAGCACCATGGATAGCCGCCATCAAAAACAATAGCGCTATGCCGTAGTCGCACCTGCATTTCAGGCACAAAACAGCCTGAAATGCAGGATATACGCCGGCATGCCGCTATACATTTTTTCAAGCCGAAGACACGCAGCGCTTAGCCTCAGATCGGCGATACAACGCCCTGCCCCGCAAAGTGCCCATCGGCATTGGCAATGAAGCGGCTCACGGTGTTCTGGATCGCCTCGGGCGAGCGGCCGCTGACGTGTGGGGACAGCACCAGCTCCGGGAAGCCGAGCAGGGTCTCGGGGCGCTCGGGCTCGCTCTCGTACACGTCCAGCGCGGCGCCGGCGATGCGGTGGTGGGCCAGCGCGTCGGCCAGGGCGGCGGTATCGACCACGCTGCCGCGCGCGATGTTGACCAGGTAGCCGCGCGGCCCGAGCGCCGTCAGCACTTCGGCGTTGACCATGTGCAGCGTGCCGGCGCCGCCGGGCGTGGCCACGATCAGGAAGTCGCACCACTCGGCCAGCGCGGTGAGCGTGCTGAAGTAGGTGTAGGGCACGCCCTCGCGCGGCTTGCGGTTGTGGTAGCCCACCTCGATGTCAAAGCCACGCGCGCGCTGCGCGATCTTGCGGCCGATGGTGCCCAGGCCGAGGATGCCCATGCGCTTGCCGGAGACCTGCGGCGACATGGGCAGCGCGTCGCGCCAGATGCCGTCGCGGCAGGCGCGGTCGCTCTGCGGAATGCGGCGCACGGCGGCAATCAGCAGGCCCAGCGCCTGGTCGGCCACCGAGTCGTCATTGGTGCCGGCGCCGTTGGCCAGGGCGATGCCGCGTGCGCGGGCGGCGTCGATCTCGACCCGCTCATAGCCCACGCCCAGCGTGCAGACCAGCTCCAGCTTGGGCATGGCGTCCATCTCGGCGGCGGTGAGGCCGACCGTGCCTATGGTGAGCACGGCACGCACCTCAGCGCCGCGCGCGGCGATCTGCGCGGCGCGCTCGGCCGGCTTGGGCGCGTAGAGCAGCTCGTAGCGCTCGGCGATCTGGGCGCGGTAGGCGTCGTCCAGGGAACTGATCAGAAGAACAAGAGGCTTGGTCATGGCAAGGGCTGCGGCTCAGGGGATGGATGAGAAGAAATCATTCGCCGCTTTGCTGCAGCGCCCACATCTGGGCGTAGCGGCCTTGGGCGGCGATCAGCGCGGCGTGGGTGCCGCGCTCGATGATGCGGCCGGCCTCCATCACCAGGATCTCGTGCGCGTCGGCGATGGTGGACAGGCGGTGGGCAATCACCAGCGCGGTCTTGCCGGCGGCGGCGTCGTGCAGCTCGGCCTGGATGGCGCGCTCGTTGGCGGAGTCCAGCGCCGATGTCGCCTCGTCGAAGATCAGCACCGGCGGGTTCTTGAGCAAGGTGCGGGCGATGGCCACGCGCTGCTTCTCGCCGCCGGACAGCTTCAGCCCGCGCTCGCCCACCGGCGTGTCGTAGCCCTGCGGCAGCGCGCTGATGAAGCCGTGGATGCGCGCGGCGCGCGCCGCCTCTTCCACCTCTGCCTGTGCGGCACCGGGGCGGCCGTAGCCGATGTTGTAGCCAATGCTGTCGTTGAACAGCACCGTGTCCTGCGGCACGATGCCGATCGCCTGGCGCAGGCTGGACTGGGTCACGGCGCGGATGTCTTGATCGGCCAGGCTGATGCGGCCGGCCTCCACGTCATAGAAGCGAAACAGCAGCCGCGCCAACGTCGACTTGCCCGAGCCCGAGGGCCCGACCACCGCCACCGTCTTGCCCACCGGGATCTCGAAGCTGATGTCGTGCAGGATCGGCCGCGACGGGTGGTAGGCGAACTGCACCGACTCGAAGCGCACGGCCACGCCTTCAGGCGGCGCCACCAACGGCAAGGCACCGGGCGCATCGGCGATCTCGCGCTCTTGCTCCATCAGCGTGAACATCTTGTCCAGGTCAGTCAGGCTTTGCTTGATCTCGCGGTAGATCACGCCCAGAAAACCCAGCGGGATGTAGAGCTGGATCATGAAGGCGTTGACCATCACCAGATCGCCCAGCGTCATGCGGCCATCGACCACGCCCTGCGTGGCGCGCCAGAGCATGGCCACCAGGCCTATGGCAATGATGCTTTGCTGCCCGCCATTGAGAAAGCTGAGCGTGGTCTGGCTCTTGACCGCGACGCGGCGGTAGCGCTCCAGCCGCTCGTCGTAGCGCCGCGCCTCGTAGTCTTCGTTGTTGAAGTACTTGACGGTCTCGTAGTTCAGCAGCGAGTCGATGGCGCGGCTGTGGGCGGCGGAATCCAGCTCGTTCATCTTGCGGCGGAACTGGGTGCGCCACTCGGTCACCGTGACGGTGAAGACGATGTAGACCACCAGCGCCACGCCGGTGATGACGGCAAACCAGGCGTCGAACTTCACCGCCAGGATGGACAGCACCAGCCCGACCTCGATCAGGGTCGGGATGATGCTGTAGAGCGAGTACGAGATCAGCGACTGCACGCCGCGCGTGCCGCGCTCGATGTCGCGCGTCATGCCGCCGGTCTGGCGCTCCAGGTGAAAACGCAGGCTGAGCGCATGCAGGTGCCGGAACACCTGCAGCGAGATGCTGCGCGAGGCGCCCTCGGTGGCCTTGGCAAACACCAGCTCGCGCAGCTCGGTGAAGATCGAGGTCATCAGCCGCAGCAAGCCATAGGCCAGCAGCAGCGCCACCGGCACCAGCAGCACCGCCTGCACGCCGGGTGCACCGTGCGGCGTCATGCGGTCCACCAGTTGCTTCAGCAACAGCGGCACGCCCACATTGGCCACCTTGGCGCCGACCAGGAAGCTGAGCGCCGCCAGCACCCGCCACTTGTACTGCCACAGATAGGGAAAGAGCCGGGCCAGCGTGGCCCAGTCGGAGCGGGCCGGCACCGGTGCCGCCGTGGCAGGCGCGCCGGGCGCGGAAATGGTGGCGGCTTCGCCGTAACGTCGCATCGGGGACAATCGTGGTTATATGTTTTCGCCGATTGTGCCCATGACCGACTCTCGCAGCCCCCACGACCTCGCATTGCCCACCGACAAGGAACTGGTACTGAAGGTGATCCCGCAGCCTTCGGACTGCAACGCCAATGGCGACATCTTCGGTGGCTGGGTCATGGCCCAGGTCGATCTGGCCGGCTCGGTCATCCCCGCGCGCCACGCCAAGGGCCGCATGGCAACCGTGGCGGTGAAGGAGTTCATCTTCAAGCAGCCGGTGCGCGTGGGCGACATCCTGTCCTTCTTTGGCTCGCTGGTGCGCATTGGCCGCACCTCGATCACGGTGCAGGTCGAGGTCTATGCCGAACGCTTTATCGCCCAAGGGCGCTATGTGAAGGTGACGGAAGCTACCTTGACTTATGTAGCCATAGACGAAAACGGCCAACCAAGGCCCGTGCCGCAGGACTAGTGTTGCGTCAGGCATGAGCCGACTGTCCCTCACCCGCCTGAAGATCTACCGCACCGTGGCGCGCCAGTTGCACGGCCAGGTGCCGTGCTGGGTGTGTGGCGCCCATGTGCTGCCAGAGGCGGCCACGCTGGAGCACATCCAGCCGCTGGCCGAAGGCGGCAGCAGCCACCAGGACAACCTGGCCATCAGCCACGAGTGGTGCAACGGCCAGCGCCACGCCCTGGGCGCCGTGCCGCCCGCGCCCGATGCGCCCGGGCAAGTGGCGCGCCGCAGCGCCACGCCGGCCCCGCAGTAGCACGCGCCGGCCCGCCCGGCGTCGGATGCACGCGACAGTCCTGTTCGCCTCACTCACGGCCATGAAAGATAATGCGAATCCGTCGCATTAACAATCTTACATAACGCCATGCCATCCGCACCCGCCTGCACTCCCGTTCGCCACGCCGTCCTGCTGCTGTTGGCGGGCGGCCTCTCCGCCGCGCTGGGCGCCCACGCCCAGACCACCGGCGAGGCCACGCTGAAAGAAGTGCAGGTGCGCTCCGACGCCACGGCCGAGACAGCCACCGGCCCGGTGAACGGCTACCGCGCCACCCGCGCGGCCACCGCCACCAAGACCGACACGCCGCTGGCAGAGACGCCGCAGGCGGTGACCGTGATCACGCGCGACCAGATCACCGACCAGGGCGCCACCAACCTGCAGGACGCCCTCAACTACGCCGCCGGCGTGCGCTCGGACGCCTATGGCCTGGATTCGCGGACGGATTCGGTGCTGGTCCGCGGCAGCAACGCCGACGTCTACATCGACGGCCTGCGCCAGGCCAACGACTACTACACCAGCGCGGCGCGCCCTGACGTCTACACGCTGGAGCGCATCGAGGTATTGCGCGGCCCCTCGGCCATGCTCTATGGCCAGGGCAGCACCGGTGGCGTGGTCAACCTGGTCAGCAAACGGCCGCAGGCCGAGTTCCAGGGCGAGGTCGGCCTGCAGATCGGCAACTTTGGCCGCAAGCAGGTGCAGGCCGACATCACCGGCCCGCTCACCGCCGACGGCCAGTGGCTCTACCGCCTGATTGCCGTGGGCCGCAATGCCGACACGCAGGTGGACTATGTGCGCGACAACCGCGCCCTGCTCGCGCCCACGCTGACCTGGCGGCCGAGCGGCGTCACCTCGCTGACGCTGCAGGGCCTGTACCAGAACGACAAGTCCGGCTCCACCTCGCAGTTCCTGCCGTGGTCGGGCATGCTCACCGCCAACCCGAACGGCCAGATCCCGACCAGCCGCTTCATCGGCGAGCCCGGCGACCGCTACGACACCCAGCGGCGCAGCCTGGGCTATCTGTTCGAGCACCAGTTCAACGACAACTGGACGGTGCGCCAGAACTTCCGCTATGCGGCCAACAAGGTGGACTACTTCACCCACTACGCCGACTCCTTCTCGCTGCCGGGCGGCTGGTCTGAAGACCCTGTAAACCAGCGCGTCATCGGCCGCTTCGCCGACGACACCATCACCAAGGTGCGCATCGCCACCATCGACCAGCACCTGCAGGGCAAGCTGCAGACCGGCGCGGTGCAGCACACGCTGCTGGCCGGCCTGGACTACACGCGCTACCGGCGCGACCGCCAGTCGGGCGGCGGCGAAGACACCATCGACGCCTATGCGCCGGTCTACGGCAATGCGGCGCCGGTCACGCTGGTGGATGACGCCCGCTCGATGCAGCGCCAGACCGGCCTCTACCTGCAGGACCAGATGAAGATCGGCCAGCATTGGATCGTGGTCGCCGGCCTGCGCCATGACCGCGTGAACAACGCCCTGGCCGGCAGCCAGGACGAGAAGAGCCAGGCCACCACCAAGCGCCTGGGCCTGATGTACCTGCTGGACAACGGCTGGTCGCCCTATGTGAGCTACAGCGAATCCTTCACGCCCGTGGCCGGCACCAACGCCTACGGCGTGCGCTTCAAGCCGCTGCGCGGCGAGCAGATCGAGGGCGGCGTCAAGTACCAGCCGGCCGGTGGCAGCAGCCAGTTCACGGCCGCCGTCTGGCGCATCAAGGAAAAGAACCAGACCACGGTCGACCCGGCCAACCCGCTCAACCAGATCCAGGTCGACAGCACCAGCAACCGGGGCATCGAGCTGGAGTGGAAGGCCGCCGTCACGTCCGCCTTCGACGCCATCGCCCACTACAACTACACCGACCTGGACGCGCAGCTCACCCAGGTGCCACGCCACCAGGCCGCGGCCTGGGGCAAGTGGCGCTTCTCGGTGGGCGACGTGCACGGCCTGGCCTTGGGCGCCGGCCTGCGCAGCATGAGCGGCTTCCGCGACGGCGTGGCGCCGACCACGCCCGCCGTCACGCTGATCGACGCGCTGCTGTCCTGGGACACGCCGCAATGGCGCTACGCGCTCAACGTCAACAACCTGACCGACAAGACCTACAACGCGGTCTGCCTCGCCCGTGGCGACTGCTGGTATGGTGCGCGCCGCACCGTAGTTGCCAGCGCCACCTACCGCTTCTAAACCTGCACAGCCGCCGCCATGCCGCCCACCACCACCCTGCCCGACACCGCCGCGCCGGCAAAGCCGCACGCAGCGCACCGCATCCTCAGCAGCAGCGCCATCCGCAGCTGGACCTGGGTCCACAAGTGGTCCAGCCTGGTCAGCACGGCTTTCATGCTGCTGCTGTGCCTGACCGGCCTGCCACTGATCTTCCACCACGAGATCGGCCACCTGCTGGGCACCGAGATCGAGCCGCCAGCCATGGCCGCCGACGCGCCGCGCGTATCGCTCGACAAGGTGCTCAAGACCGGGCAAGACCGCTACCCGGGCAAGGTGGTGCAGTTCGTCTCGCCCGACGAGGACGACGACCGCTTCTACTACGTCACCCTGGGCGACACACCCACCGACGACAAGCGTGTCTCGCTGGCGGTGGATGCGCGCACCGGCGAGGCGCTGCCCACGCCCAAGTTCGACGAGGGCTTCATCTACATCATGTTCCGGCTGCACGTAGACCTGTTCGCGGGGCTGCCGGGCAAGCTGTTCCTGGGCTTCATGGGCCTGCTGCTGCTGGTGGCCATTGTCTCGGGCGTGGTGCTGTATGCGCCCTTCATGCGCAAGCTTGAATTTGGCACCGTGCGGCGCGAGCGCAGCACGCGCACCAAGTGGCTGGACCTGCACAACCTGCTGGGCGCGGTGACCCTGGTCTGGGCCTTTGTGGTGGGCGCCACCGGCATGATCAACACCTGGGCCGACCTGGTGTTCAAGCTCTGGCAGAACGACCAGATGGCCGAGATGGTCGCGCCCTACAAGGGCCTGCCGCCGACCGCCTCGCGCGGCTCGCTGCAAGAGTCGGTAGACGCCTCCAAGCGCCTGCTGCCGCACATGGACATGCGCTTTGTCGCCTTCCCCGGCACCGACTACTCCAGCCCGCACCACTACGCCGTCTTCATGAAGGGCAACACGCCGCTCACCTCGCGCCTGCTGCAGCCGGTGCTGGTGGATGCCGCAACGGCCAAGATCACCGACAGCCGCCCGCTGCCCTGGTATGGCACTGCCCTGCTGGTGTCGCAGCCGCTGCACTTTGGCGACTACGGCGGCACGCCGCTGCAGATCATCTGGGCGCTGCTGGACATTGCCACCATCATCGTGCTGGGCAGCGGCCTCTACCTGTGGATCAAGAAGCGATGAGCCATTCCCATTCCAATCTTCACGCCCGCCAACGCCGCGCCCAGTTCCGGGCCCTGTGGGCCTGGCCCATCGCCATGGGCGTGCTGTCGATCTTCGGCCTGCTGGCTGCGCTGCTCTACGACGGCCTGGGCGACGTGCTGTCGTGGATCGCGCTGGGCATTCCAGTGCTGGTCATGTGCTGGTTTGGCTGGCGGCGGCAGAAGGCGCGCCCAGGCGCCAAGCACTAGTGTCGCGTCAAGCATGAGGTGACGGATGGGTGCGAAGGCATCGGCGTGCAGCGCAAGGCGCAGGCCGCAGCCCAGGCTTTACGCCTGGGCAAGGGCTGCAACGCAGCGATGCGCGGCGAGGGCAAGCGCACACCGGCAGATCATGCTTGACGCGACACTAGTCCCCTTTCGCCCGCGCCAGCAGCAGTTCGCGCTCGCGCGCATTGCCCGCCAGCGCCGCGGCGTTGGCCCATTCGGCGCGCGCCTCTTCGTGGCGGCCGAGCTTGCCAAGCAGGTCGGCGCGCACGCTGGGCAGCCATTGGTAGTGGCGCAGGGCGGGCTCGTCGCGCAGCGCGTCGATGATGGCCAGCCCCGCCGCCGGCCCAAAGGCCATGCCCACCGCCACCGCGCGGTTCAGCTCCACCACGGGCGAAGGCGCGGCTTGCGCCAGCGCGTCGTAGAGCCCGGCGATGGCCGGCCAGTCGGTGTCGGCCGCGCTGGGCGCGCGCGCGTGGCAGGCGGCGATGGCGGCCTGCAGCGCGTAGCAGGCAAGCGGTTGCCGCAGCTGGTCTGACAGCAGCGTGGCGCGCTCCAGCGCAGCCAGACCACGGCGGATCAGCAGGCGGTCCCAGCGGCTGCGGTCTTGCTCGGCCAGCAGCACCGGGCGGCCCTGCGCATCGACCCGTGCGGCGGCGCGCGAGGCCTGCAGCTCCATCAAGGCCAGCAGGCCCAGCACCTCGGGCTCGGCCGGTGCCAGCGCGGCCAGCATGCGGCCCAGGCGCAGGGCCTCGTCGGTGAGCGCGGGGCGCATCCAGTCTGCGCCGGTGGTGGCGGTATAGCCTTCGTTGAAGATGAGGTAGACCACCTCCAGCACCGAGCCCAGGCGCTCGCCCAGCACGGCGCCGCGCGGCAGCTCGAAGGGCACGCGGGCCTCGCGCAGGCTGCGCTTGGCGCGCACGATGCGCTGGGCCACGGTGGCCTCTGGCACCAGGAAGGCGCGCGCGATCTCTGCCGTGCTCAGGCCGCCCAGCAGCTTGAGCGTGAGCGCCACGCGCGCCTCGGTGGCCAGCAGCGGGTGGCAGGCGCTGAAGATCAGGCGCAGCAGGTCGTCACCGATCTCGTCGGCGCGCGCGGCGTCCAGCGCATCGACGAAGTCGGGGGCGATCAGGGCCTCTTGCGCGTCGAGGTCATGGCCGAGTGCTTCCAGCTTCTCGCCCTGCATGCGGGCGTGGCGCAGGTGGTCCAGCGCCTTGTGCTTGGCGGTGGCCATGAGCCAGGCGCCGGGCTTGTCGGGCATGCCGTCGCGCGGCCAGTGCTCCAGCGCCGCCAACAGCGCATCCTGCGCCAGGTCCTCGGCCAGGCCGATGTCGCGCACCATGCGCGCGAGCACGGCCACGACCCGCGCGGACTCGATGCGCCATAGCGCGGCGATGGCCTGGTGCGTGGCCTGGTGCATCAGGGCTGCGGTGGCGCGGCGCTGGCGTCCATGTAGGCCAGCTCCCAGATGTGGCCGTCCAGGTCGGTAAAGCCGTGGCCGTACATCCAGCCGTGGTCCTGCGGCGCATTGGGCACGCTGCCGCCGGCAGCCAGCGCCTTGGCGACCAGCGCATCGACCTCGGCGCGGCTCTCGCACGACAGGCAGATCAGCACCTCGGTGCTCTTGGTGGCATCGGCCACGGGCTTTTTGGTGAAGGTCTGGAAGAAGGGCTCGACCAGCAGCATCACGTAGATGCCCTCGGCCACCACCATGCAGGCGCCCTGGTCGTTGGTGAACTGCCGGTTGAAGGCAAAGCCCAGGCTTTTGAAGAAGGCCTGGCTGCGCTCCATGTTCTGGATGGGCAGGTTGACGAATATTTGGCGGTTCATGGGAATCCTTTCACTTTCAGTTGTCCATTGCGCTGCGCGCCCCGGGGCGCTTCAACTCTGGCTCGGCGTGTTCATCTGGTGGATGCGCTCGACCTGCGGGCCGGGCTCGAAGTCATCCAGCTCATAGAGTTGGCGCACCTCGATCACAGCCGGTGCGTTGCGCCCGACCGGGTTGGGAAAGCGGCGCGACCATTCCAGCGCCTCTTCGCGCGTGCGGACCTGGATCAGGGTGAAGCCAGCGATCAGCTCCTTGGCCTCGGCAAAGGGGCCGTCGATGACACTGCGCTTTTGCCCGTCGTAGTGGATGCGCCAGCCCTTGCGGCTGGGCTGCAGGCCGCTGGCGTCGAGCAGCACGCCGGCCTTGGCCAGCTCTTCGTGGAAGTCGCCCATGTCTTGCATCAGCTGTGCATCGATCACAGGCGGCGTGCTTGCGGCCTCGAACTCGGGCGTGGATTTGACGATGATCATGAAGCGCATGTCAGGCTCCTTCCAGAACGGAAATGTCCAGCTTGGTCATGCCCATGATGGCTTTCATCACCCGCTGCGCACGCACCGGCTCGGCCATCAGGCTCGGCAGCACCGCCGGGACGATCTGCCACGACAGGCCGTAGCGGTCGGTCAGCCAGCCGCACTGGCTGGTCTGGCCGCCGTCCGACAGCTTGTGCCAGAAGTCGTCCAGCTCGCGCTGGGTCTGGCAGTGCACCATGAGCGAGATGGCGGGCGTGAACTGGAACACCGGCCCACCGTTGAGCGCGAGATAGTCCTGGCCATCCAGCTCGAAGCTCACCGTGAGCACCGTGCCGGCAGGCAGGGGCATGCCTTCGGCGTAGTGGCTGATGGCCTTGATCCGCGCGTTGGGAAAGACCGAGACATAGAAGTTGGCGGCCTCCTCCGCCTGGTGGTCGAACCAGAGGCATGGGCTTGTGCGTGGCATTGCTTCACTCCTTGAGGGCTGGGGACTGCGACATGCAGTGTCCCGCTATCCCTACGACGAAGGAAACACCGTGTTTTCGACACGGCCAAACCAGGTATTTACCCTAGGTCTCGTAACAGGGCGCCAGCGCGCGCACCTCCACCGTGCACCAGCCGGCGGCCGGGCAGGCCTGGGCGATGGCGATGGCCTCTGCGCGCGTGGCGCAGTCCAGCAAGAAAAAGCCGCCGACCATCTCCTTGGCTTCGGCAAAGGGGCCGTCCAGCACCTGGGCGCGGCCGTCGCGCACCTGGACCCGGGCGGCGTCGCGCTGCGAGGCCAGCGACTCGGCGGCGCGCAGCAGGCCGCGCGCCTGCAACTCGGCGCCAAAGCGCTGCATCTGCGCGTAGACGGCGCGGCCTTCTTCTTCAGTGCGGGTGGCGCGCTGCGCCGGCGGCTCGTGGATCAGCAGCATGTAGGGCATGGAGGCTCTCCCAGGCAGGGCTTTTGCGGATGGAGCGGACTCTACCCGGGCTCGCGTGCATCGCAGAGCAAGCCGGCGTGTTATCAAAATAGATAGCGTGATGCCGTTGTACACCCTTCATTTCAGCCATAAAAGCACCTTAAACAAAGGATATACGCCGGCTTACAGCTATTATTTAAGTAGCACCCACAAGCATCGCATCAAAGCCCGGGCACGGCCTTGGCGGCCACCAGACCGTCAAGCTGCGCGGCGGAGTAGCCCAGGCCGCGCAGCACGCTGGCGGCGTCGGCATTGAAGCTGCGCGGGTTGCTGCCGGGCGCGCCGGGCGTGGCGCGCAGCCGGATCGGCAGGCCGACGCCACGGTAACCCTCGCGCTGCACCAGCATCTGGCGATGCTGGGCATGCGGCTGCGCAAAGGCCTCGGCCACGGAATTGACCGGCCCGGCCGGCACGCCCGCGTGCATCAGCGCATCGCACAGCGCCTGGCGCGGCTGGCTGCTGATGGCACGCTCGATCTCGGCCTTCAGCGCATCCCGGTGCGCGATGCGCAGCGCGTTGTCGCGGAAGCGCTCGTCGGTGGCCAGCGCGGGCTGCTGCACCACGGTGCAGAAGCGCTCGAACTGGCCCCGGTTCATGATGCCCAGGAAGATTTCGCCGTCCTGGCACCGGAAGCGGTCGTAGGGCGCGATGTTGGGATGCGCGCTGCCCAGCAAGCCCGGCACCTTGCCCGACTGGAAGTAATTGGCGGCGTGCGGCACCAGCAGGCTCAGCGCCGTGTCGAACAGCGTCACCTCCAGATACTGGCCTTGGCCCGAGGCATGCCGGCTGTGCAGCGCCAGCAGGATGCCGGTCAGCGCGGTGTAGGCCGTCAGGTGGTCGACGATGGGCACGCCTATGCGGGTCGGCCCGCTGGCCGCATCGCCGTTGATGCTCATGAGGCCGCACATGGCCTGCAGCACGGCGTCGTAGCCAGGCAGGCCGCCCAGCGGGCCGTCGGCGCCAAAGCCGCTGATGCTGCAGTGGACCAGGCGCGGGAAGCGCGGCTTGATCCAGCCGTCGTAGCCCAAGCCCCATTTCTCCAGGGTGCCGGGCAGGAAGTTCTCGATGAGCACGTCGGCATCCGCCAGCAGCCGCTCCAGCACCTCGCGGCCAGCGGGCTGGGCCAGGTCGATGCTGATGCACTGCTTGCCACGGTTGATGGCGTTGAAGTAGGCGGCGTCGCCCTTCTCGTCGAAGGGCGGGCCCAGGGTGCGCGTGTCGTCGCCCGAGGGCGGCTCGACCTTGATCACCGAAGCGCCATGGTCCGCCAGGATCTGCGCGCACATCGGCCCCGCCAGGACCCGCGACAGGTCCACCACCCGAATGCCGGCGAGCGCTCCATGCATGTCTGTGCCTCTGCTTGTCTCTTTGTATTTCTGCACCACCGAACCACGGGCGGGGAGCTCACTCCCCGCACTACTCGCTAGCCGCGGCTCGGCAGCTCCACCACGCCAGAACCGACCACGGACAGCTCGTCGTCCTGGTTGCGCGCCTCTTGCACGATCTCGACCAGGTGCTTGCCGCCCTCGACGTACTTGCGCTTGACGCTGCCCTTGATGAACAGCATGTCGCCCTCGGGGTTGTGGCGGCGGATCTTGCAGCTGGCCTGGCGCAGAAAACCGTCGTCGCCCATCCAGTTGGTGAGGTGGTGCGTGAGCCACGAGGTGCGCTCAGGGCCGTAATCGTAGGCACCGGGCGCGCCCACTTCCAGCGCAAAGTCTTCTTCCCAGTGCACGCGCTCGGGCACGTCGGGGATGCCAAAGCGGTTGGTGATGCCCACGCCCGGGTGCGCGTCGATCAGCTTCCACGCCAGCTTGTTGGCGCGGATGTACAAGCCGCCCCAGCCCTGCGCATAGGCGATGAAGCCGGTCACCGTCATCGGCCCCTTGAACATCACGGGCAGCGCCTCGCCCTCGACCACGTCCTCCCAGTAGCGGGGCTGGGCGCCGCGCACTTCCTCGCCGCGGTAGAGCTTGTAGGCCTCGGCGATCTCCTCGGGCGTGTAGCGCCGTGGCGTGCGCGCGCGCACTTCCTTGTACTTGGTGCCCTGCTCGCGCGCATGGTCGCGCTCGGTGCGGAAGCACCAGCTGTCGGCCTCTGACACCTTGTCGCCCTTCTGGTTGTAGAAGTCGACGTGGTAAATCTGCTGCACGGCGCGGCCGGCAAAGCGGGTTTCGTGCTCGATCAGCTCCTTCAGGTAGGCCTCGGTGCGGATCTCGTCATTGCGCTGGATGTTCTTGTGCCAGGTCCAGTCAGAGCCCGACCACATGGCGTGCACGCCCGGCAGGCCGCCGACATAGCCCGACACGATGCGGCTGGTAGAGAACAAGAAGCTGGGCAGCGCCAGGATGCCGCCGTGGCGCGTCTTGGCGGCATAGACCGGGTCGCACCACAGCGGGTTGTCGTCGCCAATGCCATGCGCGTAGTGGCGGATGTTGTCGCGCGTGGCCTCGTAGCACCAGGGCTCCAGCGTGTTCTCTATTTTCTGGCCGATGCGCTCGCGCAGTTCATCCAGGCCGCGTTCGGTGATCTTGGGGAAGGTTCTTTCGGCTACCGCTGACATGCTTGTCTCCTGATGGTGGTGGGGTGAAAAAATCAGACGCTTGCGGCCTGCTGCTCACGGTCCCGCAGCATCTTTCGGTGCACTTTCCCGGCCGGCGTCTTGGGCAGATCGGTGACGAAGACCACGTGGCGTGGGTATTCGTGCTGGCTCAGGCGGCTGCGCACCAGCTCCTGGATCTCTTTGGTGAAGGCATCGCTGCCCGCGCGCCGGGTGACGACAAAGGCCTTCACGACCTGGCCGCGCAACTCGTCTGCCACGCCTATGGCGGCGGCCTCTTGCACGTCGGGGTGCTTGAGCACCGCGTCTTCGATCTCGACCGCGCTCATGGTCCAGCCGGCGGAAATGATCACGTCGTCGGCACGGCCTGCGTGATAGAAGTAGCCGTCATGGTCGATGCGGCCCAGATCCTTGGTCGCCACCCAGGCGCCGCCGCGCCAGAGCTTCAACTCACCCACCACGCCGGGCGCGCAGGGCTTGCCCTCGGGGTCTTGCACCTCGACACGCCCACCGGGAATCGGCTTGCCCAGTGATCCGTGCTTGACCTGAAAGTCTTTGGCGCCGGGATAGTTCACCAGGATCACGCCGATCTCGGTCGTGCCGTACATGCTGCACACCGCGCAGCCAAAGGTCTTCTTCACGAAGTCTTCGGTCTCGCTGTCCATGGGCTCGCCGGTGAAGGAGAGCTTCTCCAGGTAGTACTTGTATTTGTCCGAGGCGCCAGAGTTGCGCATCATCCGAAAGTGCGTCGCCGCCGCAGAGATGTTGTTGAAGCGGCCACGCTGCAAGGCCTTCAGCAGGCGCTCGGCGTCGAACTTGCCCGCGTAGGCGCCAATCGTCACGCCCAGCGCAAGCGGCGCCAGCGTGCCGTGCCAAAGCCCGTGCCCCCAGGCCGGCGACGATGGGCAAAAGAAGCGGTCGCCCGGCCGTATGCCCGTGCCGTACAGCGCCGCAAGCATCAGCGTGACCAAGGCCCGCTGCTTGTGCTTGACGGCTGCGGGCAGCTCGCGCGTGGTGCCCGATGTGTACTGGAAGATCGCGTCGTCGTCCGCGCCGGTGCTGACCTGGTAGCTGTCCGGGAAGGCGCTCAATGCCGCGGCAAAGCCTTCGTCCGCGATAAAGACCTCGACACCGTTGATGCCCGCCGATACCTGCGCCTTCTCCGCGTTGGTGACCAGAAGCTTGGGCTTGCAGTCTTCCACCCGCAGGCGGATGCCATCCGGCCCGAACAAGGTGAACAGCGGCACCACGATGGCGCCCGCCTTGATCGCGCCAAAGATGGCGGCGTAGAAGGCCAGCGACGGCTCCAGCATCACCGCCACGCGGTCGCCGCGCTGGATGCCGCGCGCCACCAGCAGATGGGCAAAGCGGCTGGACATGCGCGACAGACTCTTGAAGCTGATGACCTCTTCGCTGCCGCTGGCGTGCGCCACGACGATGGCGATCTTGTCGCCCTGCGCATGCCGGTCTACGCATTCATGCGCAATGTTGAAGGCCTCGCGGTTGCCGTCGAACAGCTCCCAGAGCTTCTCCGGGGAGCAATGCTTTTGCGCATCTGCGAACAAGCTGTAGTCGGTGAGTTTTTTCATCTGCTTCATGGCTTCTGGCGATGGATGAACTATGCGATTCATGCCTTATTTTTGTCAAATGCATCATCTGTTTGTACATAGACAATTAATACCAAGCACCGTGATTTCTAGAATCCGCGCGATCCACTCAGCAGAAAGCGAGGCGCCCCATGACGGATTTGAGCGAGCAGCAGGCACACCTGCACGCCGCAGGATGGAAGCCCACCCGATCGGCGGGCGCCTTCATGGCGCTGGCGGGCCCGCTCTGGGCCAGGCAAGAAGGCGAGGCTTGGGCCTATGGCGTGCTGGCAGTCGCGCAGCACCTGAACCCGGCAGGCGTGGTGCACGGCGGGCTGCTGGCAAGCCTGATGGACCACGCGCTGAGCGCCATCGCATGGGAGGCCGCGGGTCGCGCACCTTGCGTGACGCTGCAGCTCGACACGCACTTTTTGTCGCCGGCGTTGCCAGGCGAACTGATCGAAGCGCGCGGCCAGGTGCTGCGCCGCAGCGCGGGCCTGGTCTTTCTGCGCGGCAGCCTGAACGTGGGCGAGCGCAGCGTGCTGGCGGCACAGGCGCTGATGAAGATCCAGGCCAAGCAGCTTTTATAGTTTTTGTACTAATACAAGTTGTTGTCGTATTTGACAACCAAATTCACGACTTCCATACTGAGCCCCAAGCCACCCGGGATGCGCTGAATCTGCTGCCTAGCCAGGAATCAGCCACCACGGATGGAGGCACAGCCGGTGAACGCGGCGCCCCGCCGCAGGGGCCCGGGCTAGGCCATAGCCGCCTTCAACAGGAGACAAAAAATGACACCATGGAAGCTGCTGCTCGCAGGCTGTGCACTGGCGGGCGCGTCGCTCGCCGCGATGGCGCAGGCCTACCCGGCCAAGCCGATACGCATCATCGTGGCCTACCAGGCGGGCCAGGGCACCGACATCGCCACGCGCTACCTGGCCAACCAGTTGGCCAAGGACCTGGGCCAGCCCATCTTCATCGACAACCGGCCGGGTGCGGGCGGCAACCTCGGCACCGAGATCGCGGCAGACGCGCCGGCCGACGGCTACACGCTGACCATGGGCACCAATGCCACGCATGCGGTCAACGCTTTCCTTTACTCCGGCGTGCGCGTGCGGCCAGAGCGGGACTTCGAGCCCATTGCCCTGGTGGGCACATTCCCCATGGTGCTGGTGGTCAATGCCAGCTCGCCGCTGCGCTCCATCGATGACCTGGCCAATGCGGTCAAGGGCAATGCGCGCGCGGCCGACATCGCCACGCCCAGCACAACGGCACGCCTGGTGGTCGAGCTGCTGAAGGAGCGCACCAGCCTGAACCTGTTCCAGGTGCCGTACAAGGGCTCGGGCATCGCCATGACCGATGTCCTGGGCAATCAGCTCCCGCTGCTGATCGACACGCCCACCGCGCTGCGCTCGCAGATCAGCGCGGGCCATGTGCGGGCGATTGCCGTCACCTCGGCCGTGCCGAGCGGGCTGGTGCCCGGCATCAAGCCGGTGGCCGAGCAAGGCTACCCGGGCTTTGAGGTGGTGGCCTGGAACGCGCTCTATGCGCCGCGCGGCACGCCGCCCGCCATCCTGGACACGCTCAACGCCGCCATCAACAAGATCCTCAGCCGGCCAGAGACGCGGCAGCAGTTGCTGGAGTACGGCTTTGACCCGGCAGGCGGCACGCGCCAGCAACTGGCGGACTTTGCTCAGACCGAGCGCAAGAAGTGGGAGCCGATCATCAAGGCGGCCGGCCTCAAGGCGGATTAGCGCCATGCGTGCCCACGCAGAACCCGCGACCATGGTTGGCAGCCCCTGGGCTTACCTGGGGGGCCGCGCAGCATCTGGGATAAGCTCGCCGCAGCCCAATGCAAGCGCCATGAAGTCCAGCCTAGCCCCAAACGCAACCCCACCGAAGAAGGCAGCACCGGCCAAGAAGCCGGTGCGTGTCCGGCCGGTGCCTGGCGTCACACGCGCCATTGCCATCTTGCGATTGCTTGGCCACTCGCCGCAGCCCATGGGCGTGAAAGCCATCGCAGATGCGCTTGAGCTGGTGCCCAGCACCTGCCTGCACATCCTGCGCGCGCTGGTGGCCGAAGAGCTGGTGCGCATCGACAGCGACACCAAGCGCTATTCGCTCGGCACCGGCATGCTGAGCCTGGCGCGCAGCGCGATTGAGAGCAGCAGCTTCGCCAACCTGGCGCAGCCCGTGCTTGATGCCCTGGCCCACGACTGGAACGTGACCATGATCGGCGTGGAGACGCCCGACATCGAGCACATGGTGGTGCTGGCCCTGTCGCGTTCGCGCGCGCCGTTTCGCCTGCATGTGGACGTGGGCAGCCGCTTCCCCGCGCTGGTCAGCGCCACCGGCCGGCTGGTGGCGGCCTTCAGCGACGAGCCCTGGCCGCAGATAGAGAAACGCTTCAAGTCCCTGCGCTGGGACAAGCCGGTAGAGCTGGCCACCTGGAAGCGCGAGGTCGAGCTGGTGCGCAAGCGCGGCTTCAGCATAGACCGCGGCAACTACATGGCCGGCGTAACGGTGATCGCCGTGCCGCTGCTCGATGCCGCGCAGCGCGTGAGCCACACGCTGGTGGCCACGGGACTGTCCGACAACCTGGCCGGCAGCGCCAGCACGGAACTGGCCAAGGCCATGAAGAAAGAAGCAGACGGCCTGTCGGGCCTGCTGCCCTCCAGCCGATGAGCAGCTCCCCCACCGCGACGGCAGGCGACGCGGCAGCGCCAGAGCTGGTGCTGCGCGTCATCCCCATGCCCTCGGACACCCACCTGGGCGACCAGGTCGCCGGCAGCTGGCTGCTCTCCAAGCTGGATTCCGCCGGCAGCGTGCTGCCCATGCGCGTCTCGCGCGGGCGGGTGGTGCTGGTGGGCATAGAGAAGCTGGCCTTCACGCACCCGGTCAAGACCGGCGACCTGGTGTCCTTCTATGCGACGGTGCTGCGCGTGGGCTCGACATCGGTCAGCGTGCAGGTGCAGGCCCTGACCGAGCGCCGCGGCAGCAGCCGCGACAGCGCCACGCAGGTGACCGAAGCGGTCATGACCTATGTCGCCATCGACGACCAAGGCGCTGCCATTCAGATAAATAGATAGCAGCATGCTCAGGCGCCGCCTGCACTTCAGGCACAAACCTACCTGAAGTGCAAGCAATACGCCGGCATGCAGCTATATTTTATATAGCACCAATAACAGCCATCACGGCGCCAGCAAGCTGTTGATCAGCCGGGCCAGGCGCATGCCGGCGCGCACCAGTTGCTGGTCGCGGTCTTGCGACACCATCTTCACGTAGTCCGGCCCCAGCTTGGCGCCCTGCGGCACCCAGTAGCCCGGCTTGTTGGCAATGGCGTGCGCCTCCAGCGCCCAGCAGCTCACCTGCGTCTTGGGCTGCTGGCATTGGTCCAGCAGCAAGCTGACGCGGCCGGTATCCACCCACTGCACGGTCAGCGCATCCAGCAGCTCGCCCCAGGAGTAGTACGGCGGCGGGCGGAACAGGCCGCCGTCCCAGACCGAGTGCAGGTTGGAATTGGGCTCGGTGCTGCATTTGCCCGTGGCCTGGTCGCAGGGGAAGAACACCTTCACGCCATTGCCGCCGGCCTCTTCGTCCACCGTGTGCAGCGGCTGGTGGATGTCGCCGACAAAGTGCACCAGGAACTTCAGCGCATCGCGGCGCAGCGCGCGCGGCGCGGTCTTGTCGCCGACGATGGCGGCGTTCTGCTCGATCGCCAACACCACGCAGTCGTCCTTGACCGGCGCACCTTCCTTGGGCCGGTAGACGCAGTCGCGCGCCTGGTCGTAGCTGTTCTGGGCCAGCGGGATGTCGACGAAGTGCCAGCCATAGGTATCGGGGCGGCTGCCGTGCGCCACCGTATCCGCCCAATTGGCCACCGAGGCCAACGACACGCCCGGGCCCAGGATGTCTTGCGCGATGACGCGATGCGCCTCGGCCGACAAATTGCGGTCAGCCAGCTCGCCAACGATGGAGTGCCCCTCTTGCCCCCAGGCGAGCGCAAACGTCGGCGCCAATGCAGCTGCCACGCAGATCCAGAAATTTTTCATGCCATCTTTCCTTTCAGTTTTATGTGCCCCTGCAAGGGGGTTGGCGAAGACGCGAAGCGCGAAGCCTGGGGGTGTTCCATCTCAGTCGCAGCGATGGTGCGTCGAGCTTGTGACAAGCGGGCGAAAAGCACCACGGATTTTGCGCAAACAGGCGCCGGATTGCGCCTGCCGCATTTCCCGTGCAGCAACCACCGTGCCAGGCATTCGGCCATGGGCAGCTCAAGCGTCCAGCGCCGCCTTGCGTTTCATGCTCCGTAGCGCGCCCATCCCATAGTGGGCCAAGCACACATAGAGCCCGGCAATGGATGCCCAGTGCAGGAAAAACCCCGGCGCCGACGCGTCAAAGTCCCAGCCATCCAGGCTCATCTGAAAAGACAGCTTGGCGCCAACGCCCATCACGCATGAACTCCACACGCCATGGCCGGCGATGCCTGCGGCAAGCAAGCGCAGTACCGTGCTGCGCGCCGCGCTTTCGCCGGTGATGTGGAAGGCACTTCGCATCGCCTGCATGACCCTCTGCCAGCGCAAGCCGAGATGGATGGCCACCAGGATCAGGCTCCAGTAAGCGACGAGTCCATGAATCTGGCGCACGGTGAAGCCGCCATCGAGCCGCAGAAAACTGAACACCGTGCGCGAGATCATCAAGCTGCTCAGCAGCAGCGCCAGCATGGTGACCAGAAGACACAGCGTGAGGACCACGTCGATCAGGCCGCGCGCCTCACGCCGCGCCTTGGCAATGGCGCCATACCAGCGTCGATTGAAGACGTTGTGCACGCCGACCAGCAAGAAGATGCCAGTGCCTATCCACTCATGCGCCGCGTTGTCCAGCCAGTAGTAGGCCAGCGCCACCAGCAGCAGAGCGGCTGCAATGCCGTCGAGCAGCAACCGCAGCAGAAACGTTGTTCTTATCACCCGCAGCCGCCCCTTTATTGAAGGCGCTGAATGTCATTGAACGTGAAGAGGTGCTGCTTGTCCGCCCGCCCCTGATGGCACGACTGGCAGCGCGCGGTGTTCTCGCTCATGTTGATCGTCTTGTCTGGCTTGAAAGCCTGGAACTGCCAGTCACCCGTGCGCCGGGCGGGCTCGTAGTCCGCGCCCCAGCCATCCTGCTTTTCCATCACGAAGTAGCGAAAGACCTTGTTGTCCCGGTAGTCGACCAGAACCACATGCGTGCCGCTGGGGATGGTCTGGCCAAGCTTGATGGCCTCGATCGCCTCCTGGCTGGTCAGCAGGTGTTCCGTGACGTTGCCGCGCTTGACGGTCGTGTAGTGCACCAGCCGGTCCAGATTGGTGGGGAAGCTCACCCGGTTGGTCTCAGCACTTACCAAGCCCGGCGGCAGTGCGATGGCACAGAGTGCAAGGGCGCCTGCCGCCGCGCGGCCATGGAGAGCTTTCATGGTGTGATTTTTTCTTCAGGATGCATGTTCTCGCTGACGGCACGTGTGCCGGCCCGCACGATGAAGAGCAGCACAATCAAAAACGCCATCAACAGCATGACCGTGCTGGCATCGAAGGTGGCGGCAACGCGGTGCGCCAGTTGCTCGTGCCCCTGCAGGCCTACGGCGCCTGAAGCGGCGGCAAACACCGCCACCAGCACGCCCAGCCCGAGCGAGCCGCCCAGTTGGTGCGCCACGTTGACCAGGCCCGAGGCCGCACCCGCGTCTTTGCTCGACACGCCCGCCACCGCGGCAATGGTCAGCGGCCCCAGCACGCCGCCCTGCCCTATGCCGATCAGGATCATGGGCAGCGCAATGCCGGTGAGGTAGGGCGTGTGCGCCGACACCTGCGCCAGCCAGGCCATGCCGATGGCGCCAATGAGCAGGCCAACCGCCAGCAGGCGCGCATTGCCGAAGCGACGCGTGAGGCGCGGCACCATCAGCGCCGCAATGAAGTTGGGAATGGTGGTCGGCAAGAAAGCCAGGCCCGCTTCCAGCGGCCGCAGGCCCAGCACGCCCTGCAGGTACTGCGTGGCAAAGAACCAGAAGCCGACCATGCCGCCCAGGAACAGCACGCGCGCCGCATAGGCAGCGCTGCGCTGGCGGTTGGCGAACAGGCGCAGCGGCAGGATAGGCTGGGCCGCGCGCGCCTCGTGGAAGATGAAGAAGGCCAGCAGCAGCACGCCGAGCGTGAGCGACGCCAGCGTGAACGCATCGCCCCAGCCCACCTCGGCGGCGCGCACGATGCCGTAGACCACGGCACTCATGCCCAGCGTGGAACTCACCGCGCCCGCCAAGTCGAGCTGGCCCGGCCGCGTGGGTGTCTCGGCAAAGTAGCGGCGCGCACCCAGCATCAGCGCGATGCCGATCGGCAGGTTGATGAAGAAGCCCACGCGCCAAGAGATCAGGTCAGCCACCAGCCCGCCCAGCACCAGCCCCAGGCTGGCACCCACGCCGGCCGCCGCGGCATAGTAGGACAGCGCACGGGTGCGCTCGGGTCCCTCTGCAAAGTGCGTGGACAGCAGCGCCAGCGTGGAAGGCGCGAGGATGGCCGCGCCCACGCCCTGCACCGCGCGCGAGGCCAGCAGCCAGGTGGCCGATTGCGCGACGCCTATCGCCAGCGAGGCCAGCGTGAACAACGCCAGGCCGACGATGAACATGCGCCGGCGGCCCAGGATGTCGCCCGCACGCGCACCCAACAGCAGCAGGCCGCCAAAGGTGAGCGTGTAGGCGTTCTGCACCCACGACAGCCCCGCCGCCGAGAAGTTCAGGCCGGCCTGGATCTTGGGCAGGCCGGTGATGACGATCGAGATGTCGATCACGATCATCAGGTAGCTCGCCACGATGATGGCCAGCACCATGCCCTTGTCGGGCTTGGCGCTGCGCGTTGGAGTGATTGCTTGGGCGTTCATCCGTGCTCCTTACTCGCGGGCCAGCCGCAGTTCCCCATCATGCGCAGGCGACCAGCCGCCGCCAAGCGCGCGCGCCAATTGCACCGTGGCGCGCAGTTGCCGGGTTTCCAGGTCCAGCGCGCTGCGGCGCGCCTGCAACAGCGTGGTCTGCGCC
Source organism: Xylophilus sp. GW821-FHT01B05 (assembly GCA_038961845.1). Classification (NCBI taxonomy): domain Bacteria; kingdom Pseudomonadati; phylum Pseudomonadota; class Betaproteobacteria; order Burkholderiales; genus Xylophilus; species Xylophilus sp. GW821-FHT01B05. Next base: position 5,051,715 of record CP152408.1, read on the forward strand.
GTCAGCACGTCCAGGTAGCTGGACGCGCCTTCGCGGTAGCGGTTGCCGGCCAGGTCCAGCGCGCGCTGCGAGGCGGCCACCGCACGCTGCTCGGCCAGTGCGGCCTCGCCGTAGTCGGCCAGCAGCGCCAGTTGGTCTTCGACCTGCCGGAACGCGCCCAGCACCACGCTGCGGTAGCGCTGCCCGGCCTCTTCCAGCACGGCCTGCGCGCGTGCCTGCTCGGCCTGGCGGCGACCACCGTCCAGCAGGCTGGTGACCATGCCCGGCCCGACGGCCCAGAACAGGTTGGGCGCCTCGATAAAGCGGCGCAGGTCGCTGCTTTGGAAGCCACCCTGCAGGCCCAGCGTCAACGCGGGGAAGAAGGCCGCGCGCGCCACGCCCAGGCGGGCATTGGCTGCGGCCACGCGCTGCTGCTCCGCGGCAATGTCGGGCCGCCGCTGTAGCAGTGTGGAGGGCTGGCCCAGTGGCACATCCGGCAGCGTCGCTGCGACCACGCGGGGCTCAACCGCAAAGCTGGATGCGTTGGCGCCAACCAGCGCCGCCACCGCATGCTCCAGCACCGCGCGCTGGGCCCGCCGCTGGCTCAGTTGCGAGCGCGTGCTGTCCAGTTGCGCCTCGGCGCGCGCCAGGTCCAGGCCGGCGACGATGCCGCCACGGTGCCGGCTCGCCACCAGCTCTGCGGCTCGCACGTAGGAAGCCTCGGTCTCACGCAGCAGGGCCAGTTCCTTGTCCAGGCCGCGCAGCGCAAACCAGGTGTCGGCCAGCTGCGCCTGCAGCGCCAGGCGCGCAGCCGCCAGATCGGCTTGCGCGGCCTGCGCCTCGGCATCGCCCGCGCTGACCCGCTGGCGCACGCGGCCCCACAGGTCCAGCTCGTATTGCAGATCCAGGCCCAGGCTGGCGCTGCTGTACTCGTCGGGTGAACCGGCGCCCAGCACGCGCAGCGGCCGGCGCTCGGATTGCCGGTTGCGCTGCACGCCGAGCGAGGCGTCCAGCGTGGGTGACTGCGCCGCCCGCAGCGTATCGCTGGCAGCACGTGCCTGCTGGTAGCGCGCCAGGGCGCTGGCCAAGTCGGGGCTGTTGGCCAGCAGTTGCTGCTGCAGGCGGTCCAGTTCCTTGTCCTGGTAGCTTTCCCACCAGGCGCTGGGCAGCGCGGCCGCAGACGTAGCCCCGCGCGCTTCCTTGAAGGTATCAGCCACGGCGACCTCAGGCAGCGGTGCCGGCGGCAGCGGGGCGCAGCCCGCGCATACCAGCGCCAGCCACAAGGCGGGCCTCATGGCTGCGCCTCGGCGATGCGCACCTTGTCGCCGTTGGCCAGGCCGTCCGGCGGGCTTTCGATCAGGCGCTCGCCCGGTGCCAGGCCGCCGGCCAGCTCGACCATGCGCCCCAGGTCGCGCCCCAGCGTCACCGGCCTCAGGCGCACCAGGCCTTGCTCGTCCACGGTGGCCACCTGGGTGCCGTCCTTGCCGATCATCAGCGCGCCGGGCGGCACGCCCAGGCTGGCGGCGCCGGTGGGCGCGTCGAAGCGCACTGTGGCAAAACCGCCCGGCAACAGCTCGCCGGCCTTGTTGTCCACCGTGAGCTGCACCAGCATGGCGCCAGAGCTGGCCTGGATGGAGCGCGCCGTCGAATCCACCGTGGCGGTGTAGACGCGGGTGGGCCGCTCTGGCGTAGTCAGTTGCGCCTTGCTGCCTGCGCCAATGAAGGCGACCTGGCGCTGCGGCACATTGACGTAGACGCGCAGGCGCCGCACGTCGGAGACAACGAACAGCTCGCTGCCCGGCGCACCGCCGACGTTGATCAGCGCGCCGACATCGGTGTTGCGCGCGGTGATGATGCCGTCGAAGGGCGCGGCCAGCCGGGCGTATTGCTTCAGGGCCTGCGTGCGCTCGACATTGGCCTGCAGCGCGTTGACCACCGACTGCTTGGCCGCCAGGTCGCCGGCCTTCTCGTCGGCCTCTTGCCGCGACACCGAGTCGCTGGTCAGCAGCGCCTGCCAGCGCCGCGCCGTGCTGTCGGCCAGCGCGGCATTGCTGCGCGCGGTGGCCAGCTCGGCACGCGCCTGAACCAGTTGCTCATCCAGGTCCGGTGTCTCGATCTCGGCCAGCAATTGCCCGGCCTTCACCGGGGCGCCGATGTCGGCGTTCCAGCGTTTCAGGTAGCCGCTGACCCGGGCATGGATGGGTGCGCGCGCCCAGGCCTCCAGCCGCGCGGGCAGCTCCAGCACGCTGGCGTCCATGGCCGTGGGCGCGATCAGCCGCACCGTGGGCAAGGCCCTGGCCGCCACGCTGTCCTGCAGTTGCAGGGCCTGGGAGCGGCGGCTCAGCAGGCCTGCCGCCAGCACCACGAGCGCCAGGCCGACCAGGGTGACGGCGATCGCGTGCCGCCGCAAAAAAGAAACTTCAGTAGGCATGGGTCAAGGACGGCTCGGGATTGGAAGAAGAACTTGCGGCGCGGCGCGCATCGCGCCTGTGCGCCAGGCTGAACACCACCGGCACAAAGACCAGCGTGGCAACCGTCGCGGTGAGCAGCCCGCCGATCACGGCGCGGCCCAGCGGTGCGTTCTGCTCGCCGCCTTCGCCCAGGCCCAGGGCCATGGGCAACATGCCGATGACCATGGCCAGCGCCGTCATCAGCACCGGCCTAAAGCGCACAAAGCCCGCCTCCAGCGCCGCCGCCGTGGCATCGCCCAGCACCTCCAGGCGCTCGCGCGCAAAGCTGATGACCAGCACGCTGTTGGCCGTGGCCACGCCCATGCACATGATGGCGCCGGTGAGGGCCGGCACCGACAGCGTGGTCTCGGTGGCAAACAGCATCCAGACAATGCCGGCCAGCGCCGCCGGCAGCGCCGAGACGATCACCGCCGGGTCGCGCCAGGACTGGAAGTTGACGACGATCAGCAGGTAGATCAGCAGCACCGCGCCCAGCAGCCCGAAGAAGAGGCCATTGAAGGCACGCTCCATCGTGGCCACCTGGCCCATCAGCTCCACGCGCGAACCCGTGGGCAGGTCGGCGGCGGCATCGGCCAGCAGGCGGCGGATGTCGGCGGCCACGGCGCCCAGGTCGCGGTCCTGCGTGGCGGCGTGGATCTGCACCATGGTCTGCACGTCGTACTGGCTGATCAGGGCGCTGCCGGTGCTGCGCTCCAACCGGGCAACGCCGCCCAGCGTGGCGCTGCCCGGGGTCGTGCCATTGCCCACCGGCAGGTTCTCCAGGCTGGCCAGCGAATCCAGCTCGTGCTGCGGCGTCTGCATCACGATCGGGTAGCTCACGCCGTTGGCCGGATTGAGCCAGTAGGTGGGCGCCACCTGGCTGCTGCCGCCCAGGTTGACCACCAGGCTGTTGGTGACGTCGCGGGCGGTCAGGCCCTGCTGCTGCGCCTGGGTGCGGTCCAGCTCCACCTTGAACACCGGCGCTTTGTTGGATTGCTGGATGCGGGCATCGACCACGCCGGGCACGCTGCGTATGCGCTTGAGCAGTTGCTGCGCATAGGCGTAGTTGGCTTCGAGGTTGCCGCCGCGGATCTGCAGATCGATCGGTGCCGGCGCGCCAAAGTTCAGGATCTGGCTGACGATGTCGGCCGGCGGGAACCAGAAGACCGTGTCCGGAAACGCCTCCGGCAGCGTCTGGCGCAGTTGCCGCACGTAGTCGGCGGTGGGGCGGTGGCCCTTGCGCAGCGCGATCTGGAAGTCCCCGTCATGCGAGCCCGAGACCCCGGTGTTGTTGTAGGTAAGGTTGATGTTGCTGGGCGGCAGGCCGATGTTGTCGACCAGCGTCTCGATCTCTGCGGCCGGGATGACGCGGCGGATCTCCTGCTCGATGCGGGAGAAACGCGCCGCCGTCTCTTCCACCCGCGTACCCACCGGCACACGCGCATGCATCAGGATCTGGCCCGAATCCACAGACGGAAAGAAGTTGCTGCCGATAAAGGGCAGCAGCCCGAAGGACAGCAGCACCGCCGCGCTGAAACCCAGCAGAAAGGCCTTGGGCCGCTGCAAGGCACGCTGCAGCAGGCCACGGTAGGCCTCGCGCACGCGCTCGAAGCCGGCCTCGAAACGCCGCTGGAAGCGCGCCAGCGCATGGCGCGGCACCGGCGCCTCGGCCGCATGCGGCTTGAGCAGGTACTTGGCCAAGGTGGGCACCAGCGTGCGCGACAGGATGAAGGAGCAGACCATCGCGAAGATCACCGACAACGCCATCGGCACGAACAAAAAGCGCGACACGCCGTCGAGAAAGAACATGGGCACCAGCACGATGCAGATGCACAGCAGGGACACAAAAGCCGGCACCACGATCTGGCGCGCGCCGTCGAGGATGGCGGGCTCGACCTGCTTGCCCTGCTCCAGGTGCCAGTTGATGTTCTCTATGGTCACCGTGGCGTCATCCACCAGGATGCCCACCGCCAGCGCCAGGCCGCCCAGGGTCATCAGGTTCAGGGTCTGGCCCAGGACCGACAAGGCGACGATGGCGCCGAGGATGGACAGCGGGATGGACACCGCGATGATCACCGTCGGCCGCCAACTGCCCAGGAACAGCAGGATCATCAGGCTGGTCAGGGCTGCGGCAATCGCGCCCTCCAGCGCCACGCCCTGGATGGCCGCGCGCACAAACAAGGACTGGTCGTTGATGGGCAGCACTTTCAGGGCCTGCGGCAGCGCGTCGCGCATGTCGGCAAGCTTGGCGCGAACACCATCGACGATGGCCAGGGTCGAGGCCGAGCCGTTCTTCAGCACCGACATCAGCACTGACCTGCCGCCGTCCACATGCACGATATTGGTCTGCGGTGCATTGCCGTCACGCACCTGGACCACGTCGCGCAGATAGATGGTGCTGCCGTTGACCACCCTCACCGGCAGGCGGCCGATGTCATCGATGGCCGAGGGCGCGCTGTTGAGCTGCAGCGTGTATTCCAGGCTGCCGATCTTCTGCGTGCCTATGGGCGTGAGCACGTTCTGCGCGGCCAGCGCGGCCGCCACGTCCTGCGCCGACAGACCGCGCGCCTGCAAGGCGGCCGGGTCCAGGTCGATCTGCAACTGGCGCTGCTTGCCGCCATAGGGCAGCGGAATGGCAGCGCCGGGCACGGTCACCAATGGCGTGCGCACCGTGTTCATGCCCAGGTCGAACAACTGCTGCTCCGACAGCCCCTCACCCGACAAGGCCACCTGCAGGATGGGCACCGTGGCCGCGTTGTAGTTGAGGATGACCGGCGGCATGATGCCCGCCGGCATCTGGCGCAGCGCCACCTGCGAAGCCGCCGTGACCTGCGCGTTGGCCACCGCGATGTTGACGCCGGGCTGGAAGAAGATCTTGACGACGCCGACGCCCGCGTAGGTGCTGGCCTCGATGTGCTCGATGTCATTCACCGCCGTGGTCAGGATGCGCTGGAATGGCGTGGAGATGCGCCCGGCCACCTGGTCGGGCGGCATGCCGGTGTACTGCCAGGCCACCGCGATCACCGGTATGCGGATCTCGGGAAAGATGTCGGTGGGCGTGCGCAGCGCGACCAGCGGGCCGACGATCAGCAGCAGCAGCGCCATCACGATGAAGGTGTAGGGGCGCTGCAGCGCAACACGAACGGCGCCGATCAGCATGGCCAGGCCTCGGTACGGTCCAGCCCATCGGGCCGGCGGGGGTGCGGGAGAAACTTCACTGCTTGGCGAACACTTCTTTGGCTACGGAAATCGCGGTCACCGCGCTCGGCCAGCCGGCGTAGAAGGCCAGGTGGGTGATGGTCTCGACCAACTCGTCCTGCGTCACGCCGTTGTCGCGCGCCCGGATGAGGTGGGGGCGCAATTGGTCGGGGCGGTTCATGGCGATCAGCGCGCTGACCGTCACCAGGCTGCGGTCCCGTGGCGACAGGCCCGGCCGAGCCCACACATCGCCAAACAACACCTTGTCGGTCAGCTCTGCGAACTTGGGCGAGATGTCGCCAAACATCTGCTGCGCCCGCGTGGCAGAACTGCTCGCCGGCTGCGCGGGCGCTTGCGCCTTTGCCGGTGTGGACACTGTGCCGGCAACGGCCACGGCAAGGCTGGCCAGCGAGCCGGCAACTGATTTCTTCACGATGTTCTTCCTTTGATTGCGGGGGAGCGGGTCGCTCACGGCTGGCTCTGGTACTGCGCGTCGCTGACCTTCTCCAGCCAGTCGACGGCCTTGCCATCCGATTGCTCGGTGATGGCGATGTGCGTCATGGCGGTGGTGGCCGACGCGCCATGCCAGTGCTTCTGGCCCGGCGGAATCCAGACCACGTCGCCCGGGCGGATCTCCTGCACCGGATCGCCCCAGCGCTGCACGCGGCCCGCGCCCGCCGTGACGATCAGCGTCTGCCCGATCGGGTGCGTGTGCCAGGCCGTGCGCGCGCCGGGCTCAAAGGTCACATAGGCGCCCGTTGCGCGGGCGGGCTGCTGCGGCTGCAGGAACAGCGGGTCGACCCGCACGGTGCCGGTGAAGTAATCCTTCGGTCCTTTGGCAGACGCCTGCGAACCGCTGCGCGTGATCTTCAGGCCGTTGTCATCGGACTGCGCCAACGCTGAAGCGGCCATGGATAGAGAAATGGCAGCCATTGCCACGGATTTCATGGGGGTTCCTTGTGGGATGTTTCAGGTGGTCAGCAGCGGCATGTGGTCCAGCAGCTTGTCCAGCGTTACGGGGTAGTCGCGCACGCGCACGCCGGTGGCGTTGTGGATGGCGTTGGCCACTGCCGCGCCAACGCCGCACAGGCCCAGCTCGCCGACGCCCTTGGCTTTCATGGGCGAGGACATGGCGTCGGTCTCGTCCAGGAAGATCACCTCCTGGTGCGGGATGTCGGCATGCACCGGCACCTCGTAGCCAGCCAGGTCGTGGTTGACGAAGAAGCCCAGGCGCTTGTCCACCGCCAGCTCTTCCATGAGCGCACCGCCCACGCCCATGGTCATGGCGCCTATCACCTGGCTGCGTGCCGTCTTGGGGTTGAGGATGCGGCCCGCCGCGCACACGGCGAGCATGCGCCGCACGCGCACCTCGGCGGTGAACGCATCCACCGCGACTTCGACGAAATGCGCACCAAAGGTGGATTGCTGGTACTGCTTGGCCAGGTCGCCGAAGTCCATGGTGTCCTCGGCCACGATGCCGCTGTCGCCGGCCACGGCTGCCAGCGACAGGCTGGGCCCACCGGCATGCACCATGCCGCCCGCGAACACCGCGCCACTCACGTCCAGCCCGGCACGCTGCGCCACGGCCTCGCGCAGCTTGACGCAGGCGGCATAGACGCCTGCGGTGGAGCAGTTGGCGCCCCATTGCCCGCCAGAGCCCGCAGACACCGGGAAGGTCGAGTCGCCAAGCCGCACCACCACCCGCTCGATCGGCAGGCCCATCATCTCCGCAGCCGTCTGCGCAATGATGGTGTAGCTGCCGGTGCCGATGTCGGTCATGTCGGTTTCCACCGTGACCACGCCGCGCCCATCCAACCGCACGCGGGCAGCTGACTTCATGAGCTGGTTGTTGCGAAAGGCCGCCGCTACGCCGGAGCCTATCCACCAGCGGCCCTCACGCCGCTGCGCCGGCTTGGCGCTGCGCTGTGCCCAGCCAAAGCTCTGCGCGCCGGTGCGCAGGCACTCGATCAGGCGGCGCTCGGAGAAGCGGCGGCTCGTGTTGGCGGGGTCGACCTGGGTGTCGTTCAGCACGCGGAAATCCACCGGGTCCATGCCGAGCTTCTCGGCCATTTCGTCCATGGCGATCTCCAGCGCCATCAGGCCCGGCGCTTCGCCGGGGGCGCGCATGGCGTTGCCTTCGGGCAAGTCCAGCAGCGCCAGGCGGGTGCCGGTCAAGCGGTTCTCGCCCGCATAGAGAAGCTGCGTCTGCTGCACCGCGTTCTCGGGCTTGCCGCTGACCAGGTTGCCGGACCAGCTCTCGTGGCCGATGGCAGTGAGCCGGCCCTGCGGCGTGGCGCCAAGTCGGATGCGCTGAATGGTTGCCGGCCGGTGCGTGCCGTTATTGGCCATGAGCGGCCGTTGCATGGCCACCTTCACAGCGCGCCGCGCGATACGCGCGCCGATGGCGGCCAGCACCGTGTCCGCCCGCAAGAACAGCTTGCCGCCAAAGCCGCCGCCGATGTAGGGCGACATGAGATGGATCTTGTCCCGGGCCATGCCCAGCGTGGTCGCCAGATCGGTCGTGGTCCAGTCGATCATCTGGTTCGATGTCCAGACCGTGAGCCTGTCGCCGCTCCACTCGGCCGTGGTGGCAAACGGCTCCATCATGGCGTGCGATTGGTCTGGCGTGGTGTAGGTCTGGTCCAGTTGCACCTGCGCCTTGGCGAATGCGCCGGCAAAGTCTCCGACCGTGTTGCTGCGGTCAATGGTGCGCTTGTCTGTCGACGCCTTGGCCTCTTCAAGATCGAAGGCGCCATCGGCGCGGGCGTAATCCACCCGCAGCAACTGCGCTGCCGCACGCGCTTGCTCGAAGCTTTCTGCAATGACCAGGGCAATGGCCTGGTGGTAGTGGTCGACCGTCGGGCCGCCCAGCAGCTTGGCGGTGTTGAAGGCGCCCTTGCCGAGCTTGCCGGCGTTCTCTGCGGTGACGATGGCGATCACGCCCGGCGCGGCCCGGGCCTGGCTTTGGTCGATGGCGGTGATGCGGCCCTTGGCGATGGCCGAGCCAACGATGTAGCCGTAGGCCGCGTTCGGTGCCACGTCATGGCGCTCGTAGGCATAGGGCGCCCTGCCGCTGGTCTTGAGCGGGCCGTCGACGCGGTCCAGAGGCTGGCCGACCACCTTCAGTTGGTCGATCGGGTTGGTGGTGGCGGGGGTATCGAATTTCATCGCTCAGCTCCTCGCGTCGGTCAGCACCGCGTCGAGCGTGCGCTCGACCAGCGTCAGCTTGAAGGCGTTCTGCTCGGTCGGTTTGGCCCCGGCCAGCAGCGCGGCGGTGGTGGCCTTGGCGCCGCGCGGCAGCTCGCGCTCTGCCGCTTCGACGCGCCAGGGCTTGTGCGCGACACCGCCCAGCGCCACGCGGCCTGTGCCGTCTGGCTGCACGATGGCCGCGACCGACACCAGCGCAAACGCATAGGACGCGCGGTCGCGCACCTTCTGGTAGACATGCCGCCCGCCCACCGGGCTGGGCAGCCGCACCGAGGTGATCAGCTCGCCCGGCTGCAGCAGCGTCTCGACCTGCGGCGTGGCGCCGGGCAGCGTGTGGAAGTCGGCAATCGCGATGGTGCGGCGCGAGCCGTCGGCGCGCATGGTCTCGACATTGGCATCGAGCACGCGCATGGCAACCGCCATGTCGCTGGGGTGCGTGGCAATGCAGGCATCGCTCGCGCCCAGCACCGCATGCTGGCGGCTGAAGCCAGAGGCGGCCGAGCAACCGCTGCCGGGCTGGCGCTTGTTGCAGGCCTGGTTGGTGTCGTAGAAGTAGGGGCAGCGGGTGCGCTGCAACAGGTTGCCTGCGGTGGTCGCCCTGTTGCGCAGTTGCGCCGAGGCGCCCGCCAGCAGCGCGCGCGACAGCACGCCGTAGTCGCGCCGCACGCGCTCGTGGGTGGCCAGGTCGGTGTTGCGCACCAGTGCGCCAATGCGCAGGCCGCCATCGGGCGTGCTCTCTATCTTGTCAAAGCCCAGGCCATTGACATCGATCAGGTGCGCCGGCGTCTCGATCTCCAGCTTCATCAGGTCCAGCAGGTTGGTGCCGCCGGCAATGAAGCGCGCACCGGGCGTACGCGCAGCAGCCGCCACGGCCTGTGCGGGCGAGGCCGCTTTTTCATAGGTGAAGGCTCTCATACCGTCACCCCCGCCACTTCTGAGATGGCCTCGACGATATTGCTGTAGGCGCCGCAGCGGCAGATGTTGCCGCTCATGCGCTCACGAAACTCAACGGTGGTGGGCTGCGGTTTCGCCGTCAGGTCGGCACTGACATGGCTGGGCACGCCCTGGGCGATTTCGCCCAGCATGCCGACAGCCGAGCAGATCTGCCCCGGCGTGCAGTAGCCGCATTGGTAGCCGTCGTGCTTGACGAAGGCCGCCTGCATCGGGTGCAGCTTGCCGGGCATGCCCAGGCCTTCGATGGTGGTCACCCGGGCGCCTTCGTGCATCACCGCCAGCGTCAAGCAAGAGTTGATGCGCCGGCCATCGACCATCACCGTGCAGGCGCCGCACTGGCCGTGGTCGCAGCCCTTCTTGGTGCCGGTCAGATGCAGGTGCTCTCGCAGCATGTCGAGCAGGCTGGTGCGGGTGTCCAGCGTCAAACGGTGCGTTTGGCCGTTGACGCTCAGCGTCACAGGCGAAGGGGTGGGCCCGCTGGCCGCGCGGGTGGGAGCGGCAACGGCCGGTGTGGCAGCCAGGGCCGGCACCGATGCAGAGGCGGCACCCGCCTTCAACAGACCGCGCCGGGAGATCGTGAGTTCTTCGGGGGTTTTCATGGGCGTTCCGCTCCTTCATCAATTGCGCGCACCGAGGAAGAGCAGCGCCACGCATAGGTGACTGGCTGTGATGACCAGAGGGGCACTGTAGGCCTGTGGCTTGCAAGTGCATAGACCCTGCTGCCTTGAAGGACTGACAAGTTGCTCTTGCCAATTGGCGGCAAAAATGCGGCTCTATGCCCATCAATGAACTGCGCTCCATCGCCACATTCGCCAAGACCGCCGAGCTTGGCAGCCTGCGCCAGGCCGCCACGGCACAGGGCATCACGCCGCAGGCGGCGAGCCAGGCCTTGGCGCAGCTGGAGCAGCACCTGGGCGTGCGCCTGTTTCACCGCACCACGCGCAGCCTGTCACTCACCGACGATGGCCGGCAGTTCCTGGAGGCCGCGCAGCCAGCGCTGCTGGGCCTGCAGCGCGCGCTGCACATGGCGCGCCATGCCAAGGACGAGATCGCCGGGCCGCTGCGCATCATCGGCCCGCGCTCGGCTTTTGTGCCGGTGCTGTGGTCGGTGCTCGACGAGTTCTGCCGCCTGCACCCCGAGGTGCAGCCCGATGTGCAACTGGACGACCGCATCGGCAACTGGGTAGAGGACCGCGTGGATGTGGGCTTTCGGGTGGGCCCCGCCCCCGCCGATGGCGTGATTGCGCGCAGGCTGTTTCCCATGCAACTCATCATCTGCGCCGCACCGGAGTACCTTGCCCGCCACGGCGCGCCCGATAGCCTCCATGCACTCGCGGCACATCGCTGCAGCGCTTTTCGCCATCCAAGCACCGGCAGGGTGCTGCCCTGGTACGTCAAGGTCGAGGACGGCCGCGTCGAGCACCCCGTGGTCCCGGCCCTGTGCACCAACGATGAGGTGCTGGAGACGGAAGCCGTGCTGGCCGGGCGCGTGATGGGCCTGCTCACGGGCGTCGTCGCGGTGCCGCACATTCGCGCGGGGCGCCTGGTGCCACTGCTGAGCAGGCACACGGATGATCACTCCAGCATCTTTGTGTATTACGGCAGTCGCAACGCGCAGCCCACGCGCGTCAAGGCCTTCATCGACCTGACGGTGCAACGCCTGTTCAACAACGCAGCCTATGTTTTGACCGCCAAGGAATTGCAGGCGGCGGAGGCGAAGGGGCGGAAGTCATACCCACGCCAGTAAGACACGCCATGCCCGCACCCGCCCCGCCACAGCCCCTCACGCCCAGCCAGCTTGCGGCCTTTCGCGCCGAAGCCGAGCACACCAGGGGCATAGACCTGCCCGTCTACGCCGCCCACGGCCGCGACTGGCGCGATCCCCTCTTTGGCCTCGGCCCGGCCAATGCGCCACTCTGCATCTTCGGCCGCGACCCGGGCGGCACGGAGGTGGCCCACGGCCTGCCCTTCATCGGCCGTGGCGGGCAACTGGTGCGCGCGGCATTGCACCGGCAATTGCATGACCCCCAGGCCGGCGCGCCCACTTTCGACGAATCGATTGCGGCCGGTGCTCAGGTGTTCTGGCTCAACACCGTGCCCTACAAACCCGTGGGCAACAAGGCATGGTCCATGGCGGTGAAGCGCCGCTTCCAGCCCCTGGTGGCCGAGCTGCTGATGGGCCGGTGGCACGGCAGCACCGTGCTGGTGCTGGGGCGCGAGGCCTTCTTCTGGTTCGGCATCGGGCAAGACGCCGCAGTGCAGGCCGCACTCGACGCATTCTGGGCGCGAGACGACCGCTATACGGCCACGCTGTCGATTAACTACCGGCACGCTGGGCAGTCACGCGCCCTGACGCTGGCGCCGTTGCCGCACCCCTCGCCGGCCAATGCGGTGTGGTTTGGGCGGTTTGCTGGGTTGATGGATGCGCGGTTGGGGCCACTGCGCTTGTCCCCGTGATCCATGCCCCATAGCTGAGCCCATGCGTTGACGCGCCTCGGTTGATTGGCATTGCGGTGGCAGCTTGCCACTGACGCCACGTCCCTTCGCCGCGCGCTCGAACGCGCGGGGACGCCTCAGCAAGCGGCCCACTATCATCCAAACGATGACACTGCCCAGTCCACCTCTGGCCGCCAAGCTTCTGGAAAAGCACTGCGTCGCCCTCGCACAAGCCCTGGCATGGATACCGAGCATTGTCGAGCCTGCCGCCATCGTTGCCACGGGCAGCATCATTCGCGGAAACCCCGGGCCATCCAGCGACCTCGATCTGGTCGTCCTGCACGACCAGCCGTGGCGCAGGCGGGTGCAGCGCTGGTTCAACGACACGCCGGTCGAGATTTTCTTCAACTCGGAGCAGTGGCTGAAGCATTCCATCCAAACCGAGGCCGCCACGGGGCGCCCGGTCATGGCCCACATGTTGGCAACGGGCACGCTGTTGCAGGACGACGCCGGCCGCATGGAAGCCTTACAAGACCTTTCCCGGAACCTGCTGGAACGCGGGCCGAACCTTACTCACGAAGCACTGCAGAGACACCGTTACGCGGCCGCCACCCAGGTCGAGGATGCCCTGGACTTCGGCGATATCGACAATCCCGATGCCCGCCGCCTGCGCGCCGTGGCGGTGGAAGGGCTCTTGCAGTACGAGTATCTGCGCCGCAACACGCACCTGCCCCGTCCCAAGGAGCGGCTCGCCTTGCTGTCGCAGTCCGCGCCCGATCTTGCTGGCCTGCTTGCAAGCGCCCTGTATGCAGCCACCGCTGAGCCCGCAGCGGCCGCGCTGCAAAAAGCCGCTGAGCAGGTTCTGGGCACCGCCGGCTTCTTTGAATGGGACTCGGGCCCGGACCACTCGGAACCGGATGGCCGGCACGCCTCATAAACAAGCTCGTTTTTTGTCTTTGCGTCGAGGGCGCACGCCTCCAATACTGCGACTCCTTCCACCTCGACGCCGGACCACCATGCAACGCCGCACCCTGCTCACCGCCAGCGCCGCCGCCCTCGCCGCGGCACCCTTCGCCCGGGCGGCCGAGCCGCTGAAGGAACTGCGGCTCGACTACGCCTACTACTCGCCCACCAGCCTGGTGCTGCGGCGCTTCGGCTGGCTGGAGGAAGCCTTCGCCCAGGACAAGGTGCCGGTGAAATGGGTGCTGAGCGCGGGCAGCAACCGCGCCCTCGAATACCTCAACGCGGGCAGCATAGACATCGGCTCGTCGGCCGGCCTGGCTGCCTTGCTGGCCAAGGCCAACGGCAATCCGATCCGCGCGCCCTACATCTTCTCGCGCCCCGAGTGGACCGCGCTGGTGGTGCGCAAGGATTCACCGATCCAGTCGCTCAAGGACATCAAGGGCAAGAAGATCGCGGCAACCAAGGGGACCGACCCCTTCCTGTTTCTGCTGCGCGCATTGCCGGTGGCGGGCCTGAAGCGCTCTGACGTAGAGATCGTCTCGCTGCAGCATGCCGATGGCCGGGCCGCGCTGGAGCAGGGCCGCGTCGACGCCTGGGCCGGGCTCGACCCGCTGATGGCGGCCAGCGAGCTCGACGCCGGATCACGCCTCATCTACCGCAACGTGGCCTTCAATACCTACGGCTTCCTCAACGTGCGCGAAGACTTCCAGACGGCACACCCGGATGCGCTGCGTCGCGTCATCAACGCCTATGAACGCGCCCGCAAATGGACCCAGGCCAACACCACCGAGGCCGCAAAGATCCTGGCTGAAGAGGCCAAGGTCAGCCTGCAGGTCGCGCTGTTGCAGCTCAAGCTGCGCACCGATCTGAGCAACCCGCAGCCTTCGCAAGAACACATCGCAGCGCTGCAAGCCGCCGCGCCCATCCTGCTGAGCGAAGGCCTGGTCAAGCCCGGCACCAACCTCGGCAAGACCGTGACCGATCTGGTCGATACGCGCTTCGCCCGCGACCTGATCGCCGCGGCCAACGCCTGAGGCGCGGCAAGCGCTGCGACGCATGGCCGCTGATCCTCGACAACTGCCCGGCTTGAGCCGGGCCAGCCCCCTTTCCACAACGCCGACCGCGCCTGCAACACGCCCAAAGCCAAGGTCGCGATGGGCCACGGCAGGCCTGGGCTTGCTGCTGCCCGTAGTCCTGCTCGTGGTGTGGGAGCTGGCCGTGCGGTTTGGCTGGATCAGCTCGCGCCTGCTGCCCGCGCCCAGCGAGATCGGCCAGACCATCCTGGCCTTTGGCCCGCAAGGCCTGGCCACGCATGTGCTGGCCAGCACGGCCAGGGTGCTGGCGGGCTTTGCCATTGGTACCGCGCTGGCGCTGACTATTGGCGCGCTGGTAGGCCTTTCGCGTCTCGGCGAAGCCCTGCTTGACCCCAGCTTTCAGGCCCTGCGCGCCATACCGTCGCTGGCCTGGGTACCGCTGCTGCTGCTGTGGCTGGGCATTGACGAGGCGCCCAAGCTCACGCTGATCGCCATCGGCGCCTTCTTTCCGGTCTACATGGGCGTGGCGTCTGGTTTTCGCGATGTAGACCGCAAGCTGGTCGAGGTCGCGCGCATGTACCGCCTGCGCGGCCCGGCCCTGGTGTGGCGGGTGCTGCTGCCGGCCGCCCTGCCCTCGGTGCTGACGGGGCTGCGCAATGGCCTCAGCCTGGCCTGGATGTTCATGGTGGCCGCCGAGCTGATTGCCGCCACCAACGGCCTGGGCTATCTGCTCACCGATGGCCGCGAGACCGGCCGCGCCGACATCGTCCTGGGCGCGATCGTGCTGCTGGCGCTGCTGGGCAAACTCACCGACACCGGCATGCAGCGACTGGAGCGGTATCTGCTGTCGTGGCGCGATACCTTCGACAGCGCCGCCAGAGGTGCCCGGTGAGCCGCGCCCCGCTGCTGCAAGTCGATGTGCGCCGCAAGGCCTTCGAAGGCCTGCCGGTGCTGCAGGACCTGCGCCTGGAGCTGGCCGAGGGAGAAATCGTCGGCCTGGTCGGCGCCAGCGGCTGCGGCAAGAGCACGCTGCTGCGCATTGCCGCCGGGCTGGATACCGACTACCAGGGCGCGGTGCGCCTGGATGGCGTGGAGCAGCGCGACATCCACCGCGACATTGGCTTCATCTTCCAGGAGCCGCGCCTGTTCCCCTGGTTGACGGTGGCCGAGAACGTGGGCTTCGACCTGGGACGCGCCGGCCGCCGCCACCCGCAGGTCAAGGAGCTGCTGGCCGAGGTAGGCCTGGCCGACTTCGGCGAACGCCTGCCCAAGCAGCTCTCCGGCGGCCAGGCGCAGCGCGTGGCGATCGCCCGCAGCCTGTTCGGCCACCCACGCCTGCTGCTGCTCGACGAGCCCTTTTCGGCCGTCGACGCCTTCACCCGCATCCGCCTGCAAGAGATGCTGGCCGGCATCGCCCAGCGCCATGGCGTGACGCTGCTGCTGGTGACCCACGACGTGGAAGAGGCAGTGGTTCTGTGCGACCGCGTGCTGGTACTGGAAGCCCGCGCCGGCGCGCCTCTGCGCGAGATCCCGGTGCCGCTGGCACGGCCACGCCTGCGCGAAGCCGACGATGTGGGCGAGCTGCGCCGCCAGGTGCTGGCGAGCCTGCATGCGGCGCATGCGTTTTGAGCGGGTTCGTCTGGGCGCGGGGCGGGCGCTGCATGGTCACGCTGTCGATCCGCTACCGCCACGTGAGAGGTGACTGCGGGTTGGATGGGCGTTGACGGATGGCGGGGTTGCTGCGAAAGAAGTCCTTCGAGTAGACAAACAAAACGAAGCCGATCGCCACGTAAGCAGCGGCATGGAGCGGCGACGCCATCACTCAAAAATCATTCGCTCGCAATCGCAAGAACGGCCATGACGGTCAAGTTCTTTGAGACTCCTCAGGCACATTCAAAGCAGATCTCACGATCCAGTTCGTTGAACTTCTGCGATCAGTCTCACTCGGCCCGCCGCCAAAGTCCGCCAACCAACCCCGGCATCCAGCCCGCAAGCCAAGCGTCTTGGCCTAGGATGCCGCATATGGATCGATCCGCTCCTGCTGCATCGCCACCACCTCCTCCGCCAAATCCCGCCCCATGCCCCACTCATCCCTCCGCCGCGCCACCCTGCTAGCCACCACCGCATGGCTGCTAGCCCCCGCAGCCCAGGCCGTGGCGGCAGCGCCCGAAGATGACTGGCCCCGCAACGCCCAAGTCCCCGGCGGCATCGCCCGCCTCTCGCTCGGCCCCGCTGCCACCCGACCAGTGGCCCGCAGCGGCGACGTGCCGGTGCTGGTGCTCGGCGACGCCATCGAGTGGACGGCGCTGGTGGGCATTCCGCTGGCGGCGCAGCCGGGTGAGGCGGAGATCTTGGTGACTGCCGCGCAGGGCAGCGCGCCACGGCGCGTGGGCTACCGCATTGCGCCCAAGCGCTATGTGGAGCAGCGGCTGCAGGTGGCGCCGGGCACGGTGGATCTATCTCCTGCCAACCAGGCGCGCTACGAGCGCGAGCGCGATCACCTGGCCACCGTGATGGCGACCTTTACCGAGCCGCTGCCGCAGGCCCTGCGCATGCAGGTGCCGGTGCCGGGCCGGCGCTCCAGCTCTTTTGGGCTGCGCCGCGTGTTCAACGGCCAGGCGCGCAATCCGCACAGCGGCATGGACATCGCAGCGCCCACGGGCACGCCGGTGCGTGCGCCGCTGGCGGGCCGGGTGATCGATACGGGCGACTATTTCTTCAACGGCAACACGGTCTGGCTGGACCACGGCGGCGGGCTGCTGAGCATGGTCTGCCATCTGAGCGCCATCAACGTGAAGCCCGGCGACCAAGTGCAGGCCGGCGACCGTTATTGCGCGGTGGGCGCCACCGGCCGCGTGACCGGGCCGCACCTGCACTGGTCGGTGATGCTGAACCGGGCCATGGTGGACCCGGCCTTATTCATTGCGGCTTGATGGCTTCTGGCTTTAACCTGAATCACCTTCCACCGTGACCACTGCCCCGCCCCGCTCCTTTGTTGGCCAGGTGCGCCAGCTGCTGCACACGCTGCCGCCCACCGAGCGCAAGCTGGGCACGTTTGTGCTGGACTTTCCTGGTGATCTGGCGACCTACAGCGCGTCTGAATTGGCGGCGCTGGTGGGGGTGTCGAACGCGACGGTGACGCGCTTCATCCAGCGGCTGGGCTATGCCCATTACGAAGACGCGCGGCGCCAGGCCCGGGAAGAGCGCGGTGCCGGCTCGCCGCTGTTTCTGTCGTCTGCGCCGGGCGGCGGCGCGGCCGATGGCTCGGTGGCCTCGCACATCCAGCAGGCGCAGGACAACATCAGCGCCACCTTCCACCAGATCCCGGCCGAGCTGATCGACGAGATCGCCCAGGCCATGGTGCAGGCGCGCCGCGTGTGCTTTCTGGGCTACCGCAACAACCGCCATTTCGCGGCCTATCTGCGCTGGCAGTTGGTGCAATTGCTGGAGCACACCCAGGCCATCCCCGGCCCGGGCGAGACCCTGGGCGAGTACGCGGTGGACCTGGGCGAGAAAGACTTGCTGGTGGTGTTTGCGCTGCGCCGTAGCGTGCCGGCGGCGGCGCAGTTTGCGGCGCAGGCCGCGCGCGCGGGCACCAAGGTGCTTTACGTCACCGATCATTTCTCCAAGGCCGCCGCGCCCACCGTGGCGCCGCACTGGCTGCTGCGCTGCCACACGCAGGCGCCCGGCCCGCTGGACAACCACACCGCCGTGATGCTGCTGTGCCACCTGCTGGCCAGCCGCGTCATGCACCACGCTGGCGCCAAGGGCCGGCGCCGCATGGCCAGCATCGAGGCGCAGCACGACGCCTTGCAAGAGCTGCGCTAGGGACCGCCGCCCGGCGGAACTACAAAATAGATAGCTAGTAGCCCAGGAAGGACAAGGGCTAGAGGCCTTTTTCGCTTAAATTTTCTCGGTATTAAAAATATTTACCAAAAAGCATTGGTATGAAAAATGCTTTTCACTCCAGCCGCAGGCGGCGTGCTGCCGACTGCCCGCCGCCCTTCTTTCTTGATGCAAAGGATCCCCCATGGCTGGAGGCACCGTGATTTCCTCGTCCGCCCCGCAGACCGCGCAGATGCAGCAGCTGGAGACCGCGCTGGAGCGCATCGGCGTGACGCGCTCGCACAAGAGCATCATTTTTCTGGTGGTGTGCGGCGTGCTGTTTGATGTGTTCGAGCAGAACGCGGTGGGCCTGGTGGCCCCGCTGCTGCGGCAGCAATGGGGCTTGAGCGCGACCGACATCGGCCTGCTCAACACCATCACCTTCATTGCGGCGGCCACGGGGCGCCTGCTGTCGGGCTACTTTGCCGACCGCAAGGGCCGGCGCTTCATGCTCAACGTGAACCTGGCGCTGTTCACGCTGGGTGCCATTGGCTGCGCGCTGGCGCCCAACTACGCCGTGCTGGCCATAGCGCGCGCGGTGGTGGGCATTGGGCTGGGCGGCGAGATCACCACGGCGGTGACCATGCTGGCGGAATTTTGCTCGGCGCGTTTTCGCGGCACGGCGGTGGGCCTGATCAATGTTGGCGGCGGCGGGCTGGGCAACATGCTGGCGCCGGCCTTTGCGCTGGGCGTGTTCGCCGTGTTTCCCGGCGACAACGCCTGGCGCTGGATGTTTGCCTGCCTGGTGCTGCCGGCGGTGTTCATCGTCTTCTACCGGCGCTATGTGCCAGAGACGCCGCGCTACCTGCTGTCGCAGGGGCGTGTGGACGAGGCCAACCAGGTGCTGTCGATGCTGGCCTCCGGGCAACTGGCCAATGGCCGCTTTGCAACGCATCCCTACATCACGGCCGGCGCCGAGCAGGCCGCGCCGGCGGCAGCGGTGTCGCTGGCCGATATCTTTCGCAACGGCTACGCGCGGCGCACGGTGGCCGTGGGCGTGGCCTCGTGGATGACCTTTGGCGCGCAGTTGTCGGTGCTGACGCTGATGCCCACCATCCTGGTGGCGCAGGGCTACTCGATCACCAAGAGCTTTGCCTTCACCATCGTCATGCAAAGCGGCAGCCTGCTGGGGGCGATTGCGGCGTCCAGCCTGGGCTACTACCTGCCGCGCAAGCGCGTGCTGACGGTGGGCGCCATCGCCGCCTGCCTGGCCGGGCTGGCGTTTGGCAACTTCACCTCCAGCGTGGCGCTGGTGCTGTGCTTTGGCGCGCTGTTCCAGTTTTGCGTGCTGCTGCTCAACACCTCGATCTGGATTTTTGCGCCCGAGCTGTATCCCACGCGCATTCGCGGCCTGGGCACCTCATTTCTGCTGGCGCTGGGCACGGTGGGCGGCGCGCTGTCGCAACTGCTTGCAGCCAAGCTGTTTGACCTGCACGGCGTGGCCGGCATGTTCAGCATGATCGCGGCCATGTACGTGGTGTTTGCCGTGGCCATACGCTTCGCGCCAGAGACCTTCGGCCAATCGATAGAAGCCGGTGCGGCCAGCCCCCAGCCGTAAGCCATGCCCGTTGTACTGCTGATCAACCCCAACACCTCGCTCGACAGCACGGCCATGATGGCGCGCCTGCTGCAACAGGCGCTGCCCGCAGGCGTGGAACTGCGCTGCGCCACCGCCGCACACGGCGTGCCCATGATCACCACCGAGGCCGAACTGGCCGCCGCCGCCGCCGAGGTGCTGCGCCTGGGCCTGGCGCAAGCCCACACGGTGGATGCCATCGTCATCGCCGCCTTTGGCAACCCCGGCATAGAGGCGCTGCGCGCGGGCGTGGCGGTGCCGGTGATAGGCCTGGGCGAGGCATCGATGCAGGAGGCCGCCGCAGGCGGGCGCCGCTTTGGCGTGGCCACGACCACACCGGGGCTGGCGGATTCCATCGCACATTCAGCCGCGCAACTGGGCTTGGGCGCGCTGTTTACCGGCACCCGCATCCCGGCGGCGGTCGACCCGCTGGCGCTGGCGGCCAACCCGGCATTGCAAGAGGCCTGCCTGGCCCAGGCCGTGCAGGCCTGCATGGCCGATGGCGCCGGCGCCGTGGTGATAGGCGGCGGCCCGCTGGCCGAGGCGGCAGAGCGGCTGGGCCCGCGCTTTGCGGTGCCGGTGATTTCGGCTGTAGCAGCCGCGGGGCGCGCGGCTGCTGCGCTGTTTACAGCCATCCCGTTCAAGGTCTTGTGATTTGCTCGGTGGTTCTTGTGTCCTGCTGACGGCGGGAGCCGAACAGCCGCCCCCACCCCAGCCCTCCCCCAGCGGGGGAGGGAGCAATGCAAAAGGCCGAGCGCAGCGATGGCCCGACTGGCTATCCCGGGCCCCCTCTGTGGCGTCGAGGAGCGCAGGAGTCGGCAGGTTGCCCGTAGCGCAGCGAAGGGACGGCGAGGACTGTTTGAGCGACCGCAGGGAGCGAGTTCCGCAGCCGCCTGCCGACTCTGAGCACCGGAGAGCAGTCCGCGCAGCGGACCGCCACAGTGGGGTCGCCCTTTCTTTGGTGACTTTCTTTCGGCGAAACGAAAGAAAGTTACTCGCCCGCCGGGGCGAACTCCCGGCACCCGCAGCCCGCAAGGCACCCAGCGCAGGGATACCTCAAAGACCCTGAAAAAGATGCTTTTTACAGCTGGGAAAAGTCCGGCCGCCGCTTGCCCATGAACGCACTGAAGGCTTCCTTCGCCGCCGGCTCGCGCAGCATGCGGCCAAAGATCGCACCTTCGTCATCCAACTGCTTGGACACCAGCGCGGCCTGGCCCTTCTTCATCAGGCGCTTGGTTTCCACCAGCGAAGACAGCGGCTTGGCCGCAAGCTTCTTGGCCTGTGCCTGGGCGATGCCATTGGCCTCGGTCGGCGGCACCACGCGGTTGACCAGGCCCACCTCCAGCGCGGCCTCGGCAAAGAAGGGCTCGCCCAGCAGCAGCGCCTCGGCCGCGCGGTGGTAGCCAAACATCTGCGGCAGCAGCAGGCTGGAGCCGCCCTCGGCGCACACGCCCAGGTTCACAAAGGGCAGCGAGAAGGCTGCGTTGTCACCGGCGTAGACCAGGTCGCAGTGCAGCAGCATGGTGGTGCCAATGCCCACGGCCGGCCCGCAGACGGCGGCCACCAGCGGCTTGGAGAATTCGGCAATGGCATGCAGGAAGCGGAAGGCCGGCGATGCCGCACTGCCGGCCGCGCTCTGTGCCGCGCCATCGGCCGTTGCCAGGAAGTCGCCCAGGTCATTGCCCGCGCTGAAGATGGCCGGGTCGCCCTGCAGCACGACCACGCGCACGGCAGCATCGGCGTCGGCCGCCAGCAGCGCGTCGGCCAGCGTGGTGTACATGGCGTTGGTGATGGAATTCTTCTTGTCCAGGCGGTTGAAGGTCAGCGTGGTCACGCCGGCTTCGGTGTGGATCAGGATGTCGCTCATGGGGTCTCCTCTTGGGGCAAATCGGTCGAGTCTATTGCTTGAAATAAACCACCTGGTGGCTGGTGGCCAGCATGGTGCCGGCCTCATTCCAGAGCTGCGCGTTCTGGTCGAAGAAGCCATTGCGAAACTCCTGCGCGCGCGCCTGGCCCAGCAGGTAGCCGGAGCCGGTCTGCGCCAGCTCAGCCGCGCCGGCATGGAAATAGGTGGTGATGGACACCGTGCCCGCCGGCACCTGCGTGGCGCGGCGCAGCCACACGCGCGGAAAGAACACATCGGAAATGGCCGCAAGCGAGCAGAAGTCCAGCGCGCGCGGCTCGGCGTCGCGCATCCAGAGCTGCGACACGCTGTCTTCGCCCTGCCCATCCCAGCGCTGCGGCACCGGGCCGCGCACCGGCCGCATCTCGTAGCGCCGCACCCACTCCACAACGGAACCCAGCGTGATCGGCTCCACCGCAGCCGGCGCGGGCACGGCGGGCATGGGCATGTCGCTCAGGCTCCAGGTGTCGCGCCGCGCGGCGGTCACGACCGTGGCGGTGGTGGCGACCACCGGCTGGCCGTCGTCGCCCGGTTGGGTCTGGGTGATGGTCCAGTGCTGGGTCGAGCGGTTGGTACGCACCGGCCGTGCCTCGATCTCGAACGGCGCAGCCGTGAGCGCGCCCGCGTAGTTCACGGTCAGCGACAGCGGCGTGCCCAGCAGATCGGGGTGGCGCAGCACGGCCTGCAACAGCGTGGCCGCCGTGCTGCCGCCAAACGGGCCGACCATGTTCCAGTAGGCCGCGCTGGGCGTGCCACGCCAGCGGTGCTCGCCAACGGCTTGCAACTGCAGGGCTTCGTCGAGGGGATGAGTGCTCATAGGGGCAAGTGTGCTGCGCTCGCAGGCTGCGAGCAGTCATATGGGGGACGCCGCGCCTGCAGCCGGCATAAGACTACAAAATTCATAGCTACATGCCCAGGCTACACCTGGGTTAGAGGCACTTTTTACTCAAATTCCCCGTAACTACTCAGGTCCCCGGATTCGCTAATAGACAATAGCGGCAATGCCCAGCCACCCGAGCCAGCCCGACCTCCCAGCGTTGCCCGATCTCAGCACGCTGAGCCACGCGCAGAAGGACGAACTGATCAGGATGCTGTGGCCGCTGCTGGGGCAGGTGCAATCGCTCACCGCCCAGCTCGCAGTGATGCAAGCGCGCATCACCGAGCTCGAAGCCCGGCTGGCCCTCAACAGCCGCAACTCCAGCAAGCCGCCCTCCAGCGATGGCCTGGCCAAACCCGCCCCGAAGTCCCTGCGCCCCAGCGGCCAGCGCCCTCTAGGCGGCCAGAAGGGCCACGGCGGCCACACGCTGCGCCAGAGCGCCGAAGTCGACCAGGTCATCACCCACCAGAGTGCCCCCCGCTGCAACGCCTGCCAGGAGTTGCTGGCCCAGCACGAGGTCATCGCCCAGCGCCAGGTCTTCGAACTCCCGGCGCTGCGCGCCCAGGTCATCGAACACCAACTGATCCGCTCCACCTGCCGCTGCGGGGCCGTGCACCAAGGCAGCTTCCCCGAGGGCATCAGCGCTCCCACGCAATACGGCCCCCGGGCCAAGGCCCTGGCCGTGCATTTGAACCAGCACCACCTGGTGCCCCTGCAGCGCACCTGCGAGCTCCTGCGCGACGCCTTTGGCCTGCCCCTGTCCCAAGCCAGCGTGCTGGCCTTCTGCCACCAGGCGGCCCAGACCCTGGCGCCCACGGTAGCGGCCATCGGGCAGGCCGTACAAGGCGCCCCCGTTGTGCACGCCGATGAGACCGGTATCCGGGTCAAGGGCACCCTGGCCTGGTTGCACTGCGCCGTCACGGCCTCGCTGACGTGGCTGGGGCTGCATGCCAAGCGTGGCAGCGCAGCCTTCGAAGCCCTGGGCATCCTGCCCGGCGTGCGGGGCACGCTGGTGCACGACGGGCTGGCCAGCTACAAGGGGCTGGACTGCACGCACAGCCTGTGCAATGCGCACCACCTGCGGGAGCTGACCTTCGTGCACGAGCAGATGGGCGAGAGGATCTGGGATGGCTGGGCGCGCGAGATGATGGAGCTGCTGCTGCAGGCGCAGCGCGAGGTGGCGCAAGCAGACTCACCACTTCCGCTGGAGCGCCAGGCCTGGTTCGAAGCGCAGTGGGAACAGTTGCTGCAGCGCGGGGAGCGGCTGCACCCGGAGGTCTTGCCCTCGGGGGCGCCCCGCAACAGACAGGGCCGCCACCAGCAGAGCAAGGCGTTCAATCTGCTCAAGCGCCTGCGCGTGCACCGCCGCGAGGTCTGGCGCTTCATGACCGATGCGGACGTGCCTTTTACCAACAACCTGGCCGAGCAGGCCCTGCGCATGTCCAAGGTCCGACAGAAGGTCTCGGGCTGCTTTCGCACGCGGGAGGGGGCCGATACCTTCTTTACCCTGCGCTCCTATCTGGCCACTATGCGCAAGCAGCGCGCCTGCCTCTTTGACTGCCTCATCAGTGTCTTCTCGGGGAACACCAGGCAGCCTGTGCTGTAGGGGCGATGCTGTTCGGTTGCCTGCGCTCGCCCTGCACCGTTCGGCGGGCCTGCCGCTGTACGTAGGCCCCAGGCTTCGACCACCTCTGCCCTCAGGGGGCTGAGTAGTTACGATATTCAATGCGCCATGCCGCATACAAGCGCACGGCCCAAAACCCGGGACGCCGCAAGCCCGGCTCTGCCGGCCCACCAGCGTCGCGCCCTTGCAGGGGGTCATCACACGCGCTCGAAGATGCCGGCGGCGCCTTGGCCCATGCCCACGCACATCGTGACCATGCCGTACTTCAGCTGCTTGCGTCGCAGCGCATGCACCACGGTCGCCGCGCGGATCGCGCCGGTGGCGCCCAGCGGGTGGCCCAGCGCAATCGCACCGCCCATGGGGTTGACCTTGGCCGGGTCCAGGCCCAGCGTGTTGACCACGGCCAGCGACTGCGCGGCAAAGGCCTCGTTCAGCTCGAACCAGTCGATGTCCTGGTGCTTCAGGCCGGCGTAGCGCAGCGCGGCCGGGATGGCCTCGATCGGGCCTATGCCCATGATGGCCGGCGGCACGCCCTTGCTGGCAAAGCTCACAAAGCGCGCCAGCGGCGTCAGGCCAAAACGCTGCACCGCCGCGCCGCTGGCCAGCACCAGCACGCCGGCGCCGTCGGAGGTCTGCGAGCTGTTGCCCGCCGTGACCGTGCCGCGCGCGGCAAACACGGTGCGCAGCTTGGCCAGGCCTTCGAGACTGGTGTCGGGGCGCGCGCCTTCGTCCAGGTTCACGGTGCGGGCCTTGCTGCTGACCTCGCCTGTTTCCAGGTTGGGCGTGCGCTCGGTCACCTCGATTGGCGTGATCTCGTCGGCAAACTCGCCGGCCGCCTGCGCTGCCAATGCGCGCTGGTGCGACTGCAGCGCGAAGGCGTCTTGTGCCTCGCGCGAGACCTTCCACTGCTGCGCCACCTTCTCGGCGGTAAGCCCCATGCCGTAGGCAATGCCCACGTTGCCATCGCGCTCGAAGATGCTGGGCGAGAGCGAGGGCGCATTGCCCATCATGGGCACCATGCTCATGCTCTCGACGCCGGCGGCAATCATGACCTCGGCCTCGCCCACGCGAATGCGGTCGGCCGCCATCTGCACCGCAGACAGGCCCGAGGCGCAAAAGCGATTCACGGTGATGCCGCCCACACTGGTTGGCAGCCCCGCCAGCACCGCCGCGATGCGCGCCACATTCAGGCCCTGCTGCGCCTCAGGGATGGCGCAGCCGCAGACGATGTCTTCGATGGCCGCCGGGTCCAGCCCCGGCACCTGCGCCAGCGCCGCTTTGAGCGTGGTCGCCAGCAGGTCGTCCGGCCGAGTGTTGCGGAAAAAGCCGCGGTGCGATTTGCCAATCGGCGTGCGGGTGGCGGCGACGATGTAGGCGTCTTGTACTTGTTTGCTCATGTCCGTTCCTTCAATTGCGCACGGGCTTACCTGTAGAGAGCATCCCCATGATCCGCTCCTGCGTCTTGGGGTGCACGATCAGCGAGCAGAAGGCCTTGCGCTCCAGCGCCATCAGGTACTCCTCGGTCACCAGCGTGCCGGCGTCTACGTCGCCACCGCAGACCACATGGGCGATCAGGCTGGCGATGTGGAAGTCGTGCGCGCTGATGAAGCCGCCGTCGCGCATGTTGACCAACTGGCCCTTGATGGTGGCCACGCCGCTGCGGCCGGCGACGCGGAAGGGGCGGCGCAACGGTGCGCGCCAGCCGGCTTCAGCCATGGCCCGGGCTTCGTTCAGGGCCACGTAGAGCAGCTCGTCCTTGTGCGGCACGACGATGTCGCTGTCCAGCAGGTAGCCCAGCTTGCGCGATTCCAGCGCGCTGGTGCCAACCTTGGCCATGGCCGCGGCCGTGAAGCCTTCGGTGAGGAAGGGCAGGAGATCGCTGCCGGTAGAGGCCGCCGCGTTCTCGGCCGCACGGCGGGCGATGTAGGTCAGGCCGCCGGCACCCGGCACCAGGCCCACGCCGACCTCGACCAGGCCGATGTAGCTCTCCATGGCCGCCACGCGCCGGCTGGAATACACCGCCAACTCGCAGCCACCACCCAGCGCCATGCCACGCACCGCCGCCACCACCGGCACGCCGGCGTAGCGGATCTTCAGCATGGTGTTCTGCAACTCTTGCTCTGCGCCCTCAATGGCGTCGACACCGGCAACGACAAAGGCCGGCAGCATGGCCTGCAGATCAGCGCCGACCGAGAACATCTCGTCCGGCGACCAGATCACCAAGGCCTGGTACTCCTTCTCGGCCAGCTCCACCGCGGCGCTCAGCGCCTCGGCCACATCGGGGCTGATGGCGTGCATCTTGGAATGGATGCTGGCGATCAGCACCTGGCCGTCCAGCGTCCACACGCGCACGTCGCCTTCGTCGCTGATCGTCGTGCCGGCCTGGGCGACCGTGGGCGCGCCGCTGCCGCGCACCGTCTCCGGGAACAGCTGGCGCGCCTGCACCGGCAGCCGGCGAGGCGGCACAAATTTGTTCAGCGATGGGCTCCACGAGCCTTCGGGCGTGTGCACGCCACCGGCCTGGGCCACCGGGCCTTCGAACACCCACTTGGGCAGCGGCGCTTTCGACAGCGCCTCGCCCTTGTCGATGTCGTCCTGCACCATCTTGGCCACGTCGAGCCAGCCGGCTTCCTGCCATAGCTCGAACGGGCCTTGCTGCATGCCAAAGCCCCAGCGCATGGCCAGGTCCACATCGCGCGCGCTCTCGGCGATGTCGCCCAGGTGCACGGCGGCGTAGTGAAAGCTGTCGCGCAGGATGGCCCAGAGGAACTTGCCCTGCGCACCTTCGCTGTTGCGCAGCAGCTTCAGGCGCTCGGCTGCGGGCTTCTTGAGCATGCGGCCGTAGACCTCGTCGGCCTTGGCGCCGGCGGGCACGTAGTCGCCCGTCTGCAGATCAAAACGCAGGATGTCGCGGCCCACTTTCTTGAAAAAGCCGGCCTTGGTTTTCTGGCCCAGGTTCTTCAGCTCCAGCAGCTTGGCCAGCACCGGCGGCGTGGCGAAGTTGGCGTAGAACGGGTCGCTCTTCTCGTCCAGGTTGTCCTGCAGTGTTTTGACCACATGGGCCATGGTGTCCAGGCCCACCACGTCGGCGGTGCGGAAGGTGCCGCTGCTGGCGCGGCCCAGCTTCTTGCCGGTAAGGTCGTCCACCACGTCGGGCGTGAGGCCGTACTTATCCACCTCTTTCAGCGTCGCCAGCATGCCGGCGATGCCGACCCGGTTGGCGATGAAGTTGGGCGTGTCCTTGGCGCGCACCACGCCCTTGCCCAGGGCGCGGGTGACAAAGGTTTCCAGGTCATCGAGCACCGGCGCATCGGTGCTGGGCGTGGCGATCAGCTCCACCAGGAACATGTAGCGCGGCGGGTTGAAGAAGTGGATGCCGCAGAAGCGGTGCCGCAGCGCCTCGGGCACCGCCTCGCTCAGCTTGGTGATCGACAGGCCGGATGTGTTGGAAGCCAGGATGGCATGCGGCGCCACGTGCGACGCGATCTTCTTGTAGAGGTCGAGCTTCCAGTCCATGCGCTCGGCGATGGCCTCGATCACCAGATCGCATTCGCCCAGCTTGGCCAGGTCGTCATCGTAGTTGGCCTGCTCGATCAGCGCGGCGTCTTCAGGCACGCCCAGCGGTGCGGGCTTTTGCTTCTTGAGGTTGTCGATGGCGCGGCTGACGATGCCGTTCTTGGGGCCTTCCTTGGCCGCTAGATCGAACAGCACCACTGGCACCCGCACGTTGACGAGGTGTGCCGCAATCTGCGCCCCCATCACGCCGGCGCCGAGCACGGCGACTTTCTTTACTTGGAATCGGGACATGGCGAATTCTTCTAGAAAGGGTTACTGCACGCGCGACCAAGTCTGGGTGCGCCAGAACGGGCCTAGATAGCCACGCACTTCGAGCTTGGCGCCGCCATCGACAGGCGTAAAGCTGGCGCGGTATTCCTTGCCGTTCTCGGGGTCGATGATCTTGCCGCCCTCCCACAGGTCCTTGCCATCGGCCTTCTTGCCGCCACGGATGATCTCCAGGCCCAGCATGGGCTGGTCCTTGCGGTCGTCGGTGCACTGGGTGCAGCGCTCGGCCTGGTCTACGCCCTTGCGCAGCAGCTTGTCGACGCGGCCGCTGAGTGCGCCGGCCTGATCGGCAATGACAATCTCTGACTTCGGGTCGCCGGTCTTTTCATCAAAGGTGCGCCAGGTTCCCACCGGCGTGACCTGTGCAGTGGCCAGGCCCGCGAACGCGCCCAGCAGCATGGCGGCAATGGTGTTCTTCATCTTTGTCTCCTTGTGAAGGTTCAGGCAAAAACGGCGTCGGTATCCATCAGCGATGCAGCGCCGGCGCGCGCCGTGCGCATCAGCGAAGCGGTCTCGGGGAACAGCTTGGCGAAGTAGAAGCGCGCGGTCTGCAGCTTGGCCTGGTAGAACGGATCGGTGTCGCCCTCGGCGATCTTGCGCAGCGCCACCTGGGCCATGCGTGCAAAGAAGTAGCCAAACACCAGATGGCCGGCCACGCGCAGGTAGTCCACCGCAGCGGCGCCCACCTCGTCCGGGTTCTGCGAGCCCTTGAAGCCGATCTCGGTGGTGAACTTGGTCATCTGGTCGCCCAGGTAGGCGATGGGGTTGATGAACTCGGCCATCTTCTCGTTCACGCCTTCTTCTTCCACCAGCTTGGCCACCAGCTTGCCAAACTTGCGCAGCGAGGCGCCGTTGTTGCCCAGCACCTTGCGGCCCAGCAAGTCCAGCGACTGGATGGTGTTGGTGCCCTCATAAATCATGTTGATGCGCGCGTCGCGCACAAACTGCTCCATGCCCCATTCGTGGATGTAGCCGTGGCCGCCGAACACCTGCTGGCACTGCGTGGTCGCGGTCCAGGCGTTGTCGGTGATGAAGGCCTTGACGATGGGCGTGAGCAAGGCCACCAGCTCAGCGCTGTCCTTGCGCACTTTCTCATCCGGATGGTGCAGCTCCTTGTCGATCAGCAGCGCGCAATAAGTGGCCATGGCGCGGCCGCCTTCGGCGTAGGCCTTGGCGGTGAGCAGCATCTTGCGCACGTCGGGGTGCACGATGATCGGGTCGGCCGGCTTGTCCTTGGCCTTGGGGCCCGACAGGCTGCGCATCTGGATGCGGTCTTTGGCATAGGCCAGCGCGTTCTGGTAGGCCACCTCGGTCAGGCCCAGCGACTGGTTGCCCACACCCAGGCGCGCCGCATTCATCATCACGAACATGGCCTGCAGGCCCTTGTTGGGCTGGCCCACCAGGGTGCCGATGGCGCCGTCGATCACGATCTGCGCCGTGGCATTGCCGTGGATGCCCATCTTGTGCTCCAGGCCGCCGCAAAAGATCGGGTTGCGCTCGCCCAGCGAGCCATCGGCCTTGATCTTGAACTTGGGCACGACGAACAGGCTGATGCCCTTGCTGCCCGCAGGCGCATCCGGCAGGCGCGCCAGCACCAGGTGCACGATGTTCTGGGTGAAATCGTGCTCGCCCGCGCTGATGAAGATCTTGTTGCCGGTGATCTGGTACGTGCCATCAGGCAACGGCTCGGCCTTGGTGCGCAGCAGGCCCAGGTCGGTGCCGCAGTGCGGCTCGGTCAGGCACATGGTGCCGGTCCATTCGCCGCTGGTGAGCTTGGGCAGGTAGAGCTTTTTCTGCTCGTCCGTGCCATGCGCATGCAAGGCCTCGTAGGCGCCGTGCGACAGGCCCGGGTACATGGTCCAGGCCTGGTTGGCCGAGTTCAGCATTTCATAGAAGCACTGGTTCACGACAAAGGGCAGGCCCTGGCCGCCGTAGGCCGTGTCGCAAGACAGTGCCGCCCAGCCGCCTTCCACATACTTGGCGTAGGCCTCCTTGAAGCCCTTGGGCGTGGTGACCTCGTGCGTGGCCTTGTCCAGCGTGCAGCCCTGCTCGTCGCCGCTCAGGTTCAGCGGGAAGGTGACCTCGGAGGCGAACTTGCCGCCCTCTTCCAGCACCGCGTTGAGCGTGTCGGCATCGACATCGGCATGCGGCGGCAGCGCCTTGAACTCTTCAGTGACGTTGAGCACTTCGTGCAGGATGAACTGCATGTCGCGCAGCGGAGGGGCGTAGAGGGGCATGTTGTCTCCTTGAACGGATGGGGGATAAAAACGAAAAGGATCAGGACGCCAGCGCGGCCGGGTTGCCGTAGCGCTGCAGGATGTTGTCAAAGCCCACATGGGCCCGCGCCAGCGAGCGCGGCGAGCGCAGAAAGCGCGCCTCGTAGTGCAGCGCGAGGATCAGGCCGTGGATCTCATAGACCATCTGCTCTTCATCGGCATCGGCACGCAGATGGCCCGCCTCCTTGGCCTGGGTCAGCGTGCGGGACAAGGCCTGCAGCCAGGTGCTGACCGAGCCGGCCAGCGCGTCGCGCACCGGGCCGGGCCGGTCGTCGAACTCGGCCGCGCCGCTGATGTAGAGGCAGCCTGAATCGATCTCGGCCGAGGTGCGCTTCATCCAGTTGGCAAACAGCGCACGCAGGCGCGGCAAGCCGCGCGGCGCCTGCAGCGCGGGGTAGAACACCTCGGCCTCGAAGCGCGTGTGGTACTCGTGCACCACCGAGATCTGCAGCTCTTCACGCGAGCCAAAGTGCGCGAACACGCCGGACTTGCTCATCTGCGTGACCTCGGCCAGCGCACCTATGGACAGCCCCTCCAGCCCGATCTGCGTGGCCAGCCCCAAGGCGGCATCGACGATGACGGCCTTGGTCTGCTGCCCCTTTTGCGAGGCGCGGCCATCCCGTGGGCTGTCGCGGCCAGTGCGGCGCGCGCCCTTGGGCGGCATGGAAGTCACGGTCATGGGATCTGCAATATAAAACGAACGATCGTGCTATTTTGCAGCAAATCCGGGAAACGGCAAGTGCCGCGTAGCGACCAGGATCAGGTCGCGGCTTCTCTTTCCAGCAACTGACGTTTGCGCTCTACCCCCCAGCGGTAGCCCGACAACTGCCCATCGCTGCGCACCACGCGGTGGCAGGGAATGGCCACCGCCAGCTTGTTGGCGCCACAGGCCTGGGCCACTGCACGCACCGAGGTCGGCGCACCAATGCGCGCAGCGATCTCGGCGTAGCTGGCGGTGCGGCCCGCCGGTATCTCGCGCAGCGCCTGCCACACCCGCTGCTGGAAGGCCGTGCCGCGCAGGTCCAGCGGCAAATCCAGCCCCAGCGCCGGCAGCTCGATCAGCCCCACCACCTGGGCCACCAGTTGCTCGAAGGCCGCATCGCCGCCGATCAGCTCGGCCTGGGGAAACAAATCCTGCAGCTCGCGCGCCAGCGCGTCTGGGTCATCGCCCAGCAGGATGGCGCAGACACCGCGCTGGCTGCGCGCCACCAGGATCGCCCCCAGCGAGCACTGCCCCACGGCAAAGCGAATGGCGGCATTGGTGCCGCCGGCGCGGTAGTCGCTGGGCGTCATGCCCAGCACACGGTCGGCCGACTCGTAGAAGCGGCTGCTGGACTGAAAGCCGGCGTCATAGATCGCATCGGTGACTGAGGCGCTGCGGCCCAGTTGCGTGCGCAGCTTCTGCGCCCGGTGCGCGTCGGCATAGGCTTTGGGCGTCAAGCCGGTCACGGACTTGAACACGCGGTGAAAGTGGAAAGGGCTCATGCCGGCTGCCTGCGCCAGCGCGTTCAGCGTCGGCAGCGCCTCTGCTCCCTCGATGCGGCGACAGGCCGCCGCAACGGTTGCCGCGTGCTGGGCGGCGAGCGCCGTCTGGTCGGCCGCGGCCCGGCGGCTGGGCCGGTAGCCGGCGGCCTCAGCGGCGGCGGGCGTGTCGAAGAACTCGACGTTCTCCGGGCGCGGCAGGCGCGAAGGGCTGCTCGGGCGGCAGTAGACGCCGGTGGTTTTGACGGCATAGACAAACTGCGTGTCCGCCGCCGCATCACGCGCCAACACGCACGCCCAGCGCGGGTCAATTTCAGTAGTGCTTGTCATGCACGTTCCCCTTGGATGTGGACAGGAGCCGACTGTAGAAGTCCTGTTCTGCGTGGGCACTCCGGCTCTTGCGATTGAATTCGGATTCTCACAAGGCATCGTGAAAGATGATGCCTAGCGTATGCCGCCGCCCCGCACGCACGCGGCTCACGCCGTGGCGCATGTTCACCCGGTAGCTGCCACGCGTGCCCTGCACCGGCCGCTGGTGCACGGCAAACACCACGGCATCGCCCTGGCGCAGCGGCACCACCTCGGCACGCGACTGCATGCGCGGGCGCTGCTCGGTCAGCACAAACTCCCCACCCGAAAAATCCCGCCCCGGCTCAGACAACAAAATGGCCACCTGCAGCGGAAACACATATTCGCCATACAGGTCCTGGTGCAGGCAGTTGTAGTCGCCCTCGCCGTACTCCAGCATCAGCGGCGTGGGGCGCAACTGGCCTGCTGCATGGCAGCGCTCGATGAACTCCACATGCACCGCGGGATAGCGCGGCGCCAGGTCCATGACGCTGTTCCAGCGATTGGCAACCGCCACCAAGGGCGGGTAAAGCGCCGCGCGCAAATCCGCGACCAACGGCGGCAGCGGGTAGTTGAAATACTGGTACTCACCACGACCAAAGCCGTGCCGCTCCATCACGACGCGGCTGCGGTAGAGCGCGCGTTGCGGATAGAGCCCCGCCAACGCAACGCACTCGGCCGGTGTGAGCAACTGCGGCAGGCAGGCGCAGCCAAACTCATCCAGCTCCATCTCTACCCGCCCCCAGTCGACGGCGTGCACGCGCTGCGTGATGTCATGGTGGGCGGGCATGTGCATCGAAAAAATCCTCTGAATACGGCGATGGCGCAGTCTCCAAGCTTCGGCGACAGAGCGCACTCCGGGACTTGCGCTTGAATTCAGCGCAGAGAATCAGGAACGCTTCGGCCACCAGAATGGCCAGAGCACGACACACACCAAGGAGATTTATGGAAAAAGTGCTTGAAGCCCAGGTACTACAAGGGCATATAGCTACTATTTTGGTAGCGAATGGCAGCACACGGCAAGAAGCCAATGCCGTCGCTGCCAACCTGGTGCTGGCCAACCTCAGCGGCCACGATTCGCACGGCGTGGGCATGCTGCCGCGCTACGTCGAGGCCACGCGCGAAGGCGGCCTGCAGCCCAACGCAGCGGTCGCCGTAAAACTTGATACCGGCGCCATGCTGGCGCTAGACGGCCAGCGCGGCTTTGGCCAGATCGTGGGTGCCGAGGCCATGGCGCTGGGCATCGCGCGCGCCAAGACGCACGGCAGTTGCATCCTGTCGCTGGCCAATGCCCACCACCTGGGCCGCATCGGCCATTTCGCCGAGATGGCCACGGCCGAAGGCCTGGTGTCGCTGCACTTCGTCAACGTGCTGTCGCGCCCGGTGGTGGCGCCCTGGGGCGGCGGCGACGGGCGCTTTGGCACCAACCCCTGCTGTATCGGCGTGCCGCTGCCGGGCGAGGCGCCCTTCATCCTCGACTTCGCCACCAGCCGCGTGGCCCAGGGCAAGATGCGCGTGGCCCACAACAAGGGCGAGCGCGTGCCGCCGGGCTACCTGATCGACGCGCAAGGCGCCCCCACGGACGACCCGGCCGTGGTGGTCGTGCCGCAAGCAGACGGCCTGTTCGGCGCCCTGATGACCTTCGGCGAGCACAAGGGCTACGGCCTGGCCGTGGCCTGCGAGTTGCTGGGCGGCGCCCTTACCGGCAGCGGCACCTGGCACCGCCCGACCGACGCCTCGCGCGCGGTGGTCAACGGCATGCTCACGGTGCTGATCGACCCGCAAAAACTGGGCACCGCCGACAGCTTCGCAACCGAGTCCCGCGCCTTCATAGACTGGCTGCGCCAAAGCCCCGGCACGCTGGGCGAGCCCGGCGTGCAGATCGCCGGCGAGCCAGAGCGCGCCTACCGGCGGCAGCGCAGCCGCGACGGCATTGCGGTGGATGCGCAGACCTGGGAGCAGATCGTGCGCGCGGGCAGGGAGCTGGGGGTGGAGATCGGCGCAGCCTGAGCTTGGCTCAGGCCTCGGCCAGGGCCTCGGTGGAAGCGCCTTCCCGCAGTGCCGCAATGCGCTGCGCCATGCGCGCGCGGGCCTCGCCATAGGTGCCCGCGAAGATCTCATTGCGCCGCTTGCGGTTCTCGACGTTGGCGGGCGTGCGGAAGATCGAGGTGACCTTGGGCACGTACGCAAAACGGTGGCCATCCGCGTAGACGTTCCAGAGCACCCAGTCTTCCAGCGCATCCATGTCCACATCGAAGCCGCCGCGCTCCTCAAACAGCCGGCGCTCGAACAGCACGGACTGTATGGCCATGTAGTTGCGCTCCTGCAGCAGCTCCAGATCGAACTCCTGCTTGAGCACTGGCGGCACGGTATAGGAGACCTCCCGGTACTCGCCAGCCACCCCGTCGGGAAAGTCGGTCTCGACCTCCCAGGCCGGTGAATAGGCGGCCACGGCCTCGGTGTTCTGCTGCAAGGCATGGACCAGGGTTTCCACATGGTCGGCGAACAGCAGATCGTCGTCATCCAGGAACAGGCACCAGCGGCCGCGGGCAGCGGCCACGCCGATATTGCCGGTGGTCGAGCGCCCCTGCTTGGGGGCGGCGATGAAGCGGCAGTCCAGCCCGGTCACGCTGGCCACCTCGTCAGCCGCCGCACGCAGGCTGTCGCCACCATCCTGCACGACGATCAGCTCCACCTGCGGATAGGTCTGGTGCGCCACCGACAGCATGGCCTGGCGCAGCAGGCGCTCCCGCCCCTGGAATGTGCGGGTGATGACGCTGACCAGCGGCCGCTCGTCGGCCAGCGGATGGCCCTCCACGAAGGCGCCATCGCGGCGAATCTCGTAGTCCCAGACCTGGAACGGAAACACGGCATCGCTCGATCGCCGCGCCGCCAGCGCCAGAGGCGCCTTGACGGCCAGGCGCGCAAAGCTGCGCACCAGCGCCTTGCGCGCACCGGGAAACGGTTGCGGCAAGACCAGCAGGCCCAAGGCCATCAAGGGCACGATGCCGGCATCTGCCGCCCGCCCGTACTTGAGCCGCAGGTACAGATTGGCAAAGGTGCTGCCCGTGTACTGGACTGGCTTGACCTGGCCGGCCGCCTCGTAGCTGTAGTGCATGACCACGGCCGACGGGCAGTAGCGCAGCACCCAGCCGGCACGCCGCAGCCGATACGACAGCTCCACATCCTCGCCGTACATGAAGATGTTGTCGTCGTAGCCCCCAATCGCCTCGAAGGCCTGGCGCCGCAGCAGCACGCAGGCATGGCTGTTCCAGTTGACGGCGCCCGTGACCGGGTCGTAGAACTTCGGATGCTCGTAGGGCTTCTGCCGCAATTCCCAGGCGGCGCCGGCCGTGTCCTGCAGCGCTGTGGCAACGACCAGCTTGAGCGCACCGGGCTCGAACTCCAGATCGATGTTGGACACCAGCGCGAAGCGGGACCGCCCCTCCGCCAGGCCGGCATTGTGGCCAGCGCCAAAACCATTGTTCGGCCGCCGCAACAGCGCGGCATCCACCCCTGCGGCACGCAGGGCATCGACGGCCGTTTGCAATTGCGCGGGGGTGCTGTCGGTCGACTGGTTGTCAACGAACCACAGGTGCAGCCGCTCCTTTGGATAGTCGAGCGCGCACAGGCTCGCCACGAAGCCTTCCAGCCAGCGTCCGTTGTTGTGGGTCACCACGCTGATGTCGATGTCGGGCCATTCCTGGGGATGGGGCGGCCGCAGCACATCGGGCGCCAGGGACTGGCTGCTATAGCTGTTGCGAAAGCGCACCAGCTGCGTAACGGCGTCCAGCCGCACGCTGGTATTGCCAACCAGGCCGGAGGCGGCAATCAGCCGGGTTCGCATCCGGGTCAGGAAACTGCGCATCGGCAGGGGCAAGCGGCGCAAGGAACGCGACGCCAGCGACCAGCTCAGGCGGCGCGCCTCGGTGAACTCGCCGCGCGCCAGCAGGCCTGCAAAACGCAGTGGCCGCGTGATCTTCCACGAGCGGCTATTGACCAGTGCGCGGATGTCGGCAATGGCCCTGTCATGGCGGCGCGAGAGATCCTCCCACTGGTGCGACATGCCCTCCAGTTGGCGCTCGAGCAGCTGCGCACGCTCCTGCAGTGCGACGATATGGCCCGTCGCCTCGGCCAGCTCCGCAACCTTCTCGCCCTTCTCGTGGCCCAGGGTCCAGATCTGCGCATTGGCCTTGTCCATCGCGGCGTCCAGCGCCTCTTTCAGCTGCTGCAGGTCTTTGAGCTGTACCTGCGCCTGGGCAATGGCAGCCTGGTCCCGTTGCTCCGCCTCACGCAGGCGCACCATTTCCATCTGCATGCCCAGCAGGGTGTTGGCCTGGCCGGCCGAATGCTGCCGGTACTCGATCAGGGGAGCCGCCACGCGCACGGCCTTCCAACCGGCCCCCAGCATGCGCACAAACAGGTGGTGGTCCTCCGGGCCGGTAGAGCCCTGGTAGCCGCCCACCTGGTCAAACGCCTGCCTGCGGTACATGGAAGAGCCATGCATGAAGTTGCGCGTGGACAGCTCGGCCAGGGCCTCGGGAGTCGGCTCGGGAAAGCGCCAGAGGAAGACCGGCCAGCGCTCCAACTTGCTCTGGCCGATGCGCTCAGCGCCCACCCTGGACGCCAGTTCAGCCGCGCGGTGGCCGAAGATCGACATGTCGGTATAGGCGATGGCGGCGTCATCGTTCCGGTCCAGCGCGGCACGGCACTGCGCGACATAGTCGCTGCGCATGCGGTTGTCCGCCCCAAGGAAGCCGATGTAGTCGCCACTGCACAGGCGCACCGCCTTGTTGAAGTTCTCGACGATGCCAAGGTTGCGCTCATTGACCACCACCGTGGCCACGCCGGCGTAGCGCTGCGCGATCTCGGCCGATCCATCGGTCGATGCGTCGTCGATCAGGATGATCTCGTCCGGGGCGATGGTCTGGGCCAGCACCGACTCCATGGCTTCAGGCAGAAAGGCGCCGTAGTTGTAGTTGGCCACCACGATGCTCACCCGCTTCCTGGCAAAGCGGGTGGACTCCACCGCCGTGACCCGGTTGAGCTGGTAGCGATCGCTGTCGTCACCCGCCACGCAGGACAGGGCGCCCTTGTAGCGCGCGCGCACCATATCCACCACGGACGGCGCGTGGTCGCCGTGCGGATAGGCGAACCAGTCGAAATGGGGCGACGGGAATTGCTGCTTCAACGCCTCGGGCACCGTCAGTTCCTCGGCAAGCGCGCTGTCGCCGAGACCTGCCAGCCGCTGGTGGCTGGCGGTATGCCATTGCAGCCGCCCGCCATGTTCCGCCATGGCCTGCAATTGCGGGACCGTGCAGAACTTCGCCAATGGCTCCACTGCGTCGAATGCGTTGTCTCCGCCCAGGTAATTTCCGGTCACGAACAGCTCGAAGGGATAGCCCCACTTCTTCAGCAAGGGAAATGCAAACTGGTAGACGTTTTCATATACCCCATCAAAGCTAATCACCGCGTGGCGTGGATTTCCGCTGTCGTAGTCGGCCAGGTGCACAAGCTCGAACGCGGCCAGGTCCGCCAACTGCCGCTCAAATGCATCCGCCGTGACCCACCACTGGGTCGGGGACGTAGCAGCCACCTTGTGATAGAGAATAATCATTTTACATACACCTCCAGTCGGTGCATGTAATCCCTATAAGGATAAAAATTAACATCAAGCAGCGTGTAGGGGAAGCGGGCAGGACGCCATTCATTGATATGACAGGACACCACCACTCCGTTTTCTGACAGAAATCCATCCACCATGGTCTGCAGCACCGAAAATGCCCCGCCTATGTACTGTGGGTACAAAACCCCTGTAATCACTACCAGATCAAATTTCCCGGCAACGATGGAATCCAGGTCAAACATCGATCCCGCATGAAAAGAGAACCGACGGGCTTCGGCCTCTGCGAGGTTTGCCTGCCGCTTGCGAGCCCACTCGATCGCCGCCGCTGAAATATCCAGCCCGACCACCTGCTGCCCCGGAAGATCAAAGCTCACAAAGCCATTGCCGCAGCCAATATCCAATACGCGGCCCCACTCGCGATCCGGCAGCAGCCCAAGAAGCTCCGACTTTCTGCGTTGGTCATGGGGGTTGTTTTCATATCCCCATGGATCGGCCTCGGCGTAGTGCCGCTCAATATCTTCCGCAGGCTGAATGCTCATGAATATATAAACTATCGATAGAGGTCTACGGAAAATCTCGGCGACACCAGCGCCCAGCGCTGCACGCCCGGTTCCTGCCCACTCACAAAGGAGCCGGCCAGATCAATATGGTCTATGTACTCCGTATTGACCGCTGGCTGATAGTCAACCAGAAATGTCTGGAGCCCGAAGCGCCCCGGACGCAGCCTGTTTTCCAGAGAAATCCGCAGCTTGCAGATATCCCCGATCTTGCAGCCTCGAAGGTCCACCCCTTCATTGTGCGTATTGGTGCCGACCAGCAATTGTCCTGCCGCGTCGACCACATAGAAAGCCACCGTCGGATTCGGCACTGGCTCGTTCACGCGGAACGTGATCTCCACGACCAACTGCTCGGCAAAGCCGACATAGGGCTCCGCGCCGTGCACGCCATTGACGGACAGCGCAAGAATTTCCCCCTGTTGCCGTGAGCCGCTCCGGTGTCCTGCCACGCGCTCGGCGAATTCCTGGTGAATCTGCTCGTCCGAGGACGCGCTGCCAACGGGGGACACGCCGCCCTCAAGCAGTGGCTGCCCCACGATAGCTGCCTCTGTCTCGCGCACATCGGCCAGGTAGCGGCTGCATGCCTCGCCGGCATCGCCGTAGAACACGGCCTCGCCATTGC
This sequence comes from Xylophilus sp. GW821-FHT01B05, assembly GCA_038961845.1. Taxonomy (NCBI): domain Bacteria; kingdom Pseudomonadati; phylum Pseudomonadota; class Betaproteobacteria; order Burkholderiales; genus Xylophilus; species Xylophilus sp. GW821-FHT01B05. The sequence continues at coordinate 5,090,555 of CP152408.1, forward strand.
GCAGGTACAGTGCCCGGCTGCAGAGCCGCTGGACCTGTTCTATATCGTGGGTCACGAACAGGACGGTGCAGCCCCCCGCCGCCAACTCCTTGAGACGCCGCAGGCATTTGAACTGGAACGCGAAATCGCCTACCGCCAAGGCCTCGTCCACGATCAGGATCTCAGGGTCGACATGGATCGCCGCCGCAAAAGCCAGCCGCGCGAACATGCCACTGGAGTATGTCTTCACCGGCTGATCGATGAAATCGCCAATGTCCGCGAACCCCACAATGCTGTCAAAGCGCTGATCGATCTGCTCCTTGCTCAGACCCAGCACCGTGCAATTCATGTAGACGTTTTCCCGACCGCTGTAATCCGGGTTGAAACCAGAGCCCAGTTCCAGCAAGGCAGCAATGCGCCCGAATGTCTCGACCTCGCCCGCTGACGGCGCCAGCGTGCCGCAAATCATCTGCAGCAGCGTTGATTTTCCAGACCCGTTGCGCCCGATGATCCCGACGGTTTCTCCACGCCGAATCTCGAAGCCCAGGCCCCTCAAGGCCCAGAACGATCGGTAATAGCGATGCTCGGCCTGCCCCATGAGCTTGCGCAACCGCGGAAGAATGAACTGCCGCAGCCGCATGGCCGGCGCGTCATAGATGTGATAGCACTTGCCAAGGTCCTGGGCGCGAATCGCAACAGCGGGCTCACAGGACATCGGCAAACCCCCTGCGCGTCTTCTGGAACCAGAAGAAGCCTGCCCAGGCGACCAGCACGGCACCCACGGTATATGCCAGCAGCCCGGTCCAGTTCGGCATGTGCCCCCAGATCAGTACCTCGCGCGTCTGCTCGATGATGAACGTCAAGGGGTTGAGCATCATCCAGATGCGCATGCGCTCCGGCAGCGACGTGACCGGATAGAAAACGGGCGAGAGAAACAGCATGACCGTTGTAAACAGCGCCGTAGTCTGCCCAACGTCACGCACAAAAACTCCCAGCGATGCCAAAATCCATCCCAGGCCCAGGCACATAATGACCAATGGCATTATGACGAAAGGCGTCAACAATACCGACCAATGGACAAAACCATTGAATATTGCAAACGCCATCAGCAGCACAAACAAGCTGACCAGACTATGAAAAAGAGCCCCACCCAATGTCACCACGGGAAGAATTTCAAGCGGAAAAACCACCTTCTTTACGTAGTTGACATTATTCACAATCAACAAAGGGGCACGATTCACCACTTCGGCAAACAGTCCATGAACGATCATTCCCGTAAAAAGCAGTAGCGCAAACAGCGTCTTGCTTTCCACCGGATCGGCGCCACCCCATTTGGTCTTGAACACCACGGAAAACACAAATGTGTAGACCGCCAGCATAAGCACCGGGTTCAAGAATGACCAAAGCAGCCCCATGGCCGATCCCTTATATCGGCCAATGATTTCCCGCCAAGTCATTTGCTGAATAAGCTCATGATGACGCAGGAGTACATTGACCATGGATCTCATTCCCGTAGGGAATGGAGAATGCGGATTCAAATTTTTCCTTGAAGAGGTCCCAATACAGCAATTCATTGTATTGAACGCATGCGAGCCTACTGACACCAACTTGTACTGAAAGGTTAATGTCGGCTCCGTGGCCGATCAGCACATCGAATGCTGTCACCAGCGAGCATGAGGAAAGGCGTCCTTTCCTGCATGACAGGGCATTTTCACCCAAGCGACCCTATGCATCGGGTCACGACCGCTGCGCCTGCAACGTGTGGCTACGCCACCATGCGTGCCAGGCTGCGTTCCAGATGTTCCGAAGGCAAACGGCGAAAGCCCGAGCGCGCGAACCGCTGCAGGCGCCCAACCACGAATGCCGTCAACAACGATGCCAGCACCTGGGCATCCGCATCCGGCGTCGGCGACGCATCTGGCAGGGATGGGGCCACTTCCCGCAGGTTCTGGCGCAGGGCAGCTTCGATCTTGTCGAAGAAGAGATTCATCCGCTGCTGCAGACGCTCATGCTCGAACACCAGCGCATCCCCCACCATGACACGCGTCATACCCGGATTTTTCTCTCCGAAATGCAGCACCATGTCCACGATCTGCCGGGCGCGTGCATCACCGGAGACATCGCGCGCAGCGATCTGCTGCACCAGCGTGAAGACGGATTGCTCGATGAAATCGATCAAGCCTTCGAACATCTGGGCCTTGCTCGCGAAATGGCGGTACAGAGCGGCCTCGCTCACGTCCAATCGGGCCGCCAGTGCAGCCGTGGTGATGCGCTCCGCCCCCGGTGTTTCCAGCATGGCCGCCAGAGCCTGCAGGATCTGGATACGGCGCTCGCCCGGCCGTGGCCGCTTGCGCGACGACGCCGCAATCTCGGACGCCAAGGCGTCCTCCGTGGGGGATGTAAGGGCTGGCTCGGGCATCTTGTAACGGTGCGTATCTTGGTCTGGATTCTCGCACACGCCCCAGCCGGGCCGGCGCTCAGTGCGAGCGGATCATGGTCCCGAAGGCCTGGTCGGTCAGGATTTCGAGCAGCATCGCATGCGGCACGCGTCCGTCGATGATGTGCACAGAGTTAACGCCGCTCTTTGCGGCGTCCAGCGCCCCTTCGATCTTGGGCAGCATGCCGCCGGAGATGGTGCCGTCGGCGAACAGCTCGTCGATCTCACGCGCGCTCAGGTCGGTCAACAACTCGCCAGCCTTGTTGAGCACGCCCGGCGTATTGGTGAGCAGCACCAGCTTCTCGGCCTTGAGCACGGTGGCCAGTTTGCCCGCCACCACGTCGGCATTGATGTTGTAGCTCTCGTTCTCTTCGCCAAAGCCAAGCGGGCTGATCACGGGAATGAACTGGTCATCCTGCAAGGCTTTCACCACCGACGGGTCGATGCTGACAATGTCGCCCACCTGCCCCACGTCATGAAAAAGGCTTGGATCGTCGCGGTCCGGCAGCTGAAGTTTCTTGGCACGGATCAAGCCGCCATCGCGGCCAGTCAGCCCCACAGCCTTGCCGCCGGCCTGGTTGATCAGGCCCACGATGTCCTGCTGCACCTCGCCAGCCAACACCCACTCGACCACTTCCATGGTCTCGGCGTCGGTTACGCGCATGCCCTGGATAAAGGTGCCGGTCTTGCCCAGGCGCTTGAGCGCTGTCTCGATCTGCGGGCCACCCCCATGCACCACCACGGGGTTGATGCCGACCAGCTTGAGCAGCACCACGTCTTCAGCGAAATCAGCCTGCAGCGCCGGGTCGGTCATGGCGTTGCCGCCATACTTGATGACCATGGTCTTGCCGTGGAACTTGCGGATGTAGGGCAGCGCCTGGGCCAGGATTTCAGCCTTGTCGCGCGGCGTAATGGAAGCAGCGTCGGTCATGTTCTTGGGGTGGGGAAAGACAAAAGGTGCGAAATTGTGCCGCAGCCAGGCCGACTGAGGCCGTCAGCGCCGCAACCAGCGCGGCACCTTGAAGCGCACGATCATCAAATACGCCCCAACGTAGGCGAGCGCAAACAATGCGCAAAACAGCATCAGGACCCAGGTGGTGCGCCAGAACATCATCGCCGGCGCCACCGTCAGCATGGTGAAGGCCCAGAGGTAAGGCGCAGTCCGGTTGTTGCGCATCAGGATGCGGCGTGTCTCATCATCGTGGAACACGCGATGCACAACCCGGCGATAAATGAGCTGATGGAAATGCAGCGCATCGGCCACGCTCGGCGACATGCCGCGAGTGAGCTTGCGGTAGATGGAAAAGAACGTCTCCCATATCGGGTAGATCAGCAGCAGCATCGGAAACCATGGCGACACCTGCGGATGGCGCTTGACCAGCACCAGGCTGGCCACCGCGATGCACACGCCCCAGAGGTAGGCACCGCCATCGCCGGCAAAAATCATCCCGCGGGGAAAGTTCCAGAACAGGAAACCCGCCGTGGCCCCCGCCAGGCACAGCAGAATCCCGGCCAATTGCCGGTCCCCTACCTGCAGCGCCACATAGGTCAGCGCCAGACATGCCACCAGCGCGACCATGCCTGCCAGGCCGTTGTAGCCATCGATGATGTTGAAGGCATGCGGCAAACCGGCGACCGCCATCACGGCCAGCGCGACGCCAACCAGGGGCATGCCCGCGAGCGCCGCATCGACCACCGGAATACCAACCCGCGGCAAGGACAGGTCGAACAGACCAACGGCCAGGGCCGCCGAAACACCTGTGAGCAAGAGCCGGAACACCACCGCCAGGCGCTGCGTCACGTCCTCCACGGCGCCGCCGATCAGCGCCGGCAACGCGACCACGGCCCACGCCAGCGCCACGGTGGCCGTGATGTCGAAAAAGCCACGGTTCTGGATATTGAAAGCCACGGCCGCCGCGCCCCAGCCGCAGGCGGTCCCGGCGAAGATGGCCAAGCCGCCCAGACGCGGCACATCGCCCACGTGAAAGCGCTGCGGCTTGCTTTGTCCATAGCGCCGCGCATGGCCGCGCGCGCTGCGTATCAGCAGAATCGCGACGTACGCCGCTACGAACGCGCTCAGGCAGAACAGAAACACCATGGGCAGGAAACCACCGAGGAACTAGGTCAAACACGCGCCAGCGCCGTCACCGGAATATGCATGGCCTTGAACCGCGTCACTGGGCCCGGAGACCCACGCACGGTGCGCGCATTCTCCGGTATTTCTTCTCGCGGCTTTCACGCCCGTGACAAAAAGACAGGCGTTTCACGCCGACCGTACGCCTGCTGGAACAGGCCACGATCTCGTTTTTTCATTGCGCCCCCACATCGCATGAAACTCAGCGGCGCAGAAGGCCGCGGAGCAGGCCATACCAAGACATCCGCGGAACCGGCTTTGCCGGGCCGCTGGATGTGTCCCCCGCAAGGGGGTTGGCGAAGACGCGAAGCGCGTAGCCTGGGGGTGCGCCATCTCAGCGCATCAAGGCCCGCACCGCCGCACGCAGAGGCGCCGAACCGTGATGCGGATTGGCTTCGTCAAAAGACATGACATTGCTCACGCCCTCGCGCCAGGGGCCCGAGCCCTCCGCTTCCGCGAAAAAGGACAGAAACCGGGCGCCATGCTCGGCGTGCCGCCGCAACACGCCCCCCAGCTGCTCCGGCGTCATGGCACGCAGGGGGTGGAACTCGGTCACGCCGTAGTCGCTGCGACCGGTACGGCGCAGCCAGTCAAAGAAGGAAGAGCCATAGCTCGCCTCCCCATACAAGCTCACCCCCAATCCCAGGCTCGCCGGCACATCCAGATCCTGCTCGACCGCGAACTTGCTCACGTCCCAGCCTGGATTGACGAAAGGCAGTATCTGGTGCGAGTAGATACGCTGCGGCGGCACGCAGGAGCCAGCCGCGAGCGCGCGAAAGTGATCCAGATAGTCCCGCACCTGGCTTGCGCGGAACGCGTTCCACAAAGGCACGAGTGGGTTGAAGTAATAGGAAGACAGGTCTGCCGGCGCATCCACATGGAATTCCACGCCCGGCGCAACCGCGCTGGCATGGGGCAGGGCACTGAACGGCAACGCCTGCGGAGCGCTTTGCACCCTGTCCATGACCGCGACACGACGGGTATCCAGACGCGCCAGTTGATCGCCGTCTTCGAGGTAGATATCGAGGCGGTGCATGCCTGGCGGCAAGCCGGCGTAATCCAGATCAAACCGCCAGCCCAGGTCCGCGGTCTTGAACTCCGGACGGGCAGCCAGCACGTCCTGCCGCCCAAAACGCGCCTGCACTCGCCCCACCAATACGCCGTCCTGGTAAATCCGCACCCAGGGTGCGTCTGCGGCCGCTCCACGACCAGGAACATGCACCCAGCCGGCCACCGGCAACGTACCGGCAGCAAAAGCGTCTATGTGCTCCCAATAGTTCTGCAAGGGCTGCGTCCGGATGTCCTTGGAGGGAGGTGTCAGCTCGTCGAAGCTGCGAAAACCGGCGCCCAGCGCAGCATTGAGCCGCTGGACCGAACCGAAGCGTTGCTGCAGAAACTGCCGGAAGCCCCGCACGCTGGATGCGCTGTAGTCCGTAATGACATAAGGACCGGCAAAGCCCATGCCGTCCTCGAACCGTGGAAACATCTGGTGCAGTTCGCCCAGCAACGTCACCCCGCGGACCCGCTCCCGAGCGGCTTGCGGCAACTGGCAAATGCCCGCCAGCAGGGCCTGGATGGCTTCCGCCCTGGCGCGGCTGATGCCGTTGTCCATGCGAACAAAAGACCAGGGATAGATGTCAGTCTGGTAGTAACGGTCCTTGCCCAGCGGACCCGAGGGCGTCTGCAGCAGATTGCCTGCGTCCTGTGCCAATGCGGCCTCGGCCGGCGCACCGCTGGCAAAGTGTGTGGAGAACAGATACAGCACCACCGGACGGTCTGCATCACGCACCGAGCGCACGGCACGTCCGACCGCCGCCTCGTCCACTGCCCAGCGGCCTTGCTGCAGCTTCAGGAACTTGAGCAGCGGCAGATGGAAGGTGTAGCCCATCTCCAGCGTTTCATCGCGGCTGATGCGCCGCTCGCCCAGGGCGTGCAGGGTGGATTCGATGATCGGCGCCGCCGACGCCTGGGACCCCAGGCAATCCTCTGCAATCGCCGGGGCCTTGGCGGCCTCTTCGGGCCGGTCGGCAAACAGGCAGGCATCCAACCCCATCATGGGCGCCAGCAGCAGACGGCCGGGCCGCGCCGGCATCAAGCTGCCCAGCAGCAGCACAATCACCAAAAACACCAGCAGCGCCACCGCCAACGCACGGCCGGAATACACGCGACGCGGGTCGGGCGACGGGGGACGGGAGGGCGAATCGCCGGACGGCAGAGTGGATGGGAGTGTCATGAGGTGAATTGAAAAGCGCGGGCCATGCGCGCTACCGGCGGCCACGTTCTGGCTAGGTTCATGTGGGGGAGCGACGACTCGCACGGGTCCAGAGATAGCGCCACAGCACAGGCCTGGTCCACAGCCGCCACAGACTCTGGAGGTGCCAGACCAGATGGCTCCGCTGCCGATGGCTGGCGCGCTGCGCCTCGTGCACCGCCTCTGCCGGCACGTGCAGCAAGCGCCAGCCGCCCAATTGCAAGCGCAGGCAAAAGTCCACATCCTCGCAGTACATGAAGTACCGCTCGTCAAAGCCGCCCAACTGCCGGTAGACCGAGGATGGCAGCACCCACAAGGCAGCACTGGCCCAGTCCACCCGGGCATCAGCGCGCCGCAACACGCGCCGTCGAAACAGGGCCCAGGGCGTTACCGCCGCACGCTCGCTGTCCTGCTGCGTGCCGTCGGTGTCCAGCAGCCGCGGGTAGGCGCAGCCAACGCCGGGCAAGGACGCCGCCTCGCAAAGGGCCGGCCACAGTGACGGGTCCGGCAAGCGGATATCGGGGTTCAGCACACAAAACAGCGGCGCCTGGGCCTGCTTGAATGCTTCATTGTGGTTGGGGCCAAAGCCCTTCGGTGCGGTATTCACGATCTGCGTCAGCTGGAACGGCCAGCCCGCATCCTGCAGGGTCCCGTTTGCTGGCGGCAGGTTGTGCGTAAGAATCACCTGCACTATCTGTCCCGCGCCAGTGAGCGCCAACTGTTGCAGGAGCCCTGGCAACCAGGCGTCATGGCCATGGCTCACCACGGACACCGTGAGCCCATTTCCCAAATCTTTACGCCTCTTCACGCCTCGGTCGCACAAGCCAGAATGCTCCTGAAAAGCGGGCATTATCCGGCCAGGGCCGCCCGGCATAATCCCGGGATGACGCAAAAGATAGGAGATCTGCATGTATATCTCCGAGAAATCAAAGACGATGAACGCACATCCCTGTCAGTCCTCTCCGGGCTGATTTCCCGTGGTGCCACCGTGCTGGACCTGGGCACGGGCAGCGGCGCCCTGGGCCAGTACCTACGCGAAACCAGGGAATGCACGGTCGATGGCGTCACGTTCAACGAACAGGAAGCCGCGCATGCGCGCCCGCACTACCGGCAATTGCAGGTTGCCGACCTCGACACCTGCGATCTGGCGCAGATGTTCGGGAGCATGCGCTATGACGCCATCGTCTGTGCCGACGTGCTGGAGCACCTGCGCCAGCCCTCGCGCATCCTGGACGCCGCGCGCACGCTGCTGACGCCCCAGGGGCAAGTACTCATCTCGATTCCCAATGCGGCCTATTGCGGCCTGATCGGCGAATTGATGCTGGGCGAGTTCCGCTATCGGGAAGAAGGCCTGCTTGACAGCACGCACCTGCGATTCTTCACACGCCGCTCACTGGCCCGCTTCCTCCAGGAAGCCGGCTGGTCGCTGGACGGGCTGGAGGAAATCCGGCGTGAACTCGCCTCATCCGAATTCAAGGTGGCCTTCGACAACCTCCCGCCAGCAGTGGCCCGCTACCTGCTGGCGCGGCCGGACGCCCTCACCTACCAGTTCATTGCCAGCACACGGCCAGCAGCGGCGGATGCATTGCCCGCCCCCTTGCCCACAGGCCCCGAAGATGGCCGGGCCGTTTTCACGGCTGAGCTGTACCTCGGCCAGGACGGTCGCTACGACGAGGCATCCAAGCTCACGGCCATAGGCGCCATAGGCGAGCCGCGGCAGGTACTGCGCTTTGACCTGCCCAGCGGGTCGGGCGCCACCCAACTGCGGCTGGACCCAGCAGACCGCCCCGGCTTCCTGCATCTGCACGCGCTGACCCTTCGCGGCGCGCATGGCGAAGCACTGTGGCGCTGGGATGCGGCCACTGATGGCCTTGGCGCACTCCTGGACGCCCCGCACCAGCAAATGGTGCTTTCGCACAACGCCCTGCTGCCCAACGCGGCCATGGTCTTGCTGCATGGCGACGATCCCTGGATCCAGCTGCCCGCCCCCACTGACGCCATGACAGGCGCCAGCGCGCTGGAAGTGGAACTGGGCTGGCCCATGTCGGCCGACTACCTGGCGCTCTCCGGGAGCGTCACGCCACTGGCGCAGCGCATCGAGGAACTGCGCCGACAAGCCGCAGCCGATCATGCCGAGCACGCAGCCCAGGAGCGGGCGTTCCAGCGCGAACGCGCGGAAGCTGCCAACGTCAGCGAACAGCGCGTGCACCTGGCCGAGCAGAACAAGCTGCTGCAGGAACAGCGCCGCGGACTGAACGCCGAACTCAACGCGCTGAAGTCCGACCACCACCGCCTGGTGGGTGAATTCGACCAGCTCGCCACCCATCTGCGCTGGATCGAGCAGTCCACCGTCTTCCGCGCCACCCGCCCGCTGGTCAAGGTGAAGCTGCTGCTCCGGCAATGGCTGAAGCCATCTGCCGGCGCCAACACAGCCAAGCCCCGCGCATCGCACCCCGTGGCACCGCCCGCACAACCGGTGGACGTGATCGTCCCGGTCTACCGCGGGCTGGAGGACACGCGCCGCTGCATCGAGTCGGTACTAGCCCAGAGCTGCAGCACACCGCTGCGCCTGGTGGTCATCAACGATGCCAGCCCTGAGCCCGAAGTCACACAATGGCTGCGCAGCATTGACGGCCAGGACAGCCGCTACCTGCTGCTCGAGAACGAAGAAAACCTGGGCTTCGTCGGAACCGTGAACCGCGGCATGGCCCTCAGCGACGCGCATGACGTGGTGCTGCTCAACAGCGATGCCGAAGTCGCCAATGACTGGCTCGACCGCCTGCGCCGCGCCGCCTACTCCGATGCCCGCGTGGCCTCGGTCACGCCCTTCTCCAACAACGCCACCATCTGCAGCTATCCACGCTTCTGCCAGGACAACGACCTGCCAGCGGGCTACGACACAGCGGCGCTGGACAAACTCTTCGCCGCCGCCAACCCCGGGCAGGCGGTCGACGTGCCGACCGGCATCGGCTTTTGCATGTACATCCGGCGCGACAGCCTGGCCGAAGTCGGCCTGTTCGACGTTGCGGCTTTCGGCAAGGGCTACGGCGAGGAAAACGACTTCTGCCTGCGCGCAACGGCTGCCGGGTGGCGCAATCTGCATGCGCTCGACACCTTCGTCATGCACGCCGGTGGCGTGAGCTTCGGCGCGGGCAAGAGCCCGCGCGAACGCGCCGCCATGGAAACGCTGCGGCGCATGTACCCACACTACGAATCGACCGTTCACCGGTTCATTGCCGACGACCCGGCCCGCGGTGCGCGCCAGGCGGTGGACCTGGCCCGCGTGCAGGCGCGTGGCCTGCCGGTGGTCCTGGCCGTCATGCATGACCGCCAGGGCGGCACATTGCGGCATGTGGGCGAGCTGGCGGAGCACCTGCACGACCGCGCCAGCTTCTTCATGCTGACGCCCACGGCCGGCGGCGTGTTGCTGCGGCTGGTGGGCCAGGACGAGGCCCTGGCCCTGATGTTCCGCCTGCCCGAGGAGTTCGACGAGCTCGTGACCACCTTGCAGGCACTGGGCGTACGCCATATCCACTACCACCACCTGCTGGGACACGGAGCCGAAGTCATGGCGCTGCCCGAAAGACTGGGCCTGCCCTTTGACTTCACCGCGCACGACTTCTACGCCCTGTGCCCGCAGATCTCCATGACAGACAAGCGCAATGCCTACTGCGGCGAGGAAGGCCTCGTCCAGTGCATCGATTGCCTGGAAAGCAGCCCGGCCCCGGGCGGCATGGGCATAGAAGCCTGGCGCGCGCGTTATGGCAGCTTCGTGATCCGTGCCCGCCATGTACTGGTGCCCAGCCGTGATGCCGCGCGCCGCTTCCTGCGCTACCTGCCGCAGGCCGATGTGCGCCTGGCGCCCCATACCGACGTATCCAGCACAGGCCCCCTCCCCGTACCCGAACCACGCCAGTTGCCAGAGAACGCGCCGCTCAAGGTCGTGGTCATCGGCGCGCTCAGCCCGATCAAGGGCGCCGATGTACTGGAAGACGTGGCGACCGAGGCCCACAAGCGCGGCGCCCCGGTGGAATTCCATCTGCTGGGCTACGCCTACCGCAGCCTGCGCACCCAACCCAAGAGCGCGCTCAGCGTCTACGGCGAATACGACGAGGCCGAGCTTCCCGCGCTACTGCAGTGGCTCAAACCCGATCTGGTGTGGTTCCCCGCCCAATGGCCGGAAACCTATAGCTACACCCTGAGCGCCTGCCTGCAGGCCGGCGTGCCCGTGGTGGCACCGGATCTGGGCGCCTTTCCAGAGCGGCTGAGCGGACGCAAGTGGAGCTGGCTGCAGCCCTGGGCCGCTTCTGCTGGTGAATGGCTGCACTTCTTCGAAGACATTCGGGCCCGGCACTTCGTCACCGGCACGTCGCCAGCGCCCTATTGGGCGGTCACAAGCAACGTCGGGGCCGAGGCCTTGATCAGCGACTGGGACTACGCCCGCGACTACCTGACCCACCTCGACCAGATGCCATCCGCACCGCCGGCGGCGCCCCTCACGCGCGAGTTCGTGGCCGCCCACCAAGCGGACCGCACCGACCTGCCCGGGCAGGCAGGCTTGCACGCGCGGCGCGGCTTGCTGCGCACGCTGATACGGCTGCGCTCGGCACCGGGGCTGCGCAGCATTGCCCGCGCCGTGCCCCTGCGCTGGCAGACCCGGATCAAGACCTGGCTGAACGCCTAGGTCCGGTAACCAGGCAGCAGCGCGTAACGCAGTTGCTGCATCAACGAACGGCGCAAGCGGGTCATCCACGCCAGATCAGGCTGGCGGAACACCCCCACGGTGTCGCCCCATGGCGCGCTGTCGGGGTCCGCATGCGGCTCCCAGTCGGTGGACACCTCGCGCAGCTCCAGCGCAGCGTAGTTCGCCAGGGCCCGGTAGCCGTCCGGGTAGAAGCGCCAGCAGTCCTGGGGGTAGCGGTGCTCAGGCCCACGGGATGGCGCCAGCAGAAAGATATGGCCACCGGGTTTCAGCACCCGCGCCATCTCCAGCCATGTAAGCCAAAAATACTCGACATGCTCGAATGCCTGGCCCGACACGACCACATCGACGGAGTAACTGGGGAATGGCAGGCGATAGGGCGAGGTCAGCACCACATCGACATTGGGGCCGGCCGTCAGGTCGACACCGCGGTAGCGCCAGCCCGCCCGATCGAAGAAGGGCTTATAGCTGCCGTTCACGTTATAGCTGCCGATGTCCACGACATCGAGCGCCGGACGATCAGCCAAATGGGTACGCACCAGGCGCTCGACGTGCTGTAGGGAACTTGCGTGCATGGCAGGGGAAATCCAGGGCGTGAGAAATCAGAAGATAGAGAAACGGATCAACCAGGGCGGCGCACCACGTACGCATCCTGGTGGTGCCAGAAATGCTGGGGGGCGAAATGGGCCAGTTGCCCGGCAGCGCCGATTTCCTCGGCGATGCGCGCCTCCACGAAGGCCGGCGAAGTAAAGGCCGTCCCGTAGTCTGCCACGTCAATGGCCTGCGACTCGCTCGCGGCGGCGAAGTAGAAGCCATCGCCATCCCACTGCACGCCCTGCCGATGCGCGGCCTCTGCGCCGTGGGTCGAGAACACCAGCAGCCCGCCCGGCGCAACCGCCTCGAACAGTTTCTTCAGCCAGCGCCCCCAGGTGCGGCGCGGCAGATGACTGAACAGCGACAGCACAAAGACCACGTCATAGCGCGATGGCCAAGCCAACGCCTCTGGCTCGCGCGACGACAACAGCGCCGTGACGCCCAGCGCGTCCCGGGAGAAGTCCACGGCGTCAGGCACCACATCGCTAGCCGTCACCCGGTGCGCCCCCAGCGCCTTCACCAGATGCCGTGTGAACCGGCCATGGCCGCTGGCAAACTCCAGAAAGCGCGGCGTCTTCAGCAAGGGCTGGTCAACGGCCTCCAACAGCAGCATCAGCTCCGACAAGGTGCGCCAGCCATCCGCCAGATAATCCCGCAGCGGGTTGATGCTCAGCGGGTGGTCCGCAAAGAACCGAAAGATATCGTCGGCCGGAGCGATCTCGCAAGGGCAGCCCATCCAACTGGTGAATGCGCCCTCCAGGCCGTGCCGCTCTATCAGGTTGTGGGCAGTCAAACGGGTTTCGCCATGCTGGCGCGCACGCTCCAGGCAATCGGCAGCAGCTTTCAGTTCTCCCGCCGCCAAATGCGCCTGGCCCATGGCCAGCCAATCGGCCGGCAGACGTCCGTCCAGGGATTGATTCATCAACAGCACCTCATGTCCATGCAGCCCGCCACCCTTGATAGGCAGCGCTGCAGGAATTTATAAGAAATATGCCAATAGCCCTTATGCAGCCTGGGCTAGTAGCTATCATTTTTGAAAACCCCTCCTGGCGCTTTGCGCTCAAGAGGAAGCACGCCTCTCATCAGGCCCAGCGGTGCGGCAAGCGCACCAGGCCCGGCATCAGCGTAGGCGACACAAAGCGAAAGTGCAGGTAGCGCAGCCATTCGTCGTAGACGATCAGGCCGCTTTCATCGAACAGAAAGGCGCTCACCACATATTCACCGCTGTGCAGCGGCAGGTCTGGAAAGCTCAGCACCGATCGCCACAGCCCATCCTCCCCCAGGACCGGGACCGCACCCTCCTCATGCGTTGCCAGCGAGGTGATGCCCGAGCCGCGCGACTGCTCGATCATGAAGCCAATATTGGGCCGCTCATTCCCACGCCCCCGCACCGTGATGGTCGCCACCAGGTCACGGCTCTCCAGCAGCGGCGGCTCCCCCGCGCCCAAGCCCGCAACCGTCAAGGACACGATGCAGGCAGCACCATCCTCCTTCGCGGGCAGCTGTATCGGCGCAGTTGCCCCTGCAGCGGAGCCCTCGTCCTCACCCGGCATCGGATCGGCAATATCCAGCCCATCCTCTGCATTGCGCAGGCGCGTATGCATCTCATAGGCGCCCAGCACCGGCTCGGTCGGCCCGATCTCGCGCACCCGCCCACCATCCAGCCACAGGGCCACATCGCACAGATGCCGGATGTGGTACGGGCTGTGCGAGCAGAACAGGATCGTGCAGCCCGCCTTGCGGAAGGCCGTGATGCGCTCGATGCACTTCTTCTGGAAATGCTGGTCGCCCACAGCCAGGGCCTCGTCGATGATCAGCACATCCGGCTGCACCGCAGTCACCAGCGCAAACGCCAGGCGCACCACCATGCCCGACGAATAGGTTTTCACCGGCCGGTGGATCGCATCGCCCAGTTCGGCGAACTCGGTGATCTCTGGCTCCAGGCGCTGCATGTCGGTCTGGCCGATGCCGATCAGGCTGCCCGCAAAGTACAGGTTGTCGCGCCCGGTGAAGTCGGGATGGAAGCCCGCCCCCAGCTCCAGGATGGCCGTGACACGGCCGATGCGGTCGATGCGCCCCGTGGTCGGCTGCACCGTGCCTGCCAGCAGCTTGAGCAGCGAGCTTTTGCCCGCGCCGTTGTCGCCTATGACGCCCAGGCACTGCCCGCGTCGCAGCTCGAACGACACCTCCTGCAGCGCCCAATGGCTGCGGTGGTAGCGCCGGCCCGTCACCAGGGCCTTCAGCCGGTCGCGCGGTGAGGCGTAAAGGCGATACTCCTTGCCCACGGTGGACACCCGCAGCACCGGCGCGTCAGAGATCTGCACCTGGCTCATAGCCAGTCCACCAGTTGCTCACGGCTACGGCGCACCGCCAGCGCCAGCAACGCTGCCGCCACCAGCCACCACACCGCCGCGCCAGCCCAGGACGCCCAGGAAGGCCATGCGCCCTGTAGCAATACGTTCTGGTAGCCCAACAGCAGCGGCGTCATCGGGTTGAGCCACAGCACCCAGCGCCATGCAGCAGGGAACAGGCTCAGCGGGAACAGTACCGGCGACAGAAAGATGCCCACCGACAGCAAAAAGCCCACGATCTGCACCGTATCGCGCAGCGCTGCGGCCAGGATGGCCAACAGGTAGCCCAGCGTCAGGCACAGCAGTACCTGCAAGGCCAGCAACGCGGGCAGCGCCAGCAGCGCAGGGCTCATATGGTGGGCCGGGATATAAGCCACCGCCAACAGCAAGATCAGCGGCGCGTACACGATGCTGCTGGCAAAGGCCGAGCGCGCCACAAACAGCACCGGCGGCAACGCATTCTTCTGCAGCACGCTGCCCGCATCGAGCAGGCTGTTCATGGTGCGGCCCAGCGTGTCGCAAAACGCCATCCAGGGCAGCGAACCCACGATCAGGTAGGCGCCTGCACGGTGCGTGGGCGCGTTCTCGCCCAGCCGCATGGCAAACACCACGTCAAACACCAAGAAGTACGCCGCCACGGTCAGCAGCGGCTGCACATAAGCCCAGGCAATGCCGCCGGCCGCACCCGCATAACGCGCCGCAATCTCACGCCGCGTCATCACGGCCACCAACGCACGCGCGCGCCACAGGGCGCGGACGTCATCCAGCACATGCATGGTATTCAACAGAAGTGGAAAAAGTCAGCCGGGCACAAGAACCCGGCATTCAGACCGAAGCCGAGTTGGCCCAGACGTCAGCGGTAACCGCTGGAGAAAGCCTCAATGGCCGCTTCGTCAAACTTGGCATCCTTCAGCAAGGCGGCAGACTTGGCGGCACGCGCATCCTCCAGCACCTTGGCGCGGGCATCGTCCATCAAGCCCTTCTTCACCTCATCAAAGGGCAACAGGGACACAGGCTTTTTTTCTTCCAATTCGATGATGTGAAAGCCGAAGTTCGTCTCCACCACCGGTGACAGCTCGCCCGGCTTCTGCAACGCGAAAGCGCCTTGCTCAAAGGCCGGCACCATCTGCCCCTTCTTGATGAAGCCCAGGTCCCCGCCCTTGGCAGCACTGCCAGGATCGCCGGACTTCTCCTTGGCCAGCGCCGCGAAGTCAGCCCCAGCCTTCAGGTCGGCCAGCAGCTTCTCCGCCGTGGCCTTGGCATTCGGCTCGGTGGAGCGGATCAGGATATGCCGCACGCGGACCTCCTCCGGCGCACGGAACTGCTCGGGCTTCGCGTTGTACTGGGCACGCGCGTACTTCTCCAGTGCCGCCGCATCCGGCGCAGCGGCCTTGTCGATCTGGGCAATGCGTGCATCGGACAGCACGCGATCGCGTGCGATACGCAGGGAAGCGATGACTTGAGGGTCCTGCTCCAAGCCAGCCTTCTCTGCCTCGGCTGCAAGCGCGCGCCGGGTGTAGAGATTGGACGCGGCAGCAGACACCGTCTCGGGTTTGCTGAACACCTTGCTTTCGGCCGCACCAGGTATGCGTAGCAATTCCGCCGTCAAATCGGCATTGGTTATCTGGATGCCACTGGCACCTTGAAGCACGGCTTGCTGCGCCCATGCGCAAGACAGCATGCCCATGGCCAAACAGCCCCCCATCAGGGAATGGGTCACAAACCGGGAGAGAGCCGAACGACGCCCTGGGAATGCCGCAGCGGGCAACGGTGAGATCACATGAGTCGACATAGGAAACAACAGGCCCAAAAGCCGCTTATTGTGCAACACCCACTTCGGCGCGACACCATACCCCCATGGCGCACCCAACAAAAAAAGGGCAGGAGGGTTACCCCTCCTGCCCTTTAGCAACCCAGCCTTTGCAGGCTAGGCGCGCTTACCCAAACACTAGCCTGGATTTACTTCGTGAACTTGTGAGCGTACGTCCAACCGTAGTTGGTCGACAGGCCAGCAGCAGCGGCACCCACGGCGCTGGTGTAGGCAGAGCCCAACACCGGCAGACCAGCACCCAGACCCGGAGTGGAGATGTTCACCCAGCCTTCTTGGTAGCTGGTGTAGACGTTCTGCACGGCAACCGTAGCGCCCAGCACGCCCTTGCCAGCCGGAGCGTTAGCGTCGTTGTTGATGGTCAGCACGCTGACTTCACCGCAGAAGCGCAGGGCAGAAGCCGTACCCGGGGACACGACAGCACCGCTCGTCAGGAATTGCTCCGAACGGCTGTAGCCAGTCACTGCATTCGCAATACCGGGCGCCACGCAAGCGAGGTTACCCGACAGAGTCGTGTTGGCAGCGGCGAAATGACCAGCATTGGCAGCGTTGAACACCAGTGCCGGCGCGGTGCCAGCATAGTTCACTGCCGCAGCGTAGCGACGGGTCGGCATCGAGAACGTGAAATCCGTCTTGGAGCCGATAGCAGCCAGCGTGCTGTAGTCGTTCTTGATGCTGGTGACAGCAAGAGCGGCAGACAGGTTGGTCGCTTGCGTGGCGGCAAGAGCCGCCGAGGCTGCAGCCGTACCAGTGTAAGGCGTGGAGAGATCCGGGAAGTCGAACTCGATCGGGCTCAACGTACCAGCAGCCAGCAGGGGATCAGCGGTCAGCGTAGCAGCCGTTCCGACAGTCACGGCATCGCTGGTTTGACCTGCGAACACAACGCGACCAATCGCATTGGCCGTACCGTTCACAGCCTGAACCGCGGTGGCTTCCGTGGACCAAGCTTGGTAAGCGTTGGCGGAGTTGATGATGAAAGCGTTGGTGTACAGGCCGCCGGTCGGGCTGTCCAGACCCAGAGCACCCAGTTGGGCTTCGGTCAGAGCAGCGTTGGTGACCAACTTCGACAGAACAGCGCTATCGCAAGCCACGGCGCCAGCAGTATTGTGCTTGGTCGTGGTGTACAGGGCGTTGGTAGTCGTAGCAGCGCCATAAGTGGCGTACGTCTGGGCAGCAGCGAACACCGGTGGCACGTCAGCCATGTTCAGCACTTCGATGTAGCCTTCGCGGGTCCACGAGGCACGCGTGTCAGCCGTGAAGCTGGTCGTCACGGCCGGCAGGCGGTCGGTGATGAAGGTACGGTTCAGAGCCGGTGCTGCGGGCAGCGTGCAGGAATTGTCGGCGGTGAACAGCTGCGACAGGCCGGTGGTGGCGTCACGGCTGACGTCAGCGGTCCACACGTCGCCAGGCGACAGGAACAGCGTAAAGTCAAACACGTCATCGGAGTTGGCGGCGCTACGGAAACGCACCTTGACAGCCTTGCCATTCACCGTGTCGGTGTTGGTGATGCTGATCAGCGTGTGGTTGCCGTTCTGCGTGCTGAAGTAAGGAATGATGCCGATGTGGCCGATACCACCTGCGTTCAGCGCCAGGCCAGTTGCAGTGGGGGCCGTCAGGTTTGCACCCGTACCAGCAACAGACGTAGCTGCATTGGCTGCGCCAGCGAGCGTCAGACCGCCGATGAAGGCGCCGATGCTCAGAGACAGAAGACTCTTCTTCATTAATAACTCCATGGAAAAAGTTGGTAAGCGCAACTACAAAGAGCGTGTACGCCACGAGATGTTAGCAGGGAGAGCTTGGTGTCAGCAGTTTTTGACTCACACGCCCTTTTTTTGTTGGCCACCCGCAACACCCCTGGATACATCGGACATTAATGTAGCAATCTTGAATGCCACATTGCCGTTAATAAGTATCACAAAGACAGCAGAACGTACCAACGTCCTCCCTCGCGCACCCACGTCTCGTCGAGAGCGGACCGAAGAGTAGCCGGAGTGTGGAGCAACGTCAAACTTTTTATAGCGAATTACGTCACGTTTTTGCAGGATGTGTCCCCAACACATGCAACAACGCGCATCAGCAAGACAAGGGTTGCCCGCCTCATTGCGATAGCGCCTTGCTACAAATTTTGGCAAAGGCTTCGCAGTTGACGCCCAACGGCAAGGAAGCAATTGATTGCCCCGCAGGTGAGAAGCGCCCCAGGGAAAACGCCGAGGGGGGCATTAACCCCCCCTTCCGAATCGCTTCGACCGCAAAGACGCTTGCGTCCTGCGTCGGGCTTAAAGACCTACTTGCCGTGCTACAGGGGCGGCAGGAAGTACCAGCGCCCGTCCTCAAGCACCCAGGCTTCATCCAGGGCCGTCGTCAGCGTGGGCAGCGAGCGAATGGGCGTAGGGTTCTTGATGGCGATCTTCAGCACAGCCGTACAGCTCGCCTCGCTCGCGCAGGTGACCTTGGCCACCTCTGCCGCAGTCCACCCTCCTGCAGCGCCATAGTTAAGGCGATAGGCCTTGACATCCTTCAGGGCACGGTAGGAGGGCGCCGTGTACTCATAGGAGGCATCGAACTTGTCCGCCATCATGAGCTTCCACCGCTCTGCAGCGCGCTGGGTGATGGCCTGCTCAGGCGTTTGCGGCACTACCGAGGCACAACCCGCCAACCACAGGCCGGCGCCCACAAGAGTTGCAGCCTGCATTGCACGACGCAGGGCTGCAGGCACATGCAAAGATGGGACGCTACGGTCGGATGAACGGATGCTGTAGGAGCGAAACATGGACAAGGCCTCTTGGTCTAGGTTCAATTGGGAGTTTTGATGTAGGTGGCGGGGTTGGGCAGCTTCGACGCGCCCGGTGACTGATCCACCACCGAACCCCATGCGCCCACGGGCGCACGGCCCTGGTTCGACAAGCGGTCATCCGAAAAAATTCCCTTCATGCGGTCGCGCATTTCGGCACCGACATCGCGGATGTCTTCGTCGGCTCGGACCACGCGCGGCGTGAGGATGACGATGAGTTCGGTGCGGTCCTTGGATACCGTGGTGCTGCCGAAGGCAGCCCCCACAATGGGCAAGTCCTTGAGGAAGGGAATCCCATTGTTTCCATTGCCTGTGTTGTCACGGATCAGGCCGCCAAGCACAAGCGCCTCTCCAGAACGCACCGCTACTTTGCTGGTGATCTGACGCTGACGGAAAGGATATTGCCCAGTGGCTTGGTCCCGTATCGTGCCCACGTCCGTTACCGCCTGGCTAAGCTGCATGGTCACGATGTTGCCCGCGTTGACGGAGGGCAGCACCTGCAACTGCACCCCTGTATCCTTGTACTGGAAGCTATTTGTAGTGCCTACACCCGTGACAATGGTAGTACCGGTCTGGATTGGCACTTGATCGCCGACCATGATCGATGCCACTTGATTGTCCATGACCATCAATGATGGGCTGGAAATCACCTTGACCAGCGAATCAGAGGCCAAAGCATTGAGCGCGGCCCGAACTGCGCCAGAAGAGTTGGTGATTGCGTAAGAAAATCCGGATGCAGCCTCGGCCAACGAGCCGGCCACCGTGTTGTTGGCATTGCTTAGCTGGCCAATCCCCGTCAAGCCGCGACCACCGTTCTGAAACGACCACTCCAGACCGTACTGAAGATTCCCCTTCAGGGTCACTTCAATGATGCTAGCTTCAATCAGCACCTGGGGTACACGCACATCCAGACGCTTGAGCGTAGCTTCGATCTTGAGGAACTCGCTGTTGGAAGCGTAGATGAGCACGGCGTTGTTCACATCGTCTGCAATGACACGCACGCCATTGCCGATGGTCACCGCACTGACCCCACCACCGCGCCCGGCTTGCTGGTTGCTGTTGCTGTTGTTACTGTTGTTACCACCAAACGCCCCTGAGCCGCCAGAAGCGCCAAAAGTGCCACCAAAGCCGCCGCCGCTTACGATGCCAACACCGCCTGAAGACCCGCTGCCGCCAAAGCCGCCGGAACCGAAGCCACCACTGCCGCCAAAGCTGTTATTGCTGAGCCCGTTGCTAATGCCCGAAGACGATCCAAGGCCGGGTGCAATGCCGGTTCCGCCACTGGCATTGCCAGAGCTACCGCCGTAAATGCCACTCAGCACTTCGGCCAGATGGCGCGCATTGCCGTTCTGCACGCTGTAGACATGGAGCTGGGGCTCGCTGCCGTTGCTGCTGGGCTTGTCAAGCCGCTCGATCCAGCGGCGCGCCTCTTCCAGATAGGCGGCACGCGGCGTTACCACCAGGATGCTGTTGATGCGCTCGATCGGCATGATGCGCAACGCGCCAAAAAGCGGATTGGCCTCTGCCAGCGCCGCCGCGCCCGCCGCCTGCGAAGACGCGGCCGGCGTGGATGCGGTTGCGGTAGCAGGGCCACCTGGGCGCGACGGCGATGCCCCCGTTGTTGGCTGGCCACCGCCACTGACAATCTGCAAGGCCGCCTGTACCTCGGCCACCGTTGCGTACTTGAGCGGGAACACGCCAACAGACATGCCCTTGAGCAGATCCACATCGAAGGTGGAGACGATGTCGAGCCAGCCCTCGGCCTGGGCACGCGTCCCAACCATGACCAGCAGATTGCGGACCGTGTCCACCCGCACCAGCGCATCGCCGCCGGCAATGGGACGCAGGATCGCGGCCATCTCGCCGGCGCCGATATAGCGCAGGGGCACGATGACGGCGCCAAAGCCAGGCGGCAGGGCGCCGCCCACCGCCTGGCGCGGTGCGGCCACAATGCCCTTGAGAGCTTCGGGCTTGCCGATGTGGTAGGTGCCACGGGCATCGCGCGCCATGACCAATCCATTGGCCTGCAATGCCGTTTCCAGCAGAAACACGGCCTGGTCCGGCGTGACTGGCTCGCGCGTGGCCAGGGTGACGGTGCCGTTGACTTGGCCATGGAAGACGAAGTCAGTCTTGGCGATTTCGCCCAGAATGACGTTGGCCACCTCAGCAATGGGCGCCTCTTCGAACTTGAAGGAACTCGGCGCGCCGCTAATGGGCCGAATGCCCGCCTTGGGCGGAGCAATGACTTGGTCGTTGCCGAGGATGATGCGCGGCTCCTTGGCCGCATCGGCCGCGGCGGGAGCAGGATCAACGGCGTCTGTCGGCGCTACGGCAGGCGTAGTGTCCAACGCACCGATCGCCGCAGATGTCGCCGTCGCAGCCTGCGGCGGCGGAGTGGTCTGCTGGGCCCAGGCGCCATTGGATACAGCCACAACCAGGGCAGAGAACGTGGCGATGCGAAGATGGTTCATACGGGCTATCGGTGACTAGCGAGCTCGCGGCAGAAGCGGCCCGGATAAAAGAACAAAGCGGCCAAAGCGCCGCAACGCAGCACGGGACCATCGTGAAAATCCACCACCTTCGTGGCTTGCGGAGCGCGGCTTGCGCGACCTGCTCTGCGGACCGGAGTTTTCATGCAACTAGACCCGCCAATGCTCAGGGGGGCGCGAGCCGAAACGATCCGTCCGGCATTGGAATGGGAAGCCCCACGGCACGCGGCGGCTGGGCCGCCGGGGCTGGCGCCACCGGCGGTGGCACCGTTGCACTGCGTGGAACCCCACCCTGTACGAACGTGGCGGGCCCTGGGGGCGCTGGCTTGGCTCGAACAAGGCTCAGCACACGGGTTTCAGTTCCGCGCTTGAAGGTCACATCGCGGTTACCAATGGAGGCGAGCTTCCATGCTCCGACCATGTCATTGACCAGAACGCGGCGCGCCTTTCCTTCCACATCGGCAATGGCGCCCCCTCCAGCCGTGCTCGAGAAGACGCCCAGGATGCGGACTTTCTCCAGCGGATCTGGTGGCGGTGGCGGCTCGGTCTTCTCCACGATCTTGGGTGGCGGGGGCTTGCGCGTGGGCGAGAAGAGGGGCCGCTCCAGAATGGCAACGAACTGGCTGGGGTCAGTGTTGCGAGAAGCGTCCAGTGCAGAAGAACTGCCATCAGAAATATCTGGCATCAACGCTTGTGGCCGCTCCCACTGGGCGTTGCGCAATGCCCCCGACGGGCCGATCCACAGGGCCGCAAGGACGAACAGCAGCACGACTGGAGACCAGACCACGGCACGAGGCGCCGCGTTGCGCGCCATCAGGGCAAGGCTAGCGCTCATGACCGGGCTCGCAGCACGTAGAACGAGAATTGCACCATCAAGCGGCTGACTTCAGGACGAAGATAGCTACTGGCCTGAATGTTCACGCGGTCGATCAGGATCGCGGGATTCTGGCTGCCCAGGCCTACCAACGCCGCCTGAAGCGCGAGCAACTCCCCCTCAGCCCTCACGCTGATCGGGATGCGCTCCATGTCGCCATCTGCTTTCGGTGCAAGCACCTGGCTGCTGCTGATATCAAGCTTGGCAGCGGTAAGCACCGCACGAATCTTCTGCTGGGCATCGTTGCCAGCCTGCGTGGCATCCTGGCCTGCCGGGTAGGTGAACTTCTCCAGTGTGGCGCGGGCGCTTGTTTCGGCCGCCTCGAGCTTTGGCCTGGATGCCTCAAGCCCCAGCAGACGCGCGTAGCGCGGTTCAATCTGGTCTATGCTCCCTGTAAGCTCGGCATGCTTGGAGGCGACGTAGTAGATGCCCACGCCAACCGGCAGCAGCAACAGGAAACCCAGGCATGCAAGCGCAATGCGATCCTGGCGACGAAGGTACAAGGTCATTCCCGTCTCTTATGGATTGGGCGCAGGGGCTGGGGACGACGCACGGCCACCAATGGTTGCGCGGCTAAGAGGATCGACCTGCGCACCGGATGCATTGGGCGCGTTGCTCGTCGTGCCCGGCGCGGGCGGTTGTTCGGCCGGCGCCAGTGGCGGATAGGCAGGCTTGCCAGGAGCGGCAGGCAAGAGCGCCGGGCTGACAGGTGCGGGCGTAGGGGCAGGGCTCTCCAATACCGGAGCTGGAGCTGGCACTGGAGGTGTAGGCATTGTTGCAGCTGACGCCTCCACCTTGGCTACCGCCGTACGCGGGACCACTCCCGGTATGTCCAACACAAACTCCACGCCAAAAGACTCTTTGGCCGCCCCCGGCTGCCGCGTTGCGGCCTGAGAGGCCTTGAGCTCCCGTATGCCGGGAGTCCCCCCCAAGCGACTCATCAAGGCCGCTGAATTCTCGGTCATGCCACTGAGTGAAATCTTGAGGCCCTCAATCTGCAGCGTCTGAATGAAGGTGTCGTCTGGAATCGCGTTGGTGAGTATCTCCAGCACACGCAAGGGCGCAGCACTCTCGCCCACGGCAGACTCCAGCGCCTTGAGCCTGCCGGAAGAGCGGACAAACTGCTCGCGTAACTCGACAACCGGTCGGGTCCGCTGCTGGACTTCGGCAAAAGAGGCTGCGGCATCACGTGCACGCAGCCACAACTGGGTTGACGGCGTAAGTGCAATCAAGCCAAGCAGGCAAGCGCCGATCGCGAGGAAGGAATATGCCCGGCGCTGCCGGCGCTGCGCATCACCTGCCCGCGCGCCTTCGCCAAAACCCTGCAGCACGATGGGCGCAGCCGTCGGCCCGGGGAGTGAAGGCATCACCCAGACCTCCAGTTGGCGCGGCTCCACAGCCAAGGACTGGGCCGCAGAAAGCAAGAGGCGCTCGATATGGGCTCGCGAGGCAAGGGCCGCCTCGACCTGGAGCCGGGCACCGCTGGCAGGCCACGCGCGCCATCCCCATACAAGGCTGCCAGCAGCAAAGGGACTGATGCTCTGTATCTCCAACCCCAAGGCATCTGCGACTTGCGCTTGCGGCATGGCCGGCATTGTCGTGGCATGCCGCAATACGATGGCATCGGGAATTTCGACAGCAGCGAAGCGCGGCCGCTCCTGCGGAGACTTCTCTTGCCCGGGCGCAAGCAGATGCTCGTCGCGCCAGGTTTCCGCACTGCCATTGGCGCGCAGGACGCGCACGGCAGCGGGCTCTGTCAACCAGCCAAAGAAAGGCCCCTGCAGCACGTGGCCCCACAGCGTGGCAAGGCCCTGCACTCCAGAGCGCAAATCCACACCGAATAGCCGAAAGTCATTGGATAAAAGCGTCATTGCCGATCAGTTGCACCAGGCGGCAGCACGACAACGCCGCCGCTCTGCAAAATACGCCATGGAAGTTCGCTTTGTGTTCCGGCCTGGAAAGTAACGTCCTGGGTGAAACGCATGCTGACGCCATCCGACAGCGGCACACTTGCAATCAGGCGGTAGGCGCGCGAGTTTATGCTGCTGATGAACGAGCCCTCAAGCTGCGTCAAATCAACGCCCACAGCATTTGTGTCCCGTGCGGCCGCTATACGCGCAGCCACCTGCACGTTGCCTTTTGCCAGAACCAGCAAGACCCCGTCCGGAGCAGACAAGGGGTTGACCGTGCCACCCGTTGTCTGGCCAGCCGCTACAAGCCGCGCGATCCTAGCATAGACGTCATAAGGGAAGCCCGGCACGAGCATGAGATCCTCGGGTGCATCGAAACCAAAGGTACGCCCCCCAGAATCGCGTTGCATTCGCCACTGCACTACCGCCTGCGCTCCTGCCGTCGCCGCTGCAGGAGGCATGCCGCCGGCAACAGCAAAAAGCGCCTCCAGCAATGCGGGCTGAGCGCTGTTCAGATCGATTAGGCCGCTCATTGGGAATACCTGCACCCGCGTAGGCACGCCGCGAAATGCCACATCAATCGACATTAGTCGATTGACGGCATTGGGCTGCGCCACCATCTGCTGCAACACCATGTTGATTGCGGCTTCCGCTACAGCACGGCCCTCGACCGCCTGACGTGCAGTCGTCGCAGAGCGCACCTCCTGACGGACTGAGCGCGTCATGCCTGTCAACATCAGACTCAGGGCTGCCACGATCCACAGGACGGCTACAAGCGCCATTCCCGCTTGAAGCCGCGGCGACTGCCGAACGAGGCTGATCCTCATGAGGTACTGCCCCCAATCACTGCGCCGCCCGTGATGGAACGCCCGCCAAATTGCCGCAGCGGCAACACCAGATCGGGCCAAACACTGGTAGTTGTAGATACGCGGATGTTCACTCGTGTAGGCAGACGCTCGGGGACTGCCCAGGACGCGCTCCAGCGAGGACCATCGACGGTGCTGTCCTCATAGAGGATGGAAAAACCCGTCAAGTCTTCGACCAATACACGCGAATCCGCGCCGGACCAATCCGGGAACCCCGGTGCATCCCGCCATGGGACAAAGCGGATGACCAATGCCGAATGCCCGGCAACAGACTCAGGCGCCAGGCGAAAGAAATAGCGCCCACCAGCCCCATATCGGGGGGGCATCACGCCGATCCACGCCACACCCGCCGGCGTGCCCTGGAACACAAAGGTACTTTGGCCTTCACTTTGAACTGCAATACTCTTCTTGGCATAGACCCGGCCCAGAATGCCCTTCAGGAAGCCCGTGCCAGTGCGGAAATCATCCAGCCGGGTCAGGCGCTCAGAGACCTTCGACTCGGTCTGCACCATGCCACGCATGGCCGCCCCCAGGGCCACCATGACTATGGCCAGCAAGGTGATGGCCACCAGAATTTCCACGAGCGTAAATCCCCTGGCGCGCAAAGCTGCTGTGGGCCGCCGGCAGACCTGACTCATTGCTGGAGCCCCCCGGCCAGGGGGCGCGCCTGCGGCCGCAAGGTTGCGAGGTCATAGCGCTTTTCAGTCCCGCCTTCCGACCACGAGATGCCCACCGCCACTTCATGCAGGGGTGGCACCGCAGGGCCATTCACACTGGTAGGAAATGGAGCACTGCGCAC
Organism: Xylophilus sp. GW821-FHT01B05; assembly: GCA_038961845.1. Taxonomy (NCBI): domain Bacteria; kingdom Pseudomonadati; phylum Pseudomonadota; class Betaproteobacteria; order Burkholderiales; genus Xylophilus; species Xylophilus sp. GW821-FHT01B05. The sequence continues at coordinate 5,116,560 of CP152408.1, forward strand.
CTCCCATCGGTAACCGGCAGATTCACCACGGTCATTCCAACCGGACGGCGGAACAGCGTCACGCAGATTGAGCACAGACTCTGCCAGCAGGGCTGCATGCTGGTAGTGTTCAAGCTCCCCCGCATTGCGCGCAGAGCCACCGCTGACGCGGTAGATCATGGCGAGCGAGAACGCCATGATGGAAAAAGCGACCAGCATCTCCAATAAGGAAAAACCGCGCTGGTGCCTGAATGCATGTGCGGCATTCACGGCGCAATCGGCTCCTGCTCCACCCGGCCGGTCAACCAATCCACCCGCAGACGCACCCCGGCGCCTGAAGCTCGAAGCAAATCAATACTGCCGCCACTGGCACCACCTCCCGGCAGAAAGCGGATGGATGCCACGCCGCTGCTCTCCAACTCCTGGCTGGCCACGGTAGCCCGTAAAGTTAACGCCGACGCCAAAGCGTGTCGTGGTGCGCCATCCAGACCGTACCAACGCTCCCGCAGGTCGACACTGAACCGGGTCTCGGTGCCGCTGGACATGGCACGCCACCGCGCCATTCGCATGTCCGACACAAGGGTTCGCAGCGTACTCCGGTACTCAGCCGATTCCCGCAGACGATCGAATGCCAGCGGGGCAATACCGACGATGAGCGCGGCAATGGCGAAGACGACCAAGAGCTCGACCAGGGTGAAACCCCGAGGCCGCTTCATACGCGTAGAGGGTCTTACTGCTTGTTCTGGATGTCAGCGTTTTCGCCATCACCACCGGGTGCACCATCGGCACCAAAGGAGATGATATCGATCCCGCCATTGGCACCAGGATTCGCGTACTTGTACGGATGTCCCCAAGGATCAGAGGGCACGCCCCCCTTCAGATAGGGACCCGCCCAGCCATTCGCGGAACCAGGTTTGACCGCCAGCGCATTCAGCCCCTCCTCCGTCGCGGGATAGCGGCCGACATCAAGCTTGAATAGGTCCAGGCCCTTTTCGATGTCCGCGATCTGCACTGCGGCCGTTTTGGACTTCGCGCCCCCCAACATCCCCAGCACACGCGGGCCGACCAAGCCTGCCAGCATGGTCAGAATGGCCAACACCACCAACAATTCGATCAGCGTGAAACCGCGCGAAGCGCGACGGACACGACGTGTGTGAATACTCACCATTCCAGTTCCTTCAACAGCAAAAGATCATACCGCGAGGTCATTGATCGACAGAATGCCCATCAGGATGGACACGATGATGGTCGCAATCAGGAAACCCAGCACCAGAATGAGCACTGGCTCGACCAGCGTCAGCGCGCGCTTGATACCCGTCTCAACTTCGCGATTGAGGATGTTGGCCAACTCCAGCATCATGGGGCCGACGCGTCCCGTCTCCTCCCCGACTCGGATCAAGTTGATGGCGAGCGGTTCAAAAATCTGGGTCGCCGCCACTGCATTGACCAGCTTTCCGCCATCCTTGACCATGGGAGCGACCTGCTCCAATGGCGTTCTTAACACCGTGTTGCTGACCGTTTCCGTGGCAATGCGCAGCGCAGCCAGCATGGGCACGCCATTGCCCAGCAGCGTTCCCAGAGAGCGGGAAAAAAGCGTAAGTTCGTATTTCCACATCAGGCGTCCGATGACCGGCACCTTCAGCAAGCGGGCCTGCCACCAGGCGCGTCCTGCAGGAGACTTGAGGCGGCGGGCCGCAAACCACCCCAGCAGCGCCGCGCCTATGGCCATCACCACGCCATAGTCGGAAAAAGCATGCCCCAGATGCATCACGATTCGCGTTGGCATGGGAAGCGCATCACCCATGTCCTGGAACAGCTTCTCGAATTGCGGCACCACGAAACCAAGCATCACGACCAAGGAAATAACCGCAACACCCAGCAGAATGGCCGGATAGATAGTCGCGGAGATAACGCTTTCACGCAGGGCACGCAAGCGGTCCATGTGCTCGACCAACCGGGCCAGCACCGAGGATAGCTGTCCGCTAGCCTCCCCGGAGCGCACCATGTTGATGTAGAAGTCCCCGAACAATTCACGATTGCGCGAAAGTGCCCGGCTCAACGGCGTCCCACCTTTAACGTCCTCCAGCGTCTGCTGGAGCATGGCAGCAACCGAGGGCTTGTGGCTCATCTCGATCAGCACGCGCAACGCGCTATCCAGCGCCAGGCCGGCTTTCAGCATGATGGCCAGTTCAGACGTCAGCGCCAAAACGTCAGCCTGATTGACTGGGCCCTGCGCAGCGCGCTGCTTGCGGCCCGGCCCGGCTGCAAGTGCAGGCTGCGCAGCAGTACCGGGAGCGGCGTCCTCAATCTTCAGAGGCGTCAACCCACGCTCCCGCAGCAGCTTCATGGCATGCGCGGGTGTCTCGGCAGTGATATGCCCCTGAACGATCTGCCCCGCCGCTTGGGCGGCGCGCCATGCGAAATCAGGCATCGCCCTGGTCCTGCGTCACGCGCATCAGCTCATCCAGCGTCGTGACGCCGGCGGACACCTTGCGAAGGCCGTCCTGGTAGAGCGACAGCATGCCGGCCTGTGCAGCAATATCGTTCAGCGTACTGGCATCCTTACCATCCAGGATGGCGCGGCGCATCGGCTCGTCGATCACGAACAGTTCATGGATGCCGGTTCGCCCCTGGTACCCACCGTTGCGGCAATGCTCGCATCCCCGTGCCTGGTAGATCGGCTGCGCCGGATCGTGGAAACGCCCAAGGCCGGAAGTCTTCAACACTTCAGGCGACGGAATATAGGGTTCCTTGCAATGCGTACAAAGCGTACGCACCAGGCGCTGGGCCAGCACGCCATTGACGGAGGACGTGATGAGATAGCTCTCCACGCCCATGTCCTTCATGCGGATAACAGCACCTGCGGCGGTGTTAGTGTGTAGCGTGGAGAGCACCAAGTGGCCGGTGAGCGCTGACTGCACAGCGATCTGCGCGGTTTCACCATCCCGCATTTCACCAATCATGATGATGTCCGGATCTTGCCGGAGGATGGAGCGCAGAGCACTTGCGAAGGTCAAGCCGATCTGCGGGTGAACCTGGATCTGATTGATGCCCTCCAGCTGATATTCGACTGGCTCCTCGACCGTGATGATCTTCTGCGCGTCGGCATCCAGCTTGGAGAGGGCTGCATAGAGCGTCGTGGTTTTGCCCGAACCCGTTGGACCAGTCACCAGCACAATGCCGTGTGGCCGCGCCAGCAACCCATTGAAACGGGCCAGGGTGTCGGAAGCAAAACCCATCTTCTCCAGACTGAAGCGGACGCTGGCACGATCCAGGACCCGCATCACCACACTCTCACCGTGCACGGTGGGGACGGTGGATACCCGCAAGTCGAGCTCGCGCCCCTTGACCCGCGTTCTGACGCGACCGTCCTGTGGCAAGCGTCGCTCGGCGATGTCCAGATGCGCCAGCAGCTTCACGCGGGAATTGACCGCAGCACTGTGCTTGGGCGAAACGATTTCTGCCGTGTGGATCACACCATCCACGCGATAACGCACGTGCAGCCCATCGTCAAAGGGCTCAAGGTGGATATCCGACGCACGCAGTTCGATCACGCGACCGATGATGGTGTTGACCAGTCGGATCACCGGCGCCTCGCTGGCCATGTCCTTCAGGTGCTCAACAAAGTCGCCGGAGTCAGAGTCGTCAGAGAAACCGTCGTCACCTTCGCTACTGGCCTCCTCGATGGGCTGCGCCAGCGCTTTCTCGATCTCGCTCTCAATGCCAAGGAGCGGTCTGATTTCCAAGCCGGTGGCCAGATGCAGGGCCTTCACCACAAAGGCATCCTGCGGAACGGCCATGACTACCTCGAGACAGCCGCCCTCCAGGCGTAGCGGATACACGACATTGGCCGCCAGAAACTCGGGCAGCAGCCCCTCCACTTCCGGCGGTACCGCCGGAAATTCGTCCGCAGGCACAAACGCTATGCCCAATTGCGTAGACAGCGTGCGGACCACATCCACTTCGGATACAAGCCCTAGCCGCACCAGCACACGGCCAAGCAAGCTTCCCATCTCCTCTTGCGCACCGAGCGCCCGCTCCAAGTCACGCGGGGTGAGCTTACCGGCACGCACCAGAAGGTCGCCGATGCGCAATGCGGTTGCCTCGGACGCGGCCTCAAGGTGGGGCTCCATACTCAGGGTATCTTCGGCATTCATGCTAGTGAGGGAGGTAAGCAGTATTGCGCCATGCCATGTGCACAGAGATGGCGTACGCAGCGGCAGTCACGGATAGACCTCTGCAGCCGCAAACGCCACGCCCGCAGCATCCTTTGCGGAGAGCTGCGGGGAAGTACCAGCCGGCCACTGGATGCCAATGGTGGGATCATCCCATGCAATGCAACGCTCATGCGTAGGCGCATAGTAGTCGGTCGTCTTGTACAGGAATTCGGCCGATTCGCTGAGCACCAGGAAGCCGTGGGCAAACCCTGGCGGCACCCATAGCTGCCGGTGGTTGTCTTCGCTCAATTCGTAGCCCACCCATTTGCCGAAGTTTGGAGACGAGCGGCGCATATCTACGGCCACGTCGAACACTGCGCCGCGCACCACGCGTACCAACTTACCCTGCGGCTGCTGGATCTGGTAGTGCAAGCCACGCAGCACTCCTTGCGCAGAGCGCGAGTGGTTGTCCTGAACAAATTCCACGTCCAGGCCGGTGGCGGCCCTGAATGCGCCCTGGTTGTAGCTTTCGAGGAAAAAGCCACGCGCATCACCAAACACGCGCGGCTCCAACAACAGAACTTCGGGGAGGGATGTCGAGGTGATATTCACGAAAAAGCCTTCAGGCCGTCCTGAAGAAGGCGGCTCAAATACATGCCATAGCCACTTTTCCGCAAGGGAACGGCCAAGCGCTCCAACTGGGCATCATCAATGAACCCGTGGCGCCACGCAATTTCCTCAGGGCAGGCGATCTTGAGGCCTTGCCGGTGCTCAAGGGTGGCGATGAACTGGCTAGCCTCCAGCAGGCTCTCATGCGTGCCGGTGTCCAGCCAGGCATAGCCCCGTTTCATGATCTGTACCTGCAGCGCTCCGCGGGCGAGGTAGACCTGGTTCACGGCAGTGATCTCCAGTTCGCCGCGCGCGCTGGGGCGTACCGCCTTTGCCACCTCGACCACGTCGCTGTCGTAAAAGTAGAGCCCGGTCACGGCGTAGCTGCTCAGCGGGCGCGCAGGCTTTTCTTCGATGCTCATGGCCTTGCCAGCATGGTCGAAGGCCACCACCCCGTAACGCTCGGGATCCTGCACATGGTACGCAAACACGGTAGCGCCCTCGGTCTGTGCATCGGCCTCAGCCAACATTGGCCCAAGATCGTGACCGTAGAAAATGTTGTCGCCGAGCACCAACGCACTAGGCGCACCGTGCAGGAATGACTCACCAATGATGAATGCCTGGGCCAGCCCATCCGGGCTGGGTTGCACTGCGTATTGCAAATTCAAGCCCCATTGCGAGCCATCTCCCAGCAGTTGCTGGAAGCGGGGCGTGTCCTGCGGCGTGCTGATCACCAGGATGTCACGAATACCCGCCAGCATGAGTGTGCAGAGCGGGTAATAGATCATGGGCTTGTCGTATACCGGCAGCAATTGCTTGCTGATGGCAAGCGTCGCCGGGTGTAGGCGTGTGCCAGAGCCTCCCGCCAGGATGATGCCTTTGCGCTGAGTCATGCCGTTGCTTTCACAGAATCTCCTCGACCATTCGTCTGACACCGTCTTGCCATACCGGCAGTTCCAGCCCGAAGGTTTGCTGAAACTTGCGCGTGTCCAGACGCGAGTTATGTGGACGCTTGGCTACGGTTGCAAAGGCACTAGAGGCGACGGGCTGTATCTCGTCTGGCAGCACCTGCAGCCGCTGCCCCCGGCTTTGCGCTTGTTGCAAGACCAAACGTGCGTATTCAAACCAAGACGCCTCGCCGCTTGCAGCAAGGTGATATAGGCCAGCCCGCGCCGAGCCTTCGGCTTGCTCAGCCAGCTGTCGGATCGCCTGAGCGGTTGCGTCCGCAAGCAGGTCGGCCCCCGTAGGAGCCCCGTTCTGATCGACGATCACCTTCAGCTCCGTGCGCTCCTGCGCCAGCCTCAGCATGGTTTTTGCGAAGTTGCTGCCGCGCGCGGCATACACCCAGCTCGTTCGCAAAATCAGGTGACGTGGATTGAGCTGCTGCACCTGCTGCTCCCCTGCGAGCTTGGTACGGCCATACACATTGAGAGGCCCCGTGGCGTCGCTCTCGGAGAACGGCGCCGTGCCCTGGCCGTCAAAAACGTAGTCCGTGGAATAGTGGACCAGCCAGGCACCAATGCGCCGGGCGGCGTCCGCCAGCACCGCTGGCGCGGTAGCGTTGATAGCCTTCGCCGCCTCCGGCTCACGTTCGGCTTGATCAACTGCGGTATACGCGGCCGCATTGACCACTACATCAGGTCTCACTGCAAGCACCGTATTCGCCAGCTCTTCGGGCCGCGAAAAATCGCCGGCGAATCCTGGCGTGTCCCGACCAACCGCCACCACCGTTCCCAGCACAGCAAGACTGCGCTGCAGCTCCCAGCCGATCTGTCCGTTCTTACCGAAAAGCAAAATCTTCATAGGTACTGCCATGCATCAACCAGCCGCGCCGCCAGCGTACTGCGTGTGCAGCCACTCTCGATAGGCACCGCTCTGAACGTTGGCTACCCATTCAGGATGCTCGAGATACCACGCAACAGTCTTGCGAAGCCCAGAGGAAAAAGTCTCGGCCGGCTTCCATCCCAACTCGACTTCAAGTTTGCGCGCATCGATTGCATAGCGGCGATCATGGCCCGGACGGTCCTTCACAAAGACGATCTGCTGCTGATAGCTCCGACCATCTGGCAACGGTCGCCATTCATCCAGCAGTGCGCAGATCTGCTCCACGATGTCCACGTTGGCCTGCTCATTCCAACCGCCCACGTTGTAGGTGTCCCCCACCTTGCCTTGTTCCAGAACACGCCGGATGGCAGCGCAATGGTCTTTGACATACAGCCAATCCCGAATCTGTTGACCATCCCCATATACCGGTAATGGCTTGCCCGCCAAAGCATTGACGATCATCAGCGGTATCAATTTCTCCGGAAAGTGATGCGGCCCGTAGTTGTTGGAACAATTGGTGGTCAAAACCGGCAAGCCATAGGTGTGATGCCACGCCCGGACCAAGTGGTCACTTGCGGCCTTGCTTGCGGAATAGGGACTATTTGGCTCGAACGGGTGCAGTTCAGTGAACGCCGGCGCGCCAGGCGCCAGTGAACCGTAGACCTCGTCAGTGGAGACATGCAGGAAACGGAAGCGCTGTTGATCAGCCTCGGCAAGAGCGCTCCAATAGGCTCGTGTCGCTTCCAGCAAATGGAAGGTGCCGACCACATTGGTCTGGATAAAGGCTTCTGGGCCCTTGATGGAGCGGTCCACGTGGGATTCCGCAGCAAAATTAACTACGGCACGCGGGCGGTGCGTAGCAAACAGCTCGGTAAGCAGTGGCGCATCACCGATGTCCCCCTTCACGAACACATGCCGCGGATCCTGCTTCAAGGCCTTCAGGTTTTCCAGGTTGCCTGCATAGGTAAGCTTATCCAGATTGACAACTGGTTCATCCTGCAAGGCAAGCCAGTCCAATACAAAATTGGCGCCGATAAAGCCGGCACCCCCTGTCACGATGATCATCAGAGTCTTCTCGGAGAGATAGGTAACTAGGATTACAGTAGCTGGCACGCCAGCACGCGCTTCCAGCGATTGGGCCGCTCAACGGCTCTTCAAATGCTGCTCTTCGGCCATAGCCAGCAAGCCTTCGAAAATCAGGTTGTCCACCAGCTCAAATTCCTGTGCCATGTGCGGCGCCATCTTCCAGCCTGCACCACCTGTCATCACGCAAACTGGCGCTTCGCCCGTGTGAGCATGCAGGTGCCGGACCATGCGATCTACCGCCCCGGCGATGGCGTAGGTCCCACCGCTGGTTAAAGCATCGCTGGTATTGGTCGGAAACGCATGCACCTCTCCGGTGGGAACATGCAAGCCAGCAGTTCCAGACTCCAATGCGCGCAACATGATCCCATGTCCCGGCAGGATCAACCCACCAAGGAAGTGGCCATTTGCGTCCACCGCATCTACAGTGACCGCAGTCCCCACCATGACCACAATCAATGGTTTTGGCCTCGGTAGCATCAAAATCCGATGGCGCGCGCCAACCATGGCGACCCACCTATCAGCCCCTAGACGCGAAGGATGGTCATAGCCATTTGTCAGTCCTCCGCCCTCGGCAGCAGAGACCACCCATCTTGGCTGCACGTCCCAGAATTCCATTTGCTCTTCAACCCGCCGCCTTACGCCTTCCCCGGCTACCAAGCAGCCGTACATTTCCGTAGGCGCAACGAGCTGTGGCCATGCCTTCTCGCCTAGCTGATCGATGTTCTCCAGAAACTCGGCTCCATGCGCCAGTAGCCGCGCACCTCGATGAGGCCCCTCATACTGCGCCCATTTCAAGCGCGTATTTCCCACATCGATGGCTAGGAAAGTCATGGCGAATTATCGCCAATTTGACCTGAGGGAAAGTCGTACTTTGTAATGGAACGCGAATCCAATGCGGCCAAAGCGCCCCCCAAAGACAAACACCCCCAATCTTTCGACTGGGGGTGTTTGAGGGCTGTAAGAGCCTGACGATGACCTACTTTCACACGGGAACCCGCACTATCATCGGCGCGGAGGCGTTTCACTGTCCTGTTCGGGATGGGAAGGAGTGGGACCACCTCGCTATGGTCATCAGGCATAACTGGGTGTCGTGCTGAACATGGTTCAACACAACGAATTCATAGAGTTTGGAATCAGCTTGAGTATTTTGAATGCGTCAACTTGGCATAACACCTTGATCTGCTGATCAAAGTTATAGGGTCAAGCCGCACGAGCAATTAGTATCAGTTAGCTTAACGCATTACTGCGCTTCCACACCTGACCTATCAACGTCCTGGTCTAGAACGACTCTTCAGGGGGCTCAAGGCCCCGGCAGATCTCATCTTGAAACGAGTTTCCCGCTTAGATGCTTTCAGCGGTTATCTCTTCCACACTTAGCTACTCGGCAATGCCACTGGCGTGACAACCGATACACCAGAGGTGTGTCCACTCCGGTCCTCTCGTACTAGGAGCAGGCTTCCTCAAATCTGCAGCGCCCACGGAAGATAGGGACCAAACTGTCTCACGACGTTTTAAACCCAGCTCACGTACCTCTTTAAATGGCGAACAGCCATACCCTTGGGACCGGCTACAGCCCCAGGATGAGATGAGCCGACATCGAGGTGCCAAACACCGCCGTCGATATGAACTCTTGGGCGGTATCAGCCTGTTATCCCCAGAGTACCTTTTATCCGTTGAGCGATGGCCCTTCCATACAGAACCACCGGATCACTATGTCCTGCTTTCGCATCTGCTCGACTTGTCAGTCTCGCAGTTAAGCACGCTTATGCCATTGCACTATTATCACGATGTCCGACCGTAACTAGCGTACCTTCGAACTCCTCCGTTACACTTTGGGAGGAGACCGCCCCAGTCAAACTGCCTACCATGCACTGTCCCCGATCCAGATAATGGACCTAGGTTAGAACCTCAAACGCACCAGGGTGGTATTTCAACGTTGGCTCCATGTGATCTAGCGACCACACTTCAAAGCCTCCCACCTATCCTACACAGATCCGTTCAAAGTCCAATACAAAGCTACAGTAAAGGTTCATGGGGTCTTTCCGTCTTTCCGCGGGGAGATTGCATCATCACAAACATTTCAACTTCGCTGAGTCTCAGGAGGAGACAGTGTGGCCATCGTTACGCCATTCGTGCAGGTCGGAACTTACCCGACAAGGAATTTCGCTACCTTAGGACCGTTATAGTTACGGCCGCCGTTTACTGGGACTTCAATCAAGAGCTTGCACCCCATCATTTAATCTTCCAGCACCGGGCAGGCGTCACACCCTATACGTCCACTTTCGTGTTTGCAGAGTGCTGTGTTTTTAATAAACAGTCGCAGCCACCGATTTTTTGCAACCTCATTGGGCTCCAGGAGTAAATCCCTTCACCTACTAAAGGCACACCTTCTTCCGAAGTTACGGTGTCAATTTGCCGAGTTCCTTCTCCTGAGTTCTCTCAAGCGCCTTAGAATACTCATCTCGCGCACCAGTGTCGGTTTGCGGTACGGTCGTGTGTAGCTGAAGCTTAGTGGCTTTTCCTGGAAGCAGGGTATCACTCACTTCGTCTGCAAGCAGACTCGTTATCACCCCTCATCTAAGCCCGGCGGATTTGCCTACCGGGCACGACTACAGGCTTGAACCAACATATCCAACAGTTGGCTGAGCTAACCTTCTCCGTCCCCACATCGCACTACACATCGGTACAGGAATATTGACCTGTTTCCCATCAGCTACGCATCTCTGCCTCGCCTTAGGGGCCGACTCACTCTACGCCGATGAACGTTGCGTAGAAAACCTTGCGCTTACGGCGAGGGGGCTTTTCACCCCCTTTAACGCTACTCATGTCAGCATTCGCACTTCTGATACCTCCAGCGCGCTTTACAACGCACCTTCACAGGCTTACAGAACGCTCTCCTACCACTTGCAATAAATTGCAAATCCGCAGCTTCGGTAACTGGCTTAGCCCCGTTACATCTTCCGCGCAGGACGACTCGATCAGTGAGCTATTACGCTTTCTTTAAATGATGGCTGCTTCTAAGCCAACATCCTGACTGTTTTAGCCTTCCCACTTCGTTTCCCACTTAGCCAATTTTAGGGACCTTAGCTGGCGGTCTGGGTTGTTTCCCTCTTGAGTCCGGACGTTAGCACCCGGTGCTCTGTCTCCCGCGCTGTACTCTTCGGTATTCGGAGTTTGCCTTGGTTTGGTAAGTCGCCATGACCCCCTAGCCAAAACAGTGCTCTACCCCCGAAGGTAATACGCGAGGCACTACCTAAATAGTTTTCGGAGAGAACCAGCTATTTCCAAGTTTGTTTAGCCTTTCACCCCTATCCACAGCTCATCCGCTAGTTTTGCAACACTAGTCGGTTCGGACCTCCAGTACCTGTTACGGCACCTTCATCCTGGCCATGGATAGATCACTTGGTTTCGGGTCTACACCCAGCGACTGGACGCCCTATTCGGACTCGATTTCTCTACGGCTTCCCTATTCGGTTAACCTTGCCACTGAATGTAAGTCGCTGACCCATTATACAAAAGGTACGCAGTCACCCCTTACGAGGCTCCTACTTTTTGTAAGCATGCGGTTTCAGGATCTATTTCACTCCCCTCCCGGGGTTCTTTTCGCCTTTCCCTCACGGTACTAGTTCACTATCGGTCAATGATGAGTATTTAGCCTTGGAGGATGGTCCCCCCATATTCAGACAGGATTACACGTGTCCCGCCCTACTTTTCGTTAGCTCAGTACCACACGTCTCTTTTCGCATACAGGGCTATCACCTGCTATGGCCGGCATTTCCAAACCGTTTTGCTAAGAGTCGTGCTATCACTAACAGGCTTTTCCGATTTCGCTCGCCACTACTTTCGGAATCTCGGTTGATGTCTTTTCCTCGAGCTACTGAGATGTTTCAGTTCACCCGGTTCGCCTCGCATACCTATGTATTCAGTATGCGATACCCTTTCAGGTGGGTTTCCCCATTCGGAAATCTCCGGATCAAAGCTAATTTGCCAGCTCCCCGAAGCTTATCGCAGGCTATCACGTCCTTCGTCGCCTATCATTGCCAAGGCATCCACCACATGCTCTTATTCACTTGACCCTATAACTTTGACTTCTCTTGCGAGACTCCAAAGCACATCAAGGAATTGCCAGGTCTTTCACCTGGCGCGTTATGCCGTATGAAGCTTTCGCTTCGATACTTGAATTTCAGACAAGTCTGATATTCGTTTTGACGCAATCAAAAATTCATGCTGCTAACGGCACGGTGGGCTTTCGCCCTTTCCGCTAGCAGCGCTGATTCGACTCTATGAATTTTTAAAGAACAGCCGATTGATTACACGATGGCAATCAACAACAAAGAAGCCTCATGCATTGCACAAAGCCGCTTTGGTGTTGAAACACAATAAGATAAAAACAAGATGTTGGTGGAGGATGACGGGATCGAACCGACGACCCCCTGCTTGCAAAGCAGGTGCTCTCCCAGCTGAGCTAATCCCCCAAGGATCGACGGAATGGTGGGTCTGGTTGGATTCGAACCAACGACCCCCGCCTTATCAAGACGGTGCTCTAACCAACTGAGCTACAGACCCAAGCCGGCCACTAGAGGCTCAGACTCGATCCAAGCCGCTGGCGACAACCTTTTCCAACAACCGATAAGTGTGGGCGTTCAAATTAGACCGCAGTTTCCAGAAAGGAGGTGATCCAGCCGCACCTTCCGATACGGCTACCTTGTTACGACTTCACCCCAGTCACGAACCCTGCCGTGGTAATCGCCCTCCTTGCGGTTAGGCTAACTACTTCTGGCAGAACCCGCTCCCATGGTGTGACGGGCGGTGTGTACAAGACCCGGGAACGTATTCACCGTGACATTCTGATCCACGATTACTAGCGATTCCGACTTCACGCAGTCGAGTTGCAGACTGCGATCCGGACTACGACTGGCTTTATGGGATTAGCTCCCCCTCGCGGGTTGGCAACCCTTTGTACCAGCCATTGTATGACGTGTGTAGCCCCACCTATAAGGGCCATGAGGACTTGACGTCATCCCCACCTTCCTCCGGTTTGTCACCGGCAGTCTCATTAGAGTGCCCAACTAAATGTAGCAACTAATGACAAGGGTTGCGCTCGTTGCGGGACTTAACCCAACATCTCACGACACGAGCTGACGACAGCCATGCAGCACCTGTGTTATGGCTCTCTTTCGAGCACTAAGCCATCTCTGGCAAATTCCATACATGTCAAAGGTGGGTAAGGTTTTTCGCGTTGCATCGAATTAAACCACATCATCCACCGCTTGTGCGGGTCCCCGTCAATTCCTTTGAGTTTCAACCTTGCGGCCGTACTCCCCAGGCGGTCAACTTCACGCGTTAGCTTCGTTACTGAGTCAGTGAAGACCCAACAACCAGTTGACATCGTTTAGGGCGTGGACTACCAGGGTATCTAATCCTGTTTGCTCCCCACGCTTTCGTGCATGAGCGTCAGTGCAGGCCCAGGGGATTGCCTTCGCCATCGGTGTTCCTCCGCATATCTACGCATTTCACTGCTACACGCGGAATTCCATCCCCCTCTGCCGCACTCCAGCGATGCAGTCACAAATGCAGTTCCCAGGTTGAGCCCGGGGATTTCACATCTGTCTTACATCACCGCCTGCGCACGCTTTACGCCCAGTAATTCCGATTAACGCTTGCACCCTACGTATTACCGCGGCTGCTGGCACGTAGTTAGCCGGTGCTTATTCTTACGGTACCGTCATGGACCCTCTTTATTAGAAAGAGTCTTTTCGTTCCGTACAAAAGCAGTTTACAACCCGAAGGCCTTCATCCTGCACGCGGCATGGCTGGATCAGGCTTGCGCCCATTGTCCAAAATTCCCCACTGCTGCCTCCCGTAGGAGTCTGGGCCGTGTCTCAGTCCCAGTGTGGCTGGTCGTCCTCTCAGACCAGCTACAGATCGTCGGCTTGGTGAGCCTTTACCCCACCAACTACCTAATCTGCCATCGGCCGCTCCGTCCGCGCAAGGTCTTGCGATCCCCTGCTTTCATCCGTAGATCGTATGCGGTATTAGCACAGCTTTCGCTGCGTTATCCCCCACGATCGGGCACGTTCCGATGTATTACTCACCCGTTCGCCACTCGTCAGCATCCGAAGACCTGTTACCGTTCGACTTGCATGTGTAAGGCATGCCGCCAGCGTTCAATCTGAGCCAGGATCAAACTCTACAGTTCGATCTTGATTTTTGCGTCCAACCTCGCGGTTGAACAAAACTCATAAAAAAAGAAATTGAAGTGAACTTCACTTCTATTCTCATGAGCGTTTAAAAGTCTTGCGACTTAGTTCCAAAGAACTTGGCAGTCACCTTCAAACGCCCACGCTTATCGGCTGTATATTTTTAATGATCCCAGAAAACAAACCAAAACACCTCAGCGTCTCAATCCATCTTCTTAACCTCGCTGCGATCAGCGAAGCCTTGAATTCTAGCACGGCTTTTTAAGTACCGTCAAACTTTTTTCTCAACCACCTTCGATTCGCTTTGATCAGCACCGCCTTGCGGCAACATCAATCTCACCAACCGTTTTTAGCTGAGCCTTGAATTATATACCGCTTTTGCGGCCCTTCTGGAAGATTTCTGAATCTCTTCAGAACCACCCGAGCAGAAAATTCAACCCCTCCGCCCAGCAGCCCAACCCCTTTCCAGAAGTTGCGCCTCTCGGCAGCGAAGCCCGCAACTGTAGCACGGGCCTGGCGACAGTTGCGTCGGTTCGCGAAAAATTTTTCGCCATGCAGCACATGCATCCAGGCAGAGGGTCGGGGCACCCGGCTCCAGGTCCCGATAATTCCCCTCATGGCACTCATCACACTATTAGATGCGCAGTTGGCCTTCGGCCATGTCGCGCTGCTCGACCACGCAGGCTTTTCGCTGGAGGCGGGCGAGCGCGTTGGCCTCATTGGTCGCAATGGCACGGGCAAGTCTTCCCTGCTCAAGATTCTTGCAGGACTGGAGAAGCCCGACGATGGCCTGCTACAGGTGCAGCAGGGCACGCGCATTGCCTATGTGGCACAGGAGCCGCTGCTTGATGCGGACACCACGGTCTTCGAAGCCGCCAGCGCGGGCATCGCCTCGGCCATCTCTGCACGGGAGCGCTATCTATCAGGCGACGAGAGCGAGGACCTGGATGCACTGCAGACCCAGATCGAGGCGCTGGATGCCTGGAACTGGGAGCAGCGCGTTGAGGAGACGCTGGCCCGGCTGCATCTGGAGCCACAGGCTCTGGTCGGCTCGTTATCTGGCGGCACGCGCAAACGCGTGGCACTGGCGCAGGCGCTGGTTGCCAAGCCTGGCGTGTTGCTGCTGGATGAGCCGACCAACCATCTGGATCTTGATTCAATCGAATGGCTTGAGTCCCTGTTGACGGATTTCAAGGGCAGCATCATCACGATCACCCACGACCGTACCTTCCTGGACAGCGTGGCGACCCGCATCGTGGAGCTGGACCGCGGCCAACTGCGTACCTACCCCGGCAACTTCGCGGCCTATCTGGTTCAGAAGGAAGAGCAACTGGCGCAAGAGGATGTCATTCAGGCCAAGGCCGACAAGCTGCTGGCGCAGGAAGAAGTGTGGATCCGCAAGGGCGTGGAAGCCCGCCGCACCCGCAGCCAGAGCCGCATCGGCCGACTGGAGCGGCTGCGCGCGCGCCGTGCCGCGCGGCGCGAGACGCTGGGCAGCGTGAAGCTGGACGTGGCCTCTGGCCTCCCCACCGGGAAGATCGTGGCCGAGTTGACCGACGTCAGCAAGGCGTTTGGTGACAAGACCATCGTGCACGGCTTCACCGGCACCATCCTGCGCGGCGACAAGGTGGGGTTGATCGGCCCCAATGGCGCGGGCAAGACGACGCTGCTCAAGATGATCCTGGGTGACCTGCAGCCCGATAGCGGCAAGGTGCGCCAAGGTGCGAATTTGCAGGTGGCCTATTTCGACCAGATGCGCCAGGCGCTGGATCTGGATGCGACGCTGGAGGACTTCATCAGCCCCGGCAGCGAATGGATCGAAATCGGCAACCAGCGTAAACACGTCAAGAGCTACCTGGGCGACTTTCTGTTCTCGCCTGCGCGTGCGACCTCGCCAGTGCGTTCGCTCTCGGGCGGTGAGCGCAACCGGCTGCTGCTGGCGCGCCTGTTTGCACGGCCGGCCAATGTGCTGGTGCTGGACGAGCCGACCAATGACCTGGATATCGATACGCTGGAACTGCTGGAAGACCTGCTGCAGCAGTACGACGGCACGGTGTTCCTGGTCAGCCATGACCGCGCGTTTCTCGACAACGTGGTGACCAGCACGCTGGTTGCCGAGGGCGAGGGGTTCTGGCGCGAATACGAAGGCACCGTGCAAGACTGGCTGACGCAGTCCCGGCGTGCGCGCGAACTGGCGCGGCGGGCCGAGCCAGCACCGACGCCGGCGCGTGCGACGACACCAGCCGCGCCTGCCACCCCTGCGCCCGCGGCCGCACGGCGAAAGCTGAGCTACAAGGATCAGCGCGAGCTGGACGCGCTCCCGGAACGCATTGCGGCCCTGGAGAACGAACAGTCATCGATTGCCGGGCATCTGTCGGACGGCAGCCTGTATGGCAGCGATCCGCAGCGCGCCGCAGCGCTGAACGCCCGCAACACAGAGATAGAAGAGCACTTGATGCAGGCGCTGGAACGCTGGACGGAACTCTCGGCCTGACGGCCGGCCGCGGGCAGGGACGGCGTCCGACAGATGTTCCAGCCTGCGCCGATAGAGTTCCGCGCATGCCACGAGGTCTATATCCAGAAGAAGGACGTCCATGCCTGCCTGCGTTGCCACGCCCCTCCGACATGCCGCCCAACGCGGCCGGGCCGCAGGCCTGCTCGGGCTGCTTTCCGTATTGCTGCTGAGCGCCTGCGGCAGCCTGCCGCCGAACACCGGGCGACAGGAGACGCAGGCCTTGCAGGCCCCCGCCAGTACCCGCCTGTTCCAACGCGTCGCCGCCCTGATGCCGCAGCCGACCACGGCACGCAACGACTCCGGCCTGCGCCTGCTGGGCAATTCGGAGGACGCCTATGGCAGCCGTCTGGCGCTGATCGAGGCAGCAGAGAAGACGCTGGACCTGCAGTACTACAGCATCCACTACGACAGCTCGACCGAAGCCTTGCTGCGGCGCCTGCAGGTGGCGGCCGAGCGCGGAGTGCGCGTGCGCATCCTGGTGGATGACTTCAATGCCGCCGGCGACAACGCCGAGGTGCTGCGGCTTGACCAGATTCCAGGCATACAGGTGCGATTGTTCAACCCGCTGTTCGGCCCACGGGCATCGCAGGCCGGACGCATCTTCAGTTCGCTGTTCGACTTCAACCGCATCCAGCAGCGGATGCACAACAAGGTATTCATTGCCGACAATGCCCTGGCGGTCGCTGGTGGCCGCAACCTGGGCGACGAATACTTTGGCCAGGGGGAAAGCAGCAACTTCCTGGATCTGGACCTGCTGGTGGCCGGCCGGCTGGTGCGGGACCTGTCACACAGCTTCGACCGCTATTGGAATAGCGAGCTTGCCTACCCTGTGGCAACCCTGCTGACGCCCGCCGAGCGCAAGCAACTGGGCGCGTCGCAGACTCCCTCCGCTGCTGCGCCTCCGCAAGAGCAAGCGCCCCAAGCGACAGCCGTGGTGCCGCAGCGGCCCCGCACAGTGCCTGGCGCCCGCGGCGTGGCGCGCGACATTCTCCAGGGCCACATGCAACTGGTGTGGGCCCCGGCACTGCTGCTGGCCGACAAGCCCTCCAAGATTGATTCGGACGACCCCAACGAGCCAGAGCCCACGGTGGTGGACGGCCTGGTCCATTTGCTGGATCGGGCGCAGCGCGAGTTGCTGATCGTGTCGCCCTACTTCGTGCCGGGCGACGCCATGATGAAGACCTTTGGCGCGCTGCGCGCGCGCGGTGTGCGCATCCGGGTGCTGACAAATTCGCTAGCCTCCAACGATGCACCGCTGGCCCATGCCGGCTATGCCCGCCACCGCAAGGCACTGCTGGCGCTGGGCGTAGAGCTGTACGAGCTGCAATCGCACGGCAATACGCGGCGCCGGCTGTTCGGCTCCACGCCGCAATCGCGGGCCAGTCTGCACTCCAAGGCCTTGGTGATGGATGGACGGCTGCTGGTGGTGGGTTCGATGAACCTGGACCGCCGCTCAGCCCTGCAGAACACCGAGCTGGGCATCGTCGTACAAAGCCGCACGCTGGCGCGTGAGCTGAATGGGAACCTGGAAGAGACGCTGGCCGACTGCTACCGCGTGGAGCTGACGCCCGATGGCCGGTTGCGCTGGCATGCACCGCCCGACGCCGCCCACCCCGAAGGCCAGGTATATGACAGCGAGCCTGAGGCCAGCACCAGCCTCAAGCTGATGCTGGATCTGCTCGGGCCCCTGGCGCCGGACGAGATGCTCTAGCGTTCAGCCATCAGGGCAGGACCGGGTTGTCGATGGCGCGCTGCACCCGGATGTCGGCGTCGCGCTGCAGCAGCAGGCGCTGCTGCACCAGCGAACGTGCCGCCGTCGTCACCGCCTGTACATAGCCCGCCTGGTTGCCATACAGCGACTCCAGCGAAGGCCGGCCGTCGCCCGCGGACCTGCGCGCCGCCTCGGTCTTGTGGAAGGGCAGGTAGCTGCCGCTCAGGTTGACCAGATCGACGATGCCCGGCGTGGCGACGTAGTTGAACTCCAGGCTGGTGCCCAACGGCGCCTGCACATCCACGCTGCGGATGCCGGCGCGCGTCAGGCCAGTGCTTGAGTCGACCTGCGGCACCAGGATGGCGTAGTCCCGGCCGGCGTAGCGCGGCGGCAGGATGGACGGGATGCCGGACTCGTCCTGCGGACGGTACTGCGGCCCGAAGTCCAGCAGCGGGAAGCCGTTGAAGCGCGCCAGGTACTGGAAGTCCGGCACCACGGCGCTGCCACCTGCGGGCCAGGCCGTGCCGCGGATGGCGGGAAAGCTGAGTTGCTCCGGCCGCACCAGCGTGCCATTGGCCAGTTGAGGTACCTGGCTTGGTGGCGGCGACGCATCTCGCGCCACCCAGTCGGCCAGGTCGAGGAACAGGGCGCGGAAGGTGTCGGCAAAGTCCACCATGCTGCCGCGCGGGTAGACCGCCGACGTCGGGTCGTAGACGATGCCGCTGCTGCGCCCGCCGGTGCCGCCGCCGTGCTGCGTGCTGGCGTAGTAGTAGATGCGCGCGTTATCGGGCTGCACCAGGTCGCGGGTGCCGAGCGCATCGGTCAGTACCGGCGAGCCCTGCAGTTGCCAGAACTCGGTGCCCGACAGGCCCAGGAAGAACTTCGGGCAGGTCTGGCTGGCCTGGCAGCGCGCCATCACGCCGCCAGTGCGGCCGGACACGGCATCGACATAGTCGGCCGCCAGCCCACGCGGCGCAGTCTGGCCGAAGGCGCTGTGGTCGGTGCGCAGGCCGCCACCGCCACCGGGCACGGCAAAGCGGGTGTTGATATTGGTCTGACGCGCGGCCACATGGGCGTAGATGCCATCGAACACCTTGGCGCCATCCAGCGCCCGGTTGAAGCCCAGGTGCAGAAAGGTCTTCATCGCGTTACCCGACTGCGAGGTGCCCTGGCCAATGGCATAGCGGATGCTGCCCGCCAGCGGGTTGGGCATGCCGGCGCTATCGGCCGGGCGCTTGCGCAAGAAGCTCACCGTGTCGCGCAGGGCCGCCAGGCCCACGCCCATCACGCGCGGGTCTTTGGCGATATAGGTGATCTCATACAGCACATTGGGCTGAAAACCACCCTTCAGGCAGACCGAGGCTGGGTTGGGCGTGCCGGGAAACGCATTGGCGGCTGCATCGCAGGTGGCGAACTTCCAGTCGGACGCCGGGATCGGCACGCGCGGATCGGTTTCATTGACGCGGCGCGTCAGCGCGAAGCCGGCGGCGGTGTTGTCCAGCGTGGCCGGCGCGTAGGGGATCATGGTGCCGTTGAAGACACCGCCCGGCAAGGTCAGCGCCGGCGAGGCGGCGGTGGCAATCAGCTCGGCCGCGTAGGGGCCGGTGATCGACGAACCGTCCTTGTTGCGCGCAATGGGCACGTCGAGCGTGAGGCGCTGCGCGCTGCTCTTGGGCACATCGCCCTGCCAGGCCGAGAACAACCAGACATAGCCCTGCTCAAAGTACACCGCATCGCTGGGCGCCGTGGCCAGGTTAGGCATGGTCAGGATGTTGCCGCGATTGGGTGCGTCGTAGCGCAGGATGCCGTTGGCGCGGGCCATGTCCTTGGGCTTGAGCATGACGAAATCGCTCTGGTACTCGACCATGCCGCGTGCATTCACCGGCGCCAGCTCCAGGTCCTGGATGACGGCGTTCTTCGGGTCGCGCGGATCGACCTCGCCGCGGATCGTGCCGCTGAGCTGCTCGTAGGCGCCCACGCTGCCAAAGCTGCCGGCCATGTCCTGGCGGCTGCTGATGTTCATCTCGATGCGCGGGCTTGCGTCTGCGCCCGAGCCGCCACCACAGGCCGTCAGCAAGCCGGCCATGCCCCATGCGGCGGCGTACCCAACGCTACGCCGCAGCGTGCGCCACTGTGTCTTTTTCATGTTTTGTCTCTGTTGATTGAAAGCCATGGCCCGTGTGTCCGGGCCTGTACGTGGTGATCCGGCTGCGCTTACTCGGCTTCGATGCCCGCGCCCTTCACGATGCGGCCCCACTTCTGCGATTCGGCGGTCTGGAACTTGGCCAGCTCATCCGGCGTGGTGGTGAACACCTCGGTGCCAGAGGATTCATAAAAGGCGGTACGGGCGCTGTCGCTGTGCGCGGCCTTTACCAGCAGTTCGTTCAGGCGCTTGACTACCGCCGGCGGCGTATGCGCGGGTGCATAGGCGGCGAACCAGTAGCCCATTTCGTAGCCCGGCACGCCGGCTTCGGCGATGGTCGGCACATCGGGCGCGAGCGGCGAGCGTTTGGCGCTGGACATGCCCAGCGCGCGCAGCTTGCCGGCCTTGACCTGGGGCAAGCCGGTGGCCGTGTCGGTGATCATCATCTGGATCTGGTTGCCCAGCAGGTCAGTAACGGCCAACGGGTTGCTCTTGTACGGCACGTGCAGCAACTGGATGCCGGCCATCTGCTGCAGCAGCTCGCCCGCCATGCGGCTGGAAGAACTGCCGCTGCCAAAGCTGAGCTTGCCCGGTTCCTTCTTGGCCAGGGCGATGAATTCGCCCACGGTCTTGGCTGGCAATGCCGGGTTCACCACCATGATCTGGCCGCCCTTGCCCAGGCCGGTGATGGGGCTGAAGTCCTTCACCGGGTCGTAGGGCAGCTTCTTGTACAGGTGCTCATTGGCAGCGTGTGTGGTGTTGGTGGTGATCAGCACGGTGTAGCCGTCGGCCGGCGCGCGCGCCACGCTTTGCGAGGCGATGAAGCCGCTGGCGCCGGCCTTGTTGTCGACCACCACGGACTGGCCGCTTTCAGCGGACACGGCCTGGCCAATGGCGCGCGCGATCTGGTCGGTGGCGCTGCCTGCGGCAAAGGGCACGACGAAGGTGATGGACTTGGCGGGGAAGGTCTGGGCCTGGGCCCAGGTCTGCAACAGCCCAATAGCGACCGTTGCCGTAGCCAGTGTGCGAACAAGTTTCATGCTTTTGTCTCTCGATAGTTGTGGAAAAAACAAGGGGGGACTGACGTTTGCGGCGGTCCCGGGAATAGCCCTCACCAAAGCTGGCAGGGCACTGCGGCGATCAGCCCGCGTCGATCAATACGAAGGCGAGGCGTGCCACGGTGTCCGAGCGGTTCGCCCAGGCATGCTGGGTGCCGCGCTGGATAAGGACATCCCCCGCGCGAAGAAGTGTTTCCTGCGTATCCAGGACCGCAAACACTTCGCCCTGCAGGACCAGCGCGTAGTCCACCGACTCTGTACAGTGCATGCCGGGGTGCTTCTGCGTGCCGGCGTCATCGCGATGCGCATCGCGGAACACACTGCCGAACGTGGCCTGGATTCGCTGGCGCGTCTCCTCGGGGTCTTTCGACTCTGGCGGCAGATCGATGATGCGCAGCACGCTGCCACGCGGCGGAGGGGCGATTCCCTGCAATGCGTCTAGTCCGTCCTCGGCATCGATGGAAGCCGGAGAGGACGTCGTGCACCACAGGTTGACGGCCTGGAACCCAGGCCGTGATGCCAGCGTGCGCACGTTGCGGGCCGGGCCGTCTTCTGCGATACAGGACCGGCCTTCGGCGTCATGGCCCGTGACGACGCGACGGATGGTGGAAGAAGAGTGGTTCACGTTGTCTCCCGGGGCAAACACGGGTTCATTCGGCTTTGAGATTGAGCGACTGGATCGTCTTTTCCAGCACCAGGAAATCGTCCGCAACACGCTGCAAGTACTGCGGGCCATCCAGGTAGGCCGGGTTCTGCGACTGCGTTCTGGCTGCATCACGGAAGTCTTCGGACTGCACCGTGGCCGCGCAAGCCTTGGTCAGCAGGTGCAGCGTTTCCGGGGAAGTTCCCTTCGGCGCCCAAAGCCCATTCAGGCCAGGGGCCAAGGAGGAAATGCCAAGCTCCTTGAAGGTGGGGGCATCCGGATAGCGCGACTGCCGCTGCTCGGCAAAAACGGCCAGCACGCGCAGTTTGTTGTTGGCCGCTGCCGCCGCGGCAGAGGACACACCGAACTGCAGTGCCCCGCCCATCAGATCGACCAGCATGGGGCTGTCCCCACGGTAGGTAATGGGGTTGAACTTCAGGCCTGCGGCTTTTGCGAAGTGTTCAGCAGAAAGGTGCGGGACGGTCCCTTGCCCGGCAGTCCCGTAGGCCAGCTTGCCTGGTTCGGCCTTGGCCATTTGCATCAGTTGCTGGATTGACTTGATGGGCGAATCTGCGCTGACAACCAAGGTCATCACGTTCTCATGCGTCTGGCACACCGGCGTCAGTGCGTCGTACCTCGGCCCCCTGAGCAAAATCGAACCGCTGGTGACCGGCGTGGAGGGCCCAAAGGCCAGGGTGTATCCGTTAGGCGTGGCCCTGGCCACCTGCCAGAAGCCGATAGTCCCACCAGCGCCGTCCTTGTTGATGACGACCACCTGCGCACCGAGCTGCGTCGCCATCGACCTTGAGAAAACGCGCGCCATGCTGTCCACCGCGCCACCTGCGGCAAAAGGCACGATCATCTGAATCGGCTGCTGCGCCGGATAGCTCTGCGCTCCCGCCTGGCCCACGCCCGCGCAGAGTGCAAGAAAAATCACCGCCAACTTCATTTTTTGTCTCCTGATAGTTATTGATTTGCAAGGCGATGGATGGCAGCCCTAGCCCGCCATGGGCCACGGCGAAGCGGGCAACACCATGGAGCGGCATTCGCCGAACCCGATGGATACATGGCCCGGCTTGCGGGCATGAGCGCTGAAGACCAGCTCATCGCCGTCCAGCAGCCACTGGCGCCGGCTTCCGTCCGGAAGAAGCAGGGGTTCATGGAATTCCGCCAGGCATCCGCGGCTTTCTCCGCCAGGGCCCGACACGGTTCCGCTGCCGATCAGATCTCCCGGGCGCAGATCGCAGCCATTGGACGTGTGGTGCGCGACCATTTGCGCAAAGGTCCAGTACATGTGCTTGAAGTTGCTGTGCGTGACCCGGATCGGCGCCAGGCCACGGGAACGCATGCTCTCGCTCGTCAGCCACGCGTCCAACTGCAGATCCATGCCGCCGCTCGATGCGTCTTCGCCGTCGTTGAGGTAAGGCAGCGGCGCTGGCTCGCCAGCAGCGCGCAAGCGCGCGGGCGTGCGGAAAGGTGCAAGCGCTTCCGCAAACACCACCCAGGGCGAGACGACCGAGCAAAAGCTCTTGCCCAAAAACGGGCCGAGCGGCGTTGTTTCCCAGCGCTGGATATCGCGCGCCGACCAGTCATTGAGCAGGCAGTAGCCAAATAGCTGCCCCCGGGCCGCCTGCACAGGCACCGGGCTGCCCAGCGCGTTTCCGGGCCCGATGAAGGCACCAAGCTCCAGCTCGAAGTCCAGCGCTTTTGTCGGGCCGAAATACATGCTGCCGTCCGGGGCCTTGGATTGGCCGTTGGGCCGACGCACGTCGTGCCCGCTGGCCCGCACCGAGCTGGCACGGCTGTTGTAGGCCAGCGGCAAGTGAAAGAAGGCCTCTGGGACCGGGTTATCCGGATGGGTACTTCGCCTGGCACGTGAAAGGTGGTCGATGGAGGTCAGGAAATCCGTGAACCCACCGATCACCGCAGGCAATTGCATGCTCACCTCGGCTTGCGGGACCAGCAGTTGCTGCGCAAGCTCCCTGACGTTGGCGACCGCAGAGCCATCGCCGCTTGCCAACAGGTCGAACAGTTGCCCCCGCAACGCCGACGCGGCTGGCAGACCGAGCGCCATCAGGGGATTGAGTGAGCGCCCCATGGCGGCATCGGCCGCCACTTTGGCCAAGCCGGTGAAGAAGCCTGCCTGGTTTGCCTCTGCAATGTCAAACACCTGATCGCCGATGGCAACACCGACGCGCGGGCCTCTGGCCGGTGTCGAGAACACGCCCCATGGCAGGTTCTGCACCGGGAAATCATGGTCCGGGGCGTTGGCGGACTCCACCCAACTGCGGCGCGCCGGATCATGGGTGTGGTTGAGGTGACAGTTCATACGAGGTCTTGAGGTCAGGCTTCGTGCGGCCCGGCCAGCCTGGACGCCAGCGCAGCCGGCACTTGCAGGCGCATGTCGAGCAAATGAAAAGACAGCGACTTGCCGTGCGTGTCGAGGTTGCGCGCATCGTTCACGCCGCCGTCCAGCACACCGTCGAGCACAAAGTTCATCGCCTGCAATTGCGGCAGCAGATAGCGCTGCACGGCCTGCGGCTGGCGGTGAGCGAAATGGCGGGCCACGGCCTCGGGCGTGATCTGCGCAAGCAGCAACGAGTACAGCTCCGGGTGCCAGGCGATCAGGCTGATGTTGGAGCGGTCGCCCTTGTCGCCGGTGCGGCCGTGTGCGGCGCGGCGCAACGGCACGGTCAATGCGGTGGCCTGCGTCATACGGCATCTCCTTCAGGCAACAAGGTGAAGCCGGTAGCCACCGCGCTGCGCGGCACCAGGCATGACAGCGTGGCCAGGCGTGGCGTGAGCGTGCTGCGCACGCCGCCGCCGCCCGCCGGGCCGCAGGTGTAGAGCGCCATCACCTCGCGGCCCAGGCATTCGGCCTGGGCACGGTCGGCGTGGATGGCGGCGATGCGCAGGCGCACGTCGCGTGCGTCGCCCGCGGCGGTGGCGCCGAGCAAGCGGCCGGCGTCGTCGCCCAGGATGCTGAGCACGCCGATCAGGTCGATGCGCAAGTCCAGCGCGGGCAAGCGCTGCTGCAGCACCTGTGCCGCCAGCCGCGCACGCGCTTCGGCGCCGGGGCCGGCGTAGGAGATCTCGCCCTCGGCAAGCCAGCCGCCTTCGTGGCAGACGTTGACCTTGAGCGTGGCCGGGCGGGCGTGGCCGCGCACGCCCTGCAGGCGCACCCGGTCCGGGCCGACGGACTTGACCGTGGCGCCGCTGATGTCAGCGGTGACGTCTGGCGTGAGATAGGCGGCAGGGTCGTGCACCTCGTACAGCAACTGCTCGGTGACGGTGGCGGTGGAGACCAGGCCGCCGGTGCCGTCGGCCTTGCCGATGGTGCAGCCGCCGTCGGCGTCGATCTCCGCGATGGGAAAGCCGACCGCGTGCAGGCCCGGCACATCCTTGTAGCCCGGATCGGCAAAGTAGCCGCCGCAGACCTGGGCGCCGCACTCAAGCAGATGGCCAGCCATGGTGGCGCGCGCCAGCCGGTCCCAGTCGTCGTGGGCCCAGCCAAAGTGCGCGAGCGCGGGGCCCACGGCCAGCGATGGGTCGGCCACGCGGCCGGCCACCACGATCTGGGCGCCGGCGGCCAGTGCGGCGGCGATCGGCTCGGCGCCGACATAGGCGTTGGCGCTGACGATGCGCAGGCCGTCGAGCTGCGCGCCCAAGCCGTCGCGCAGCAGCGCGCGATGGGCATCGCCCGACACATCGTCGCCATGGACGATGGCAATGCGCGGTGCCGGCAGGCCCAGCTCGGCCGCCATGCGCGCGATGTGGCGCGCCGCGGCCGGCGGGTTGGCCGCGCCAAAGTTGCTGACGATGCGGATGCCGTGCGCCAGGCAGCGCGCCAGCACCGGGCGCAGCATGGCGTCCAGCAGCGGCTCGTAGCCCAGCGCCGGATCGGCGCGGCGACGCAGTTGGGCCAGGGCCAGCGTGCGCTCGGCCAGGGTCTCGAAGATCAGGAAGGCCGAGGCGCGCGGGTTGTTCAGCGCGGCCAGGCGCGCGATCAGCGTGTCGACCACCGGCCCGGCCGCGTCCACGCGGTCGCCAGAGAAGCCGGCGGCACAGCCGATCAGCAAGGGAGCAGAAGAAGGCGTCATGGGCGAAGCAGTGAAAGTGGCGCGACTGTAGGCCCAGCCCCATGATCCGTAAAATCGAAAGTCTGGATCAATTGATCTGAATGGCAAATCAATGACCGAGAACCTGCCGGCCCTCTCCACCCGCCAACTGCGCGCCTTTGTGGTGCTGGCCGAGCTGCGCCATTTCACCCGCGCCGCGCAGGCCTGCCACCTGTCGCAGCCGGCCTTCAGCGCGCTGATACGGGCACTGGAAGAAAGCCTGGGCGCGCGCCTGTTCGACCGTGGCACGCGCAGCGTGCAACTGACACCGGAGGGCGCGGTGTTCGAGCCCGCGGCGCGCCATTGGCTGGCCGACCTGAGCGCGGCCGTGGGCGATCTGCACGACCATGCCCAGCGCCGCAAGGGCCGGGTGCATGTGGCCGC
This sequence comes from Xylophilus sp. GW821-FHT01B05, assembly GCA_038961845.1. Classification (NCBI taxonomy): domain Bacteria; kingdom Pseudomonadati; phylum Pseudomonadota; class Betaproteobacteria; order Burkholderiales; genus Xylophilus; species Xylophilus sp. GW821-FHT01B05. The sequence continues at coordinate 5,142,987 of CP152408.1, forward strand.
CCTGCCCTCGCTGGCGGCAGGCTGGCTGCCGGGCATCTTTCGCCGCTTTCACGAGGCCTGGCCCGGCATTGAGTTGCGGCTGACCGATGCGCTATCAGACGCCTGTATCGAGCAGGTGCAAAGCGGCCGCGCGGACTTTGCGCTGGCCTCCAGCGGCGCCGGCCCGGCGGCGCGCGCACTGCAGGCGCAAGTGCTGTGCGAGGACGGCTTTCACCTGGTCTGCGCGCACGACCATCCACTGGCGCAACTCAGCAGCGCGCCCACGCTGCGCAAACTGGCCGACTACCCTTTTGTGCACCTGGCGCGCAACAGCAGCGTGCGGCAGGCGCTGGACGCTGCCCTGCACCCGCTGCAGATGAACACGGTGCTGGAGGTGGAGCACCTGGCCACCGTCGCCGGCATGGTGGAAGCCGGCCTGGGCATCAGCGTGGTGCCCACGCTCACGCTGTTTCACTTCGAGCGCGCAACGCTGGCCACGCGCCCGCTCAAGGTGCCAGGCCTGAAGCGCCGGGTGTATGTGCTGCGGCGGCGCGACGCGCCGCTGTCGGTGGCGGCGCAGACGCTGCATGACCTGGTGGTGGAGCATCTGCGCACGCAGGTGCCGGCGGCATTTACTACAAAATAGATAGCTACATGCCGGCGCCCCGCCTGCATTTCAGCCACTTTTCTTTAAAATTTCGTAACTGCTCAGCCCCCACACCGCTCGGGCTGAGAAGGCGTGAAAAAATCAACTCCCATGCGCCAACAGGCGGCTTGAAGGCCGCGGTGGCCAATTGAACGGGGCTGCGGCGAGCTCCTGGCCTCTCGGAGGTCCCAGAGCGCCCAGCCGCAGTCTTGGGGCCTTGTGGAGGCTGCAGGGCGAGCCCGCAAGCGCGCTCAGTTCACCCCCCGAGCGCAAACCCCAGCGAGCGCATGCGCATCAAGTTATGCGCCAGCGCGTGCCACAGCAGCACCGCGCGTGCCTTCAACTTGCCGCACACATTCAGGCGGTACAAGCCCCGTCGCCTGAGCTGCGCATTGGCGCATTCGATACTTGCGGCGCGGCGCCTGTAGAGCTTCTGGCCCTCGTCACTGGCCATGAACGCGCGCCACTGCGCAATCAACGGTGAGTCACTGGCCTTGGGGCTGAGCGGATCGAAGCCAGGTTTGCGGCTGCGCGAGGGCGGCACCACCGGCTGCGTGCCGCGACGGCTGAGTTCCTCGAGTGCGTCGTACTGGGGGTAGCCACCATCGGCCAGCCAGTGCGTGGGCGTGCGGCCGTAGCGCTGCTCGATCTGGCGATGCATGGGCGCCATCTCATGCATATCGCTGCCCGCGCAGACCACCGCGATACCGGCGATCAACTGCGTGGCCTCGTCCACCAGCACCTGCGCGTTGTAGGCCGGACGGAATCCTCCGTCGGCCATCTTCATCACCCGGGCGTCTGCATCCGTGGTGCTGACCCGCTTGGGCGCGCCTGCGCTGGACTTCGGCTGCGCCTCGCCGCTGGCGGGGCGTGGCTCGGCAGGTGGGGCGTCGGGTTCGGGCAGGGCGCTGGGAGCATCCCCGGCGGGGCTATCACCTACTGGGGCCTGGCCAGACTTGCCTCGCCTGGCACGCGCACTGGCCTTGTTCTTGATCTTGTCGAGTGCGCCCCGCTCGATCTCGCCGAAGGTCTGCAGTGCCCGGGCCAGGCGCTCCTCGCGCTCCCGTGCGGCGCGTTCGCGCGCGGCGGCCTTGCGCCGCGTGCTGGCGCCCGCATCGGCCTCGAGTTCGCTCTTGAGGGCGTTGACCTGGGCGAGCGCCAAGGCATGCAGCTCGCCCAGGCGCTCCTTGCGCCGGAAGCTCGAGGCCTTGGCGTGGGCGCGAACGCGCAGGCCGTCCTGGGCGACTACGTCGAGCGTGACCAGCTTGCGCTCCATGAGCGCGGCGATGCTGCGGGTGAGTTGCGCATCGAGCCATTCGGTGTTGGCTGTGCGAAAGCTCGCCAGCGTGTGGTAGTTGACCCCGACGCCACCGCAGAGCCAGCGGTAGATGTCGTCGCGCTCGCACAGCCGGTCGATCTCGCGGGCCGAGCCCACGCCCTCGACGGTGGCCCACAGCCACAGCGCCATGAGGATGGCCGGATCGATGGCGGGTGCGCCGGCCGAGCCTTGCACCGACTTGACCTGGGCGTAGAGCGGCGCGAGGTCCAGCGCCTGCACAAAAGCCCAGACGCTGCGCGCGGGATGGTCTGCGGCGACAAGGGCATCGAGGTCGCAGGGGCGTAGCTCGATCTGCTGGCGATCGGCGTGCAGCAGGCGTGGCGTGCCTGCTGTGTGCGCCGGCTTTGCTGGCCGTGGCGTTGCAACTACGGCGCCATCTGCGGGCGCTTCGTGGAACAGGGCCGCTTGTTCGGATGTCTTGGGGGCGTTGCTTGCGTTGGCCATTCGCTATCAACGCACGGGGGCGGATATTCGTTCACACCTTCTGAGCTTGTCGAAGCCCTGCCCCCATCGCCAAGCCCTTCGACAGGCTCAGGGCGAACGGGGGTGAGTAGTTACAAAATTTCCTGTTCCGCGGCAGCGTCAGATGCGATGGCGCACCGCATCCGGCGCATGCAGGCGCGCCATGAGTGCGGGCGCGATCTGGTCCAGCGGCAGGACCTCGTCGGCGGCGCCGTGGGCGATGGCTTCGCGCGGCATGCCGAAGACGATGCAGCTGGCCTCGTCCTGCACGTAGTTGTAGCTGCCGGCGTCCTTCATCTCGCGCATGGCTTTGGCGCCGTCGGCACCCATGCCGGTCAGCATGATGCCGTAGGCATTGCGGCCGGCGACGGCGGCGGCGGAGCGGAACAGCACCTCGACCGATGGCTTGTGGCGGTTCACCGGCTCGGCGTCGTCCACCACGGCAACATAGTTGGCGCCGCTGCGGCCCACGCTGAAATGCTTGCCGCCCGGCGCGATGTAGGCATGGCCGGGCAGGATGCGCTCGCCGTGCACCGCCTCTTTCACGGTGATGCGGCACAAGGTGTTCAAGCGCGCGGCAAAGCTGGTGGTAAAGCCCGGCGGCATGTGCTGGGTGATGACGATGCCCGGGCAGTCGGCGGGCAACGGCACCAGGATCTGCCGGATCGCCTCGGTGCCGCCGGTGGAGGCGCCGATGAAGATCAGCTTCTCGGTCGAGACCCGGCCCAGCAGCGCGCTGGAAGACAAGGGCGCCGGGGCGGGCACGCTGCCGGCCGTGGCGGGCTGCGCGGGCGCGGCGGCTGGCGCGCGCCGGATCTGCGCCTTGGCGGCGATGCGGATCTTCTCGACGATCTGCACCGCCAGATCGTTCAGGCCGTTGGCCACGCCCACGCGCGGCTTGGCGACGAAGTCGGTGGCGCCCAGCTCCAGCGCGCGCAGGGTGACGTCGGCGCCGCGCTCGGTCAGGGTGGAGATCATCACCACCGGCATCGGCCGCAGGCGCATCAGCCGGCCGAGGAAGTCGATGCCGTCCATGCGCGGCATCTCGACATCGAGCGTGATGACGTCGGGGTTGCGCTCGCGGATCATCTCGCGGGCGATCAGCGGGTCGTTGGCCGTGCCTATGCACTCCATGTCGGGCTGGCGGTTGATGATTTCGGCCAGCAGGCTGCGCACCAGCGCGGAATCGTCCACCACGACAACGCGGATCTTCTTCATGCTCGTCTCTTCTTTAAGAACGTGTTTGCGATCTCTATGGGGTCGCGCAAGTGTCTTTGCGGGATGGGATGCAAGGCGCGGTGCACAGCCAATAGCACCGCTATTGGCAAGCGCCGCAACGCCGCAGACCGCCCGCAAAGGCACTTGCCCTGCGGGTTGGAGTGAAATCGGGCGATTGAGTGTCCCATCTGCTTGCATGGGCGCGAGCCCATGCGGCGGGCGCTGGGCCGCCCACTCATCCCGATTGCACTCCAACGCGATCCCCATACAGATCGTAAACACGTTCTGTAGTCTGGCTGCAGGTCCTGGCGAGCTTAGAACAAATCAACCGAGCCCCCCGCCGTGGCCTGCACCACGACCGCCGCGTTGCCACGCCGCTCCTGCGACAGCAGCGACTCTGGATGGGTGTGCGCCAGGCGCTTGACCATGGCCTTGCCGGTCACCGGAAAGAAGCACACCTTGCGTGGATGGATGTCCAGCACATCGGCGGACAGGATGGGAATGCGCTCGGTGCGCAGGTAGTCCTTCACGAACTCAGTATTGCGCTCGCCCACGTTCATGGTGGTGAAGCCGGCCATCACCTGCGCGCCGCCAAAGATCTTGGCCTGCAGGCTCTCGCGCCGGGCGCCGGCCTTGAGCATTTCGTTGATCAGCAGCTCCATGGCGTAGGAGCCGTAGCGGGCCGAGGCGTCGTCCGCATCGCTCTCGGGCAGCATGAAGTGGTTCATGCCGCCCAGGCCGGTGCGGCTGTCCCACAGGCAGGCGGCAATGCAGGAGCCCAGCACGGTCATGATGACCAGCTCCTGGTTCGACACGAAGTACTCGCCCGGCAGCACCTTGACGGCGTTGTACTGGAAGTGGTGGTCGAAGTAGAAGAACGTGGCCTCGCTCGGCCGGCGCGCCTGCGACTTGAGCAGGTCGAGCGAAGACACGCGGGCCTGCAGCGGCCGCGTCAGTACTTCAGCAGCGCTCATAGACCGTCTTTCCGCGCAGCGTGAACAGGTCGCGCGATTCGCTGAAGTTCTCGGCGTGGCCTACAAACAGCATGCCGCCAGGCTTCATCACGCGGTGGATGCGCTCCAGCACGCGGCGCTGGGTGGCGGCGTCGAAGTAGATCATCACATTGCGGCAGAACACCACGTCGAAGGGCTCCTTGAACGGCCAGTCGTCGCGGATCAGGTTGACGCTCAGGAAGTCGATGTGGCGGCGCAGCTCGGGCTTGACCCGCACCAGCCCGGCATTGGTCTGCTTGCCGCGCAAGAAGAAGCGCTGCTGGCGCTCGGGCGACAAGCCCTTGAGCGCGTCGAGCCGGTAGATGCCGCGCTCGGCCTGCGCCAGCACCTTGGAGTCGATGTCGCTGGCGATCAGCTTGAAGCTCGCCTGCGCGCCCAGCGCCTCTTGCGCGGTCATGACGATGGAATACGGCTCCTCACCGGTCGATGCCGCGTTGCACCACACGCGCCAGGGCGTGCCAGGGCGCGCGGCCAGGTGCTTGGCCAGGATCTCGAAGTGGTGCTGCTCGCGAAAGAAGGCCGTGAGGTTGGTGGTGAGCGCGTTGACGAACTCCTGCCACTCGGTGCCGCCCGAGCCATCGGCCGACTCCAGCCAACCCAGGTAGTCGTGGAAGCTGGAGTGGCCGGTTTCGCGCAGCCGGCGCGAGAGCCGGCTGTAGACCATGGCGTGCTTGCCCTCGTGCAGGCTGATGCCCGCGCGCTGGTAGATCAGCGAGCGCACCCGCTGAAAGTCGGACTCGGTCCAGGCAAATTCACGCGCCGCTGCCGCGGGTGCCGTGGCCAGGGCGCTGTCGCGCGAGAGGGTGGCGAGGGTCGACACGGGAACGCATTCGTGAAGGTGTGCCCCGCGCCGGTGGGCGCGGGGCGGCAGCAGCCTCAGGCCGCCACAGCGGCGGGCGCCACCAGGCCCATGTCCACGCTGGACATGAGCTTCTCGATGTCCAGCAGAATCAGCATGCGCTCGGCCACCGAGCCCAGGCCCAGGATGCAACCGTTGTCGATCACGCTTTCGATCTCGGGCGCGGCCTTGATGTTGTCGGGCATCAGCTCCAGCACATCGCTGACCGAATCGACCACGATGCCGACCACGCGGTTGCGCAGGTTCAGGATGATGACGACGGTGAAGCTGTTGTAGTCGGCATTGGCGCAGTTGAACTTGAGCCGCATGTCGACGATGGGCACGATGGTGCCGCGCAGGTTGACCACGCCCTTGATGAACTCCGGCGCGTTGGCGATGCGGGTCGGCGGCTCGTAGCCGCGGATCTCCTGCACCTTCAGGATGTCAATGCCGTATTCCTCCTGGTCCAGCCGGAAGGTCAGGTATTCCCGCGCGCCGGTGACGGTGCTCTGGCCGATTTTGCCCATGACGCTCATGTCCATACTCCTTGATTGCGTTGCCGCGTCTGTCTATCTGTGTGTGCGTGTGCAGCCGGTCAGTGCCGGGCGCGCCGGACTAACCCGCTGGTATCCAGGATCAGCGCCACCTTGCCATCGCCGAGGATGGTCGCGCCCGAGATGTTGGGCACCTTGCGGTAGTTGGATTCGAGGTTCTTCACCACCACCTGGTGCTGGCCGAGCAGCTCGTCGACCAGCAGCGACACGCGGCTGCCGTCGGATTCGACGACGACCATGATGTTGCCCTCGGGGTCGTCGGACGGGCGCGGCACCTGGAAGATTTTGTCGAGCGCCACCACCGGCATGTAGTCGTCGCGCACCTTGACCAGTTGCGAGCCCTGGGCGATGGTGTTGAGCGAATCCGCATTCACCTGGAAGGACTCGATCACCGATGACAAGGGCAGGATGTAGACCTCGCTGGCCACGCGCACCGACATGCCGTCCATGATGGCCAGCGTCAGCGGCAGCCGCACCGAGACCTTCATGCCATAGCCCTCGGCCGAATCGATCTCGACCGAGCCGCCCAGCGCCGTGATGTTCTTCTTGACCACGTCCATGCCAACGCCGCGGCCCGACACATCGGTGACCTGGTCGGCAGTGGAGAAGCCGGGCGCGAAGATCAGGCCCCAGACATCGGCGTCGCTCATCTGGTCGGACACGTCCAGGCCGCGCTCGCGCGCCTTGGACAGGAGCTTTTCGCGCGACAGGCCGCGGCCGTCGTCGCGCACCTCGATGACGATGGAGCCGCCCTGGTGCGAGGCCGACAGCGTGATGGTGCCGTGCTCGGACTTGCCACCAGCCAGGCGGGTTTCCGGCAGCTCGATGCCGTGGTCGCAGCTGTTGCGCACCAGGTGCGTGAGCGGGTCGGTGATCTTCTCGACCAGGCCCTTGTCCAGCTCGGTGGCTTCGCCCTGGGTGACCAGCTCGACCTTCTTGCCAAGCTTGGTCGCCAGGTCGCGCAGCATGCGCGGGAAGCGGCTGAACACGGTGGACATCGGGATCATGCGGATCGACATGACCGATTCCTGCAGGTCGCGCGTGTTGCGGTCCAGGTCGGACAGGCCGCTGAGCAACTGCTGGTACAGCGCCGGATCCAGGCCCTGGCTGTTCTGCGCCAGCATGGCCTGGGTGATGACCAGTTCGCCGACCAGGTTGATGAGCTGGTCGACCTTGCTGACCGCGACGCGGATGGTGGTGGCCTCCAGCGTCTGGGCCGCCGGGCTGGCCGGGGCGGCCGCCTTGGCTACCGCGCGCGCCGGGCTGCTCTGGACATCGGCGGCGGCGCCATTGGTGGCCTGTGCGTCGTGCGGTTGGCCGTCTGCGCCCAGGCCGTGCGGTGCGCCGGGGGAGCCGGGGAACAGGCCAAAGGAGGCAATGGGCGAGCCCGGTGCGTCGTGGAAGAAGCCGAACGGTGCCTTGGCGGCGGCGGCGGCTTCGAGCAGATCGGGGTCGTGCAGCTCAGGCGACTCGCTGGCGTCGGCGTCGCTGTCGTCGAACACGTGGGCCGCAGCCGCAGCTGGGGCAGCGCCGCGCGGCGTGATCGTCACCTGCTCCTTGGCGACGTGGAAGACGAACAGGTCCAGCAGGTCATCGTCAGTGGAAGTGGTGTCCACCGCAAACACGCGGGTGTCGGCGCGGTCGCTGGGCAGCGGCTCTATGGTGCCGAGGCCGGGGATGTCGCGGAACAGCTCGCGCAGCGCGTCGGCCTGCGCGGGTTGCTCCAGCGGGCCGATGCGGATTTCCAGCGCGCGGTTGCCGCTGGCGGCGACCGGTGCCGGCGCTGCCGCAACAGGTGCCGGTGCGGGCGGCGGCGGTGCCACCACCACGGCTGGCGCCGGCGCTGGCGCGGGCACTTCGCCCGCGGCCAGGGCGGCGATGCGCAGCACCAGCTCGGAGGTGTCGAGCGCCTGGCCCTCGCCGCCGGCCTGGTGGCGTGCCAGCAGGCTGCGCGAGGCGTCGGCGGATTCGAGCAGCACGTCGACCATGGCGGGCACGGGCTGCAGCTCGTGGCGGCGCAGGCGGTCGAGCAGCGACTCCATCTGGTGCGTCAGCTCGGCCACGTCGGAGAAGCCGAAGGTGGCGGCACCGCCCTTGATGGAATGGGCGCAGCGGAAGATGCCGTTCAGCTCTTCGTCGTCGGCCTGCTGCAGGTCCAGGTCGAGCAGCATGTGCTCCATCTGGTCCAGGTTCTCGCCGGCCTCCTCGAAGAAGATTTCGTAGAACTGGCTGAGATCGAAATCTGCGCCGCCGCCGCTGGATTCCTGGTGAAGTTCAGGCATGGCGGGCTCCGGGGATGTACGTCGTATGCATGCTGGGACAGAAAAAGGAAGGCCGCCGCTTCAGCGGGTGACCTTCTGGATGACCTCGATCAGGCGGTTCGGGTCGAACGGTTTGACCAGCCAGCCGGTGGCGCCTGCGGCGCGGCCGGCCTGCTTCATCTGGTCGCTGGATTCGGTGGTGAGGATCAGGATCGGCGTGGTCTTGAACTTGGCCTGCTCGCGCAGCATGCGGGTCAGGCCGATGCCGTCCAGGCGCGGCATGTTCTGGTCGGCCAGCACCAGGTCGACCTTCTCGGTCTGGGCTTTTTCGAAGGCGTCTTGTCCGTCCACCGCCTCGACCACGTGGTAGCCGGCGCCGGTCAGGGTGAACGACACCATTTTTCGCATGGAGGGCGAATCATCAACAGCGAGGATCGACAGCATGTGGTGGCTCCAGCTAGCGTTGCGTGGCAAAAGAAAGAACGGGCGGTTTCAGAAGAGCTCGACGGAACCAGCGTCCATCTCACCCTGCGTCACGGGATTGGGGCGCTCGGGCTCGGGCTGGGGCTTGGCGAAGGGCGTGGCTTCTTCGCCCTCTTCGCGGCCCATGGTTTCGGCGGCCAGGCGAAAGGCGCAACCCTGCAGCACGCCGCGGGTGTGGGCAATCAGTTGCGAGGCCATGTCCTGGAACTGCAGCTCGGTGACGGCCTGGCGCAGCGTCTCGCGCACCTCGTCCAGCGCCTGGCCGAAGCCGCTGGCCGCGGCCGCGCCGTCCAGGCCCGCATGGGCCGAGCCGAAGCGCTCCATGAGGTTTTCGGAGGCATGGTCCAGCAGGCCTTCGAGCCGTTGCAGGTCGTGCATGACCACCAGCAGCGAGTCCTGGACCTCGGCCACCACCATCAACGGCAACTGCACGGCTGGACCGTTTTGGCTTGCGAGCGTCTGTTGCATCGTTTCTCCGTCCCTGCCAATCCCTGCAGTCGGGAGCAGTCCCCTGACCACTGAGTTGCGGCACCTATTCTGGGCCATTCGCGCCAGATTCACTCTACATATCGGCACAAAATCCCCTGACTTCACACAATTTCGCAACAGGAATGTAACTGCCTGGCGAAAGCCCCCGCCACACCACTGCGGCCCACGGTGCCACCTATCATTGCCGCCCATGTCCGACGAAAGCCCCGCCCTGCCCTTGCGCATCCTGCACCTGGAGGATTCGGCGACAGACCACGCACTGGTGCGCCACGCCTTGCAGCGCGGGAATGTTGCGTTTGAAATTGCCCGGGTAGAAACCATAGAGACCTTGCAGACCGCGTTGGCCGGCGGGGGCTTCGACGTGGTGCTGGCGGACTACCGGCTGCCCGGCTTCACTGCCGTCGATGCCTGGGAAACGGTCTGCGCGCTGCAACAGGATGTGCCGCCCTTCGTGTTGCTGTCGGGCGCCATCGGCGAGCCGGCGGCGGTGGATGCGATCCGGCGCGGCATCAGCGACTACCTGCTGAAGGACGACATGGCCAAGCTGCCGCACGTGATCGCGCGCTCGATCGAGGTGCGGCAGGCGCGGCGCGAGCGCCAGCGCGCCAGCCGCGAGCTGGCGGCCTCCGAGCGCCGGCTGGCCGAACTGACCGAGCACCTGCAGAGCAGCATCGAGCAAGAGCGCGCGGCGATCGCACGCGAGATCCATGACGACATCGGCGGCGCGCTGACGGCGGTGAAGTTCGACCTGGCCTGGATCGGCCGGCACACGCAGGACGAAGAGATGGCGGGCCACGCCCAGGCCGCCGGCGAGATGCTGCGCCACGCGATTGGCGCGAGCCAGCGCATCATGATGAATCTGCGCCCGCCGATCCTGGACCAGGGCCTGACCGCTGCGCTGCAGTGGCTGGTGGAGAATTTCGAGCGGCGCACCGGCATTCCGGTGCGCATGCATGCGCCGCTGCGCCGGCCGGCCCTGACGCCGGAGACCGAGCTGGTGGCCTACCGTACTGCCCAGGAAGCCTTGACCAATATCACCAAATACGCGCACTGCTCCGAGGTGGTGATCGATCTGTCCGACACCGGCGGCCTGCTGACGCTGGAGGTGGCCGACAACGGCCGTGGCCTGCCGCCGGCGGCGCTGGACACGCCCAAGGCCTTTGGCCTGCGCGGCCTGCACGAGCGCGCCAAGACGGTGGGCGGCTGGCTGGACGTGAGTGCGCCGGCCGGCGGCGGCACGGCGCTGGTGCTGTCGGTGCCGCTGGCGCAAGAGGCCGCGCCATGATCCGCGTGATGCTGTGCGACGACCACGCGGTGGTGCGGCGCGGCGTGCGCGACACGCTGTGTGATGCGGTCGACATCACGGTCACGGCCGAGGTCGGCGGCTACTCTGAGCTGCGCGAGGCGCTGCGCAGCACCGCCTGCGACGTGCTGCTGCTGGACCTGAGCATGCCCGGGCGCAGCGGCCTGGAGGTGCTGGCCAGCCTGCGCGAGACGCACCCCGAGATCCGCGTGCTGGTGGTGTCGATGTACCCCGAGGACCAGTACGCGATCCGCTGCCTGCGCGCCGGCGCGCAGGGCTACGTCAACAAGGCCGGCGAGCCGGAAGAGCTGGTGACGGCAGTGCGCACGCTGGCGCAGGGCCGCAAGTACCTGACGGCCGAGGTGGCGCAGATGCTGGCCGACAGCGTGTCGCGGCCGGTACTGGAGAGCCCGCACGCCGCGCTGTCCGAGCGCGAACTGCAGACGCTGCTGAAGATCGCCTCGGGCCGGCGCCTGTCGGACATTGCCGAGGAGCTGACGCTGAGCCCCAAGACCGTGAGCGTCTACCGCACCCGCGTGCTGGAGAAGCTGGGCTTGTCCAACAACGCCGAGCTGACGGTCTACGCGATCCGCAACGGATTGGTGTAGCTACACTTTTAATAGCTTTATACCGGCTCTCAACCTGCATTTCAGGTATAAAACTACCTGAAGTTCAGAAGGTACGCCGGCATCCAGCTACTAATTTTGTAGCTGCGCTAGCGCACGAACAGGTCGATCACCTTCTGCATCAGCGCCATCAGCGGCTGATCCAGCATGGGCAGCGTGGCGGCGATGCCGGCCATGCCCATGGTCAGCGTCACGGGAAAGCCGATGGCGTAGATGTTCATCTGCGGCGCCACGCGCGAGATGATGCCCAGCGTCAGGTTGACGAACAGCATCAGCCCGATCATGGGCAGCGCGATCCACAGCGCGCTGGCAAACACCTCTGCGCCCAGCAGGTGCAGGCGCGTGGTGGCGACCACATCCAGAAAGCTGCCGTCGGCCGGAAAGGCCTCGAAGCTGCGCACCACCGCCATCAGCAGCGTGAGGTGGCCGTTGACCACGATGAACAGCAGCACCGCCATGTTGCCCAGAAAGCGCGAGACGGCGCTGACCTGGCCGTTGCTCATGGGGTCGAAGAAGGCGGCAAAGTTCAGGCCCATCTGCAGCCCGATCAGCTCGCCGGCCAGCTCCACCGCCGTGAACACCAGGCGCACGGCAAAGCCGATCGACAGGCCCACGCCCAATTGCTGCACCACAGCGCCCAGCGCCGCCGGTGAATTGACGCTGATCACCGGCTGATCGCCCAGGCTGGCCTGGGCCGCCAGCGACACCACGAAGGCCAGGCCGATCTTGGCGCGCATGGGAATGGAGCGCAGCGAGAAGATCGGCGCCACGCTGAACATGGCCAGCACGCGCAGAAAAGGCCAGAGCAGCGGCGACAGCCAGAGGGCGATCTGGTCTTCGGAGATCGACAGCATGGGACTGCCTAGGTCACCAGCGTCGGGATCGACTCGATGGTGCGGCGCAGATAGTCCACCAGCGTGGCCAGCATCCACGGGCCGGCGATGACGAACACCACCACCGCTGCCACCAGCTTGGGCACGAAGGACAGCGTGGCCTCGCTGATCTGGGTGATCGCCTGGAAGATGCTGACCACCAGCCCGACCACCATCACCGTGCCCAGGATGGGCATGGAGACGGACAGCATCAGCAGCAGGGCTTCCTGGCCGGCGGTGAGAACGGTCTGGGGATTCATGTCAGGTGGCGAAGCTCGCTGCGAGGGAGCCAATGAGGAGGTTCCAGCCATCGGCCAGCACGAACAGCATCAGCTTGAAGGGCAGCGCCACCAGCACTGGCGACAGCATCATCATGCCCAGCGACATCAGCACGCTGGCGACGACGATGTCGATCACCAGAAAGGGGATGAAGATCATGAAGCCGATCTGGAAGGCCGACTTCAGCTCGCTGGTGACGAAGGCCGGCACCAGCACGCGAAAGGGCGCGGTTTCTGCGGTGACCGAAGACTCCAGCTTGGCCAGGCGCGCGAACAGCGCGAAGTCCGACTGGCGCGTCTGCTTGAGCATGAACTGGCGCATCGGGGATTCACCGCGCTCCAGCGCCTGCTCGAAGCTGATCTGGTTGGCGCTGTAGGGCTGGTAGGCCTCGGCGTAGACGCGGTCCAGCGTCGGGCCCATGACGAACAGCGACAAAAACAGCGACAGCCCGATGACGATCTGATTCGGCGGTGCCGACTGCGTGCCCATGGCCTGGCGCAGCAGCGACAGCACGATGACGATGCGCGTGAAGGACGTCATCATCAGCAGCACCGCCGGCAGAAACGACAGCGCGGTGAAGAACAGCAGGGTCTGGATCGGCACCGAGAAGCTGGTGCCGCCGGCGCCGCTGCCGATCAGCAGCGGCAACTGGCCATTGGGCACGGCGCCGCCGCTCTGGGCGAAGGCGGCTGGCGCCAGCAGCGCGGCCAGCAACGCCAGCAGCAGCGGCAGGGTTTTACGCATCGAAGTGCTCCGGCAACTGGGCCTGAAAGCTCTTGTGGCCCGGCGCCTCGGCCGCGCGCGGGGCGGGCACGGTGTGCAGCGTGGTGATGCTTTGCGGCGTCACGCCCAGCACGATCCAGGTGCGCGCCGACGCGGGGCCGACCTCGACCGTCAGCACCCGCTGCTGCGGCCCCACCGCCAGCGCCGAGACGATGCGCGAGGCTTCGGCGGCCGAGGCCCCGACGCCCTTGCCCATGCCGGTGCGGCGCTGCAGCCACTTGAGGACCCAGGGCACCATGGCCAGGATCACGACGAAGAAAACAATCGAGAGAAGCGCTTGCGTCATCACGGTCGGTCAGCCTTTGCTTACGCGGCGCAGGCGTTCGGAAGGCGTCACCACATCGGTCAGGCGGATACCGAACTTGTCATTGACCACCACCACCTCGCCCTGGGCGATCAGGTAGCCGTTGACCAGCACGTCCATGGGTTCGCCGGCGAGCGCGTCCAGTTCCACCACCGAGCCCTGGGCGAGCTGCAGGATGTACTTGATCGGCACCCGGGTGCGGCCCAGCTCGACCGAGAGCTGCACCGGGATGTCGAGCACGCGGTTGATGTCGCCGAGCGCAGCGTCTGCCGCGGCGGTGGAGCCCGGCCCGGTGTTGCCGAACAAGGGCCCGCCCTGCTCCAGCTCGTCGCGCGAGGGCGCGGCTTTTTGCTCTTCCAGCGCCTCGGCCCAGGCCGACAGGTCGTCGCTGCCGCCGTTGCCGTCGCTATCGCCTTCTTTGCCGTTGTCAGAGGACATTCTTATCTCCAATCCAGTTCAGGTCGTTGCCGCGCAGGCATTGCTCCACGCGGATCGCATACTTGCTGTTGTGCGTGCCGTACTGGCACTCGAACATCGGCACGCCGCCGATGCTGGCCTCGATGCGCGGGGTGCGGTCGAGCTCGATGAAATCGCCGACCTTCATGGCCAGCAGTTGCTCGACCGTGGCGTCGGCCGTGGCCAGCTCGGCCACCAGGGTGACCTCGGCGGCCTGGATCTCGCGTGACAGCAGCTTGACCCAGCGCCGGTCGACTTCGATCGAGTCGCCCTGGGTGGAAGAAAACAGCACGTCGCGGATCGGCTCCAGCGTGGCGTAGGGCATGCACAGGTGCACCGAGCCGGTGATGTCGCCGATCTCCAGCTGGAACACGGTGGAGACGACGATTTCGCTGGGCGTGGCGATGTTGGCGAACTGCGGCTGCATTTCCGAGCGCTGGTATTCCAGCTCGATCGGGTAGATGCCCTTCCAGGCTTTTTTGTATTCGTCGCAGATGACGTCGACCAGGCGGTTGATGACGCGCTGCTCGGTGGCAGAGAAATCGCGCCCTTCGATGCGGGTCTGGAAGCGGCCCAGGCCGCCGTAGAGCGTGTCGATCACGCCAAACACCAGCGAGGGCTCGCACACGATCAGGCCGCTGCCGCGCAGCGGCCGGATGGCGACGATGTTGAAGTTGGTGGGCACCGCCAGCTCGCGCAGGAAGGCGCTGTAGCGCTGCACCGACACCGTGCCTACCGATATCTCGGGGTTGCGGCGGATGAAGTTGAACAGGCCCACGCGCAGGTTGCGTGCAAAGCGCTCGTTGACGATCTCCATCGTCGGCATGCGGCCGCGGACGATGCGCTCCTGGCTGGAGAGGTCGTAGTCGCGGATGGCGCCGGCTTCGGGCACCTCGTCGACGATCTTCTGGCTCTCGCCGGTGACGCCCTCCAGCAGGGCATCGACTTCTTCCTGGGACAGAAAGGCTTCACTCATGGGCCGGCTCCGTGCTGCGCGTTGCGGGGGTCACTGGATGATGAAACTGGAGAACAGCACACCGCGCACGGGGTTGCTCCCGCGCGGGCGGCGCCGCTCGCCGCCGTCGGCGGCTGGCGCCGGCGGCACGTAGCCCAGCGGGCGGCCGGCCTCCACCATGATGTCGGCGGCCAGCTTTTCCTTGCCGTCGCGCTGCAGCAGCTCGGCCGCCGTGCGTTGCGAGATCAGCATCAGCATGCTGTTGCGGATGGCCGGCATGTAGGCCTTGAGCTGGTCTGCGGTCTTGGCGTCGCCGACCTCGAAGGTGACGCCGATCTGGGCAAAGCGCTCGCCGCCGGTGTCGGCCAGGTTGACCACCATGTTGTCCACGGGCAGGAAGGTGGGCGCGGCCTTGGCGGCAGCGTGGCTCGCCTGGGCAGGCGCGCCGTCTTCGTCGTCGTCCAGCGACTGCGACTGCGCCCGGTTCTGCAGAAAGTACCAGGCGCCGCCCGCGCCCAGGCCCAGCACCAGCAGCACGATCAGGATGAGCTTCATCCCGGACTTGGGCTTGGCGGGCGCGGCAACAGCGGCGGCGAGGGTGGGTTCGGCGGCTTTGGGCACGGCGGGCGGTTCCTTGGGGCGGTACGAACAATCTGCGGCCGTCGCCTACCGGGGCGCGCAGTGCTTTGTTCGACAGATGGGGGATTATTCGCCGGGATGCCGCAGGTGGTCGCCGGAATAAGCGGCGAAACGCCCCGTTTTCAGCCGCTCATCCCCGTGCCCTGGCCGGGGCGTGGTGCGCGCTACGGGGCTGCGGTGCTGCGCCTTTGGCAAGGGAGCCCGAATAGCACCATTACTATCAAATAGATAGCTATAAGCCCAATCTACGCCTGGGCTAAAGGCATATTTCGACCAAAACCGCAATTGACGGCACGGGGCTGAAGGGGCGATATCCGGGCTTGCTTGTCTTGCAGGCGGCGGGTGCCGGGAGTTCGCCCCGGCGGGCGAGTAACTTTCTCTTGTGTCGCCAAGAGAAAGTCACCAAAGAGAAGGCGACCCCGCTGTGGCGGTCCGGCTTTGCCGGACTGCTCTGCGGTGCTCAGAGTCGGCAGGCGGCTGCGGAACTCGCCTGCGGCTCAAACAGTCCTCGCCGTCCCTCCGCTGCGCTGCGGGCAACCTGCCGCCTCCTCCGCTCCTCGACACCACAGAGGGGACCCCGGATAGCCAGTCGGGCCATCGCTGCGCTCGGCCCGTTTGTACTACTCCCTCCCCCGCTGGGGGAGGGCTGGGGTGGGGGCCGGCTGTTGGATGTTCAGGCTGTCCCACGCCGTTGGCAGGGCCGAGCAGCGCAGGGCCCCTGACTTCGGCTTGCCTCTCTTTTGCCTACTCTTCTTTGGCGAAGCAAAGACAAAGTAGGTCGCCCGCCGGGGCGAGTCCCGGCTCCCGCCGCCTGCAAGGCACGCAAGCCCAGGAAATCTAAAAGGCCTTCAAAGGGATGCTTCTCAAACAAACAGGTCCAGCGAACGCCCCGGCCCGGAGCCCGTGCCGATACCGGTGGCGCGCGGCGCGCTGGTGGCCACGGCTTCCACTGCGGTCAGGATGGTCTGGCGACCGCTGCGGCCACCGTTTTCGCGGGCGTCCGGGCTGCCGGAGCCGGCGCCGCGTGCATCGGAGTTGCCCACCGACAAGCCCGACAGCGTCAGCCCCTCACGCTGCAGCATGTCGCGCAGCTCGGCCTCGGCGCTGCCCAGCATCTGGCGGGTTTCGGCCTGGTCGCTGCGGAAGGCGACGTGCGCCTCCGAGCCCGAGAGCGAGATGCGCACGTCCACCGGCACGCCGCCAAAGGCGTCGAGCGTGAGCTCGGCGCTCTGCGTCTTCTGGTTGACCCAGTAGCGGATCTGGTCGGCCACCTGGTCTTCAGGCGATGCCGTGGTGCCGGCTGCGGCGCTGGCGTCGGTGCTGCTGGCGGCCGACAGGCTGCGCCAGGAGCCGGCGTCTGCGCTGCTGCCAAACCCGCCCGGCGCGGCCGTGCCAGGGCTGGTGCCGCTGTCGCCCGCCGCCGCATGGCGGTCGCCACGCGCGCCGGCGCCGCCTGCGCCGTCGAAGGCGGCGGCCAGGGCTTGCAGCGGGGCCGCGTCTGCGGTGGCCACGCCGCGCAGCGCTTCGCCCGTGGCGCGGTCGGCCAGGCGCAGGTCGCTGGCGCTGCCGGTGCTGGCCTTGGCCGCCAGTGCGGCGGTGGCGACGGTGCTGCTGCTGTCGGCGGCGGCCGCCGCCGCACTGCCACGGGACATGGCGTGCTGCATCTGGGCAAGGATGCTGTTGTAGCCACTGGTGCCGGCCGCGCTGCGGGCGCTGCCAGCGGCCTTGGCCGTGTCGCGGCCCTCTGCCACGCCGGTGCGGCGGGCCGCGTCTGCGGCGCCGGCACGCACGCCGGTGGCATCGCTGGCCAAGGTAGCGCGCGCATCGCTCTCGGCGACCAGCGCGGTGTCGGCTGGCAGTTCTGCCGCTACGGGGTTCTGGGCCTTGCTGTCGGTGCCGGCGATGGTGGCTGTGGCGGCGGTAGCGGCTTGGGCCGTCTGCGCGGCAGCGTGGCGGGCGGTGCCGACGCGGGCGAGCGCGCTGCCGTCAGCGGCGCTGGTGGCCGTACCGGTGCCGCGCGCGGCCTGGGCCAGCTCGGCCCCGGCGGCGTCGGCCACGGCTTGCGCCCCGGCCAGTGCGGCGGCGTCGGGGGCCACGGCATCGGTGGCGGTGCCCGTGCCTGTGGCAACCGTGGTGCTGCGGCCACTGCCGGGCCGGGTGTCAGCCGGCTGCTCCGGCACCGTGCTTTCTTCTTCCTCGGCCGCGCCCAGCAGCGAGGCAAAGGCGTTGTCTGTGCCGGCCGCCACACGCGATGCGTCGGTGCGCGCACCCTCGCTGCGCACGCTGCGGGTGGGGGCGGCAGATGCCGCGGGTGGGGTCTCGATAGCCATCAGTCCTGTCCTCCAAAGGCGCCGGCATGTCTTAACGACTGCCGGGTCGCGAATTCATCCACTTCCTTCTGCTCGCGCCGCTGCTGCAGGCGCGCCAGTTCCCGGGCCTTGCGCGCCACGACCTGGCTCAGGCTGGCCAGCCGCAGCTCGGCTTCGCGCAGTTGGTCGATACGGGCCTGCACCTGGCGCGCGTGCTGCGCCATGACGCTGTTCTGCAGCTCCACCGTGTGGTAGAGCCGGGCCATGAACTGGTAGTGGTGCTGCATCAGCTCGGGCGTGGCGCGGATCTGGGCCTGCTGCGTCCAGCGCGCCTCGCTTTCCTGCGCGTATTGCTGCAGTTGGTCGAGCTGGCCCTGGGCCGCGCCCTGGCTGTCGCGCGCCTGCGCCAGCGCCACGGCGGCGGCGTCGCGCTGGCGCGTGATCATTTCCATGGCCACGCGCAGGCCGCCCTGCGCGCCGGCATGCGGCAGCACGGCGCTCATCCCGCGCCTCCGACCAGCGCAGCAAGCTCGGTGCAGCTCTGGTCCAGCGAGGCCGCGTCGTGCATGCCCTGCTGCAGGAAGCCCACCATGGCCGGCTGCAGCGCGATGGCTTCGTCCAGCGCCGGATCAGAGCCGGGCATGTAGGCGCCGACCTGGATCAGGTCGCGGCCCTTCTGGTAGCGCGAGTACACCGCGCGGAAGCGCCGCGCGGTGTCGAAGTGCTCGGGCGCGGTGACGTTGTGCATCACGCGCGAGGCCGATTGCTCGATGTCGATGGCCGGGTAGTGGCCGGATTCAGCCAGCGCGCGCGACAGCACGATGTGGCCATCCAGAATGGCGCGCGCCGCGTCGGCGATCGGGTCCTGCTGGTCGTCGCCCTCGGAAAGCACGGTGTAGAAAGCGGTGATCGAGCCCACGCCATGCAGGCCGTTGCCGCTGCGCTCCACCAGCTGCGGCAGCTTGGCAAAGCAGCTCGGCGGATAGCCCTTGGTGGCGGGTGGCTCGCCAATGGCCAGCGCGATCTCGCGCTGCGCCATGGCGTAGCGGGTGAGCGAATCCATCAGCAGCAGCACATGCTGGCCCTTGTCGCGAAAGTGCTCGGCTACGGCCGTGGCATAGGCCGCGCCCTGCATGCGCAGCAGCGGCGGCGCGTCAGCCGGCGCGGCGACGACGACCGAGCGCGCGCGGCCGTCCTCGCCCAGGATGTCTTCAATGAATTCCTTGACCTCGCGGCCGCGCTCGCCGATCAGGCCGACCACGATCACGTCGGCCTCGGTGTAGCGCGCCATCATGCCCAGCAGCACGCTCTTGCCCACACCCGATCCGGCGAACAGGCCCAGGCGCTGGCCGCGGCCCACGGTGAGCAAGGCGTTGATGGCGCGCACGCCGGTGTCTAGCGGCACACGCACCGGGTCGCGGTCCATGGCGTTGAGTGGCTGGCGGTCCAGCGGCTCGGCGCGCACGTGTTGCAGCGGGCCCTGGTGGTCCAGCGGCTCGCCGCAGGCATCGACCACGCGGCCAAGCAGGCCCTCACCCAGCGGCAGGCGCAGCGCGCCCACGCCAGCGGCATGGGCCGGCGCCGGCCCGTCGTCGGGCGGGCCACCCCAGCGCGGCGGCGGCACCCAGGGCGCGGCCGGCTCGACACGGGCGCCGCTGGACAGGCCGTGGATATCACCGGCCGGCATCAGGAAGGCTTTGTCGCCCGAGAAACCGACCACCTCGGCCAGCACGGCGGGCTGGCCGGGCATGCTGACGCGGCACTGCGAGCCGACCGGCACGCGGATGCCCGAGGCCTCCAGCACCAGGCCGGTGAGGCGCGTGAGCGTGCCGCGGCTGGCCAGCGGCACCGGCACAGCGACGCGCGCAGCGGCGGTGTCGATGAAGCGCTGCCAGTGTTCCTGCACTTCAGCCATCGATAGGCTCCGTGCTGGCCGGTGCATCGGGCTCCCAGGGCGCCTCCAGCCCCAGCGCGGCAATGGCGCGCTCCCAGCGGGTTTGCAGCCGGCCGTCGATGACGGTGCCAGCGGATTCAACCAGGCAGCCGCCGGGCGGCACGGCGGCGTCGGCCAGCCACTGCACCGGCGTGCTGCCGAATTCGTCCTGCAGCGGCGCGCGCAGCATGTCCAGGTCTTGCGGGTGCAGGCGCACGATGGCGGCGCGGCCGTCGGCCTGCAGGCTGCCCAGCGCCTCGCGGATCACCGGCTGCAGCGCGTTGGGGTTCTGCGACAGCTCATGCCGCAGCACCTGGCGCGCCAGCGCGCAAGCCATGTCCAGCACGCCTTCGGCGATGCGCTGTTGGGCAGCGTCCAGGCCTTGCTGCGCGGCGCTGACCAGTTGCGCCAGTTGCTCGGCAGCGGCGTGGCCCTGGCCGGCCACGTAGGCATCCAGGCGTTCATTGCCTTCGCGTGTGGCCTCGGCGTGGCCGGCGGCATAGCCTTCGGCGCGGGCCTCGTCGCGCACCTGCTGCAGCCGCGCCAGCGCCGTGGGGCTGTTCTCTGCGCTGTGCGTGGCTTCGAGTTGCGCCGCAGCGGCCAGGGCGGCACGCACCGACTCATCGACCGCGCCAAACTGCCATTGCGCGACCTGCTCGATCTCCTCGCTGGGGATGA
Organism: Xylophilus sp. GW821-FHT01B05; assembly: GCA_038961845.1. Lineage (NCBI taxonomy): Bacteria > Pseudomonadati > Pseudomonadota > Betaproteobacteria > Burkholderiales > Xylophilus > Xylophilus sp. GW821-FHT01B05. The sequence goes on from CP152408.1 coordinate 5,163,406, forward strand.
AGCGGGCGTAGCGGCTAGACGAAGCTGTCATCAGCGCCGCCTCCCAATGCGATCTGGCCTTCGTCGGCCAGGCGGCGCACCGCCTTCAGGATTTCCTTCTGCTGGGCCTCGACCTCGGACAGGCGCATCGGCCCGCGCGATTCGAGGTCTTCGCGCAGCGCTTCGGCGGCGCGGGTGGACATGTTGCCGAGGAATTTGTCGCGCAGCTCGGGCGTGGCGCCCTTCAACGCGACCAGCAGGGTTTCGGTGGCAACCTCCTTCAGCACCAGCTGGATCGCCTTGCCGTCGAGCTTGCCGACGTCGTCGAAGACGAACATCTTGTCCATGATCTTCTGGGCCAGGTCGGCGTCGTAGCCGCGGATCGAGTCCAGCAGCGGGCCTTCGATGGCGGTGCCCAGCAGGTTGACGATTTCTGCGGCGGTCTTGATGCCGCCGAGCGAGGTCTTGCGGATCTTGTCGCCCCCGGCCAGCACCTTGAACAGCACCTCGTTCAGGTCTTTCAGCGCGGTTGGCTGTATGCCTTCGAGCGTGGCGATGCGCAGCACGACTTCGCCGCGCTGGCGATCAGACAGATGCACCAGCACGCTGGCGGCCTGCTCGAAGTCCAGGTGCACCAGGATGGCGGCAATGATCTGCGGGTGCTCGTTGCGCAGCAGCTCGGCGACCGAGACCGGGTCCATCCACTTCAGGCTTTCGATGCCGGAGACGTCGCCGCCCTGCAGGATGCGGTCGATCAGCAGCGCGGCCTTGTCGTCGCCCAGCGCGCGCCGCAGCACGGCGCGCACGTAGTCGCCGGTGTCGGACACCAGCAGGCTCTGTTGGGCTGCGGCGTCGGTGAATTTGTTGATGACATCGTCCACGCGGTCGCGCGAGACGTTGCGCATGCGGGCAATGGTTTCGCCCAGCTTCTGCACCTCTTTGGGCGAGAGGTGCTTGAAGACTTCTGCCGCCTCTTCCTCGCCAAGCGACATCAGCAGAATGGCGGCGTCGTTGAGTCCTTGATCGTCCATCGTCAGTTATCCATAAGACGCGAAGCGCGTAGCCCGAGAGCTGCATTGGCCAGCAGCGCAAGCAGCAAAAAGGCACCAAAAGCCCCAAAGGCCGCGGAGCAGGCCATGCCAGAACATCCGCGGAACTGGCTCTGCCAGGCCACTGGATGTGCCCCCCTGGAAGGGGGTTGGCGAAGACACGAAGTGCGAAGCCCGGGAGCTGCATTGGCCAGCAGCGCATGCAGCAGAAAGGCACCAAAGGTCCCAAAGGCCGCGGAGCAGGCCATGCCAGAACATCCGCGGAACTGGCTCTGCCAGGCCGCTGGATGTGCCCCCCTGGAAGGGGGTTGGCGAAGACACGAAGTGCGAAGCCCGGGAGCTGCATTGGCCAGCAGCGCATGCAGCAGAAAGGCACCAAAGGTCCCAAAGGCCGCGGAGCAGGCCATGCCAGAACATCCGTGGAACTGGCTCTGCCAGGCCACTGGATGTGCCCCCTGGAAGGGGGTGGGCGAAGACACGAAGTGCGAAGCCTGGGGGTGAGCTCATATCACACCGGCACGTCGCCGCTGACCCATGACTTCACGATGTTGGCCACCGCGGTCGGGTTGGTACGCGCAAGCTGGCGCGCGTCTTCCAGGCGCAGTTGCTCGGGGGTCGGGGCCAGCAGTTGCGGCTCGCCATCGGCCGGCGCCGCCAGCGCGGCACGCGGTGGCATGTCTTCCACCAGCGCATCCAGGCGGGTGTTGGCCGGTACCGGCGGGCGGTTGACCGCCTTCAGCGCGGGCCGCACAAAGCCCAGCAGCACCAGTGCGGCCAACAGCAGCGTGCCCACCGGCCAGGCCATGCTGCGGGCCAGGTCCAGCACCTCGGGCTGTTTCCAGAACGGCAGCGCGGTGGTGTCCGAGGCCTCGATCTGGAAGGGCGTGTTCATCAGGTTGACCGAATCGCCACGGTCCTTGTTGAAGCCGATGCTCTCGCGCACCAGTGCGGTCATGCGCTCCAGTTGCTGCTCCGACAGCGGCTCGGTCGTGCCGGGCTTGCCTGCCGGCGCCTGGTAGTTGACGACCACGGCCGCGCTCAGGCGGCGCACGTTGCCGCTACCGCCGCGCACGGTCTTGACCGTCTTGTCGACCTCGTAGTTGGTGATGGCCTCGCGCCGGCGCTCGCCGCCCGTGGCCGGTGCGGCGCCGGGCGTGAGTGGCGCGGCCTGGCCGTTGATCGGAGCCGCAGGCTGGGCCGGCGGCTGGTTGGTGGTGGCGCCAGGCACGCCGGTGGGCTGTGCGCTGGTCGGGCCAGTGCTCTCCACCACCTGCTGGCTGCGCACCGCGCCGCTGTCGGTGGTCTGGTTGGGGCGGTGCTGCTCGGAGGTGGATTCGGTCTGCGAGAAGTCCACATCCGCCGTGACCTGCGCCTTGACGTTGTTGCGGCCCACCACCGGCTCCAGCATGTCGAGGATGCGGCGGCTGTAGAGGGCTTCGAGCTGCTGCACGTACTGCAGTTGCTGCGCGTCGCCACCGCCCGAGCCGGGCGTGCCGTCGGGCGGGTTGGACAGCAGCTTGCCGCTGTCGTCGAGCACGCTGACGGCGGTGGGGTTCATCTCAGGCACGCTGGAGGCCACCAGGTGCACGATGCCGGCGATCTGGGCGCGGTCCAGTGTGCGGCCGCCGCGCAGCGTCACCAGCACCGAGGCCGAAGGCTTTTGCTGCTCGCGGAAGAAACCGTTCTGGTTGGGCAGCGCCAGGTGCACGCGCGCGCTGTCGACGGATGCGATGGACTGGATGGAGCGGGTCAGCTCGCCCTCCAGGCCGCGCTGGAAGTTCAGGCGCTCCTGGAACTGGGTCATGCCGAAGCGATTGCCCTCCATCAGCTCGAAGCCGGCCACCGAGCCCTTGGGCAGGCCTTGCGAGGCCAGGCGCAGGCGCACGTCGTGCACCCGGTCGGCCGGCACCAGGATGGCGCCGCCGCCCTCGGCGTACTTGTAGGGCACGTTCATGGTGGTGAGCTGCGCCACGATGGCGCCGCCATCTTTATCAGCCAGGTTGGCGTAGAGCACACGCCAGTCGGCCTGGCGGCCCATGACCAGCCCGATGATGACCACGGCCACCAGCAGTGCCACGCCCAGGCCGAGCCGCATGCGCTGCCCGCGGTCCAGCGCGGCCAGGCGGCGCGACCAGGCGGGAGCGGCCGGGGTCAGGGAATTGACGGGAATTTCGGCAACGGCGGACATGCAGGGTTCCGGGTAATTCCAGGGGACAGGGACGCACCCTGGACGATCTGGATTATTCGGCCCGCCCCCGCCGCCGTTGCCGGGATAAGGCGCGGTTTCCCCCCGCTATTCGGGCTCGGCACGGCCGCTGAAAACTTTAGGATTGCCGCCATGGATCTTCGCATCACCCCCTCTTCCGTACCGCTCACCAGCCCCGCCGTCGCAGCGGCCCGCGCCGCTGCCACCCAGGCACGCCAGGACGTGGGCAGCACCACGGACGGCAGCTTCGGCGGCGCACTCAAGGGCGCGCTGGAATCGGTCAGCGCCGCACAGAGCCAGGCCAGCGGCCTGCAGCGCGAAGTGCAGATGGAAAACCCCAAGGTCAGCCTGGAAGAAACCATGGTCGCCATCCAGAAAGCCCAGATCGGCTTCCAGGCCACCATGCACGTGCGCAACCGCATGGTGCAGGCCTATACCGACATCATGAACATGCAGGTGTAGCCACCCGAGCCAATCCTGGGCCGAAGGCCCTCTCAAAGCAAAAAACCGGCAATAGCCGGTTTTTTTGCTTTGAGAACCCAAAACACCGCGGAACTGGCTTTGCCAGGCCGCAGGTGTTGCCCCCGGAAGGGGGTTGGCGAAGACACGAAGTGCGTAGCCTGGGGGTGATCTCAATGGATCATTTGCGGCTGACCGTCCATGAGTTGGTCGAACTGCGACAACCAGGGTTCCGCCAGGCAGCGGATCTCGGCGTCGTTGCGCAGGATGCGCTGCATGATGCGCACCTTCTCCGAGCGGTGCTCGGGCGGCAGTTCCTGCTCTTGTGCGCGGTAGCGCAGTTGCTCGATCAGCACGGCGCAGGCGCCTTCGTAGCGCACCACTTCATCCCAGTCGCGGGCCTTGGCTGCATCCAGCATCTTGCGGCTGCTGTCTTCGATGGCTTTGTAGTAGTCGATGAGCATCCCGGGCATCTCACGCCCTCCCTGCGGCCAGGGCTGCCTGGGGCGCACGCCCCGTGCTGCCAGCGATGCCGCGCCAGCCTTCGGCCACGGTTTCGATCAGGGACTGCACCTCGGCCAGCGGGGCGTCGTCGTTGCGCAGGTTGGCGATGGTCAGCCGGCGCACGCTGTAGTCATAGAGGGTGCGCAGGTTGCTGGCGATCTCGCCGCCATCGGTGTCGTCCAGGCCCATGCGCAGGCCTTCTTCGATGAGGCGCACGGCCTTGGTGATGTGCTCGCCCTTGCCAGCCACGTCGCCGCGCTGGAGGTGGGTGCGCGCCATGCGCAAGGACTGAAGCAGGCCTTCGAACAGCAGGCTGACGAGCTGGTGCGGGCTGGCGCCTTCGACGCTGGCCTGGCGGTAGGTCGATGCTGCGCGGGCGTGGGCTGGGGTGAACATGCTGCTCTTCCTTTGCATTGATCTCTTGTTATGGTTATCGGTGCCTGCGGCCGGAAATGTAGGGCCGCGCGAGCAAATTCAGCCCGGTTCTTAACTACTCTTGTTCCAGTTCGCGACCTGCTGGGTGATGTAGGTGTTGAGCGCGGTGAGCGAGGCCATCTTGGTGTCGAGCGCGGTGTACTGCGCGTTCAGCCGGGCCTCCACCACCGCTGCTCGGGCGTTGACCTTGTCCTGCTCGGCTTGGTTGCGCTTGTCGGCCGCGGTCAGCGCATCGGTCTTGTCGCTGAACAGGCCGCCGCTGAAGGACAGCATGCTGGTGGTGAGCGTCCGGAGCCTCACCGCCACGCCATTGCTGCCGTCGCTGCCGCTGGTGCTGTTGGCGAACAGGTTCTTCAGGTCGTCGGGCTTGTTCTTGAGCGCCGCGTCGAGCTTGGTCGAATCCACCCCCAGCTTGCCGTTGCCGTCCTTGATGACGGAGATGCCGATGTCCGACAACGTGGCATAGGCGCCGCCCGCCGTGCTCGAGCCCAGCGCCGCGCGCAAGGTGTTCTGCAGCCCGACCGCGGTGGAGTCGCCCTGCAGCAGGCCGGCGGTCTTGGTGTCGGCGTCGTACTTGACCGAGGTCGACAGCAGATCGTTGATGGCGTTGTAGGCGTCGACGAAGTCCTGGATGTTCTGCTTGGTCGTGGCGGTGTCGGCCGTCACCGTGATATCCACCGGCGAGGTGCTGACCTGGGAGACCGAGAAGTTCAGGCCCGACACCACGCTGTCGAAGTTGCGCGTGGCCGAGGTGATGTCCATGCCGTTGAGCTTGGCCTTGGTGTCCTGCGCCGCCTGGGTCTGCGTGAAGCTCAGGGCCGCGGTGGCGTTGTCGGTGCTGAAGCCGCTGGCCGTTACGGTGAAGGCGCTGCTCGCGCCCGTGGCCGAGGAGCGCAGCATCAGCCGCTCGCCCGAGCTGTCGGAGACCACGGTGGCCACCAGGCCGGTGTTCTTGTCGTTGATCTTGCCGGCGATATCGGCCAGGCTGGTCTTGTCGCCCTCGGCGAACTCCAGGTTCACTGCGGTGCCTGAGCCCACCTGCAGCGTCAGCGTGCCCGCCCCCATGGAGGCGCCTGCGGTCACAGCCGTGGCCGAGACGCTGGTCTGCGATTGGGCCAGTTGCGACACCGTGACGCTGTAGCTGCCGGGCTTGGTGATGCCGCTGACCGTGGCGGTGGCCGCGGTGCTGTTGGTCGAGGCCACCGTCATGCTGTTCCAGCCGCTGTCGCGCGTGAGCTTGGCCGCCGCGTCGGCGAAGGTGGACACCAGCGACTTGATCTGCCCGTAGGTGGATATCTTGCTCTGGATCGTTGCATCGGCGCTTTGCAGCGCCACCAGCGGCTGCTTCTCGAGCGCCACCATCTGGCTGACGATGCTCTTGACGTCCAGTCCGCTACCGATACCTATTGAACTGATGCTAGCCATGACATTGCCCCTGAAGGATGAAGGTCGGCGTGCGGGGTTGGCATATGCCACGGTCTATGGCATTTGCAAACCCTCGCACGGCAAAAAGTGACGGAAACGACAAGGGCGGCGAAGGCCTTGCTGCCTTCGCCGCCCGAGGAACGGACGGGGAACCCGTCCGGTCTTCCATCGCGATCAGCCGCGCAGCAGAGTCAACACGCTCTGCGGCAGCTGGTTGGCCTGGGCCACCATCGCGGTACCAGCCTGTTGCAGGATCTGGGACCGCGAGAGGTTGGCGGTTTCACTGGCGAAGTCGGCGTCGACGATACGACCACGCGACGCCGAGATGTTTTCGCTCTGCACGCCGATGTTGCTGACGGCGTTCTCGAAACGGCTCTGCAGGGCACCGAGGTCGGCACGCGAGGAGTTGACCGTGTCGATGGCCGAGTCGATCTTCTTCAGGGCGACCCAGGCGTCGGCCTGGGTGGTCACCGTCAGTTGGCGCTTGCCGGTGGCGTCATCCACGCCGATACCCAGGGTGGCCGAGCCGGCGGCGGTGGCGTTGACAGTCGCATCGGCGATGCCGGCGGTGGCGGCGGTGAGGCCAGAGATCGAAACCGTCAGGGCTGCGCCGTTGGCGTCGACCTTGTCGGAGCGGTACTGCACCGTCGTGCCGTCATCGCCCAGGAAGGCGGTCAGGCCGGTATCGGCGGTCTTGGCATTGATTGCGGCAATGACCTGGCCGACGCGCTCGGAAGAAGACGAAGCCGCGCCGATGGTGCCCAGCGTGATCGTCGGGCTGCCGGAGACGGTGATGGTCACGCCGCTGATTTCGGCGCCATAGCCGCCGGAACCCGCCACCACCGTAGTAACAGCACCGCTGGCCGAACCGTAGGCCACTTGGCCCAGGGCCGAGGTCTTGGCGTTGCCCATGCTGCCGGTGGAGATGTTGTCGCCAGAGTTGGCGCCCACCTGGAACACGGCACCCGCAAAGGAGCCGTCGAGGATCTTGGCGCCGTTGAAGCTGGTGGTCTTGGCGACGCGGTCGATTTCGTCGGACATCTGGGACACTTCTGCCTGCAGGGACTTGCGGTCGCTGGCGCTGTTGGTGGCATTGCCCGACTGCACGGCCAGTTCACGCATGCGCTGCAGCATGTCGCTGATCTTGCCCAGCGAGCCTTCGGCCGTCTGCGCCAGCGAAATGCCGTCGTTGGCATTGCGCGCGGCTACCGCCAGGCCCTTGACCTGGGTGTTCATGCGCTCGGAAATCGCCAAGCCAGCTGCATCGTCCTTGGCGCTGTTGACGCGCAGGCCCGAAGACAGGCGCTGCATGGACGTTGCCAGCGACGACTGGGATGCACCCAGGTTGCGCTGCGCATTGAGCGAAACGACGTTGGTATTGATGGTTGAGGCCATGGAAAAGCTCCTGAAACTTGTGTTTACCCGGCAAAAGCGCCGATCTCAACGCCAGCCAGGAGGCTGGCACCAGACCGGTGGTTGCCGGCCAATGCACCCTTGCAGGTCCATTGCACAGGTTTTCGGGTCAGCACGGAAAAACTTGAGGGTGGTCCATGAAATTTGTAGCCGCACGCTCCGGGAACCGGCCCCCGAAACAACGGGCGCCGGATCCTGGCACCCGGCGATCTTCGGGGTTTGGCCCGCCGGGCAGGCCGGGAATTGGCGCGCTTTTCGCCTCTTTTTCGGGCTCATGGGGCGCCCGCGAATGCCCAGAATCCAGCGCATCGACAGAAAGTCGGGCTGGATACCCGACTGCCTTTCCGGCGGCATGCCGGTTTTTCATCCCGAGAGGAAACCCGACATGGCATCCACCATCAATACGAATATCGTTTCGCTCAATGCGCAGCGCAACCTGAGCGCCTCCCAGACTTCCCTCGCCACCTCCATGCAGCGCCTGTCCTCCGGACTTCGCGTCAACAGCGCCAAGGACGATGCGGCCGGCCTGGCGATTTCCGAGCGCATGAACACCCAGGTCAAGGGCCTGGCCGTGGCCGCGCGCAATGCCAACGACGGCATTTCGCTGGCGCAGACGGCCGAAGGCGCCCTGGGCAAGGTCGGCGACATGCTGCAGCGCATGCGCGAACTGGCGGTACAGGCAGGCAACGCCACCAACAGCGCCAGTGACCGCAAGTCCCTGCAGGCAGAAGTGTCCCAGCTGTCCGACGAAATCGACCGCGTCGCCAAGACCACCACCTTCAACGGCCAGAAGCTGCTGAACGGCAGTTTTGCCGGCGCGGTGTTCCAGGTCGGCTCCAACTCCGGCGACAACATCACCATCGGCAACCTGGGCAATGCCAAGGCCTCCGATCTGGGCAGCGTGGCCTACGGCACGGCCAGCGGCGCGGTCACCACCACGGCAGCGGGCTCGGGCGGCTATGGCGCGGCGATCAGCGGCGTGACCATCACCGTCTCTGGCAGCACGCCCATCATGCTGAGCGACATTCCAGCGGCAACCTCCTCCTCCGAGCGTGTTGGCCAGGTGATAGCCGCAATCAATGCCAAGACCGCCGATACCGGCCTGACCGCCTTCCTGGGCGATGACGGCACGACGGTGGAATACCGCTCCGACAGGGTCGACGCCAATGGCAACGCCCTGACAGTCACGGTCTCCGGCCTGAGCGCGACTACCGCCGGTATCGCCGATGCGAGCATCACCGCGGCCACCACTGGCTCGGCCACGCTGGGTATCGGCGTGGACGACACCACCGGCAAGCGCCAGTTGACGGTAGCCACCCAGGCCGACGCCTGGGTCGCCCTGAAGAAGATCGATTCGGCCATCGACACGGTCAACTCCTCGCGTGCCGACCTCGGTGCGATCCAGAGCCGTTTCGAGACCTCGATCGACAACATCAACGTGCAGAGCGAGAACATGTCCGCCGCCCGCGGCCGCATCGTGGACGCCGACTTTGCCGCAGAAACCGCCAACCTCTCGCGCGCCCAGATCCTGCAACAGGCCGGCACCGCGATGGTGGCCCAGGCCAACCAGTTGCCGCAGAGCGTGCTGACGCTGCTGCGCGGAGGCGGTTGATAGGCCGGCTATTCGCAGGCAAGGTCCGTCCGGTTTTCTGGCGGCCTCCCAAAAAAAAGAGCGCCCGTCCTGCGGGCGCTTTTTTTATTCCTCCAGCACTAGAAGACTAGGTGCCCGCTCGGCTCATGCAGGCAGCCATGCCGCGCGCCAGTCCAGCAGATTCTTGCCGTCCAGCATCCAGTCGCGCGTGACCGCCGCGCGCAACTCGTCGCCCACCCGGGCTGTGGCGTCCAGGTCATCCAGGTGCATGCGGATGGCCGCGACCCAGTCCTTGAAGCGGTTCTTGACCCGGGTGACCGGCAGCCCGTCCTCGCTGTAGCAGCGCACGTCGCTGCACACCACGGGAAAACCGCAGGCGCCGTATTCCAGCAGCCGCAGGTTGCTCTTGCACTCGTTGAACAGGTTGTGCTCGAGCGGCGCCAGCGCCAGGTCAAGGTCGAGCCTCGCCAGGGCTGCGGGGTACTGCGCAATGGGCACGCCGGGATGCACCTCGGCCACAAAGGGCCGCAGCTTCTCGGGGCACATTCCGAAGAACACCCATTCGACCTCGCCGGCAAGCTCGGCCACGACATCGGCGACCAGTTCCAAATCGCCACGGTGCCCGCCGCCGCCGGCCCAGCCGACGCGTGGCCGGGCCCCGCGCCGCCGCTGGCCCTGCAGGCCCGCCCACCAGGCCGGCGGCAAGCGGTTGCGCACCACGCGGATGTCGGGATGCAGGCCGGAGAACGCCTCCGCCAGCGCCGGCGTCGACACCACGAAGCGGTCCACATGGCCCAGCGCCTTGCGCAAGGACTTCAGCACGTCATTGGGCAGGGCGCCCCAATGGGCGCTTTTCAGCGGGATGCCGGGCAGGTAGTCGTCCAGCTCATAGACCTTGAAGGCGCCCGAGAACTTGCGGGCCTTGCGCATCCATTCGATCTGGCCGTCCAGCAGTTGGCGCTGGAAGACGATGGCGTCGGGCGCCTGGCGTTCCAGTTGCACAGGCGACAGATGGGCCGAGCCGAGCACGCCCTGGATCAAGCCTTCGCGCTCCATGGCCTGGTGCGGCTGGATGACGCGGTAGTGGCCGCAGCCATTCTCGTCCGCAGCCATGGCGCGGACCACCGGCAGCGGGCGCCAATCGAGTGGGCGCCAGGTGTATGGCTCTGCAGTCTCCAGCTCGAAGCCCGGCCCCTGCAGCGTGAGGCTGCGGTTGTAGGCCGGATCGCGCGCGATCGACGGCAGCCAGCGCGCGTACATCTCTTCCTCGGCCACATGGCGCGCCTCGCTAGCTGCGGCCTCTGCCGGCTCCGGGCCCTCGTGCATCAGCATCGCATGGGGCGTCCAGACGACGAGGTAGCCCGCGCTGCGCACCTTCAGGCACAGGTCGACATCGCCGTAGGCCTGCTGGAATGCCGCCTCGTCAAAGCCGCCGACCTCGTCGTAGAGCGACTTGCGCACCATGAGGCAGGTCGCCGCAACGGCGCTGTAGCCCTGGTCCACCTCCAGCCGGTGCATGTAGCCGCCCGCATCCAGCGGCTGGCCCACGAAGGGATGGCCGGCCGGCCCCTGCAAACCAAGCACCAGGCCCGCATGCTGAACACGGCCGTCGGGCCGCAGCAGCTTGGCGCCGACGACGCCGACCTCGGGCCGCTGTGCGTGGTTGAGCAAGGCATCGAGCCAGTCCTCGTGCAGGACGGCGGTGTCGGGGTCCAGCAGCAGCAGGTATTCGCCGCGCGCCTCGCGCGCGGCGGCATTGCAGGCGGCTGGCGTACCCAAGGCCTGCGCGGCGCGCAGCACGCGCACCTGCTCGCTGCCCATGGCGGCCACGCCATCGAGCCAGGCGCGCATATCGGCGGCTTCGCTGCCCTGGTCCAGGATCAGCAGTTCGTAGTGCGGATAGCGCGTCTTCTCCAGCAGGCCTTCAACGCAGCGCTGGAGCACGGGCAACGGGTCTCGCGCAGTAATGATGATGGAGACCAAAGGCTGCTGCGCATGGCCGTATTCCACGCGGTAGCGGCCCGGCAGGGTCGAATGCACCTCGGCCGAGCCGTAGCCGCGCTGCTCCAGGTGGCGCTGCAGCACACGGCGCTCCGCCGGCTTGTCGGCCAGCACTGGCGCATCGGCGGTGAGCAATGGCTCGTCCACGTGCCCCAGCCCTTCGATGCCGCCGGCGTCGATCAGGCGCAGGAGCAGGTCGAATTCCAGCGCCTCGGCCGCCGCGGGGTCGAAACCGCCCACGCCCAGCAGCACGTCGCGGCGTACCAGCCAGCGACGCGCCATGCTGGCGGGCAGGCTCAGCAGCAGATCGAGGTTGAAGGCCGGGCGCAGCGCCACGCCCATGCCGCCGCCCGGCAGGCGGCGCAGTTCGTCGGCGTAGACCGCGCGCCACTGTGGCGCATCGATGATGCGCAGGGCCACCTGCAGCAGGCCGGCGCGTGTGAATTCATCGCCCGCGTCGGCCAGCAGCAGCCAGTCGCAGTCGGATTGCGCCGCAAGCGCATTGAGCGCCTCGACGTAGCCGCCCTCCTCCACCTGCACCAGGTGGATCTTGTCGGCCGCCGTGGTGCCGGACACCGGCGCGGCGGTGAGCACCACGATCTTCAGATTGGCATACAGGCCCTGGCCGAACACCAGGCTCTTGAGCGTGGCTTCCAGCCGCCGGCTGTCGCCCTGCAGGTCGCGCAGGAAGACGCAGATGGACGGGCCGCCGCCGTGCTGCTGCAGCCGGGCCTCCATGAGGCGGCCCTGGGCCTGGCTCGGCAGCCGGGATTGCGCCCAGTGCAGTACAGGCGCTACCGCATCCGCGCGCGCCTGGGTGAGGGTGACGAAGCGTTCGAGCTGCTGCCAGAAGACCTCTTCCAGCCTGGCATGGAAGCCGCGGATCCGGTCCACCGAGGCACGGGCGTGCTCCAGGCCGCCCGGGGTGTCGATCATGGCGGCGCCGCAATCCCCGTAGAGGTGCTGCCCGGGCAGGGTAGTGAGCCCGCCCTCGCGCAGGTAGACCACCGGGCAGCCGCACAGCATGGCCTTGGTGCAGGTGGCGGAGCGCTCGTAGCTGTAGAGCACGTCCGCCGACTGCAGCAGGCGCGCGAGTTCCGCCAACGGCACGGGCGTGCGGTTGGACAGGATCTCGATGTCTGGCGGCAGGTGCGTGAAGTCCACCCGCTCCTGCGCAAAGCGGTGCAGGTACAGGAACTTGCGCCCCCGGGGGTTGGCCGGATCGGGGGCGAACAGCGCCATGTCGTTGGGCGGCAGCGTGAGCAGCTCCATCTGCGCAGGCGGCGTGCCGGGCTCGGCAAACTCGGGCGAGAAGTAGAAGAACAGGTCAGCCGGGCCGGCTTCCAGGCGGTTGCCGTTGAGGAAGCCCTCGCGGTTGAGCATGTAGCGCACGCAGACGTCCGCGCCCAGCGGGTTGCCGGTCACGATCTCCGGGTAGACCGCGATCGGCATGCGGCCGGCGCGGCGGTGCGCCTCTTTGTCGGCCTCGGTCAGCAGCGGCGTCTTGAGCCCGTGCTTGACGACGCTCCCCAGCGCGATGAAGGCATCGCAGCCTTCAAGGTTGAGCGCGTGGCAGAGATAGTGCAGCACGGCGATGCCGGACGAGCTGTCGGCGTAGTCGGGCGCGTAGATGTAGTAGGGCTGCGGTTTGCGTGCGCGATAGAGCCTGCTGTTCAATTCACTTCCCCGTCAACGACCCGATGCTGGGCCAACGGCAACGCTGCCATCAAAGCCGGCCGCCTCGATGCGCTCAAGAATAAAGATCGGCCGGTTCAGAAACTCACCCAGCGCATCCATACGCGCGATGTTGTCAGGGCTCACATCCGAGTAGCGGACCTCGCCGTCCTCGCCCCTGGTCGCCACGCCAATGGCGGTCACGGTCCACACGCCACGGACGGCTTCGCGCACGAATTCGATCATTTCCGACTTCAAGCCATGGTCGAACAAGCAGCGGGAAATATCGCCCTTCCAATTGAAGCCCAGCTGAAACACCAGCCGTTCGGCGACTTTGTGCATTTCGCGCAGGCTTTTGGCTATGGCTTGCTTGGCGGCAGAGATATCCAAGCTCGGGTCCCCATAGTCATCCCCGACGTGGTGCAGCACGTTCAACAGGAAAGCCACATCCACGCGCTCGCCGGATGATTGGAAGTCGAAGTACTCGGCCTTTATCTCTGCTCGCGCACCTTCTCCCAGCACGCCGATGGTGCGCCGTGCAAAGTCGGCATGAAAGACGCCGCCCTCGTAGCCCGTCACACAGCGAGCACCGTCATCCAGGGCGGCGAACATGAAATAGCCGGTATTGCACCCGATGTCCAGCACCGAGCGCCCCCGCAGCGGCACGTTGTCACGGATGTAGGCCCAGCGCTCATGCTCGAACTTTGGTCGAAGCTCGACCGCCAGCGGGCCCAGGATGTCGGCAAGACGCTGGGGCAAACGCTGGTAAGCCGCATGCTTCTTGCTGCTCACGGTCTTGGCCAGCAATTGCCGCAGAACCGATATCTCTTCGTCCTGGCGAGCGGCATCGATCGCAGTCATAACAAACACTCCAGATCATGGGGATGAAAAACACACACGGACCCATCCTTGAACCGCACGAGCTGTGCCTGCCCGCTGATGACCACGGCATTGGGCTCGGGCGCCAGCGCTTCCTCCTGGCCCAGTGCCAAGATTTCCGAGAACAGAGTCAGCGCGATGCCGGCACGCTGAAGTTGCCGGGCGACAGCCTCTTGAGGCAGGCCGCGTGTCACGAGATAGGTCTTCTTGGATTGATTTCTGCACCGGTGCAGATAGAGCATGGCCTCGGGGCTGGGCTGCTGGCAGATAAGCAGTCCCGGCTCCAAGTCGATGTACACATGCTCGAACTCGAAGCCCAGGCGGTAGCGCGTACCCAACGCCCGGTCCACCTCCACGTGGAAGGGGTGGGCACGCACCTGAACCTCTCGCCCCAGACGGTCCATCAACGTCAGCCACGGCAAGTTCACGCCTGCGGCCCGACTGACTGCCATCGTCCCGGCGATGCGCGGAGCGACCTCCAGCAGGCACGGTTCACCGTCCGAGCTGATCTTCAATTGAAAGAACCAGGCGCCGCGCAACTCGAGCGCATGATTGATGACATGCGCGAGGTCGGCGGCCTCCGGTAGATCCACCTTGGATGAATTCACGCTGATGCCGCCGGCAATGCGGCGCCGCACCCGTGGCATCGCATAGCGCAACACCCCTGAACGGTCTGTGAAGCAGTCCACGGTGTACTCGGGTCCTGGCAGGTACTCGAGTACCAGCAGCGAGCCATCGCGCTGGAAAGCACCCGCCACATCCGCATCCGAGAATGCCGTGAGCGTTCCCTTCGACCCTTGGCCAACGTCTGGCTTCAGAAACACCGGATAGGGCAGGCCGCTTCTCTCCGCATAGACCCGCGGAGTTCTCAACACACCGCCCAGGTACTCATAGGTCTGGCGCTTCGAGCGGGTCACTTCGCAGGTCAGGAGGGCGCTCGTCAGGATTTCCGCCTCAAATTTCTCCGCGCAGCGGGACAGCGCCAACACCACGCTGTCGTGCGCAGGAAATATGAAATCTATGGCCAGCGCCTTGGCCAGGTCCGCCAGTCTCTCCGGGAAATCCTCGTCCTCCACGCTGGGGAGTCCGCCCACATAGTGGTCGAAGGCGAACCGCCCGTGATCGTCCACCGAGGAAGCACCGACCAGATGCACATCCTCCACGTGCCGCAGGGAGCGGCCGATCTCCAAGCCAATCTCGCTGCCGCAGGGAAAAACCAGCACGCTCACCATGAGATGGACCCAGCCCGAGCTTCAAGCATGGCCGCACTCACGCACCGTCCGAACGATCGATTCGACGATGCTCATCGGGAGGTCCGGGTAGATCGGCAGACAGATCACGCCGTCGGCAGCCCAACGGGCCACCGGCAGTGCAGATGCCGCCGCGGAAGGCAGCCCCCGATACATCGGGAATTCCGTGATCAGCGGGTAGAAATACCGCCGCGCGTAAATCCCCCCCTCCTTCAGCAAGCGGTACAACTCATCGCGGCTGATGCCATAGGCATCGTCCACCATGATGGGGAAATACGAGTTGTTGATCGACTCCACGACGTCCCGGGTCACGCAGGTGATGCCCGGCAACCCCGCCAGGCCGCGGCTGTACTCCCTGGCAATGTCGCGTCGCTTCGCTAGCGACTGGTCTATGCCGCGCAGTTGCAGCAGGCCGAAGGCGGCATTGACCTCGCTCATCTTGCCGTTGATCCCTGGCGCCACCACCGTCACCTCGTTGGCAAACCCGAAGTTCTTCAGGTAGTCCACTCTCTGCTTGGTTTTGGCGTCCGGGCTGATGATGGCACCACCCTCGAAGGTCGTGAAGACCTTGGTGGCGTGGAAGCTGACCACGGAAAGATCCCCATGGCGCAGAACACTGCCCCCGGCATCCCGGACGCCGAACGCATGGGCCGCATCGTAGATGACCTTGAGTCCATAGTTGTCGGCGATCTTCTGGATAGCCTGAACATCACAGGGGCGGCCATAGCAATGGACCGGCATGATGGCCGTTGTCTGGGGCGTTATGGCCGCCTCCACGGCGGCAGGGTCCAGATTGAGGGTTGCAGGGTCGATATCGGCAAAGACCGGACGGATACCGTTCCACAAGATGGAGTGCGCGGTCGCCACGAACGAATAGGGCGTGGTGATGACCTCACCTGTGACCCGTAGCGCCTGCAAGGCCGTGATCAGGGCGATCGTGCAGTTCGAGAAGAGCGATACATGCTCGACTCCAAGATACTCGCCCAAACGCTGCTCCAGCTCCTGATGGTAGGGCCCGTTGTTGGTCAGTATTCCGCTTTCCCAGATTCTCTCCAGGAAGGGAATGAACTCTTCAAGCGGCGGCAAGCTGGGACGCGTCACATATACGGGCGCAAAACCTGCGGGTTTGTCGAACGGCACCGGTGCGTTCATGTGATGCATTCCTGGTTGGGGTTTCGTGCCGGCCTCCCCGAGGCGAGCGGCGTCTTGCTGGCGAGCCTAACCGCCGCGCAGAAAAGCTGAGCCTGGAACTAGCAGACAAATTCGCCCCAATTCCGGCGCCACGCCAGGCCCGGCAGAAGCTGTCATGGGGTGCTGCGCACCAGGCCGCCGGACTCAAAAGTGAGGGATGGATACCGATCCCGGCTCTTTTCGCCGGCTTGCGCCGTCCGCTCGTGCAGTAGCATTCTGATACGGCGCCCTTTCGCCCCAGTTCGCATCCCATCGGGATTCCGCCAGCCCTGGCACACCGGCCCTATCCAATCCGTCCATGTTCGTCATCATCGGCTACGTCGTCTGCCTCGGCTGCATCTTCGGGATGTTCATCCTGCATGGCGGCAATATTGGCGTGATCCTGCAGGCGCTGCCCTTTGAGCTGATCACCATCCTGGGCGGCGCGCTGGGCGCCTTCGTGGTGAACAACCAGTCCAAGGTGCTCAAGGCCACGGTCAAGGTGCTGCCGCAGGCCTTCAAGGGCTCCAAGTACACCAAGGCGCGCTACCTGGAGCTGATGTCGCTGCTCTACGACATCCTGCAAAAAGCCCGCAAGGACGGCCTGATGGCGATCGAAAACGACGTCGAGAAGCCCGAGGAATCGCCCATCTTCCAGAAGTACCCGGCCGTGGGCAATGACCACCACGTGGCCGAATTCATGACCGACTACCTGCGCATGATGGTGTCGGGCAACCTCAATTCACACGAGATCGAGGCGCTGATGGACAGCGAGATCGAAACCCACCACCAAGAGGCCCATGGCCCGGTGGCCGCCCTGACCCGGCTGGCCGGCGCACTGCCGGCCTTCGGCATCGTGGCGGCCGTGCTGGGGGTGGTCAACACCATGGGTTCGGTGGGCCAGCCGCCGGCGGTGCTGGGCGCCATGATCGGCTCGGCCCTGGTGGGCACCTTCCTGGGCATTCTCCTTGCTTACGGTGTGGTGGAGCCGCTGGCCGGGCTGCTGGAGCAGAAGTCCGAGGACGGCACCAAGGAGCTGCAATGCATCAAGACCACGCTGCTGGCCAGCATGCAGGGCTACAACCCGACCACCGCCATCGAATTCGGCCGCAAGGTGCTGTTCTCCGACGTGCGCCCGAGCTTCATCGAGCTTGAGAGCCACGTGAAGGGCCGGAAGTAAGCGTAAAGCAAGGAGGCCACCATGGCCGACAAGAAGCTCCAGCCCATCATCGTCAAGCGCATCAAGAAGCAGGCCCACAAGGCCCATGGCGGCGCCTGGAAGATCGCCTACGCCGACTTCGTCACGGCCATGATGGCCTTCTTTCTGCTGATGTGGCTGCTGGGCTCGACCGCCAAGGGCGAGCTGCAGGGCATTGCCGCTTATTTCAGCTCGCCGCTGAAGGTGGCCATGGTGGGCGGCAATGGCGCGGGCAATAGCTCGAGCGTGATTCCGGGCGGCGGCAACGATCTGTCCAAGGTGCACGGCCAGGTGCGCCGGGCCGACGCCGAGGCCGATCGCCAGTCGCGCATGTCGCCCGAGGCGGCCAAGGCCGAGATCGCCCGGCAAGATGCCCAGAAGCTGCGCATGCTGCGTGAGAAAATCGAGGCGCTGATCACCGAAAGCCCCAAGTTGCAGGAATTCCGCTCCCAGATCCGCCTGGACATCACGCCCGACGGCCTGCAGATCCAGATCGTGGACGACCAGAACCGCCCCATGTTCGACACCGGCAGCGCGCTGGTGAAGCCCTATATGCGCGACATCCTGCGCGAGGTGGGCGCCGCGCTCAACGGCGTCGAAAACCGCATCAGCCTGGCCGGCCACACCGATGCCGCGCCCTACGGCAACGGCGTGCGCGGCTACGGCAACTGGGAGCTTTCATCCGATCGGGCCAATGCCTCGCGCCGCGAACTGGTGGCCGCCGGCATGCCCGACGCCAAGCTGGTGCGCGTGGTGGGCTTGTCCGCAAGTGACCTGCTGGAGCCCGAGCACCCGCTGGCGCCGGTCAACCGCCGCATCAGCATCACCGTGATGACGCACGAGGCCGAGACCCGTCTGCTGGGCACCCAGCACAAGGCGGCGCTGTCGGCCGAGCAGATTGCCGGCGCCATCCAGGAAATCGAACAGGCGCCGGCTTCGGCCGCCGCACCGGCGGCCGCGACGCGTTAGCATCCGCCGCCTGCCCCCATGACCTCCATAACTACCATTCCCTACCGAAAGGGTCTCTCGTGGCCACTGCCCTGCGCTTCCTGATCGTCGACGATTTCTCGACCATGCGGAGGATCGTCCGCAACCTGCTCAAAGAGAGCGGTTACGCCGACGCCGATGAAGCCGAGGACGGCGTCGCCGCCCTCAACAAACTGCGCAACAGCCGGTTCGACTTCGTTGTGACCGACATCAACATGCCCAACATGAACGGCTTTGAGCTGCTGTCGCAGATCAAGGGCGATGAAAAGCTCAAGCACCTGCCGGTGCTGATGGTGACCGCCGAAGCGCGCAAGGAAGACATCGTCGCGGCCGCCCAGGGCGGCGCTGCCGGCTACATCGTCAAGCCCTTCACCAAGGCCACGCTGGAAGAGAAGGTTCTCAACATCTTGAAAAAGACGGGGCTGGCATGACGACGGCGCAGCAGGCATCTTCCCCTCTGTTGGCCACGGATACCGTGGTCGACGTGCACACCAAGATCGGCCAGCTCACGCGCCAGCTGCATGACTCCCTCAATGCCCTGGGCTACACCGAGAAGCTGCGCGACAGCGCCGGCGAGCTGCCCGACGCCAAGAGCCGGCTGACCTATATCGCGCGCCTGACCGGCGAAGCCGCCGAGAAGGTGCTGAACCGGGTCGACCAGGCCAAGAGCCAGCATGCCTACATCGCCACCGAAACGCGGCGCATGGTCACCGACCTGGTGAAGGACCCGGTGGCCGCCGTGGCCACCGGCAAGATCATGAACTTCCTGACCGACATGGAGCGCGTCACCCATGAGGCCGACGGTCACCTGACCGAAATCATGATGGCGCAGGACTTCCATGACCTCACCGGCCAGGTGATCGCCCGCGTCGTGAGCCTGGCCGCGACGCTGGAAGACCAACTGGTCCAGCTGCTGATCCAGACCGCCCCGCCGGGCAGCGCCCCGCCCGAAGCCGCGGCTGCCGCCACGGCTGCCACCGCCGCCGCCGCCAGCGCTGCGGCCGCCTCCGCCGACGAACTGCCCGCGCCAGGCCCCACGGCCACGCCGCGCCTGCAGGGGCCGGTGGTGGACCCGGAGACGGCATCGGATGTCGTCACTAGCCAGTCCGAAGTGGACGATTTGCTGGCAAGTTTAGGTTTTTGAAGGAAAAGTGGCTCTAGCCCAGGCTGCGCCTGGGCTTCTAGCTATCTTTTTTGAAATCCCCTGCCGTACGCCCGCTGCCGGGCTGAACAGGCGGGGTGAACCCGGTCTTATCGGGCTTTAGCGCGGGCGGCGCGTGCCGACAATCGGCGGGACCAGCCCTCCCGCCCCATGAGTTCCAGCCAAGACCGCCAGCTACCCGCTACCGAACAAAAGCTTCGGCAGGCCCGCCAGGACGGGCAGGTTTCCCGTTCGCGCGATTTGGCCCACCTGGCCGTGCTGGGCAGTGGCGCGGTCGCGGTGATGGTGCTGATGCCTGTGGTGTTCGACCGGCTCAAGCTGGCGCTCAGCCGGCAACTGGTGTTCAACGCCACCACCTTGCAAGACCCGGCCAACATGCTGCACCAGTTGCGCGACCTGAGCCTGGTCGGCCTGCTGGCGGCACTGGCCTTTGCCGTGATCGTGGGCGCAACCGCCATGCTCAGCACCGTGGCCGCAGGCGGCTGGGTCAGCAGCCTGAAACCCGTCATGCCCGACTTCAACCGGATCAACCCGCTCGCGGGCCTGGGCCGGCTGTTCAGCAAGCAGCAACTGGCCAATGTCAGCAAGCTGTGCCTGCTGACCTGCATCCTGGCGCTGGTCTCCTGGAGCTACCTGCGCAGCAGCGTGCAGCGTGTCGCCAGCCTGGTGCTGCAGCCCTCGACCATGGCCATGCAGGACCTGGGCAACTGGCTGGTCACGGGCGTGTCGCTGCTGCTGCTGGTGGTGTTTGCGGCAGCCGTGCTGGACGTGCCGCTGCAGGCCTTCTTCCACCGCTCGCGGCTCAAGATGAGCCACCAGGAAGTCAAGCAGGAGCACAAAAACTCCGAGGGCAGCCCCGAGGTCAAGAACAAGCTGCGCCAGCGCCAGCGCGAGGTGTCGCAGCGCCGCAGCATCTCCAACGTGCCCAAGGCCGACTTCGTGCTGATGAACCCGACGCACTATGCGGTGGCGCTCAAGTACGACGAGAAGACCATGGGCGCGCCGCAGGTGATCGCCAAGGGCGCCGACCTGCTGGCCATGCGCATCCGCGAGGTGGCCAAGTCGCACGACGTGCCGGTGCTGCAGTCGCCCATGCTGGCGCGCGCGCTGTACGCCCATGCCGAGCTGGACCAGGCGATTCCCTCGGCGCTGTATGCCGCCGTGGCGCAGGTGCTGGCCTACGTCTACCGCATGAAGGCCGCGCTGCGCGGCCAGGGCGCCATGCCGACCGCCGAGCCGCGGCCCGAGCCGCTGGTGCCGCCCGAGATGGACCCGCACCACAAGCCGGCGCACGCCGCCGCGCCCGCCACCAGCTCTCCGGCCGCGCCGGTGGAGTCCCTGTCTTCGACCTCAAGGATTGACCGATGAACGCCTCGCTTGGACAGCTAGGACAGGCCCGGCTCTGGCTCGGCAAGCACGCCACGATGCTGCAGGGCATTGCCGCGCCGCTGTTCGTGGTGATGATCCTGGCCATGATGGTGCTGCCAATGCCGCCCTGGCTGCTGGACACCTTCTTCACCATCAACATCGCGGTGGCGCTGATGGTGATGATGGTGGCGGCCTACATGATCAAGCCGCTGGATTTCATCGCCTTCCCCTCGGTGCTGCTGCTGACCACGCTGATGCGCCTGTCGCTCAACGTGGCCTCGACCCGGGT